>NZ_JBVIST010000008.1:0-258723 GCF_055575375.1 Streptomyces sp. NPDC034111 | reverse complement strand
TTGCGGCCGAGTTCCTTGCACAGCGCGTCGGTGCGGGTGTCCTGCCAGACGATCGCGTTGTGGACCGGCTCACCGGTGTTCTTGTCCCAAAGGACGGTGGTCTCACGCTGGTTGGTGATGCCGACCGCCCTGAGGTCGGCACGGGTGATTCCGGCCTTGCCGAGGGCGCCGGCGACCACCTCCTGGACGTTGGTCCAGATCTCACCGGCGTCGTGCTCCACCCACCCCGGCCTGGGAAAGATCTGCGCGTGCTCCTTCTGGTCGACGGAGACGATGCGGCCGTCCCGGTCGAAGACGATGCAGCGGCTGGAGGTGGTGCCCTGGTCGATCGCGGCGATGAACGGGCCGGCGGTATGCGCGTCGGTCACGGTGTGTGCTCCTGGAGCGGCTCAATACGGTGCGGGGGCGGCGGGGGCTCGATGTACAGGGAGGCCAGCCGGTGCGGGCCAGCGACGATTCGCCTCGTCGACCGCACCCAGACATGGCCCCGATCGGAGCGACGCTGCCCCGATTCCCGTCCGCTGTTCGACAATGTCGACCACTGGACGGCAGTCTTATCGGACCTGGGAAAGACGTCAAGGGGTTGCTCACCGGTAACCTCGGCGTCTCCTGAGAGCCGGAAGGGCGTGACGCCGCCTGGTCAGCCGGCCGGTTTGAGCCGTGATGATGCCAGCGGCGCGCACACTTCCGTGCTGGGCTCTCCGCCCTCCGGGCGGTGCAGCGTGATGCGTACGTCCTCAGGTTCGGCGCGTCGTCTCATGGCGACGGCGTCGGCGGCCGTGCAGACGAGCTGGCGGACCGCGGTGCGGTTGGCCGTCCAGCCGGGGGAGGGGTACACATCAGCCGTGGTCCGTCCCCGTAGGAGGGCAACTGGCGCGGGGGTGCCCGGCGGGATGGCGCTGACCAGGCCGCGGGTCCGCTCGGCCGGGTCGGGGCCGGCCACGAGCCGGTCCATGGCGGCCCGGATCGTGTCGGGGCCGCGGTACGGGCGGGAGACCCGTTCGAGACCGAGAGGCGAGGAGAAGTAGACGTGCACCACGTCCGGGCGGCCTCCCGGGAGGGGCAGTCCGGAGGCGGGCGCTCCGGCCCCGCCGGGGCCCGTGTCGTCGATCCCGCAGGCCGTCAGGGCCGCCAGGCACAGGGCGAGCAGCGGCCCGTACACCGCGCGGGGTTTCATACCGGCTCCCGGGGCAGCGTGAGGGTGAACACCGCTCCGCCACCAGGGTCGTTGGCGACGGTCAGGGTGCCGCCGTGCAGGCGCGCGTTCTCGGCCGCGATGGCGAGGCCCAGCCCACTGCCCTCACTGCGGGTGCGGGCAGCGTCGCCCTTGGTGAAGCGGTCGAAGACATGCGGCAGAACATCCCCCGGGATACCGGGTCCGCCGTCGGCGACGCTGAGGACGAGCCGGTCGCCCTCGGCCCGGGCCCGGATGTCCACCGGTGCCGTCGGGCCGCCGTGGCGCAGGGCGTTGCCGAGGAGGTTGGCGAGGACGACATCGATGCGGCGCGGGTCGAGCCGGGCCCGCAGTCCGCTCGGCACATCGACGCCGACCCGGTCCTGCCAGTGCCGCAGGGCGAGCGTCTTGCGGACGAGTTCGCCGACGTCGATCTCGTCGAGGTCCAGGACGGCGGCACCCGCGTCGAACCGGGAGATCTCCATGAGGTCCTCGACCATGCGGACGAGCTTGTGCGTCTCATCGGCGACCAGCGCCAGCGCCTCGGCGGTCTCCGGGTCCAGCGCCCCGGAGGCGGCGTCCTCGTCCAGGACACCGGTGACGGCGGTCATCGCGGCGAGGGGGGTGCGCAGTTCATGCGAGACGTCCGCGGCGAAGCGGCGCGCTCTGGCCTCCATGGCACGCAGGGTGGCGGCGTCGGCCTGGAGGGTCGCCGCCATGGTGTTGAACGTGCGGCCGAGGTCGGAGAGTTCGTCGTCGCCGGTGACCCGGATCCGGGTGTCGAGGGAGCCCGCCGCCATGTTCTCGGCGGCCGAGCGCAACTGCCGTACCGGGCGCAGGACGCGCCGGGCCGCGAGCAGCGCCGGGACGACGGACAGCAGCACGACGGGCAGGGCGCCGGCCCGCGCGGCGGAGACGAGGCTGGCGACGTCCCGGGCCTGGTCGGTGAGCGAGAAGGACGCATAGATCACCAGCCCGGACGGCTCGGACGGGCGGCCGGCGCGCATGACCGGCAGGGCGATGGCCAGCCAGGGTTGCCCGGCGTGGTGGAAACGCTGGACGACGGCGGTACGCGCCGAGGAGGCGGTGCGGCGCACCGGCTGAGGCAGGACGGGCGCGGGCCCCGCGGCGGAGACCAGCGCGCCGTCGCGGTAGGCGGCCGCGGTGCGCCAGTCGCGGGAGCCGCCGGCCCGGTCGAGCTGGAGCGTCAGGGTGCGCAGGTCGGCTTCGGTGGGCGGGGACGGCAGGTCGGGGGCCAGGGAGCCGGTCTGGGTGCGCAGGTTGTGTACGGCGCTGTCCCGGGCGCGGTCCAGGATGGCGTCCCGTGCCTGGCGGTAGGTGAGGGCGGCGGCGGTGAGCGCGCTGAGGGAGGAGACCAGGAGGAAGGCGACGACGAGGCGGGTGCGCAGGCCCCGCCGGAGGAGGCGGCGTCTCACAGCGGCCCGAAGCGGTAGCCGAAGCCGCGCACGGTCTGGACGTAGCGCGGGTTGCGCTGGTCGTCCTCGATCTTGGCGCGGAGTCGTTTGACGCATGCGTCGACGAGCCGCGCGTCGCCGTAGTAGCTGTGCTCCCAGACGTGTTCGAGGAGCTGCTGACGGCTGTACGTCTGCCCCGGGGAGCCCGACAGGAAGAGCAGGAGCTTCAACTCCGAAGGGGCGAGCGTGAGTTCCCGGCCGTGCTTGCACACCCGCACCGCGCTCGGGTCGATCTCCAGATCGCCGTGGGCCAAGGGCTCGTCGCGGCGGCCGGGCCGGGGCTGCGAGGGGGCGACCCGGCGCAGCACGGCGCGCATGCGCGCTTCGATGACGTCGCTGCTCGCGGGTTTGATGATGTAGTCGTCGGCGCCCACCTCCAGACCCACCACGACATCGATGTCGTCACCGCGGGCGGAGAGGATCACCAGGGGCACCTGACTGGTCTCGCGGATGACCCGGCACACCTCCAGGCCGCTCATACCGGGCAGCATCAGGTCGAGCAGCACGAGGTCCGGCGCGAACGGTGCGAGCGATTCCAGCCCGTCCTCGCCGGTGCCGACCGCCTCCGTCTCATGGCCGTTGCGCCGCAGTCCGAGCGTGACGCCGCGGCGCACGGCGGGATCGTCCTCGATCAGCAGGACGCGTGTCATGGACCGGCCCCCTCCTTTCCTTCATCGCCCATCCTCCCTCCAGAACCCCGTAAAGGGATGAATAGGGTGTCGAACAGCGACATATTGCCGGGGCGTCAGCCGGCCGGGGGAGACGCCCCTACCGCCGCCGCCACACCGGTCTCGTCGCACATAACCGTCCAGGCAGCCGCGGAGATCCCCGACTCGTAGACACGTACGACAACGTCCTCGGGCCGCTTTCCGCCCGGGATCCCCGGTGCTGCGGCTGCCGTGCACACCAGCTGGTTCACCGCCGCCGCGTCCAGCTCCGACACGAGCCACGGCAGGTACAGGGCGACCGTGCCGGGCGCCGTCGCCTCGGCCCGGATCCGGTGTGTCCCGGCCGGCAGTGCCGTACGGAGACCGCGGGCCCGTTCGCCGCGGGTGGGGCCCGCGACGAGCTTGTCCAGCGCCGTCTGGGGTCCGGCACCGGCCGGCGCGGGACGGGCGACGGGCCAGCTGCCGTTCGGGGCGACGAAGTACGCCCGCACCCAGTGGGCGGTGCCCGCCGTGCGCCCCCCTTCGGCCGGCGCACCGGCCGCCGTCGGGCCGGCGTCGGGGACACCGCAGGCGGCGAGCGCCCAGGAAGCGGCCAGCAGAACCACGGCGGCGCGGCACGGCCGCCACCCGGCTCCGGCCAGCGCCTTCCACGCCACGCCCCACCGCACCTTTCCCGTGCCGTCCGGCCTGTATCGCTTTATCCGCATACACCCCAGTCTCTCCGCATGCCGGCCGGTACCCGCCCGCCGCCGCCTCACCGCGCTACCAGCCGGTCCAGGTCGACCGTCCCCGCACCGGGCTGCGGCCTGGGGACGGCCGCCCACACACCGGCCGCCACGGCGACGGCGACGGCGAGGGCCAGCAGGCCGCGGCGGCCGGTCGCCCAGCGCGCCCGGAACCGGACCGGGTCCTCCACCACGACCTTCGTGAGCCAGGCGGCCAGCAGCGACATCCCGATGGCCACGGCAGTGCGCCCCCACCCGCCGACCCCGAACACCGTCTGCGGCAGCAGCAGATACACCGGCCAGTGCCACAGGTACAGGCTGTACGACAGCTCCCCGAGTCCTCGCGGGATGGCGCTGCCGGCCAGCCGGCCGGCGCGCCCGTCCGGAGCCCGGGCGAGCAGCGCGATCAGTACGGCGGCCGCCAGGGAGTGCGCGAACATTCCGCCCTGGAAGAGGCCGGGCGCGTTCTCGCCGTCCGTCAGCACCCAGGCGGCGCCGATACCGCACACCAGCACCGCGCAGACTCCGTCCGCCACATATCCAGGCACCCGGGCGACCAGGCGGCGGACCGGGGCCGTGGCCGCCAGCGCGCCGAGCAGCAGCGAGAACGCCCGGGTGTCGGTGCCCTCGTAGGCCCGCGTGGTATCCACGGCACCGCCGTACCGGAGCATCAGCGCGAGCGAGACCAGCGCCCCCACGCCGGCGAGGACGGCGACCCGCCGCTGCCCGCCCCGGCCCCGCCCGGCGAGCGCCACCACCACTGGCCACACCAGGTAGAACTGCCACTCGACGGCGATGCTCCACAGATGCGCGAAGACGCGGGTGCCGGAGGCGTCCCAATACCCGATCTGCTCGACGATGAAGTGCCAGTTCACGGCCTGGGCCGCGACCCACGGCGCGTCGTCGAGCGCGAAGAGCAGGACGGACGCGGCCCCGAAGGCCCAGGTGAGCAGGAGGGTGCCGACGCCCATAACGGCCAGCGCGGGCAGCAGGCGGCGCGCCCGTCGGCCCCAGAAAGCGGTCAGGCCGACCCTGCCCCGCTCCGTCGCCTCACGCAGGAGCAGACCGGTGATCAGGAAGCCGGACAGCACGAAGAAGAGGTCGACGCCGAGAAAGCCGCCGCTCAGACGCCCGGCGTGGAAGAGCAGGACGGCGACGACGGCCAGTCCGCGCAGTCCGTCGAGCGGGGCGAGGTGGGCGGTACGCGAACGGCCGGGAGCGGGCCCGGCGCGCCGGCGGCGGTGCGAACGCGGCGCGGACAGGGACGGAGAGGAAGACATGGCGGTCCTCGGGGTCTGCGCGGCGCGGGTCAGCGGCAGTTGAGCTTGGCGTACCGCTGGTTTCCGGTCCACGAGCCGGTGGCCCACTTCTCCGGGGCGGCCGGAGTGAAGCCGTAGGCCTTGCCGAGCTGTTCGGTGAACCACTTGGCGAACGCGGCCGAGCCCTGCTGGCAGGAGTGGATACCGTCGGACGAGCGCTGGGCCTTCTCGGCGCCCGGGTCGGTGCCCCACAGCGCGGAGGCGTCGAGGAACCGGACCTTGCCGCCACTACGGTCGGCGACCTCCTTGGCCGCCTTCGGCGCGCTCGCGATCGCGCTCTCGTACTTCTTGTAGAAGTCGCCGATCTTGAACGGTGGGGCCGGGACGAGCACCAGCTCGGCGCCCGCCTTCTGTGCGGTCTTCGCGAGCTTCTCGTACGAGGCCCGCTGCTGGTCGGCACTGCCCCAGTCGTAGGTGGTGACCTGGTAGGCGATCACGTCCGGACGGAAGGACTCGACGTTCTTGCTGAGGTCCTTCCACGTGGACGCCGCGATCGACGCCGCCATTTTGTCGCCCTCGACGACCGTGCCGCCGCCGTCGGATGACGCGTCCTTGAACTCCAGACCGCTCGCCTTCAGCGCGGCCTCGAGAGGCGGAGCCTCGGCCCCCGCTATGGAGTCGCCCATCCAGAGAACTCTCTTCCCCTTCTGTGCCGTCTTCTGATCCACCGCCTTCTCCCCGTCGTCCCCGCCGCCGGCCGTCCCGCAGCCGGCCAGCACCGCGCCGGCCACCGTCATGACAGCGAGGAGGACGACCGGCGCGAACCGTCGGCCAATGCGGGGCCGGTGACGATGACCGGGTTGAGGGGCGGCGGTCCAGGAAGAAATGTCCTTGTTCATGCCCCGAGGAAATCAGCACACCGGCCCGATCGGCCGGGCGGTCATCTACCGGTCACACAACGAGAAAGGGGCAGTCACACGGGCACGGGGAACAGCACCGCGGTCCGTCGCACCGGCAGTGCTCCCCGCTGCCGGACGGGCAGCCCTTCTGCCTCTGCCAGAACCGGGCTCAGGAGCTGGTGCAGTCCGGAGAAGGCGAGCTCCGCCTCGGGTTCCGCGCCCTCGGCCCTCAGCGGCGTCCCGAGCGCTCCTTCAGCAGGCGCAACAGCCGCGCGAACCCCTCCGTTTCCGCCCCACCCTGCTCCCCCTATTCATTCCACCGTTCCAGAACAGCATTCCAGGGAGCGGCCATTTCCCCAGGTCAGCGCCTGTTTCAGCATTCCGGCTTCCCTCATTGTTCCGGATCGGTTGGCACCCGAGCGCAGGCCACGCACGCTGTGGTGAGCACCGCCGAGACGGAAGACGCCAGCCGAACCCGCTGGTGTCTCAGCGACGTTGTCGCCCTCGCTGTACTGGCACCTGTGCCGCGGTGGTGGTCTCGCTGATCAACCACCCCTGAAACCACGTTCAAGGAGAAGCCGTATCACCATGCGCACCATCCGATCCCGCACCCGTACCCGTACCGCAGTCGCCGCCTCCGCCGCCGTACTCGTGGGCTTGTCCCTGTCCGCCTGCCAGAGTGCCTCCGATGCGGTGTCCGGCACCCCGTCCCCGGCCCGCACGGAAGCCGGCGCTACCACGAGCCGGCCGGGCGGCGAGGCCGGCGAAACCGGTACGGCACACGGAGAACGACCCGGTACCGGAAAGAGCGGAGACAACGGAAAGGGCAACGGAAAGGGGGGAGACAACGGGAAGAACCAAGGCACCGGGAGGAATCAAGGCACCGGGGACGGCGCGTCGGCCACCTGTACGGGAGAGAACACCAAGGCCGTTGTCAGCAAGGTTGCCCGCCCCGTCAATCACTTGCTCCTCACGATCACCAACACGGGATCACGCGCCTGCCACGCCTACTTCGCACCCCTCCTGCGCTTCGACGACGAGCAGGCGGCGACCCGCATCATGGAGGAGAGCAAGCCGCAGTCCGTCGTGACCGTCGCGCCGGGTCGGTCCGCCTATGCTTCGATCCTGCTCAGCGGCGAGGGCGGCGGTGACTCCGGCGGCCGCACCGCCCAGCGCCTCACGGTGTACTTCGCACCGCGGAGTGGCTCCGGTTCAGTGGGCACCCCCCTCACGCTCGCCCTGCCCGCGGGCACACACAAGGACGACAACGCCGCGGTCACCTACTGGCTGGGCTCGGCGTCCGACGCGCTGACGTACTGACGTACTGAGCCTGGTCCGAGGTGCCTCCCGTGAGCTGAACGCCACCATGGCCGCGGTCAGCGCCGGGGCCGCCGCCGACCGCCAACCGCCGGGCCACACACACCTGCTGTGATGCCGTGCACCGTCCCCCCCGCACATCCATCTCCCAGTCCGCCCGGTTCACCGTACTCGGACTCACGAACCCTTGTGCTCGTTTCTGTTCTAGATAACACTCTCAATGACCCTCAATGCACAGAAGCGCGCACCACTGAACATGTTCGAACCTTGAGTGACGGTCGGTCGAGCCGAGGAGAGCAGACATGACGCAGTTCAGCCGACGTAGATTTGTGAGCGCGGCCATGGTGGGGGTCGCGTCCGCGGGTGTCGCCCTCGGCAGCGGCCGTACGACCCTCGCCCAGGCCGACAGCCCACGGGGGCTGACGATCCGCGGGAACGAATTCCTGCTGGACGGCAAGCCGTTCCGGATCCTCTCGGGTGCCTTCCACTACTTCCGGACGCACCCCAAGGACTGGCGCGACCGGTTGCTGCGGATGCGGGCCATGGGCCTGAACACGGTGGAGACCTACGTCGCCTGGAACTTCCACCAACCGCGCGAGAAGAAGGCCGACTTCACCGGATGGCGCGATGTCGCCGCGTTCGTACGGACCGCGGACGAGGTCGGGCTCAAGGTGATCGTGAGACCGGGACCGTACATCTGCGCGGAATGGGACTTCGGCGGCCTGCCGGCCTGGCTCCTCAAGGACAAGGACGCGCCGCTGCGCCGCTCCGACCCCGCCTACGAGCGGGCGGTTGACGCCTGGTTCGCCGAACTGCTGCCCCGATTCGTCGATCAACAGGCCACGCACGGCGGGCCCATCATCGCCATGCAGGTCGAGAACGAGTACGGCAGCTACGGCGACGACCATGCGCATCTGGAACATCTACGGGACACCATGCGGGCGCAGGGCATAGACAGCCTGCTGTTCTGCTCCAACGGGGCCACCCAGGAAGCGTTGAAGAACGGCAGCCTTCCCGACCTCCTCTCCACCGTCAACTTCGCCGGGGACCCCACCGGACCCTTCGCCGAACTGCGCGCATTCCAGCCGGACAAGCCCCTGTTCTGCACGGAGTTCTGGGACGGCTGGTTCGACCACTGGGGAGAGCACCACCACACCACCGACCCGGCGCAGACCGCCGCCGACGTGGAGAAGCTCCTCGAAGCGGGAGCGTCGATCAACTTCTATATGGCGGTGGGCGGAACGAACTTCGGCTGGTACGCGGGTGCCAACCTGAGCGGCAGCGCCTACCAGCCCACCGTCACCAGCTACGACTACGACTCCCCGATCAGCGAATCCGGCGAACTCACCGAGAAATTCCACAAGGTGCGTGACGTGCTGGCCAAGTACACCACCTTGCCGAGCACGCCCCTGCCGGCCACGCCGCGCCGCATGCCCGCCCAGAAGGTCGCCGTCCGCGAATCGGTGCCGCTGATGGACGCGCTCGATGCGCTGAGCACTCCCGTACGGCACATCACCCCCGTCCACATGGAGGCACTCGGGCAGCCGTACGGACTGATTCACTACCGGACTCGGGTGCGCGGGCCGCAGGGGACCAAGAGCCTGAGGGTCACGGGCCTGGGCGACCGTGCGTTGGTGTTCGGCGACGGTAAGCGCATAGGCACCTTCGACCGCAACCAGCCGGACCACACCGTCGACTTCACCGTGGCCGGCGCAGCCAGCACCCTCGACCTCCTGGTCGACCCCACCGGACGGGTCAACTTCGGCCAGGGCCTCAATGACCCCAAGGGAATCAACGGCAAGGTCCTCCTCAACGACAAGGAACTGAGCGACTGGGAGATCCGCCGACTGCCTCTCGACAACCTCTCCGCCCTGAAGTTCGCCGGCGGAAACACGCCAACCGGCCCCGCGTTCCACCGCGCACGTCTCCATGTCGACACCCCCGCCGACGGCTTCCTCGCCTTTCCGGGCTGGGACAAGGGCATGGTGTGGCTCAACGGGTTCGCGCTCGGCCGCTACTGGTCCCTCGGGCCGCAGGTCACCCTGTACGCACCGAGCCATCTGTGGCGGCGGGGACGGAACGAGCTCGTCGTCTTGGAGATGGAGCGCACGGGCGACCGGATCGAGCTACGGTCCGAGCCCGACATCGGTTAGGTTCGCGCGCCGGTCGGGTCGGGTACCTCCTCCGCCCGTACGTCGTAGGTACCGCTCCCGCACCCCACCCGCCGCGCCGTACCGCCATCCGGCGGGCCGGCGCGGCGGGGCAGCACACCTACGCCTGCTCCTGCCCCTCATCACGGGTGTCCGGGGCACCGTCGGTAGAGGTGCCGGGATCGACGGACTGCTCGGCCAGTTCGGCGGCCCAGGTGGTCGACCAGTCGACGAGGGGGCTGAGCGCTGTGTGAGCCTCTCGTCCCAGCGCGGTGAGGGCGTAGTGGCCGTCCGGGGTTTGGTGCACCAGGCGTGCCTCGATCAGCTCGACGAGGCGTTGGCGCAGCACGCTGGAGGACATGTTGCCGCAGCGCCCACGGAGGGCGCGGAACCCCAGGGCGCCTTCGTGCAGTTCCCACACCACTCGCAGGCTCCATCGTCGGCCGAACAGATCGAGCGCGGCCATGAGGGGGCGTCCGGTGGTTGAGCCACGTACCGGCCGTCCTGGTGTCGGTGTGGCCATCGCGGTCCTCCTGCGTTCCTTCAGGTCCACAGCCCTGGCGATTCGGTTTCCGAAACACTAACATCGCCCGGTGATTCGGAATCCGAAACGCTCCACCAGGGAGGACAGCATGACGGCGTTGACCACGCCTCTGTGCCGGCAGTTGGGAATCGAGGTGCCCGTGGTGCAGGCGCCCATCGGCTCTGCGGTCACGACAGACCTGGTGGCTGCGGTGGCGGACGCGGGCGGGCTCGGCACCCTCGCTCTGACGTGGGTCACCACAGGAGAAGCGGTGCGCAGGATCCGGGAGGTTCGGCGGCTGACGCCGAAGCCCTTCGCCGTGAACTTGGTGCTGGACTTCCCGGTCGACGAGCTTCTCGACGCCTGCCTGGCGGAAAGCGTGCCGGTCATCTCGACGTTCTGGGGCGATCCCTCAGCCGTCGCCGAACGCGTGCACTCGGCCGGCGCCGTTCACCTCCACACCGTCGGTTCCGTCTCCGAGGCCGAACGCGCCGTTGCCGCAGGCGTCGATGTGATCGTGGCCCAGGGGTGTGAAGCAGGCGGCCATGTGCGCGGGGAGGTGACCACGATGGCGCTCGTGCCCGCGGTCGTGGACGCCGTGCACCCGGTGCCCGTCATCGCGGCCGGCGGTATCGCAGATGGGCGTGGGCTCGCCGCCGTACTGGCTCTCGGGGCCCAAGCCGGATGGCTGGGCACCCGATTCCTGACGGCACGCGAGGCGGCCACGCACGAGGTCTACCGCCAAGCCGTGATCCGGGCGGCGCCACAGGACGCCGTACACACACGGTGCTTCGACGGCGGCTGGCCCAACGCCCCGCATCGTGCACTGCGCAACTCCACGCTCAGCGCCTGGGAGGCCGCGGACCGTCCCGCCGCACCCAACCGTCCCGGAGAAGGCGCCGTGGTGGCCCGGAGCGCCGACGGCCGTGCCTGGCCGCGTTACGAGGACATGGTCCCCGTCCCCGGCATGACGGGCGACCTGGAGGCTCTCGCCCTCTACGCGGGCCAGAGCGCCGGGCTCGTCCACGACGTCGCCCCGGCGGGCCGCATCGTGGCGGACATCGCCGCTCGTGCCGCAACCCTCATGGGGCGGACACGGACACCCTGACGCTGCGCCCACAGCAAGCCTCGGACCCCCGGCTGGCCATGAAGCGGGCGATGCCGAGGTAGTGAGGGGCATATGAGGCATCGAGGTGGCTGGGCCGCACAGGGTGGCCCAGCCGCGCCCGTCACATGTCGTTCGCGCCGGTCAAGAGCGGTGAGTAGGACGGCTGCACGGGCGGCAGCTCCGGGTCGAGTGCGGCATGCTCGGCCGCGCCGTACACGATCCGGCCGCCGACCATCGTGAGCACGGAGGTCAGGGCGGGGATGCGGGCCTCCGGGACGGTGAGGTAGTCGTCGGAGAGCACGGCGAGATCCGCGTAATAGCCCGGGGCGAGGGTTCCCTTGACACCGTCGTCGTGGGAGAGCCGGGCGCTGCCGCGGGTCATCAGACCCAGGGCCTCGCACCGGTCCAGCCGGTTGGCGGACGGGTAGAGCAACTGTCCGCCGAGGGTGCGTCCGGAGGTGATCCAGTACACCGCGGTCCGTGTTGCGTCGGTGCCGAGACCGATCGGCAGACCTGCGCTCAGCATGCGCTTCACCGGTGGTGTCCGGGCCGCGGCCTGCGCCCCGTACCGCTGCTGGAACATCTCGCCCTGGAAGGCCATACGGTGTTGCAGGGCGACCGCGCCACCCAGCTGGGCGGTGCGCTCGATGTTGGCGTCACTGATCGTCTCGGCATGATCGAGGATGAACCGCACGCCCGGTCCGCCGGGGCCGTGCACCTCCTCCAGCACGTCGAGGAACCGGCTGATCGATTCGTCGTACGTGGCGTGCAGCCGGAACGGCCACCGCTTCTCCGCCAGAAGGCCCAGGACGCCGCGGAGTTGGCCTTCCATCGACGGGGCGAGGTCCGGCCGCGGCTGCGCGAAATCCTCGAAGTCGGCCGCGGAGTGGACGAGCATCTCGCCTGCCCCGACCATCCGCAGATGGTCGTCTCCGTCGCCGGGACTCACCAGCTCCGATATGCGCTGGAAGTCGGTGAGTTCCTTGCCCGGTGCCTGGGTGAGTGTGGTAGCCGATACGGACCGTGAGATCGCCGTCCTTGTGCAGCCGGTTGATCACCCCGTAGTCATCCGGGAATGTCTGATGGCCGCCACCGGCGTCGATCACGCTGGTGCCACCACGGGCGTTGGGATGACGCAGATAGTGCCGGGTGGAGATGAGCCGGCGGCGTCCAACGCCCGCAACACTGATCAACGTTGGTAGGTGCCCACGAGCGTGCCGCTCGCCAACTCCTGGCCCCTCACGGCACGATGCACAGCGTCGACCGTCGGTTTGCCGTGCAGGGAAAGCGGCTCCGAAACGGCCCACAGGCGGAAGAAGTAGCGGTGGACCCCGTGCCCCGGCGGAGGCATCGGACCGCCCCAGCCGACCCGGCCGAATCCGTTGGGCCATTCCTGGCCGCCGTGAGGTGACTCTCCCTCCGCTACGCCGGAACTCCCCGGATCGATACCCGTGACCAGCCAGTGCAGGAACGACCCGCCCGGCGCGTCAGGGTCCTCGCAGAGCAGAACCAACTCCGACGCACCGTCCGGCACCGCCGACCAGGTCAGCGGCGGCGAGACGTCGTCGCCCTCCCCGCTGTGGCGTCGAGGGATCGCCGCATGGTCGTTGAACGCGACACTTCTGAGCTCAATTCCTGTCATGCGCGCGGCCCTACCCCGATCGGCCCGGTCGGCACCGGTCCAGCCGGGCAGAACACCCGATTGGCCGCGTACACCGACCAGCGCGCCGGGAATCCTCTACGACGCACCCGATACGGAGCACACGATGCCGACGAGAATCCTGCTTGAGGGACGCCCCGGCGTGGGCAAGACAACCGTTGTCCGTCGACTGGCCGCGCTGCTGCTCAACCGCAGGGCCATCGGCTTCACCACGGAGGAGATCCGGCACGGCGGCACCCGGACCGGTTTCGCGCTGGAAACACTGGACAGCGGTCTACGGGCCGTCCTCGCCGGCGTCGACCTCCCAGGTCCACCGCGGGTGGGCCGGTACGGCGTCGACCTTGGCGTCATGGAGCGGCTCGCCCTGCCACCGCTCAGGTCGGCGGATCCGGCTCGTGGAGAGCTCGTGCTGATCGACGAGCTCGGGAGTATGGAGTTGGCAAGCACCGCATTCCAGGACGTGGTCCGGCGCCTGTTCACGTCCGACATCGACATCGTCGCCACCGTCCACGCAAAGAGCGACCCGTTCACCGACGCCCTCAAGCGGCGCGCCGACGTCGAACTCGTCCAGGTGAACCGGGCGAACCGGGACGCCCTCCCCGAGGACCTGGCAGCCAGGTTCGACAGTCCATGACGCCCTTCACAGAGTCCCTACCCCGTGGGGAGCACCTGTGCCGTACCTACTGGTAGGTACGGCGCTTCGCGGGAGCATGCCGGTCCAGGTGGCCAGGAGGCGAGAATGTGGGGGCATCGCGGTATGGCTTCGGTCAGCCTTGCGGCTGATTGATGTTGACCATCCAGGGGATGCCGAAGCGGTCGGTGCACATGCCGAACACGTCGCCCCACATCTGCTTCTCCATCGGGACGGAAACCGAGCCGCCGGTGGACAGCTTCTCCCAGTAGCCGCGCAGTTCGGTGTCGTCGTCGCCACTGAGGCTCACCGAGAAGTTGCTGCCTTTGGTGAACGCCATGCCCGGTGGGGTGTCGGCGCCCATCAGGGTGAAGCCGCTGGGCGTCTCCAGCATGCTGTGCATGATCTTGTCGGCCTCCGGGGTGTCCTTCTGGCCGAACTCCCCGAAGGTGTTGAGGCGGAGTGTGCCGCCGAAGACCTCCTTGTAGAACTCCATCGCCTGCCGGGCGTTGCCGTCGAAGCTGAGATATGGGTTAAGGCGCGAGGCCATGACAACCTCCCCGAATGGGTCAAATGATCGGATACGGGCAGACTAGCGCGGGCCGCTGACAACGGCCTGCCGTGCGCGACTGCATGACCCGTTCGCCGACCGTCTGTGAACGTGGCGGGTGAGATCTCGCCAGGCGTGCGGGGGGACTCATCGCAGTGGAATGACGGGAGCGCCGTCGGCGGGTTCGAAGGTCATGGCTGGGCTCCTTTGCCGTTCTGGTCGGTCTCTTTCGCGTCGACCGGCCATCGCGTCGACCGGTCCTCGACGTGCCTGAATCGCGACAGCCCGCCCCGGCAGGGGAGTTCCGTGATGGGTGACGGGGCGGCGAGTGGGATTCCCCATCGATCGCGGGCGATGTGGGCGGCCTGCTCTGCTTGGTGGTAGCCCTGTTCGCCCCAGCCGAGCAGAGCGGCAGCTTGCTGTGGTGTGGCCAGGAGCCGTGCGTACTGTCGGCCGCACCGGGCCCGAGGCACCGGCCGCCTCCAGCCGGGCGGCCATAGCTGCCCGCGCCGTCGCCGCGTCGTCTGCATGTCCTGGGTCGCCGGTCCCGGCCGGCAGGGACCGGCCGTTCCGGGGCAGCGCGCCGCCCTGCGTGCCGATTCGGTTCGTCTCAGCGGTCATGACCAGCCCATCTCCGTGTAGAGACGGCCTGCGCGGATGCCCTCGATGGCGGCCCGGGTGTAGGGCACGGTCTGCGCCGGGAGGTCGTCCGGGTGCCACCAGCCCCAGCCCGTGCACTTGTCGGGCTCCCGGACCTGCGGAGTTCCCGACCAGTGGCGGGCCCGGAAGACCATCTGCATCCGGGGCCGGCCGCCGGGTGTGTCCACGAGATGGACGACATGGGTGAGTTCGACGTCGCCGGGATCGATCAGCAGCCCTGCTTCTTCGTGTGCCTCGCGGACGAGGCAGGAGAGGGCGGACTCCTGCTCGCAGTGGCCGGCCAGGAAGTGCCACATGGATGCGGCGTAGGCGGAATCGGGGTGGCGCAGACCGAGCAGGACCTCTCCGTCGGTGTTCTCCACGTAGAGATGGGCGCCGATGCCATTGAGGACGGTTCTTCCGCCTCGGGCCGGTGCTGACGCCGTACAAGAGCGGCGGGCCACGGCGGCACCGCCGGCGGCCGTCGGGGGAGCGGTGCCCGGGCTGTCGGCAGGGAGCAGCGCGGCGTGGCGGCGGACCAGATTGCGGGTGGACGGGGCCATCCGCAGGCGTGGCATGATCTCTGGCCGGAACCAGTGCAGCATGACGCCTTCGGTCAGGTCCAACGTCGTGGGATCACCGGCCCACTGAGCGGCGAAGATCTGGATCGGGACGGTCGTACCGTCGTTGCCGCGAGCCTGCTCCACGGCGAAGGGGACCAGGTCGGGGAGGTCGAGGCCGGCCTCTTCCCGCAGTTCCCGTCTGACCGTCTCCTCCAAGGACCGGTCACCCGGTTCAAGGCCGCCGCCGAGCAGGGACCATGATCCCGGCTCCCAGATGCCGGGAATGTCGTCCCGCAGATGCAGCAGGTACTCGCCGGAACCGTTGTAGATCAATGCTGATGCGTTCGCCCGTGGGACCCGTGGGACCCGTGGGAGCGGATGCGGCAGGGGGGAGTCGGTCTGTGAGGTCTGCTCGGTCACGGGTGCACCGTCCTCGGTTCGGAGTCGGACATCGCAGACGCGGTGCGATAGCCGGCTGCCTGGAGTGTGAACATCTGGGCGTAGTCGCCGCCGAGGTCCATGAGCTGCTGGTGCGAGCCGGCTTCGGTGATGCGGCCGCCGTCGAAGACGAAGATCCGGTCGCACTCGACGACGCTCGCCAGCCGGTGCGAGATCAGCACGGTGATCTGGTCGGCCCTTGCCTTGTTCCGCAACACCGCCTGGTACACCGCGTGTTCGGCCTTGGGATCCATGCTCGCGGTCGGCTCGTCGAGCAGCAGGACCGGAGCGTTCTTGTACAGGCCCCGCGCGACGGCGATCTTGGCCCATTGGCCGGCTGACAGCTCCTGGCCGCCCCGGAACCGCTTGGACAGCACGGCCTGCCAGGTGCCCGGCAGACCGGCGATGACCTGATCGGCCCCGGAGGCCCGAGCAGCGTCCCACGCCCGCTGGGGGTCGGCCTCGGTGAGCGTGCCGCGCGAGATGGTCAGGTTCGCCAGGGCGCTGAAGGGGAAGTGCACGGGGTCCTGCAACACGGTGGCGACGCGCGCCTGAAGTGACTCGGCGTCCATGTCCTTCACGTCCACCCCGTCCCAGCACACGGACCCTTCGTCTGCCTCGTACAGCCCGGCGATCAGCCGTGAACAGGTGCTCTTTCCGGAGCCGTTGACGCCCACGAACGCGACAGTCTCGCCGGCGCGCAACGTCATCGAGATACCGCGCAGCGCCGGCTTCTCTTTGCCGGGGTAGGTGAAGCTGACGTCGTTGAGGGCGAGGGCTGCGACCGAGGCCGGTGCGGCCACCTGGCGGCGACGGGGTTGCAGCCCGCGGCAGCGCTCCTGGAATTGCAGGAGGTCATCGACCCACATGGCGTGCTCGTAGACCAGGTGTGCCACATCCACGAAGCGTGTCAGCGCGGTCTGGCTGGTCTGGATCGCCAGGACCGCGCCGGCGCCGGCCGCGAGGGGAAGCCATCCGGCGATCAGCATGGCTCCCAGAGCGATGTAGGTGATGCCCGTTCCGGTCCCTCCCACGGCCCGGCCGGCGAGCGTCAGCACGGCGGAATGCACCCCGAGTTGGGTGTCCTCCTCAGCGATCCGGGCGGCCAGCCGGCGGTGCTCTTCCAGCAGGGCGTTCTGCGCGGTGTCGGAGCGCAGTTCGGCGGCGGCGTCACGCTCCAACAGCAGCCAGGAGAAGACCCTCACCCGCCGCTGGAGGGCGTTCCACCGCTTGAAGCTGTGGAACCGGGCCCGTGCCGTACGTACCGCCGCGGCGCCCACCGGCAGGACGGACAGCAGGAGGAGGGGGAGGAGGGCGGGGTGCAGTGAGGTGAGTACGCCGGCCGTCCCGATCAGCCCGAGAAGAGCGGAGGCCAGGGAGACGACTTGGCCGACGATCTGCCGGGCGTAGAACAGACCGCGGTCGGAAGCGCGGTAGGCGTCGTCGTGCCAGTCGGCATCGTCGACGACCTCCAGCCGCACATGCGCGGTCAGTCGCAGGAAGTCACACTCCAGCGCGGTGCGGATCTTCGGGGTCACCCGCGCCTGTGCGACAGCGACTCCGGCCTCAAGAAGCGCCCGGGCGGCCAGGAACCCCACCACGAGCAGGATCTGCGGCACCGCACCGTGGACCTTGTCCGGCGTCGGCCCGTTGCCGAACAGCTCACGCAGCACGCCCACCGAGGCCACCAGCCCGAAGGCCTGCATTACTGCCGAGACCAGTTGCAGCACCACGACCGCCACGGTGGCCGAGCGGTCCGCCTGCCACGCCAGCCGGCCGATCTGCCGCACGATGCGCGGCAGCCGCGTCAGGACCTCGCCGACCGTCGACTTGGCCGCTGCGCCGTCGTAGATCGACCAGTACGCCTCTTCCAGCTCATCAGCCACATCACCGTCCCCCGGTGCCGTGGGCACAGCAGTCGACGGGAGGCCCAGCGGTTCGCGGCGGGGCCCGGGCAGATCCGCGCGCTGCACCGGTGACGGGGACGTGCCGTCTTCCTCCGCACTCATGCCCACCACCACGTATCCGGACGCGATGAGCGGTCAACACGGCGGGAAGAGGCGTCAATTACGTGCCGGGGGAGTCCCGCCGCCAGGGGCACGGGCTGCCGCCGTTCGAACCGAACGGAGCGATGCGCGAGGACATACGCAGGATGCATGACTCTCCGAAAGGGGCGGAGGTGGGTACAGGTGCTCTAAAGAACGGCCCGTTCTGCTCCCCGTAACGGGTGACGAGGAGGCAGATCGTGCACACAAGTTCTCTTCAGCGACGGAAGGCGGACGCGGCTTCGGTTGCGTGTCCAGGTGGGTGCTCGAACGGTGCGTTTCACCCCTTCGTGGGATTGCGCCGCCCTGTTTGTCGCGGGTCCGGAAGGGAATGCGGGCATGGCCCGGAAGGCAGCGGCGAGGGCGTGCCGCGGGAGATCGGTGCGCCGGAGGACGGGCCGTCGGCCCCTTGATGCGGCCCTCCACCGCGGCCCCGAAGTGGCGTTCCGGCCCCGCCAAACCGGCTACGACTGCTCCGCCCGGCGGATGACACCCACCGGCTCGCCGTACCACCGAACGCATTGCCGATGATGCCGCCGTTTAGTGATCGTTGATCTCCGGTGGACAGGATGAGCCTCACACCATGCGCCACCGACCATGAGGGGGAAGACCTATGGGTCTCGTGAAGTTCGGCCAGCTCGAATGCGTCAAGCAGGAGGACTGGAACGGTAAGGACGACATCTACATCACGATCAACGGGAAGCGGGTCTACTCGGCCCGGATCGGCGAGGGCGGGAAGCACAACATCAACCAGTCCTTCCGGTACAACGGCGATGTCGCACGCGTCCGGTTATACGAGAGCGACAGCTCCGATGGCGATGACCTCCTCGGCGAGCAGATTCCCCGGCTCAGCCACTACGAGATGAAGTTCACCGAGGATGACGCCTACTACACACTCTCCTACGAGCTGATCGAATAGCAGGCGCAGGGAGGCCACCGCACCGCCCTGAACCTGTCATCCCAGGGCGATAACGGAACAACTGCCTTCCTCTCTCTGCCACTTGGGGCACCCCACCCGGACCCGTGACCGCCATGCGCGCGGCCCGGGTGGGAAGTCCCCGGGGTGGACGTGCCGTGCCGGTCGGCCCCGTACTCAAAGTCGCGCCGGGAGCCCGCCCCCAGGTTTGAGCGCAAGGGCTGACGGCCATCTGTTCGGAAGGTCGTGTCGGTGCGAAGCCTGGGGGGATCATGGCCACGTACGGATTCATCGTCAGGGCGGGATTAGCCCTGGCCACCGTCATCGGGCTGCTCTCACCGGGCGCGGCTCACGCCGATGCCCCGGCGTCACCGCCGCCGCTCACCGACGACCGCGGGCGCACGCTCACCCTGCGCGGCTGGAACGTCGAGGACAAGACGCACCGCGGCGCCGATGCGCTCAGCGCCATCACCCAGCGGCACTTCCACGATCTGCACGATCAAGGCTTCAACTTCGCGCGCCTGCTGGTCTTCTGGGACGACCTGGAACCGCGGCCCGGCCACTACAGCGAGCGCTACCTCCGCAAGATCGAACGGATCCTCAACTGGGCCCACCGCTGGCGCATCCAGGTCGTCATCGACGCCCACCAGGACGTCTTCGGCCCCACGTTCGGCCATCGCGGCATCCCCGAGTGGGCCACCCGCACCGACGGGCTGCCCTTCACCCCACACCCCGACGACTGGTTCGCGGAGTACTTCGAACCGGCCGTGCAGGCGGCCTTCGAGCACCTCTACCAGGACACCGACCTCCAGCGGGCACAGGCCCGCATGTGGCAGGTGCTCGCTCAGCGCTTCGCCCACCACCCCGCCGTGTTCGGCTATGACCTGATCAACGAACCCATGGGGCGGCTCCGCGACGGCGAGGACCTTCCGGCAGCCGCCCGTCGCATCGAGTCCGAACAGCTGACCCCGATGTACAACCGGATAGCAGGCGCGATCCGCACGGCCGACCGCCACAGCAGGCTGTTCGTCGAACCGACGCCCATCGTCGGCGAGGGGCTGCCCACCGGCCTCGGCCGCATCCACGACCCCAAGGTCGTCTACGCACCGCACTTCTACAACGCCACGATGGAGGCCGGCGGCGACTACGACCCCTCGGCGCACTGGATCGAGACCTATGAGAAGGCCGTCACCACCTACCCGAGGGCCCAGCAGATACCGGTCATCGTCGGCGAGTGGGGTCCGCGGGACGGCTCGCTGCCCAACATGGCGCGCTTCTACGGCGATGCCCTCGCCTCCCTCGACCGCTACAGCTCCGGCTGGGCGGGCTATGTGTGGTGCTACGGCGGCGGGTACTGCGCCGTCGGCGAAGACGGCCGCTTCCACGCCAACAAGGACCAGACCGCGCGTCCGTATGCCCCCGCCGTCGCAGGCACGGTGCGCGCGCAACGCTACGACGCTGTGACGCGGACGTTCCGCCTCGTCTACGACTCCTCGGGACGGCCCGGCGTCAGCGAGCTGTCCACTCCGCCTACGGCCGCGGGATGGCGGGTGTCGGTTCAAGGGCCGGCGGTGGCCTGGCCGCGTGCCGTACCGTCAGGGCAACGGGGCACTATCCGGGTGCGGACCCGGCCAGGTGCCTCCGGGCGGGTCACGGTGACGGTCTCGGCACGGGGATGAGGCTGGCGCCGGTCCGTACCCCCCCCGCCAGGCCGGTCGACAGGACCGGAACGGCGGCCCGGCTCGACTTCACCGCACCGCGCGTTCGCCGTGCGCGGCTTCAACCCCCGTGCCGGGGCCGCCCTTTCGGCTTGTGCATCGTCCCTCCCGAGGGCCGTTCGCGTCCCTGTCCGGAAGGCCCTGTCCCGTTCTCGCTTCGTCTGTGGGGCGCCGCGCCGGGCGATCCTCGGGGTGATTCCTCGGGCCGGAGGATACGCCGCCGCCCACGAGGGCCGGGCTGCACGACTTGCAGGGAGCCGGCCGCTACGGTGTCCGCCGCGAGACCCGAGCTGATGTCATGTCACCCGTTTTGGCCTGTCAGTCCCGTGAGAGCAGCCGGAGCTCTGCGTCGACGGCGCCGCGGATCAGTTCATGGGCGCGGGCGAGCGTCGTGGTGCCGCTGAGCCAGCGTTCGCTCAGACCCTCGACCAGCGCGGAGAGCCGTTCGGCCGCCGCCTCCGGGTCGATTCCGGAGTCGGCGGTGCCGGCCTCCTGCGCCTGGCGGATCAGATGCGCGAGATCGTCGGCCCATTCGCGGGTCGCGGTGGCCAGCAGCTCCCGCAGATCCGGGTCGAAGACGGCAGTGGCACGCAACTCGCCCCAGGCTGTGCTGTTCTCCCTGACCTCGGGGACGTCCTGGAATTCCAGCAGCAGCATCTCGGTGAGCTGGGTGCGTGGGGCAGCGGAGGCGCCCAGGGCGGCGTCGGTGTAGCGGATCGCCCGCCGGTTGATGAACTCCAGCGTGCGCCGCAGCAGACCGGCCCGGTCCTTGAAGTGGTAGTAGATCAGCGCGGTCGAGACGCCGGCCTCCGCGGAAACCTGCTCAACACGCAGCCCGCGCACGCCGCGCCGGGCGATCAGCCGGGCGGCGGCTTCGAGGATCTGGGTGGGGCGGTCCGGCATCGAAGGCTCCCGCGGTTCGAGGAATCAACTGTGGCTCGGTCCGATCATGCCTTACGCTCATCCTGACCAAATTTTCAGTCAGGAGGTCCATCATGGGCATACCCCGACGTCAGGCCCTACAGACGGCGGCGGCTGTCGCACTCGGCGGGGCATTGAGCGCCTGCGGCACCCGGGACAGCAGCCGTCCTGCGCCGGGCGGGAGCCACGCGGTCCCCGCGGCGGCCACGACCGCCGGCGGCCGACGGCTGCCCGAGGAGACGCACCCGCACGAGGCGACCTATATGGCCTGGCCCACGCGGCAGATCTGGGGGCCGTACGTAGCCGGTGTCCGCGCCGACATCGCGCACATCGCACGGGCGATCGCCGAGTTCGAGCCGGTGGTCCTGCTGGCCAATGAGCCGGAGGCGAAGGCCGCGCAGCGGGCGTGCGGCGCCGGGGTCGAGGTGATCCCGACTCCGGTGGACGACCTGTGGATGCGCGACAGCGGACCGGTCTTCGTACTGGGACCCGACGGCGTCGCCGGCGTCGACCTCAACTTCAACGGCTGGGGGAACAAGCAGGAGCACGGGCGGGACCGCCACGTCGCCCGAGCGATACTCGACGACGAACGCCTCACCAGGATCAAGGCCCCCATCACCGCCGAGGGCGGAGCGGTGGAGACCGATGGCAACGGCACCCTGCTGGCGACCGAGAGCTCCCTGGTCAACGACAACCGCAACCCCGGAAAGTCCCGCGCCGACATCGAACGGGCGCTCAAGGACCTGTTCGGTGCCACCAAGGTGATCTGGACGAAGGGCGTGAAGGGCAAGGACATCACGGACTACCACATCGACGCGCTGGCACGGTTCTCCGAACCCGGCGTCGTGGTCCTCAGCACCCCGGCGAAGGGCGCCCCGCGGAATGACTTCACCGCCGCCTACGAGCAGGCTCGCAAGGTCCTGGACCGGGCCGTCGATGCCCGGGGGAAGCGGCTCGAGGTCGTCGAGCTGCCCGAGCCGTCCGACATCGGGCCCCGGGGGAAGGGTTTCCTGGCCTGCTACGTGAACTACTACGTGGCCAACGGCGCCGTCGTCATGCCCCGCTTCGGCGACAAGAAGGCCGACGGCCGGGCTGCGTCCGTGGTGCGGGACCTGTACCCGGGGCGGGAGGTCGTGCAACTGCCCTTGGACAACCTCGGCGAGGGCGGCGGCGGTATCCACTGCGCCACCCAGCAGCGCCCCAAGGCCGACTGAACTCCCCTGCGCGGTAGGGCGGGACGGGGCATCGGTCCGTTTGCGGCGGGGGAGGGGCTGGTCAGCCGTCTCCGCGGAGTGTCCGTGCGAGTGTGGAGCGGTGGGTCGGTTTCGCGTCGCTGTAACGCTTGTGGCCTTCGTCGGTGAGGACGACGAAGATGCCGCGGCGGTCGAGATCGCACATGACGCGCTCGACGAGGCCGCCTCGTTCCAGCCTGGCGACCAGCCGGGAGGCGGCGCTCTGACTCAGGTGCACCACGTTGGTGAGGTCCTGGCCCCGGCACTTGCCGTGGTCGGAGGAGGCGAGCAGTTCGAGTGCCTCGAACTCGCTGACGCTGATGCCGTGCTGTGCCTGCAAATCGTGCTCAAGAGCGTTGTGCACGGCGGCGTGACGGGCGAGAAGCTCACGCCACTCCGCGACCAATTCCTGCTCCGTGCCACCGACCATGGAGCCAGAATACCATGCGTCAGCATCTGATGCATCCAAATTAAATGCACTTGCATTCGATGCGTGTGCATGTGAGAGTCGCGGCATGACTTCGTCCGTACCTCTGTCCGCCACCACATCCACGTGGAACGCAAAACTCTGGGGAGTTCTGCTCACGGTCTCCCTCGTCATCGGCCTCGACGCACTCGACGTCTCGATGGTGGGCGTCGCACTCCCCTCCATCCAGGCCGACTTGGGCCTGTCCACCAGCGCGCTGCAGTGGATCGTCAGCGGCTACGTCCTCAGCTACGGCGGGCTGCTGCTGCTTGGTGGACGCGCCGCCGACCTGCTCGGACGCCGCCGGGTGTTCCTGACCGCGGTAGCCGTGTTCGCTGCCGCCTCCGTGCTCGGCGGTCTGGTCGACGACGGAGCCCTGCTGATCGCCACCCGCATACTCAAGGGCATGGCGGCGGCGTTCACCGCGCCTGCCGCGCTGTCCATCGTCACCACCACGTTCGCCGAAGGGCCCGCACGCAACAGGGCGCTGGGCATCTTCTCCGTCTTCGGAGCCAGTGGCTACTCGGCCGGCTTGGTGCTCTCCGGCCTGCTGACCCAGGTCGGCTGGCGGTGGACGTTCTTCCTGCCGGTGCCGGTCGCGGTGATCGCGTGGATCGCGGCCAGCCGCCTGCTGCCCAAGGACGGCCCCCGCTCCTCCGGCGGCTACGACATCCCCGGCGCGATCACCTCGGTCGGCGCGATGCTGCTGCTCGTCTACACCGTCGTGGAGGCGCCGGAGGCCGGCTGGGCCGCGCCGAGCACGCTGATCCAGTTCGCGGTCGCCGCGGCGCTGCTGCTCGCCTTCATCCTGATCGAACGCCGCAGTACACATCCGCTGGTCCGTCTCGGCATCCTCCGCTCGGGCTCGTTGGTACGGGCCAATCTGGGCATATCGGTGTTCTTCGGCGGCTACATCGGCTTCCAGTTCGTGGTCATGCTCTACTTCCAGTCGGTGCTGCACTGGTCGGCGATCCAGACCGCGCTCGGCTTCCTTCCGGCCGCGCTGATCGTCGCCTTCGGCTCGCCGCAGATGGAGCCCCTGATCGCACGGCTCGGCACCTCACGCACCATCGCGGGCGGTGTCATCGCCCACCTCATCGGATACGTGCTCTTCCTCGTCATCGACCGGGACGCCCCGTACGTCGTCGGTGTGCTGCCCAGCATGATCCTGCTCGGTATCGGGTTCACCCTGGCCTTCGCGTCCTTCAACATCCAGGCCACCGCCGGCATCCCGGACCATGAACAGGGCCTGGCCGGCGGCCTGCTGAACACCTCGACGCAGGTCGGCGGCGCGATCGGACTCGCCATCGTCACAGCGGTCCTCACTGCCGGCGGCGAAGGCAAGACCGGCCCCGACGCCCTGCTCGCCGGCTTCACCCCGGCCCTGCTCACGGTCACTGTCCTCTCGGCCATCGGCCTGCTCATCGGACTGTCAGGAGTCCTCGGACGGCGCAAGACCGACAAGCCGGCGGACAAGCCGGCGGAGAAGTCATCGCACGAGCCGGAGCTCGCCCTCGTCGACTGACCGGCCCTGTCACGGCACATCCCGGTATGAGGCACCAGCCAAAACCGGGATGTGCCGTTCTTGGTGCCCCTCCGCACCCCTCCGCATGACTCGCTGACGGCTCCGTTGCGCATACGCCGCGCGGGGGCGCAACTGGACAACTAAAGCATCCGGCGACGCCGGCCTGTCACGCGTCCGGGCAGTCATCGAGAGGCAATTTGAGGAACGCCTCGTGGATGTCGTCCCGGATGTCCCAGCGGATCCGCAGGCGCCGGAAGCCTTGGATCCAGGCGTTCGTCCGCTCGACGGCCCACCGCACGGTCCCGAGCCCGGAGCCGTGCGGCACACTCGGAGGGCGATCACCGGCTTGATGCCCCGCTTCCACAGCAGGCGGCGGTATTCGTCCAAGACGTAGCCGCGGTCGGCGAACAGCTGCCGGGCCGGTGGCGTGCCCGCCCCGTTCTGCCGCGGATGCACGGGATGGCATCCAGGAGCTCAAGACGCTCTACCCGGCCAAGACCGGCGCTCAGCTCTGGGCGATGACCGGCGTCACGCCGATGCTCGGCGAGAACGACGACCACCAGAACTACAACCAGGCCGCCGCCCAGCAGTTGGTCACCTTCGCCAAGCAGCACCACCTCGGCATGCTGGCCTCCTGGAGGAGAGAGCTGGGACGCCAACGCTGCACCGGCGCCCTGTTCAAGGGCACCAACATCCAGCAGGCGCCGTACGAGCTCTCGAAGATCTTCTCGCAGTACCTCGGCTGACGATCGGTCAGCTGGCCTGCGGTGGGCCGCCCTCAGCGCCCAGCTGTCAGCGCAGGGCGACCGTCGCGCCCGTTCGTTCGGTGGCGACCCTGACGGCGAAGCCCGCCAGCGCGGTGCCCATCGCATAGCGGTGTAGGCGCTGCCATAGCGGGTGCCGGGCGAAGAACCCGGCGACGGAGCCGGCCGTCACGATGAAGAACGCGTTGCCCGCGACCCCCACCGCGATCTGGGTCAGCCCCAACAGCAGCCCCTGTAGGCCGACATGGCCGCGCGCCGGGTCGACGAACTGCGGTAGCAGCGAGATGTAGAGGATGGCCACCTTGGGATTGAGCAGGCAGGTGAGGAAGCCCATCAGGAAGAGCTTGCGGGCCCCGTCCTGCTCCAACTCCTGGGTCGCGACAGCGGATCGGCCGCCCGGCCGGACGGCCTTCCAGGCCAGCCAGAGCAGGTAGCCCGCCCCGGCCAGCTTGATCGCCAGGTAGATCTCCGGCACCAGCGCGAAGACTGTGGCGATACCGGCGGACACCGCGAAGAGGTAGACCAGGAAGCCGAGGAAGACCCCGGCCAGCGAGATCAGCCCCGCCCGGCGGCCCTGGGCGATCGAGCGGGAGACCAGGTAGATCATGTTCGGCCCCGGCGTCAGCACCATGCCGAGCTCCACCACCGCGATCCCCGCTATTGCTCCCAGCTCGATCACAGCACTACCCCCGTACGCGCGTTCGCCTGGACGCAACCTAGCAGTTCACAGTCATGTGCGGCCCAGCGTGCCGAGCCGAGACAGCTGTCACCTCGTCACGCTGACTGTCACCAAGATCGAGACCGGCGAAGTCGCGGCACGAGTTGGCCCTCGTACAGAGGAAGGCATTGCAATGAGAACACCGGCTGCGAGGAGGAGGTGCCCATGTGCGTTCTTTCCGCCGCTCGTTGGGTCGTGGGGAAGGGACCGCTGTGGCTTGTGTCGGACGACCTGTGGGGCCGGGTCGAGCCGTTGCTACCGGACGCGGCAACAACGGCTTCGCAAGCTCGGCCGTCCACCACTCGATGACCGGGGATACCTGCTGGGATCCTGTTCGTGCTGCACACGGGGATCCAGTGGGCGGGCTGCCGCAGAGCTCGGCTTCGGCTCGGGCATGACCTGCTGGCGCCGGCTGCGGGACTGGCACGAGGCCGGGGTGAGGGACCGGTTGCACCAGGTGCTGCTGACCGAGTGCGCCGTGCCGGGGAAGTGGAGCGGTCGCGGGCGGTGATCGACGGCTCGCACCGCCTGGCCCGTCGCGGCGGCCCCAAACGGAGCCGAGCACGGTCGACCGTGCCCGGCCTGGCTCGAAACACCATGTGATCACAGACGGCCGGGAACCCCTCTGGCCATCGCGTTGACCGGTGGCAACCGCCACGACGTCACCCAGCCCATGCCGCTCCTGGATGCCATCCCGTGCATCCGCGGCAGAACGGGGCGGGCACGCCACCGGCCCCGGCAGCTGTTCGCCGACCGCGGCTACGACTTCGACGAGTACCGCCGCCTGCTGTGGAAGCGGGGCATCAAGCCGGTGATCGCCCTCCGAGTGTGCGGCACGGCTCCGGGCTCGGGACCGTGCGGTGGGCCGTCGAGCGGACGAACGCCTGGATCCAAGGCTTCCGGCGCCTGCGGATCCGCTGGGACATCCGGGACGACATCCACGAGGCGTTCCTCGAATTGGCCTGCTGCGTGATCGCCTACCGACGCGTCCGAACCTTGTGTTAGCTCCTCTCAGGCATGGAATGCCTTCCGCAGGAGTTTGCCGAACTCGGCGGGGTGTGTGGTCAACCCGGTGTGCCCGCCGGGGAAATGGTGGATTTGCGTGCCGATTCGCTCGGCAAGGAAAGCGGCGGAGCGGTAGGGCAGCTCGCCGGGTGAGTCCTGGCCGCAGGCGAGCACGAGCCGGTCCGACAGTGCTTCCAACTGGTGGATGTCCGGGGCATAGGACATGAAGCTGGGCACGATACGTCCGACGAAGTACGGCAGGTTGGCCATCGTCTGCTCGGCCCGCGCCGCCGCCTGCGGCGGAAGCTTGACCTCGGCCTTCGGCTCGGTGGTGTCGCCGTCCTTCTTCAGACCTGCGGCGAACTCGGCCATTGCCGGCATGAGCCCCTGTGTGCGGAGTGTCTCCTGCACGCGGGCGATGAGCGCGCGGTGTTCGGCGGCGTCCGGCAGGACCTCCACTACCGGCGGCTCGTGCGCCAAGAGGCGTTCGACGCGTTCGGGGTGGGTGGTGAGCAGGTGCAGGGCGGCGATCGCGCCTGAGCTGGTGCCGAACACCCGGGCGGGTTCAGCGGGTGAGAGCAGTTCCAGTATCTGGAGCGCGTCGTCGGCGTGCTCGGGCACTCGCTGCTCGGCTTCGGGGTCGTCCAGCGTGCTCTGGGACATGCCGCGCGGGTCGTAGGTCGCGACGGTGTATTCAGCGGCCAGGTAGTCGGCGATGCCGTCGAAGGACGCTGCGCCGCCCGCCCCTCCGGGGATCAGCAGCAGGAGCGGGCCTTGGCCGCGCACTTCGTAGTGCAGGGTCGCGCCGTGCACGCGCAGGCTTCCGGTGGTCGGGTCGGTCATGCGGAGTCTCCTTCTCGGGAAGTGGGCCAGTGCTCCAGGAGGGTGTGCAGGGCGTCGAGGGCGCGGACCCAGGACTGCTGAGGCGAACGCGCGTGCGCGAACCCGCCCGCGGCCTCCAGCGCGACGAACCCGTGGAACGAGCTGCGCAGCAGCCGGACCGCGTCGGTCAGGTCGGGCTCGGCCAGTCCGTAGCCGCGCAGCATGCCGTAGGTCAGCTCGACCGCGCGCCGCGGTCCGGGCGCCTTTGCGGCCAGCTCCGGGTCGATCTCGATCGGGGTCTGCGTCGCCATGTAGCGGCCCGGATGCCGGTGGGCGTACTCCCGCCAGGCGTTGGCGAACGCGACCAGCGCATCCCTGCCTGCCCGCCCGGCGGTCGCCTCCGCGATACGGATGGTCTTCTCGTCCGCGGCCAGCAGCGCGATCCGTCCGCGCAGATCCTCCAGACCGCGGACGTGTGAGTAGAGACTCGCGTCCTTCACACCCAGCCGCCGTGCCACCTGCGACATGGTCACCTGCTCGAGCCCGACCTCGTCCGCCAACTCGGCACCCGCGATCGTCACCCGCTCCGCCGTCAGTCCGGCCCGCGCCATGCTCTCTCCCTTCCTAGAGAAGCTAGGTATAACCTAGAGGTATTAGGAAGCGCAATTGAGAGGTGCACCTGGGCGGCGTTCAGCCAACAAACCGTCGTTTTCTGCCGCCCCAGTTTTGGGTGGAGTCCCGGGTGAGGCGTATGGGGTGACGTGTCGGTACGTTCACCGGGCCGATGGCTCGGCAGGTGTCGAGCCCTGCACGGCACGGGCGTGCAGGGCCGCGAAGTGGTCGAGGAACAGGCCGTGAACGAACATGTAGCCGCCGCCGACCCGGCGGAGCAGGATACGGTCGCTCGCGTACTGGAGGAACCGCACCCACCTCAGCGGGATGCGGCCCTGTAGCGCCAGCATCGCCCGCAGGGTGTAGTGGTGCAGCCAGGCGCGTCCTCCGGTGTGCAACGCCGTCAGAACGAAGACGGAAATGCCGCACGTCAGCCCATCGATCACGCCGAACAGCAACGTCATCCGTGCCCCGAACGCCACTCCTGCCAGGATGCCGACGGCCGTTCCTCCGGGCAGACCGACGGCGACAGCGTTCATCAGAGAGCGGCGCATTCCTTCGTTCGGACTGATGCGGGCCTCTCGAAGCTGCGGCGACACCCCACCGACCACCACGTAGAAGGTGATCGGCAAGACCATGAAGAAGACCGCAAAGACCACGGTGGTGGTCAGGCCCCACACGTGCATGATGGTCCCAACGGTGGCTGAGAGTGCAACGCCCCAGGGCAGGGCCAAGCGCAGTTGCCGGCCGGCGTTCTGCCGCAGGGAGCGCAACGACCAAGAGATGATCTCGGCTGGACGGATCGCTTTGTCGAACGCGAAGACGCAGACCAGCCCCCCGATCGCTGCACCTGTGAGCCAGCCCGTCGACATGCCCGCCACATAGACGTCGTTCCCCAAGCCGAAGAGCTTGGCACCGAGGGTGTTGGCGTGGTCGATTGCGTACCCGGTCGCCAGAGCCATCGCCACCCCGAGGAGAAGAGGGGAGAAGCATGCCGTCATGATCCTCAGCAGCGGGCTCGACAACCACGCAGGCTGCATCCACTCCACGTGGAACACGGTCTGGTCGTCCTGGCTCATCTGATGCGCGAGTTCACCGAGCCAGCGGACGACGCGTTCGCCATCGTAGGCACGGCCGGTCGGCCTGCGGCGCAGCGTGTGCTGGACATAGCTGTCGATCAGGTGTGAACGGCGGTCCGCAACCCGCCCTTCGGCCTCCAGTTCCTCTGCGGACAAGCCCCGATAGGCCAGGGAGGCCACATTCAGCAGCAGCGGAGAGGACAGCAGTGACAGCAGCTGATCGTCATGCTCGATAGCCGTGCGCAGCCCTGCGAGCTGAGCTCCAGCGCCGGCGAGGTGGGTGAGAACCTGGCTTTGCGTCAGGTCACGAATCAGGACGGCCCTGTTCAGGCGGAGCCGCGAGCCGATGGCGTCGTAGTCCGCGACCCGCGAGCAGACGACGATTTGCAGTGGGCCGTTCGCGCCAAGGAAGTCATTGATCGCCCTGACGCAGCCATCGCGGCGGTCGACCCTGACCTCGTCGAGACCGTCCAGAAGGGGCAGGATCATCTCGTCGTGGAGCCACTGCCGGGCCAGTTTTCGCGGAACGGTGTACCGGCGATGCAGCTCGTCCTCGAGCCATTGGCCGAGCGGACTTTCGGACTTCCCCCACGAGGAGAGGTTGAAGACGACGGGCATCGGCTGTTGGCAGTCGGACTGCGCCCGCTGAAGCAGCTCCGCGGCTATCTCAAGCAATAACGTCGTCTTGCCGGACCCGGGCATGCCAAGGATCAGCAGGGAGCCTCCGGACTGGTCGAGAACATCGATGGCGGATGTTCCCGGCGGAAGTGCACGCGGCCGGTCCGGATCGTCGTACACCACTACGTTCCACGGGCGTTCGACAGCGTCCGAGCGGGTCTCCAGCCCCAGCTCAAGCCTCGTCACCACCTCCAGTGACTGGTTCAGGACCCCGTCGATCCAAAAGTCCCGCTGGCGCTGGAGCATCAGTCTCCGGTGCTGCTGCTGAACCGGAGCATCGGGTGCGGGATCCTCCTGCGGCTCGATCCATGCCTGCCATGCCGCGACCCCGAGACACAGCAGTGCCGTGATGCTGAAGGCGGCCCAGGCGAGCGCGGAATTCTTCACCAGCCAGCCCGGCAGTTGATAGGGCACGAGCTCGGTGGCAACCCCCGAGCTAGCACTGGCGCAAGCCAGCGCAATCGCAGCTACAACCCTCCTCCTGCGCGCGGCCATGACAGGCTTACCTGGTGTCCGGCATGTCGAACATCCCCCAGAGGTACGGTGCCGGGGAGCGGATAGGCATGAGCGCCTTCCGATGCCGCCGCGCCAACTTCTACACTTGTATCTTCGCACTCACAGAGCATCAATTCCCCAAAGGCGTTACGCCATGGCCATTCGGCGCGATCCTTTCAGCCCGTGCACGGCGATCCCTACGCCACCCGCTGCCGCCGTCGGTGGTACGCCAGGCTGTCAAGGTGCGCTCGATCAACTCCCAGCGGACATCGGACAGTTCGCTGGGATACGGGCACTGTCGCGTCATGTTTCGGTGCCCTTCACCAGCAGTCCACGGCGGCCGAGCCCGTCACGTCATCTCGTAAGGTGACGGTCATGGCATGCAGAATCAGTGAACTGGTCATCGACGCCGCGGACCCCGACCGGCTGGCCGCATTCTGGAGCGACGTCCTCGGCTACGTCGAGCTCGGTCGGGAGAGCGACGGAAGCATCGAGATCGGCCCGCCCGACGCCGGTTTCGGCGGCCCGCAGCCCACCCTCGTCTTCGGCCCGACCAGCGCCCCCCGGACGGGCAAGCTCCGGCTGCACATCGATGTCAACGCCACAGACCGCGACCAGGATGCTGAGCTGGAACGACTGCTCGCTCTCGGCGCAAGGCCCGTCGACGTCGGCCAGACCGGCACCGAAGGCTGGCACGTCCTGGCCGACCCCGAGGGCAACGAGTTCTGCCTCCTGCGCACCCGGCTCAAGCCGCTGTGACAATGGTGTCCTTCGGTGCGGACCTGGGAGTGGCTGCGTCACGGGCCACAGAGAGCCGCGTCCACACGGCGTGTCGAGCGCAAACTGCCACCATCGTGGGAGTAGTCCCGGGCCCGGGCAGGGGAGGATGCGGTGCAAATCGGGCGAGTTGAGGCGCGGCCCATGGTGGCGTCGCCCTTTTCGACGGCATAGTCGGAGCACTATCCGCAGTAGCTGTCGTCCGGATGCAGAAGCACGATCCGCAGTAGCCGCCGTCCGGATGCCGGAGCCATGATCGCCTCCGGACCACCCCGCGATGTCCTCATTACCGCCCTGCCGGCCGAGGCGTTCGGACGGCGGATGAACGCGGCCCGGGCAGGAGGGGATTGCCGCCCTGCCCGGCCCGCGGTTTCGGAGGATCAGGCAGCGATCGCGTCGGTGACGCCGTACCCGGCCTCGACGATGGCAGCGCGCAGCCGCGCGTCATCGAGGTCCGTGCCGTGCACCGTGACGGCGTTCGCGGCGAGGTCGACCACGACCTCGCTGACACCCGGCACCTCGGAGACCTCTTCCGTGATGCTCGCCACGCAGTGCTCACAGCTCATGCCGGTGACGTTGTACTGCTTCTGGTCCATGGGGGAACTCCTGGGTGTCATGGGGGATTTTGGTGGTGTACGGATGCGCGGGTGCGGGTGTTCAGGCCGACGCCCTCACCTCAGAAGTCGGCTGAGCGGGGTACGGAGTTCCCACGGCCGCGCGCCGGTTTGGATACGGGGACGGGGCAGGGGAGCGGCGCAGGCGTGGCATCGCGCCGTCGGTGCAATCGGAACGCGCCATGCCGTGACGCTCACTGACCGGGCTCCGCTCGCGGTACCCGAGAGGCTCTGCTGATCGGCGCGGAAACCCGTGCTGGCGGGCGGTCACTTCTGGGGGCGGGGCACAGCCGGGAACTCACCCCATTTTCCGCCCGACTTATGGGACGAGGCTGCTGACCGGCAGCCCACCCGCGTTGGTGAGGGGGAAGGGTGACACACGGCGGTCCCGGTTCGGAACAGACCGGTCGCATACCCGTCGGCGAGGACCGTTGGCTGCTGGTCGCTGTGGCGGGCGTGCTGGCGTTCGTGGCGATGCTCGATATGAACATCGTCAACGTGGCCTTGGCGGACATCGCCGACGGTCTGGAGGTGTCCACGGCGACTGCCCAGTGGGTGGCGCTGGGCTACCAACTTCCCGTTGTGGCCTTGCTGTTGCCCGTCGGTCGGTGGCTCGACGGCGTGGGGCTGCGTTCCGCCGTGCTCGTCGGTATCTGCGGCTTCGGTCTGTGCAGCGCCCTGGCCGCCGCCGCGCCCTGGGTGGCCTGGCTGATCGCCGCCCGCCTGATGCAGGGCGCGTTCGGGGCGGTGCTGTTCGTGCTGATGCCGGTCCTGGCGATCCGCTCCGTACGGCCGGAGCTGCGCGGGCGGGCGATGAGCGTGCCCGCCACCCTGGGCCCGCTGGGCGCGGTGACCGGGCCCGCCCTGGGCGGCCTGCTGCTGGACCATCTGGGCTGGCGTTCGGTCTTCCTGGTGAAGATCCCCTTCTGTGTGCTCGCCCTGGTCGTCGCCTGGCGGGCCATGCCGAGGGACGGCGGACTGCGGACGCCTGATCGTCGGTCGGTGGCCGACGCACTGCTGGTGGCCACCGGCACCGCGATTCTGCTGCTGGCGTTGACGCTGGCGCCGGACGGCCCGGCCTGGCTGCTCCTCGCCCTCGCCGCCGTACCGCCGCTGTGGTGGTGGCTGCGCGGCCCGGGCGGGCGTCCGGTGACCGGCGTGCTCCGGACGGTGGGGCTGTTCCGGTCGCACGGGGCCGTGCTGGCCCTCGCCGCCGGATTCGCGGCCATGCACTACGTCGTCGCCCTGCACCTCCAGCGCGATGACGGCTTCAGCGCCACGACGACCGGCCTGACCGTCCTCGCCTTTCCCCTGGGCATGGGACTGGCCGGCCCGCTCGGCGGCCGCCTCGCGGACATCCCCCGAGCTCTCGGCTCCGGTCGAGCAGGGGGGACCCCCATCGGCGCCCGGCCGGTTGCGGTCACCGGCGCCGCGCTCACCGCCGCCGGCCTGCTCCTGCTGATCCCGCTCGGCGACGGCTGGTCACCGCTGGACGTGGCCTGGCGGCTGGCGCTGGCCGGACTCGGCATGGGCCTGAACGGCGGCCCCACCCAGGCTCTGGTCATGGGCGCGGCCCCGCCGGACCGCATCGCGACGGTCGGCTCGACGGTGCAACTCGCCCGCAGCCTCGGCTTCACCCTCGGCCCGGCCCTGGCCACCGCGGCCTGGGGCCTGACCAACGGTGACCGAGCGGGGTTGGCCCTGGCCGCCACCGCCGCCTGTCTCGCCGTACCCCTGCTCGCACTGCCCGGCCGACGGCCTGCCCACGTGCCGGACAAGACCGCCGACGCGGCGCCCGCCGCCCACAACTGAACCAGGAGTCACTGCAATGTGCGGAATCACCGGCTGGGCGTCCTTCCATCACGACGCCCGCACCCAGGCCCCGGTAATGGAGGCCATGACCACCACCCTCACCGCGCGCGGCCCCGACACGGGCGGCGTCTGGCTCGGCGAGCGCGCCGCCATCGGCCACCGCCGCCTGGCCGTCATCGACCTCGCCGGCGGCGTGCAGCCGATGACCGACCGGCCCGACCGGCCGAACATCGTGCTCAGCTACAGCGGCGAGGTCTACAACCATCACGAGCTGCGGACCGAACTCCGCAGCCGTGGACACCACTTCCGCACCCGCAGCGACACCGAGGTGGTACTGCGCGCCTACGCCGAGTGGGGCGAGGGCCTCGCCGACCACCTGGAGGGCATGTTCGCCTTCGCCGTATGGGACGAGCGCGCGCAGCGGCTGCTGCTGGTACGTGACCGCCTCGGCGTCAAACCGCTGTTCTGGGCCGCCGTCGACGGCGGCCTGGCCTTCGCCTCCGAGCCCAAGGCCCTGTTCGCCCACCCCGAGATACGTCCCCGGGTGGACGCCGACGGGCTGCGGGAGGCGTACAGCCTGCTGTTCAACACCGGGCCGACGGTGTGGTCCGGGGTGCGTGAGGTGGAGCCCGGCGGCCTGCTCGTGCTGGACCGGGACGGCATCCGCGAACGCCGCTACTGGCAGCTGGAAGCCGGAGTCCACGACGACGACCGGGACACGGCCGTCGAACGGATCCGTGAGCTGGTCGGCACGGCCGCCCGCAGCCAGCTGGAGGCCGACGTCCCGCTGTGCAGCCTGCTGTCCGGCGGCCTCGACTCCACCGTCCTGACCGCGCTGCTCGCCGACGAACTCCGGCTGCGCGAAGGCCCGGACGCCCGCATCCGCTCCTACGCCGTCGACTACAGCGACCAGGTCGAGCAGTTCACCGGCGACGTCCTGCGCACCGGCCACGACACCCCGTACGCCACCGAGGCCGGCGCCTTCATCGGCACCGACCACAGCACGGTCGTCCTCGACCCGCGCGCCCTGCTCGACCCCGAGCACCGCAAGGCGGTCGTCGTGGCGAGGGACTCCCCGATTGGAGTCGGCGACATGGACACCTCGCTGTACCTGCTGTTCGGCGAGATCCGCAAGCACTCCACCGTGGCCCTCTCGGGCGAGGCGGCGGACGAGGTGTTCGGCGGCTACCCCTGGTTCCACAACCCGAAGGCACTGGCCGCGGCCACCTTCCCGTGGCTGCTCGTCACGGGTGACGAGGCCGCGATGCCACTCAACCCGGAGCTCGACCTGCGCATGGGGGAGTTCCGCGAGGACACGTACCGCAGCGCGCTGGCCGCCGTACCGCATCTGGACGACGAAACCCCGGCCGAGCACCGGCAACGCGAGATGCAGCACCTGTCCCTGACCCGCTGGCTGCGCCAACTCCTGCACCGCAAGGACCGGTTGAGCATGGCCCAGGGCCTGGAGGTCCGTGTCCCCTACTGCGACCACCGCCTCGTCGAGTACGCCTTCGCCACGCCCTGGGCACTCAAGAGCTTCGACGGCCGGGAGAAGAGCCTGCTGCGCGCCGCCGGCGCCGGACTCGCGCCCGACTCCGTGCTGCACCGGCCCAAGAACCACTACCCGGCCACCCATCACCCCGACTACAACCGCGGCCTTCAGGACCTGGCCCGCGACGCCCTGTCCACCGATCAGGTCCGTGCCCTGGCCGACGAGGCCCGCATCAAACCCTCCCTCGACACCCCGCCCGACCGGTTGGAGTGGAGCCACCGCCTCCGCCTCGAACGCGTCGTCGACCTCGCCCTCTGGCTGGACCACCACCGACCCGAACTCGCCCTCTGAGGAGCCCACGCCGCGGGCCGCGCTCGGGCGCCCACGCAGGGTGTTTGTGCAGGTCAGCGGAGGTGCCCGCGGGCCGAATCGCCTACCGGTGGCGGGGTGGAGGGGTGAGTTACGGAGGCGATTCGCCGGCACCGCGCACTTACGCTCGGCCACTCGGGGCGCGTGGGAGCCGCCACGTAGCAGTCCGTTCGCCGACGGACGGGCGTCGGCGAACGGCCATACAATCTTCGGTGGCGGTGCGCGGTCTCCCCCTCGCCGTTACATCGCCTCCGGGGGAACCATGCGCCGTACTGCCGCTACGGTCATCACCGCCGCCTGCCTCGCGCTCGCGGCCTGCACCGCGGAGTCACCCGGCCCCCAATGCCTCCGCACAGCCCACCTCCTCCCCAACGCGCGCCTCCTCCCCAACGCCCGCCAGTGGTTTCCGTGGGCGGCCGGCCAATGGTCCGTTCAAGGGGGGGCCCTGCGCCTGGCCGCCCAGCATGTCGTGCGGGCGGGCGGTCACTGGCGGCTGACGGTTCGGGTCACGCCGGCGAAGACCGTCGTGGCCAGAATCCAACCGGCGACGACGAGGGCGTAGGAAAGTGTCTGGTACCAGCCCTTCGGTGCGAACGCCCCCTCCTGGCCGAAGGAGATCACTGGCAACAGCAGGTCGAGCGTGAAGAACACCGGATTGAAGTCGGGGGCCTCGGACGCCTTGAGCGGGCGGGGGCGGTGCACGCTGTAGGCGGCCGAGCCGACTGCGAGCAGGGACAGAAGCCAGACGCAGGCGAGCATGGGGCGGAAGCCATAGCCGACCGTGACCTCTTGGAGGTGCCCCCACACTCGGCTGTACCAGGGGAGGGTCCGGCGGTGTCTGCGGAGCTTGGCGAGCTGGACGACGCGGGCGGCGTGGTCGTCTCCGACGCGGAGGTAGGCCGCCGTCAACTGTTCGTAGCCATGGGGGAGATAGCCCTCGCTGTCCTTGTTCAGCATGGGCAGGCGGCGCTCTGCGGGCTCGTGCGGCGTGAGGGTGGTGTAGACGAGCCCGTTGAGAAGCACGTCGTCCGGCACCACTTCCGGTTCCAGGAACAGAACCTCGATCTGGGCGCGGCGGAGATTCAGAGTGCCTTCCATGGGCGGACTCTTCCGCAACCAGAGTTCCCCGATGGTGCAGCTGCTCGCGCGCAGCGCCGCGTCGCCGGGGTTCGACAGGCGGGCGTACGACAGGTCGAGCCGCCCGGTGACGCGGGCGCCCCGCAGGCCGATCCAGCCTTGCGTGTGCATGCGCCGCATATGGAAGTCGCCTCCCACCACGAGTGTCTGCCCGTCGAGGGCAACGCTGCCCGGGTGGTTGAGCCGTGCGTCGTCGAGGGTCGCCGACCCGGCGATCGAGGCGCCGCTGAGTCGCACCTCCCCGTGCGTCCGCAGCCCGGGTGCCCAAAGGTTGTCGCCGATGGTCACATAGCCGAGGCGGAGCGCAGGCCACTCGGTGTCCGGCGGAGTGATCTCGCATCCGTCCAGGTACAGCGCCCCGGCGATCTGCGCCCCGCCGAGCCGCACCGGCCCGAGGAACCGGCAGCCCGACAACTGCACCATGCCCTCCACCCGCACGGTGGCGGCGGCCAGCCCGGGCAGTACGGAGCCGCTGAGGTTCAGCTGGCGAAGTCGGGAGGCGTACAGCAGGGGTGCGTCCTCGAAGAAGCAGTCGCTCAGCCGTACGGCGTGGTCGATCGTGCCGTATTGCAGATTGAGGACCCCGGTGATCCGCGCGCCGCCCAGTCTGAGGGCGGGTATCTCCCCGTCGTCCAGCGGGCCGTTGAGGAGCAGGGCCCGCAACACGTCTGCCCGGACGGTCCGTTCGGGGCCCCAGTCCGCTCCCTGCGCGGTGTCCTCGTCGTCCGCCGTACGGAAGTCCACGGACGCGCCCCTGGGAAAGGCTTGCCACACCCGCAGCTCGGCAGGCGTAAGATCGTTTATGTCCATCAGCCGGGACTCTGACGCCACGGCCCGAAGCTGTCAACTTCCCCTGAAGCCTCCTGGTCGGGCCGCCTCGCTCATCCCGACTCTTCCGCCAAAGTCGATCAGGGCAACCCGATGCGCACCGGTCGACTGATTCTCCCCAAGGCCGTCAGCAGGCCGGGGCCGGCGGATGGTCCGGAATCAGCTGGACCGACGGGTCGGCGGTGCCGTCCGGGCGGCCTGCCTGCATTCCTTGCTGCCGTGGCAGCGTGTGAGTGCGCTGAGTGTGCGATGGAGGAATTTGCGCCGGTCGGGTGGGAGTGTGGCGTAGCTGTTGTTCAGCTGGTAGGCATCAGTCGCCCGGTCGTAGTACTCGCGCTCCCCGGTCTCGTACTCGACGTAGGTTCCCTCCGGGGTACGGATCGCGTTGTAGGTCGGCGGGTCCGCGCTCTTGGTCATCTGCCGGTCGGGACCAGCCTCACCCCGGGTGATCGGCGAGTGATGCTCGACCAGTGCCACGGTCTTGCTGCCCGGCGGCGTGGGCCGCCCGTGCAGCACGTCGGCGAAGCTTTGTCCGTCCACGGTCGAATTCGGGGCTGCGGATGCGAGCTCGGCGAAGGTTGGCCGCAGGTCGATGTTCTCCACCTGCTGCGGCATCCTGCGCCCGGCTGGGACGCCCGGACCGGTGATGATCAGCGGCACGACGATGTCCGTGTCGAACGCGGTCTGCTTTCCGGGCATGAGTCCGTGTTCACCCATGTGGTAGCCGTTGTCCGAGGTGAACACGACATAGGTGTTGCGGGCCTGCCCGGTCGCGGTCAGCGTCTGCTGGATGTCGGCCAGCATGTTACTGACGGCTTGCAGAGTCTGGGCACGCTTGCGGTACTCCTGGTCCATCGTGGCGATCTGATGGCGGGTCAGCCGTGGGAGCCGACGCAGCCACTTCGGCTTGTCCGACTTGTCGAACTCATTGAATGCCGGTTTGTGCGGTGTGGTCAGTCCGGGGAACCGGTCGGCGTGCCGCGGCGCGGGTGTGGAGGGCCGGTGGGGCACAAACGGTGCGACTTCGAGGAAGAACGGAGTGCCGGCCTTGGCGCTCTTCCGGATGAAGTCGGTGCCGTGTTTGGCGAGGACATCGGTCAGATAGTCCGTCGGCTTACTGCCGTGCTTCTCCATCCTGCCATTGACATTGAGGTCATAGTCATACCCCCGGTAGCCAGACCCGGCGACTGCCCACTCGGTCCAGCCCGGCGGCACGTAGGACCTGACACCACCGGCGGTCGCGGGCTCGGTCTCGTATTCGTTGAGGTACTTGCCCATCAACGCGGTCCGATAGCCGGCCGCCCGCAACTGCGTGCCCACCGTGTCCTTTTCTTCACCACGCCCGTGGAACACGCTGAAGCCGCCATTCGGTTTGCCGTTGGTGAGCACCCCGGTGTTGTGCGGGTACCGTCCGGTCAGGAATGACGCGCGGGACGGACAGCACAATGAGTCGGCGACCGTGGCGTTGGTGAATGTGGCTCCCTGCTGCTGCATCCGCCGCACCTGAGGCAGGAACCGCACCAGCCCCTGGTCCATGTCGTCGACCATCACCAGCACAATATTGGGCCGGTCCGGGTCACTCGCCGCCGCGGCGTGCCGCTTTGGGGCGCAACCGGCAACGCCTGCCACCAGCAGGGCCAGCGCAACGAAGCCGGCTGCCTGCCGTATCAACCTCACCTTGCGCACCTTCCGTAACTGTGATGGAGCGGGTCAGGTCCGCGGGCCGGCAGCTCACAGCGTGCGTATTTCCGTGCAGGCCGGCCGCCCCAAAGGCGCGTCGCAGAGTGTGGGGGGGGAAGTTTGCGCTGAGCAGTGCGGACGGTGGTTTCCACTCGGTTCAGCGCATGAATTCGATCTCCGGGTAGTCGTTGGAGGGGCCGTCGAGCAGGTGGCCGGGCCGGTCGCGCAGATGCTTGTTGAAGAAGGCGGCGAGGTAGGTGCGTTGGACCTCGATGGAGCGGTTGGGGTCGATCGTGCCGATGGCGTCCTCCAGCTGGTCCGGGGACCTGCTGAAAGCGCCGGGCGCCTGGGACAGGAAGGCCTGGTTGTCGGTGAAGGAGTTGTGCCCGGAGTCGCGCAGTTTCAGGTTGAGGCGCTCTCCTTTCAGGTGCTCCCAGAACGTTTCCCAGCTCTCGTCAGAGTCGCGGTCGTGGTGTTGGGAACTGAACAGCAGGAAGGGGCGGTCGAGGTCACGGGTGGTCGCCGGGCCGAAGAATTCGCCGTCCAGATTTGCGCCGGCGCGGATTCTGGAGTCCGCATGCATGGCCTCTGGCGCGGTTGCTCCGCCGAGGGAAGAGCCGAACATCCCGATACGGTTCATATCCACGGCCTTGGACAGCCCGTGGGGGAGCGGCTTGTGTTCCACGTCCGGGTTGCGGCCGTGGGCGATCGCTTCCAGCTGGTCGTTGACGAAGCGGATGTCCGCCGCCCGGACGTCGATCGTGTCGGACGAGTGGGCATCCGGCGGCATGGTGTTCACCTCAAGCCGCCCTCCGGGGAACTCCACCGCCTCGGACTGGTGAGTGAAGTCGATGGTGACGACCAAGTAGCCGCGACTGGCCAGGTCCTCAGCCAGTGAGGTGCCCTTCGCGCGGGGCCCGTGCAACCCGGCCGAGTACAGCAGGACCGGCAACCTGCCGGCCCTGCGGTCAACCGGGGCGCCGGTGTGCCCGGCAGTGGTGGGCAGGGTCACCGAGCCCCGCGGCACCCGATGGTTGGCCAGGTAACGCGCGGCAGCAGCGGGCTGCATATACGGCGCGGTGGGATGGTGGGCGGTGTGCGTGGCCGGGTACCACAGCGTGACCATCAGCTCGCGCGGCCGGTGGCCGGGCACATACGGATCCGTACGTGTCGAGTCGCGCAAGTGGAGGTCAACTGTTCCGACGCGATGGCGCCCGGTCGGGGCGGGGAGAGTCAGCTTGCGCGGAGCTTTCGCGGTGTCCGGGGCTTTCGTCGTGTCCGGGGCTTTCGTCGTACCCAGGGCTTTCGCCGTGTCCGGGATTTCCGTGGTGGTTATGGGAGCACCGGTGGTTTTCCCCGCGGCGGTAGCCGGCGCGACCCCGGCGCCCAGGGCGACGGCCAGAACTCCTGTGGCGCTGGCGAACCGGGTACGAAACCGGCTCTGGCGCTTTCGTGCGTGTTTCATGGGCAGCCCCCTCCATGGTGGCGATCGCCACGTTACCGGCGACCGGCTGGCGATCATCGTAAAGGCAGTCTGCCCGTGTTCGCGCCAACTCCCCTGAATGCGAGAGGAGTTATCCACCGCCGGATGACGACCATCGGAGCCAGAATTCCTCAGCGTTGGGCCCTGTGTTTACTGACCGCTTTTATTACGCGACAGTTCGTGAGATCAATCCGCGACTGCGTGTGACGTGGCGAATGCATATGGGAAGAATTCCTCAATCACCTTGCTGGCGGGCTCGATTGGTTTCGCAACCCCGAGCTACCGAGGGGCCCTGTCTTGGTGCGCCGGCACCGCCGCGCTGCGATGCGGCGCGAGGGTGCGGACCCGGTACGCAAGGGCCGGCCGTGGAGCCTGACACTGGAGGACCGGACCCTGCTGGTAGCGGCCTACTGAGGTAAGAACTTGACGCCGCGTCAGCTCGCCCCGCCGTTCGGGGTGTCGAAGTCGGCCGCTGGCCGCATCATCGGCCGCCTCGGGCCGTCGCGCGCTTCAGCCGCCGTCGGCGGGACCACGGTCATCACGGACGGCGGCTATCGGGGCACCGGCCTGGTCATCCCGCACCGCCGCGAACGCGGCCAGATCGAACTGCCTGTTTGGAAGGAGAAGCACAACACCTCCCACCGCAAGGTCCGGACTCGCGTCGAGCACGTCTTAGGCCCAAGGGAGCCGGCTCCCCACCCCTCCGGCTCGGAGAATGCTCAGTCGATACAGAACTCGTTGCCCTCGATGTCCAGCATCGGGATGCAGGAATCATTGCCGTCATACAGCGTTCGCACGTGCACCGCGCCGAGCGGGACCAGTCGTGCGCATTCGGCCTCAAGTGCGGCGAGGCGCTCTTCCCCCACGAGTCCGGTGCCGACCCGCACATCAAGATGCACCCGGTTCTTGGCGGCCTTCCCTTCGGGGACACGCTGGAAGTACAGTCGCGGGCCCACACCTGACGGATCACTGCAAGCGAACCATGAATCCCGCTGCTCAGGCGGCTGCGAGCACTTGAAATCGTCCCAAGTGGCAAACCCCTCCGGTGGCGGCGGTACGACGTACCCCAGCACCTCGCACCAGAAACGAGCGAGGCGCTCAGGTTCTGCGCAGTCGAAGGTGACTTGGAACTGCTTTACCGATGCCATCGGCGCACCATAGCAGGGGGCTTTGTTGCTCATCTCCCGGTAGGGATCTGCATGTTGCCAGCCAGGCAGCCCACTCCAGGCCCCGGGACAAGATCCCTGGCGACTGGAGGCCGCAGCTTCACTGCCCGCGCTCGATCGTTGGACTCTCCGGTCCGGGAGTCCGGGAGTCAGATCTGCCGGACCGGGTCCGTGATGCCTCCGGGGCACGCGAGCGCCGCGAGGTCCCAACCGGCGCGTCCGGCCCCGGCCCGGTAGGCGCTCTCGTAAAAGGCGAGGACGGCGGCACGGGGATCGGTCTCGACGCGGGCCGCGTCGTAGCGCAGCACGGCCAGATGGCTGTCGCCGCGCGCGACCCACCGCGCGGACGCGGGGCTGAGCGACTCCCCGGCCAGGCCGGCGGGCTCGGGGGCGGTGTAGGAGTAGAAAGCGGGCTCGGCGAAGGTGTCGTCACCGAACCAGAAGCCGAAGCTGATCACTTCCTCGGAGTACGCCTCACGGGTAACGGGGTCGGCCTGCGGGGGCTGGTTTATCCGTCGCCCGGAGAACCGGCTGTGGGCGATGTCGAAGGTGTGCCAGAAGTGGTGCACCGGGCTGTTCTTTCCCGAGTAGCCCGCCGCGAATTCCTCCAGCACGGACGCCACCTGGCTCAGGACCCGCCGGTAGCGATTGGCGGCCACGGGATCGTATGTCGAGTGCTCGGTGTCCTCGGCGAACGGCCGGCCGGCGTCGGGCAGGTCGAAGGGCCTGGGAATGGCGATGTCCACCCGGACCCCCAGCGCAGCCAGAGCGGCCAGGGTCGCGTCCTGGAAGGACGCGACGGACTGGCCCGGAAGTGGGAAGGACCGCTCTTCGCCCTCCAGTGTCGTGACGATGAGCCGGTGGTCGACGAAGTCGAAGTCGATCGTGAAGATCGGATTCCCGTCGACCTGACCCATCGGACGCGTGGTGATGCCGCGCCCCGTGACATGGAACGGGACGTTCCACCAATGGTTGCGCCGGGCGCTCGCCGCCAGGCGGATCTTGCCGACGATCTGCGCGAAGCGGTGCAGTGTCTCCTTGGTGTCCCGCCACTCCGTCAGTGGCATCGGTGGGAACAGTTCCATCACGCTCCCATGATGACCCCGCGGGCGGCGTCCGGCACCCGCGCCGGGGGTGGGAGGGAGCGGTTCGGCGATGGCGGTGATTCTTCATGCACCGCCAGGGGCAGCGCAGCACTGCACTGACGGCGTTATGCGTGGTGCGGGGCAGGTTGCGATGTTCGGCGCGGAAGCGCAGAGGTCCCAGATCTCTTGGGGCCGTGCCCCGGCTGGCATGGCTCGTGAGAGCTCGGCTCCGGGTGCGGCGTCGGCCAGGGCGCGCAGAGGGAAGCCAGTGGCGAGTGCGCATCACGGTTGGCGAGGCAGCGGGCCTGCGCGCCGTCGGCTCCGTCAATGATGATGCGAGTACCGGCTCACTCCAGGACGGCGAGGTGGTCGGCGGCGCCCCCGCGCCACTCGATCAGGAAGAGGGTTGCGTCGTCGCTGGTGCTCCCGCCCCGCTCCTGTTTCAGGGTGTGGGAGAGCGAGCGCACCACCGCCCGCACACCCTTCTCTGTGTGCTCGATGCGGTTGACCCAGTGGATGAGTTGTTCCTCGCCGAACTGCTCTTCGCCGGCTTCGTGCTCCTCGATCAGGCCGTCGGTGAAGCACAGCACCCGGTCGCCGCGTTGGAGCATCTGCTCGCTGATCCGGGGCTCTTCACCACCGAAGCCCACCGGCAAGGTGGTCGGGCCCGCCAGTTGCCGGACAACCTGGCCGTTGCGGATCAGCAGCGGTGAGGGGTGGCCCGCGTTGACCCACTGAAGGTGGCCCGTTGTGATGTTGAGGCGCATCATCTGCGCGGTGACGAAGTGGTCGGGTCCGAATTGCTCGGCGATGGCCCGGTCCATGAACGCGTAGATCTCGGACAGGCCGATTTCGGCGCGTCTGGCGTGCCGGTAGGCGCCGATGGCGACGGTCGCCATGGTGGCGGCATCCAGGCCGTGGCCCATCGCATCGACCATGGCCACGTGCAGGATGTCCTCATTGAGGGCGTAGTCGAAGCTGTCGCCGGCCACGTTGTAGGCCGGCTCCAGGATTCCCGCCACCGCGACCTGCGGGACGGACATCGCCAGCGGCGGTAGCAGAGACCACTGGATCTCCGCGGCCAAGCTCATCGGTTCGCGTCGCCGGGCGAGGAAGAACTGGTCGGTGTAGCTGTGCTTGGTGACCAGCATGTCGGCGGCGAGTCCTGCGAGTCTGCGCAACAAGCGCCGGTCATTGTCATCGACGGTGTCCAGGGTGAGGGCCAGCACGCCCACCTGGTCGCTGCCGTCAAGCAACGGCAGATACATCCGAACGCCGTCGGCCTGCGGCACCTCGACAGGGGCCGCATGCAGAAAGGCCGTGCCCGCATGCGAGTCACCGATCAGCTCGGGCCGGCCGACGGTCAGCCGCCTACCTGGCAGCGGTACCAGCAGCAGCTGCGCATAGTCCTGCAAGAGGATCGAGACGTTACGGCCGCCGACCCTCGCCACCTCTTCCGCGATCAGCGGGGCGATCAACTGCGGCGGCATCTCGTGCGCCCGGTCCAGCAGCACCCCCAGCAGTCGCTCGCCGAACCCTTCCGACCGGTCCACCGCGCCCGTGTCCGGCTGCCGCTCACCTGCCGCCATACCCATGCCCTTTCACCAAGCAGCCTCATTGCGCCTTCATCCGCTGGACCGGCTGTCTCCAACGGGTCAGTCATCGGGCGGCCTGGCGTTCGACTTCGGTGCCTTGGCTCCAGTAGCACTGGGTGCGGGCCTGGATGAGGGTGAGGGGAAGGTGAGCCGGTCCGCGAATGACTGAGCGCAGGCGGGCCAGCGAGGCCTTGCCGCACTCCACCGTCGGAGTGTTCGAGTCCGTTGTGGCCCTTCGGCTCCTCCCGCTCGGTGAGGATCTGGAGCACAAGTTCACGCCCTGCTCGGCGGCCGCCGGCCGCACAGGGCCCACGGGCAGACCACCGTCATGCGACTGTGCACACGGGCTCCTGAAACCACCGTGATCAACTCGCACAGCGTGACCCAGCCAACCGGCCCAAAGGGCTCATTGCGCCAGTGGCGGCGTGTCAGCCTCCTTCAGCATGCCAACTCGGCGTGTTGTTCGGCACGTTGTGCACGTGAACGGCGTGCGGTGGAAAGGTCCGGAGATAAGCCCCAGGCTGTTGGCCTGGGGCTTATCTCCGGAGCGGGCTGCGGGATCGACGTCGCGCTCTCGATGACTGACACGGTGCTCAGATACCTTTCGCCGCATCTGGCACCTGAGCAGTGACTGCTTGGGCGGGGGGACGAGAGGTCGGCAGGCCTGCTGGATAGCCGCCTTCGGAGTCCCAGACCGAGACCAGGGACAGTTCCATCTCCTCCGCGATCCGGCGTTGCTCCGCTTCGTCCATCAGGGCGCTCGCGGTGCGGGTGCCCAGCGGATCGGCGGCCTCGGCCATGAGCCGGGCGGCCATGGCGGGACTGGTCTCCGGGGGGATCACCAGGAGGTCCCAGCGGCCGACGGTGTAGGAGAGCAGCAGCAGCTTGTGGGGATCTTGCTCGGCCTTGAACCAGCCGACACCCACTACATGCCCGTCGACGGGCACCTTCCGTGGGATGACCGGCCAGAACGTGGGGTTCACCGTGACGTGGGTGATCCGCCCCCACAGCCGGTCAAGGACGGCCGTCAGTGCGGGAAGTTCCGCCGTGAGGTCACGGGAGCGGGGCCACCACGCACCGTCGAGCAGAGCCGGAGTGGTGCCGGCCGGTGCCAGCATGAGGCGGAGGGGGAGCGAAGCGGTCCGGTCTCCGACCGCAGGCGGATACCGAATGGTCGTGGTCATGACGCAGACCACCCTGCCCCGGGCCGACCGTAACCGGCCCGGTGTCGTGAATCGCCGAAAACGACACGAGCATGGGAGCTGGTGTACGGAGTGCCCTCGGTAGTTCCAGCTTACTCCTGGTAAGGCCCGCTGGACCGATGCGGAGCGACGGGGTGAACGGCGCAGGAGTCCTTGGGATAGCCGCTCGTGCGGGCATCTGGACGGTCTCGTACGGCCCCGGCTGCCAGCGGGGGCGGTCAGCCGCAGGGCCGGGTCACCGCAGGGCCGGGTGAGCCGCAGGGCCGGGTGAGCCGCAGGGCCGGGTGAGCCGTGTGGTCAGCTGAGGAAAGACAGCCGGACTTGATGTTCCGGGCTGTTCCGGTCGGTGTTCACCAGGACGACGGACTGCGAGGTCCCCAGCTCGAGCTCACCATCGACCACGGGCAACGTGGCGTGTGGCGGCACCAGAGCCGGGAGCATGTGGGCGCCGCCATGGCCTGGAGTCCCGTGACGGTCTTGCCAACGGTCGTCTGCGGGAAGAATGCCGCGGAGGGCCGCCAGCAGGTCGTCGTCACTGCCCGCGCCGGTCTCGATGATGGCCAGGCCGGACGTGGCGTGGGCGGTGAAGACGTTCAGCAGTCCGTTTCGCCCGTGAGCGGCCTCTCGGAGGAACGCGGAGCATGCGTTCGTGAGGTCGTGCAGGGTCTCAGTGGAGCCGGTGGTGATGTTGATCGTGCGGGTGGTGAAGGTGCCAGCCATGATTCACCGGTACCCCTCGCACAGCCCGAGCACTAACGGCCGGATGGGTTGTTCCTCCGGAACTCCGCCGTAAGGGCACGCGCTCCCGTACCTGACAGATCCCTCGTGCCGTCGCAGCCGAGTCCCGCAAGGCGAGACGTGGATCGCGGCTTCCCGGCCCGCCCGGCCCCACACACACATCCATTGCTGTTACAGGCGATGTGGCAGTCGAACGGTCCGGACGCAGCCTGAGCATCGCGTCAATCGTGCTCTTCTTCTTCAGCCTCCATGCGTCGAATGCCTTGGTGCGTCAGCGTGACCATGGCCGGCGTATTGCCCGACGCCCAGTCGACAGTGATCAGGTCCTCGCCCACCAGATAGGTGCAGGCGGCTGCCAGATCCTCTTCTGGGATCGCGAGGTCCTGGAGCAGCTTCGTCCCGGTGACACCCAGAAGGCGGTTGCCTTCGGTGGCCTCGTAGAGAGCCTGCATGATCTTCTCGCGGTACGCCTTCCGGTCGGCCAGTGATGCCATGACTGCCACCTCGGAGGCTTCCTCAGACCTCGTCCGGATGCGGGCGGCCACGCGCGGCTGACTTGCTGGCCGCCAGCCACGGCGGGGCTGTCGCGTTGGGCTCGGGGGTGTGCGTGGTGTCCACGGTGATGTGGAGGCGGGTCCCGCCATCGTGGCCGGCGGGATAGCTGCGCTGTTCGGAGGCGGGGAAACCGTGCCGCAGAACTTCTGCGACGCGGCGGGCGGCCTCGGGGGATGCGGCGACGATACGGACCTCGGCCATCCCTGCCGAAGGCATCGTTTCTCTCGGACTCATGCCGGCCTCTCTGTCAGGCGAGGTGCCCACGGGGCGAAGGGAGGCTCACACCTAGCGCCGCCAGCCATGGAAGGGGTGGCGTCCTCACCGCCCTCATCGTGCTGTCCGCGGCGTATTGCCGACGGACGACGGGATGCTCCGGCCGGGCCCACTGCCGGTCTTTCCGCTCCGGCAAGACATCGCTGCGGTGAAAGCTTGCGTTCCTCCCGTTTTTGCCGAGAGGAATCACTGCCAGGGGTGGGAGCGCTCGAAATATCCCGATGTGTTCACCGTACTCCGGCCGACGGTCCACCGAACCCACGAGACCAGGCGTTCATGGAGGCAGCCCGTTCCGCTTGTCGCCTTCGGAACCCGACCGCCGCGTCGAACCGCACGCCGACGGCACGGATGACCACGCCGGGGCCGTGAGCACGTCGCTGGGCTCGGTGATGATCACTTCCAGCGCCGGGTACCAGGTGCGGCCATGAGCTGCTGGGACTCGACGACGGGATGCGAAACCGCGCTGTCGTTGGAGCCGCTGTCGTTGGAGCGGCCCAGGGTCATGGCGGTGATCCCGGAAACGGCGAGGTGCTTTCGCCGCACCCGCTGTGGTGGATGCGGAGCAGTGCAGCCCTTGAACCTGCCGACATAGGCGATCAACCTTCCTGGGCATTCCTTGCTCCCTTACAGAGGGCGGGACTTATCCGGGTGTTGAGACCAAAGGACAGGGTGAAACGTTGATCCTTATCACTGCCGTGAAGCGGGCCGTGCGCAAGCTGCGGAACCGGCGCTTCCTCGCGGTCGCCGCACTACTCGTCCTCAGCGTGACGGCGACGCTCATCACCCTCGCGGTCCGAGCCACACACGCGCCGCCGTCCGCCGCGCCGACGGTCGATCTGGAGGAGCACATCCGTGGGTACATCCGGCACTTCCCCTCCAAACACGAGTACCGGATCCCCGACGCCGTCGAACGCGCGCGGGTGAGCGAGGGGGTCGCGGACATCGTCGACGGCAGACTCGACGCGGCGCGCGAACCACTGTCCGAGGTCGGCTATACGGTGCGCACCGTGCGTCTGGCGGGCTCGCACCGGGTGGTCGCGCAGGTCGCCGAGGCCCCCGGGCAGCGAGCGCAACCGCGCGGCTGGGGCGAGGTGTTCGTCGATCTGAGCCGGCGTGTGCAATGGAGTGCGCAGGTGCCGCACCCGGTTTCGGATCAGCACACCGAGCTGCTCGGCGCGGAGCTGTTCTCCCGGTCCCCCGGCGGGGTCCTGGTGCTGGCGGGCGCCCCCCGCGATGCGGGCCGCGGCAACTCGGCAGATGTGGCGCACCGCCAGGACTCGGTCTTCAACGCCGTGTGTGCCGCGCTGGCTGCCCGTCGGATCCCCGGTATTCAGGTGCACGGCTTCGCCGACGACAGCTCGCCGGGCAACGACGTGGTGGTGTCAGCGGGGCCGGGCGAGGCGAGCCCCCGGGTGCGCGAGGCGGCGCTCCCGCTGTCCTCCGCCGGGTTCACGGTGTGCCGGGCGTGGGACCAGGACTGCGGTCGGCTGGAAGGCACCACCAACGTGCAGGCAGGCATGGCGGCGGCGAGGGGCGTCCCCTTCTTGCACATTGAGAACAGCCGCAGTGTCCGCGACTCCCGGACCGGGCGCGCCAGGCTGGCCGCCGCGCTGGCCGAAGTGACGGGACGGCTGGCCAAGGGCGGGGCCACCACCGCCTGAGAAGTTCGACAAGATCGACTACTGGGAGCGCCATGGAGAGTGGAGTGCGTCATCAATCGCCGCAAGAGGCGCCGGACGGTAGCCACCCGCTACGAAAAACTCGCCGCCCGCTATGAGGCCACCGTCCTCGTCACGGCCATCATCGAGTGGCTGTGAGCAGCAGCTTCACCCTTGACCTGGTGGCCTTCATCGACTCTCCGACTCGAATGCCTGGGCGACGGCGAGGCTGTCCTCGTAGACGTGGTGCCGGGTGACAAGGCCGTCCTCGACGGTGAGATGCAGAGCGAACCGCGCGCGATACGCACGTGCGGTGGGCCGGGCGGTCTGGCGGATCTCGCCGAGCACGACCGCGTCGTTGCCGTCGATGAGAATGCGCTCGACCTCAGTCGCCGCGTGCTCCGGCACGTGGTGCTCGGCAAGTTCGCGATAGTGGGCGGCCGCGTCGGCCCGGGTGGATCGGTGACGGATCCACGGCGTGGCAGCACGGCCGTGCTCGGCCTCCGGCCAGTCGAGCTTCCAATCGCCCTGTTCGGCATACAGCTCGGCGATGCGCTCGGGGTCGCCCTCGCTGATTCTGCGCAACAACTCCTCAACCACAGTACGCGTGTTCGTGGGTGCGGCTAGGGACATGACTGACCTCTCCGTCCTGGTCCGCGTCCTCCGACGCGGAGAGATCGCCAATCCTGCCGGCGCAGGCAGCCCGAGACGATTACCTCTGAAGTAAGGCAAGCGCATCACCAAGACTCGCTTTTGATACGTGCCTTGGTCCTGGGGCTGGTGTGGCTGCTGATCGTGCAGAACGTTGACGAACGGCTGAAACCCAGTCCACGCTGGAGACGCACTGCGGAACCGGCCAAGTCGCGCATGTCACAGTTCGACGTGATGGAGTGACCTCGGAGGGCAGTTGCCTCATCTGATCAGGAGAATTGAAGCAGGAGACCGAGGGGGCACCCGATGAGCGACATGACTGATGACGATATCGTCCGCGCCGTACGTGGGATGGCGGCGATGCAAGCCGAGCGCGAGAAGCTGGCCGAGCGGGTAGCGGCGCTTCGTACCGCGGTGTCCCCAGAGGACTTGGCCGAGCGCAATCGTTTCGGCGAAGCCATGGCGAAGATGGACACGAAGATCCTCCTGGAGTCCATTGAGATGCTGGACCGCATGGGTATGACACTCGCCTCACAGGCTTGCTACTCCGTCGCTACCGCCCCTAAGAAATAGGATCTCGCCACGCAGCTTTGAGGTGAAGCCGCCTCAGCTGAGCTTGCGCTTCCTCGCCCAGCTGCCACCTGGCCTCGCCGTTTCGGTTGGGTGTGGCGGCTGTCGAGGCGCCAACGCGAAAGTGCAGTCCTGCCCTGGCGCGATGAAACTTGCTGAGGGGTTCTGTTGGTCCAGGGGTTTGACCGGCAAGATTCATCTGGCCTGTGACGCCTTCGGTCGCCCGCTCGGGCTGCTGTGCCGTTGGAGCGAATCCGCAAGCCGACGGGATTCCGGATCCGGCCCGGTGGGGGAGACCCAGCATCGTGACAGGCCATGTAGCAGGACACGTAATTCCGTATGAGGTACAGGGCAACGGTCCGGAGCGGGTCCTCGCACTCCACCACTGGCTCAGCGACAGGTCGAGTTTCGGTTCTCTGCGGCGGTACCTGGACGGGAGCGCGTTCAGTTACGCGTTCGTGGACTGCCGTGGGTACGGCGAGGCGATGGACACCTCCGGCACGTACACGATGGAGGAGGTCGCGGCGGATGCCCTCGCCGTGGCCGACGACCTCGGCTGGGACACCTTCTCGGTCATCGGTCACTCCATGGGCGGCAAGGCGGCCCAGCTGATGTTGCTGGACGCCCCCTCGCGGGTCCGCTCGATCGTCGGCATCTCGCCGGTACCCGCGTCCGGGTTCCCACTCGAAGGGGAGATGTGGGAGCTGTTCGTCGGGGCTGTGGAGGATTCCGGCAAGCGCAGGACGATCTTTGACGTCACCACCGGCGGTCGGCACGACGATGCATGGCTTGATGCCAGAGTGAGCGGCTCGGAACGCTCCTCGTCGGCTGCCCTGCGCTCGTACCTCGAATCCTGGACTCGCGGCTCCGATATCCACGAGCGGCTCGAGGGAAATCCGACCCCGGTGCTTGTCGTGGCTGGTGCGAACGACCCGGCGATGGGCCCTGACATCATGCGGTCCACCTGGCTCCAGTGGTATCCGAACGCCGAGCTCGAGGTCTTCAACGACGCCGGCCACTTCGCCCCGGAGGAGAGCCCAGAGGCCCTGGCGACAGTGGTCGAAAGATTCCTCGGCCGCTAGCCTTCGATTTTCACTTGCGGCGGTGTCCGGATCCCAGGAGTTCGGGCTCAAGGAAGGCAGCGTCGCTGGGAACTTCCACTTCGCGAACCTGACGGGGGCAGACCTCCGGGTCGCGCAGTTGGCTGCTCTTGACCTCTCCGGCGCCGGCCTCGGAGGAGCGAACCTCAAAGGCGCTGACTTTGAAGGCGCGAACCTAAGCGGAGCGCTTCTCGACACCGCGATCCTGGCCAACACGAAACTCCGCGGCGGGACCTTACAGATGCGGATCTCCGAAGGGCGGATCCCCGGGGGCCGGAGGGAATCCCCGCGCCGGCCGCACTCCTCCCGCGCGGGGGCCCCGAGGCGATCTCATGGGCGCCCATGACCATGACCGTGACCATGACGAGCCGGCCCGGTGCCTCGGTCCTCATACCGGGCAACCGTCAAGGGCGGGCAGGTCCATGCCTGTACCAGGGCCTCAGTGGGCCCACCGCATCGCACCCTTGATTACGAGCTTTCGCGGACGACGAGCAGTGGTTCCAGGAATACGTGGGTGTCGGTGGGAGGCTCTTCCTGGAGTCGGCCGATGAGCAGGCGCATGACAGTGCGCCCGACCTCGTCGAGGGGTTGCCGGACGCTGGTCAGTGCGGGGCTGACCACGGCGGCGGTGGGAGAGTCGTCGAAGCCCACCACTGCGAGGTCGCGGCCGATTTCCAGTCCGCGTTGCCGGGCCGCCGCGTAGCAGCCCATCGCGAAGGTGTCGCTCGCTGCCACCACGGCCGTGGGAGCTGGAGTCTCGTCGAGGAGTTGCAGGGCTGCACGAGCGCTGTCCGACACCGAGTCCAGAGCCCGGACGCAGCGGTCGGGAGTGAGGCCGTGTTTCCGCATGGCGCGCTGCCAGCCATGCTTCCTGGCTTCGCCGGGGCCGGATGTGGGGGGCCAGCCGAGGAAGGCAATGTTCCGGTGCCCTCGCTCCACGAGGTGGTCCACGACCATCTCGGCGCCCCGAGCGTTGTCGACGTCGACGGTGAGCATGTCGGCGGCCGAGCCGTCGGGATCGGGGGTGCCGAAGCAGACGAAGGGTGCCCGGCGCTGGGCGAGCCAGCTGGGGCGAGGATCTCCGGGGTCGATACCGGAGAGCACGAAACCGTCGACGCTGCCGGTACGGAGCATGTCGGCGTAGCGGGTGAGCTCGTCAGTGGTCTGCCCGGCGCTGAACAGGAGCAGGAGGTAGCCGGCGGATTCGGCGGCGGTGGTGAGGGCGTGCAGAAAGCGGTCCTGTAGGACGCTGGCGGTGTCGGAGCGGTCGGGGTCGAGGCGGTAGCCGATCTGGCGGGTGCTCTGAGTGCGCAGTGACCTCGCCATCCGGTTGGGCTGGTAGCCCAATTCGTCGATCACCGTCAGCACGCGTTTCAGGGTGTCGGGGCGGACCCGCTCGGGGGCGTTGAGAGCATTGGAGACCGTTTGGCGCGATACCTGGGCCACGCGCGCGACCTCCATGATGGTGGGGCCCTCGGAATGCCGGTGCGTAGTCATGTCGCCTCGTTCAGCTCCCTCACCTATTGCCTTGTCGGGCGCGCTGCCTGGGCCCTGTGCCGGCCAGGGGTCCGCAGCCACGCAAAAGTAGCTGGGAAAGCCGGCACGCATTTGATCGATCAAATGCGTGCTTCAAACGTGCCATGGTCGGCGAGCTGAGTCAACGGCGGCGTCCGCGGGGTGTGTGTTACCGGCCAGGGCTTGGGCGGGGTGTCCTGGGAGCGGGTGGCGGCCACCCTCACGGCCTGCCGGAGAGTATGCGCCACTCTTTAGGCACCCTTCATACTCGCGAAACATCTCTGTGCGCGATCCCTTGACAGGGGTATCGGGCGGTGCTTTTGTTTGGGCACGATTTGAACGATCAAATCGCCGCTGTTACTCGCTGGCCCAGTCGGTCCTGAACCGGGTCCTGGCTGTCCGGCTCACCTCTCACCCGCAATGCCACCGCGCCGCGGGTGACGGTGAACTGTGGCGGCTGCGAGGGCCCGGGCCTCATCGCCCGACGGCCCGGGCGCCGCCAATGCCCTGCCTCTCGGGATGCCGCTGTCCAGCGTCGCGCATTCCTGCATGAACAGCGGAAGAGAGCCCAGAACCCCCAGCCCCCGCCCCCGATACCCACCGGTCGATTCCGCCTGCCCGAAAGGTCACTGTCAGATGGCGACTCCCTCCGTGCCATGGTGGCGCGACGCCGTGATGTACCAGCTCTATCTGCGCAGCTTTCGCGACGGAAACGGCGATGGCGTGGGCGATCTTCGTGGTGCTCGGGCGGGACTGCCCTACCTGGCCACGCTCGGCGTCGACGGAGTGTGGCTGAGCCCCTGCTACCCCTCCCCGCAGCGCGATCACGGCTATGACGTGGCGGACCACTGCGCGGTCGACCCGCTCTTCGGTGACCTGGACGATGTCGACCGGCTGCTTGCCGACGCGCACACCCTGGGGCTCAAGGTCATCCTCGACATCGTTCCCAACCACTGCTCGACGGAGCACCCGCGTTTCCAGGAGGCGGTGCAGGCAGGGCCCGGCAGTGCGGCCCGCGCGCGGTTCCATTTCGCCGACGGGCGCGGGGTCAGCGGTGAGCTGCCGCCCAACAACTGGCGGGCGATGTTCGGCGGGCCTGCTTGGACCCGGGTGGAGGAGGCCGACGGCCGACCGGGGCAGTGGTACCTGCACCTGTTCACCCCGCATCAGCCCGACTGGAACTGGCGCAACCCCGAGGTGGCGAACCACTTCGACACGGTGCTGCGGTTCTGGCTCGACCGAGGGGTGGACGGCTTCCGCATCGATGTCGCGGTCGGCCTGTACAAGCACCCGGCGCTGCCCGACTCGCCCGCCCCTGCCGCAGACGAGGAAGCCAGGGACGCTGTGAACCCGCTGGCGTGGAACCAGCCGGAGGTCCACCAGATCTGGCGTCGCTGGCGCACCATCTGTGACACGTACACCGCGGCAGACGGCAGGGAGCGCACCCTCGTCGGGGAGGTGGCCGTGCCGACCCCCGCGGACCAGGCCCGCTACCTTCGGCCGGACGAACTCCATCAGGCGTTCTACTTCGACCTGCTCCACGCCCCCTGGGATGCCTCCGCCTTCCGGCAGCGGATCGACGCTGCCATGAGGGACATCGCCTCGACCGGAGCCCCCGTCACCTGGGTTCTCAACAACCACGATCAGCAGCGCACCGTCACCCGGTACAGCCATGGTGCGGACCTCGGTGAGGAGCCGGATGCGGACCGCGGGGCGGCCCGGGCTCGCGCGGCCGCGCTGCTGATGCTGGCTCTGCCCGGCAGTGCCTACCTCTACCAGGGCGAGGAGCTGGGACTGCCCCAGGTCACCGATTTGCCGCCGGAAGTCCTCACCGACCCGATCGTCGCCGCTACCGGACAACCCGAACGGGGTCGTGACGGCTGCCGGGTCCCGCTGCCGTGGTCGGGAACGGAAGCACCCTTCGGCTTCTCCGATGCGCCACCCCAGCGGTCCTGGCTGCCGCAGCCTGACTGGTTCGCCCGATACGCGGTCCAGCGACTGCGCGGCGACGGCGGGTCCAGTTGGCATCTCTACCGCGACGCACTGCAACTGCGTCGCAGCCTGACCCCGCTGCACGACCCCGAGTTGCAGTGGCTGCCGGCACCGCCCGAGGTCGTGGCCTTCGCCCGGGGAGGGAAATTCGTCTGTGCCGTGAACTTCTCCGACGCGCAGGTCTCCGCACCCGTATGCGGAAGACCGGTGCTCTCCAGCCTCCCGTGCGACGACGGCAAGTTGGCCGCCAACAGCGCCGCCTGGTGGCTCGTCGACAGCCTGCCGTGCGAATGCGGGCAGCGCCCGCCGTCCCACGAAACGGCTGACCTCACCGTGACCTAGGGCTGGCTGAGCGATTGAACAGGTAGCTGCATGGATCGTTGCGCAATGTCGTTTGAACGTTCATACAACTTCTCTCGGATATCTCGAACCCTGCTCGATCAGGCTGATCGGCCCGGTCCGGCCGCGCCGGCCTCCTGAAGCGCTCGTCAGTTCCTCAGCCCGAACCAGCGGAACCCCCAACACGATGCCGTGACCCGCCCGGTCACACACGGCACAAAGGAGTAGCCATGAGAAAGCCCAGAACCGCCGCAGCAGCAGCCGTTCTCACCAGCACGGCCATGCTTCTGGCTGCCGGCTGCGCCGGCAGCACCCCCGGTGGAGAAGAGGACACCGACGGCCGTGGTGCCTTCACCCTCGCCATGGGCAAGGACACCACCGGGAAGTTGAAGACCAAGGTCCTCGACGTCTGGAACAAGCGGCACCCCAACGAGAAAGTGACCCTGATCGAGCTGCCCGAGTCCGCCGACGAGCAGCGGGCAGCGATGGTGCAGAACTTCCAGGCCAAGAGCGACCGGTTCGACGCGGTGGCCATGGACGTGGTCTGGACGGCGGAGTTCGCCGCCCGCGGGTGGGTGCAGAAGCTGGATGCCGACGCGCTGCCCATCGCCGACCTGCTCCCGGCCGCCGTAGCGACCGCCAAGTACAAGGGGGAGCTGTACGGAGCCCCCTTCGCGTCGTCCGGGGCGCTGCTCTTCTACCGCAAGGACCTGGTGAGCAAGCCCCCGACCACGTGGAAGGAGCTCATCGCCGACTGCGCTGTCGCCAAGCGGCAGGAGATGGACTGCTACGCCGGCCAGTTCGCCCAGTACGAGGGCCTGACCGTCAACGCGAGCGAGGCGATCAACTCGGCGGGAGGGGCTGTGTACGGGCGCGACGGTCAGGTGACCGTGGACAGCCCTGAGGCCAAGAAGGGCCTCGACTTCCTCGTGGACGGCTTCCGCAAGGGATACATCCCCAAGAAGGCAATCACCTACAAGGAGGAGGACGGCCGCCGCGCCTTCCAGCGGGGCGACCTTCTCTTCCTCCGCAACTGGCCCTATGTGTACGGCCTCGCCAACACCAAGGGCTCCGACACGAAGGTCGCAGGAAAGGTCGGAGTGGTGCCGCTGCCCGGCGCCAACGGCCCCGGTTCCTCCACCCTCGGCGGTGCAAACCTGGGTCTGAGCAGCTACTCGAAGCACAAGAAGTCGGTCCTCGACTTCATGGCGTTCGTGGAGAGCCCCGAGGTCCAGCGCGTGGAGGTGCAGGACCTGTCCAACGCCCCCGTACTGAGCGATCTGTACACGGACAAGGCGCTCGCCAAGGAGTTCCCCTACCTGCCGGCCCTGCGCAAGAGCCTGCTCCACGCCCGTCCCCGGCCGCAGGTTGCCGCGTACAACGACGCCAGCCTGCGCATCCAGCAGGAGATCTACAAGGCACTGCAAGGGGACACGAGCACCTCGGATGCCCTGAAGGACCTCGCTGATCAGTTGAAGAAGGTCAAGACCGGCTGATCTGCCCGATCCCGTATACGAACCAGGAGGCCACCGTGCCCACCGCAGGAAGCGCGCCCGCCACACCGGGCGCGCCACCCGCCGCGAAGCCCAGCCGCGGACGCCGGAGCCGCCGTGAGGCACGGCGGGCCTGGTACTTGATCACGCCGGCGTTGTGCCTTCTCGCAGGCGTCATCGGATACCCCCTTGTCAAAGCCGTCTACCTGTCGCTGTTCAGCGACACCATCGGCGAGGAAACCCAGTTCATCGGGCTCGGCAACTACCGGGCGGCGCTCACCGGAGAATTCTCCTCGGACTTCTGGGCCGCTGTGCAGGTGACCACCCTGTTCTCGGTCGTCACCCTCATGCTGGAAGTGGTCATCGGCACTGCCATGGCCTTCGTCATGCACCGCGCCTTCCGCGGACGCGGGCTGGTGCGAGCCAGTGTCCTGGTTCCCTGGGCCATCCCCACCGCTCTCACCAGTGTGCTGTGGCGATGGATGCTCCAGCCCGACGGCATCGTCAACGAACTGCTCGGGAAGACCGTCCTGTGGACCGGCAGTGAGTGGCCCGCCAAGTGGGCGATCATCATCGCCGACACCTGGAAGACGGCACCGTTCCTCGCGCTGCTCGTCCTCGCAGGCCTCCAGCTCATCCCCGACGAGCTTCAAGAGGCGGCGAAGGTGGACGGCGCCGGTGCCTGGCGCCGCTTCCGCAGCATCACCCTGCCTCTTCTGATGCCCGCCCTCATGGTCGCCGTCCTGTTCCGCCTGCTCGACGTCCTGCGCATTTACGACCTGCCGCAAATCCTCACCGGAGGGGCGAACGGGACGACCACCCTGTCCATGCTCGTGGTCCAGGCATCTGTCGAACAGACGAAGTTCGGTTACGGCTCCGCGCTCTCGACGCTGACCTTCCTGCTCATCTTCGCGGTCGCGCTGCTGTTCGTCAGATTCCTCGGCACCAGCCTGCTGCCGGCCGAGGAAGGCAAGGAGGCCTGATGCACACCACAGCGCAACCAACAGCGCCCGCGAGCCGGACGCTACGGCGCGGCGCTCGCCGGAGGGTGCACGAGCGATCCGCGGGGTCGGTCCGCCGGGGACTGTCCCCCGTCGCGCGCCGCAGGCTCAGCAATGCGGGGCTGGCGATCTGCGTGGCCCTCATCGCCCTGTTCTGCCTCGCGCCCTTCTACTGGATGTTCGTCTCCAGCCTCAAAGGGCCGAACGACATCTTCAACAATGACCTGTGGCCGGCTTCTCCCACGCTGGTCAATTACGAGGCCGTCTTCAGCGGCCGGAACAACTTTCTCTACGCCCTTCGCAACAGCGGCATCATCGCCGGCACGACCACGGCCCTCGCGATGCTGATCGGTCTGCTGTCGGCGTACGCCTTCGTGCGGCTGCGATTCCGCGGAAAGCGGCTGGCGCTCGGAGCCGTCCTGGCGGCCTCGATGTTCCCGGGCGTCGCCCTGCTGACACCGATCTTCCAGCTCTTCAGCGACTGGGGATGGATCGACCAGTACCAAGCCATGATCATTCCGGACATCAGCTTCGCGCTGCCCCTGGCGATCTGGACGCTGTCGAGCTTCCTGCGCGAACTGCCGTGGGATCTCGAAGAATCGGCGATGATCGACGGCTGTACGTCAGGGCAGGCCTTCCGCAAGGTGCTCCTGCCGCTCGCCGCTCCCGGTGTGTTCACCAGCGCCCTCTTGGTGTTCATCGCGGTGTGGAACGAGTACCTGATCGCGAACGCGATGACCCTCACCCTCGCCGCCCAGCCGGTCACGGTGGCCATCGCGAAGTTCACGGGCAGCTCCGAGTATCAGCAGCCCTTCGGCACGCAGATGGCCGCAGGCGTCATCGTGGCCCTCCCACTGATCGTCCTGGTTCTCATCCTCCAGCGTCGCATCGTCGCCGGATTGACCGCCGGGGCCGTCAAGGGCTGACCACGTGGGCACGGGCGCCATCGCCCTCGAAGCCGGGTGGGAATACCTGACGGATCCCACCCAGGACGGGGCGGGGCGGGACGGGATGCCCGTCCGCCCCGTCCGCCGGACCGGCCGTAAGCGAACTACCGCGGGAGCTCACGCCCTTGAACAGGGACGCCCCGACCACCACGCCGCGCAGCTCTGAAGAAGTCAGCAGTACATACCGGGCTTCTCAGACGTGCCCTCACCAAGGAGCGACATTGACGAATTGGACACCCCAGCCATTCATCCACGACGCGATCATCTGCCTCGAGGCCCCACACCTTGTCGTGTCCCCGCAGGACGGTCAGATCAGGGACGGGGCGGACGGCTTCTACGCGGCGGATTCCCGGCTGATCAGCCGCCTCGTGCTCAGCGTCAACGGCCAGGAGCCGGAACCTGTCGACGCGCAGCTGTCCAGTGCGGGGGAAGCCCGCTTCCTGGCCGTCCACCGTGGCCGCGACGACCACACGCCGGACCCGGCCGTGACCGTGGAGCGTGTGCGCACAGCGGGCAAAGGCTGTGAGCGGATCACCGTCGCCAACCATGGGCGCCATCGCGCCCGGCTGGCATTGCGGCTGGAGACGGCCTGTGATCTGTCGGACATGTCAGAAGTGAAGTCGGGTCGACCGCGCGAAGCGCTGCCCGCGACGGCGAACGGACGGGGCGTTTCGTGGAAGTCACCGGGGGAGGACGCCGTCACCTTGACGGGGACGCCCGCCCCCGACCGAGTCGAAGCCGACCGCGATGTCGCCGCTCTCGTCTGGGACATCGAACTCGCCCCGGCGCAGAAGTGGACGCTGACCCTGGCGCTGGACGCCTCATCCAGCGCCGCCTCCCCACCGCCCGTGGTGGCCGCTGCCACAACCGGCCCGAAGCCGTGGTCGTCGCCGCGCGTGACCTGCACCGACTCCCGGCTGGCTCGCCTTCTCGACCGGAGCCTGGACGACCTGGCAGCGCTGACCATGGCAGACCCTCAGGACCGCGCCGACCATTTCCTCGCCGCAGGCGCGCCGTGGTACCTCACCCTCTTCGGACGCGACTCCATCTGGGCAGCCCGGATGATGCTGCCCCTGGGCACCGAGCTGGCAGCCGGCACGCTCAGAACGCTGGCGCGTCGCCAGGGCACCGCGCACGACGCGGCCACCGAGGAGCAGCCCGGCAAGATCATGCACGAGCTACGGCGCGAAGCCAGTCTCACCCTGCCCCCGCTGTACTACGGCACCATCGACGCCACCCCCTTGTTCGTCACCCTGCTGGCCGAGGCATGGCGGTGGGGGATGCCCGAGGACGAGGTGGCAGCTCTGCTGCCCGCCGCGGAACGCGCGCTTGCATGGCTGCGTGACTACGCCGACGCCGATGGCGACGGCTTTGTCGAGTACGCCAGGCTCCGCGAGAACGGCCTGGTCAACCAGGGGTGGAAAGACTCCGAGGACGCCGTACAGTCAACCGCCGCCCGCCTCGCGGAGCCGCCCATCGCGCTTGCCGAAGTCCAGGGCTACGCCTACGAGGCCGCCCGCGCGGGTGCGGAGCTGCTCGCCGCCTTCGGGAGGCCGGGAGCGGACTACTGGCGGGAATGGGCGGAGAAGCTGGCCGGGCGCTTCCGGTCGGCGTTCTGGGTCGAAGACGATCTCGGTCCCTATGTGGCGATCGCCCTGGACGGTGGCAAGCGACCGGTCGATGTCGTGGCGTCCAACATGGGCCACCTGCTGGGCAGCGGCATCCTCGACCAGGCGGAGTGCCGGCTCGTCGCTGATCGGCTCTCCCGTCCGGAGATGGACAGTGGCTGGGGGCTGCGCACGATGAGCGCGAACGCCGAAGGGTTCAACCCCCTCGGGTATCACACCGGTTCCGTCTGGGCCCACGACACGGCCATCGCCGTCGCCGGACTGGCGGCGACCGGCCACGATCAGGCAGCGGCATCCCTGCTCGACGGGCTGCTCGACGCCGCGACGGCCTTCGACCACCGCTTGCCCGAGTTGCATGCCGGTGAGCAGCGCCGCCCGCATGCCCGCCCTGCCCCCTATCCCGCTTCCTGCCGCCCCCAGGCATGGGCTGCCGCGGCGGGCGTGAGCCTGCTGACATCGCTCCTGGGACTCCAGCCCGATCTGCCTGCCGGCCGAATCCGGCTGCGTCCCCTCGCCGCCTCGCCTGTCGGGGCCCTTGAGGTCAGCGGCATCCGTCTGGGCTCTTCATCGGTGACGGTCAGCGTGGACGGCTGCGGACAAGGCGAGATCGCCGGCCTCTCGCAGGGAACACGGGTCGAGAGGTAGCGATCGTCGGACTGCAAACGCGCCGAGCAGCCCTGGCACGCGCCGAAAGCGGCCTGCCGAGGTTGTGGTCGACGCCCGTGGACGACACTGGTCACCGACGGCGCGGCGTGGGGAATCGGTGTGGAAGCTCGTGCAATTCCCCAACCCGAACTTCATGAACGTCCCATGGCCACGGTGGAGTTGACTCAGCCGTGACCATGGGACGTCGCCGCCAGATGAGGGTGCTGGTCAGAGGGCTGACGGTCAGGTGGCGGGCGGAGTGTCCAAGAACCGGTGGAGGGAGGCCGTCATGCTCGTCACGAAGGCGTCGCGGGTCTCGTCGGAGACCAGATCCAGGGAGAGGTAGGGATTGAGGTCCTCCAACTCCACCAGGAGCAGTTCACCTTCCTGGGTACGGCAGGCGTCCACGCGCTGGATGCCGTGGTCAAGGGTGTTCCAGTCGATGAAGCGGCGGGCCACGCCGAGGTCGGCGTCCGTGGGCTCGTAGGGTTCGAGGACCCAGCGCCGGTGGGGGTCGGGGGCATGGAGGGCGTACTGGAAGGCGTCATCGACGTAATAGAAGGACACCTCGTAGCGGAAGTCGATGCGCGGCTGGACCAGGATGTCGCCGAATTCGAGGCCGCCCAGCTCGTCCTGGGGAACAAAGGCCAGGCCTATGGAGTCCGCGCCGGCCTTCGGCTTGACCGCGTACTGCCCCACCTTGGGCAGCAGGTTCAGGTCCTGGGCCCGGTCGACGGTGGGGATGACCGGGTATCCGGCGGCGGTCAGGTCCAGCAGGTACTGCTTGCCGGCCATGTCGCCGCGGCCGGACAGCGGGTTGTAGACCCGGGTGCCGCGCGCCGTAACCTGCTCCCGGAAGGCGTCGTACTCCTTCTGGTAGTGCAGTACGGGACCGCTGTTGCGGACCACGACCGCATCAAAGTCGTCCAGCAGCGCGGCGGCATCCAGCGGGTGGCACAGGGCGATGTCGAAGTCGTTGCGCAGGCGGGAGGTCAGGAAGATGTCCTCGTCGCAGTAGCGTCGTCCCCGGGCCTGGTAGGCGAGATCGGTCACGAACAGGACGCTGGGGCGGACGGGCATGGTGATCTCCTTGAGCGGTGGCCACCAACCTATCCGTCCCGCGGAACACGTCCGCAGGCAGGGCTGCGCGGTCATGAGGGTGTCAGCGCGCTGGCACCCTCTGTGCCCCCGTCGCTGGGTGTGCCCTGCGGGGCGGGCACTTCTGTGCCCGCCCCGCAGGATGCCGCGATCAGCTCTTGCCGAGCAGCTTGTTCATCTTGTTGATCTCGGCTGTCTGGGAGGTGATGATCTGCCCCGCCATCTTCTTGGCCGCGGTGTGGGAGCCGTTGGCCTGCTGGGTCTTGGCCATGGTGACGGCGCCCTCGTGGTGCTTGATCATCATCTCCATGAAGGCGGTGTCGAACGCGGTGCCTGACGCCTTCTTCAGCTTCTCCATGTCCTCGTCGGTCATCATCCCGCCCATGCCGTGCATGGAGTGGTCCATGGCACCCTCGGCGGGCACCTCCTCGCCCCAGGAGGTCAGCCAGCCGGACAGTGTCTTGATCTCCGGGTCCTGAGCCTTCTTGATGTCCGCGGCGAGCTTCTTCACCTCGGCCGACTGGGCCCGGCCGGGCGCCAGACCGGCCATCTCCACGGCCTGGCGGTGGTGGGGGATCATCCCCTTGGCGAAGGCGACATCGGCGGCGTTGTGCTGCCCCTGCGACGCGGGAGCCGAAGCGGCGGCGGAAGCCGACGTGCTGGTGTGGCCGTCGTGACCGGCCGAGCTGTCGCCGTTTGTGCCGCAGGCGGCCAGGACGACAGCGGCCGTGCCGGCGGCGGCCATGGAAGCGCCGCGGCGGATCAGGGAACGCTTGCTGGTCATGATGGTGCAACTCCTTCACGCGCGCCCGTCCCGGCGCGCGAGGTCAGACGGATGTGGAAGCAGGCGACAGCGCGGCACCCGCCCCGGCCGGGGCGTACGAGGGTGCCGTGCGGGCCGCTCTATACCCGCAGGAGTTGCAGCTCGGACAGGTCAGGCGGGGCCCGGCCCTGTACGGCCGACGCCGGTGCGGCGAGGGGAACACCGCCAGCAGTCGGGGCACCGGGCAGGGCGTCGGCCAGCGCGGGCGGCACGTATGCGGAGCCGATACCGGCTGCCGCACAGGTACCGTCCGCGTGCGCGAGGTGCCCCAAGCCGCCGTCGGTGTGCGAACACCCCCCGCTCGCATGTTCCGCGGCAGGGGCATGGGCCATAGCCGTGGCCATGGCGTGCTCGGGCGTCGGTGTTCCGCCGGGGGGCAGCGCGTGCATTCCCAGGACGCCGGCCAGCACCGCCAGCACCAGCAGCACGAAAAGCCGCCCGGCGGGGCGGCGGCTCGGTCGGGTGCTGCCGGTCATGCCGTCATCGTACGGGTGCGTCGACACACGACGTGCACTGGTTGCCGGCGCCAGAGCGAGGCCGGGCCCCGAGGAGCCGGCCCGTGCAGCGCCGACCGGTTGTAGCCTCGGCCCTTATGAGTTGGCTTCCTGACGACTTCGTCCACCCCGTCTACGTGCCGGTGCCCAACACCGCGCTTCACCTGCGGCCGATCCGGGAGGCGGACACCGCGCTCGACTACCCCGCCGTGATGGGCTCCCGAGAGCGCTTGTGGGAGATCTTCGGCCCGGCCTGGGCTTGGCCCAAGGAGACGATGACCTATGAAGAGGACCGGCTCGACCTGCTGCGGCACGAGAAGGAGATAGCCGCGCACCAGTCGTTCAACTACGCGCTGCTGGACGAGGAGGAGACGGCGATCCTCGGCTGTGTCTACGTCGACCCGCCCGAGCGCACCGGCTCCGACGGAGAGGTCTCCTGGTGGGTGGTGGACGACCTCGCCGGCGGCGAGGTGGAGCGCGCGCTCGACGCGCTGGTGCCGCAGTGGATCGCCGCCGACTGGCCCTTCCAGCAGCCCCGTTATCTGGGCCGCGACATTTCCTGGCAGGACTGGCTCGCGCTGCCGCGCGCCTCGTGACATGCAAGGGCGGCCGAAGAAGTCGGCCGCCCTTGGTGGTGCTGTCGGTCATCCTCGCTGGTTCAGGGCCCTGGTCAGCTCACGGTTGGCGGCCCTGCGGCCATCGCCCAGCGCTATGGAGCCAGTCGGACGCCCTACACACGATGGGAAAGGGCCGCCTGTATGTCATGCCAGTGCATGACCTGAGTCACTCTTACGGCCGGTTGTCCCCGAAGGGCTTCAGGGCGAACGGGCCGTCGACACCGCCCGCGCCGCCCGCCGCGTGTCGGCCCCCGGGCTGCGTCCGCGTGGGGTCCGTCGACGCTCCTTGCTGAGTCATCTCATGCTGGGCGTACGGGAGTTGATGCACCGCACCGAAAAGACATCCCCGTCTGAGCCCCGCTACCCACGTTGGCAGATGAACCGGGACAGTTGAGAAGCCTGGTGTCCCGCGCAGGAATGATGCGTGGGACACCAGGCTCGCTTGGCTCAGTTCTTGTCGGTGGCCGAGGCCCCGATCACCGGCCGCTCTTGGCCGGCAGTTTGCCGCAGTCGCCGCCGGCGCACTTGCTCAGCCAGTCGGTGAAGTCGGCGTCGTACTTGGTGCCGATGGTGTCGCGGAGCAGGGTGTGGGCCGCGTCGTACTCGCCTGCGCGGTAGTGGCCGAGCAGGGTGGCCACGTCCTCGGGGTGTGACTGGAGCATGTATCGGACGCCCAGGTAGCCCCACTGGTAGATACGGGTGGTGTCGGCGTTGTCGTAGGTGGTCTCGAAGAGCTGGCTGAGCTTGTAGGTCTTCTTGCCCGCCTCCTCGATCGCCCTGTCGTAGGTGACGCCGCGGTACGAGTAGGAGACGTACTCGGCGAAACCCTCGACCCACATCACGGTCGGGGTGGTCTGCCCGGCTGCGAAGTCGCCGTACATGTCGAAGCGGCCGTCGAGGTAGTGGGTGTACTCGTGGTTGAGGTTCCAGATCTGGAAGGCGCCGTCCTGGGCCGGCTGCTCGTAGGCGATGAAGCGCGGCTGGTTGCCCTCAGCGGCCGGGTCGCCCTCCAGGTACATGCCGCCGTTGTTGGTGTCGATGCCGAAGACGACACCGGCGTAGGTCTTGTAGTCGGTACTGGAGTTGAAGGCAACGATCTCGATGCTGGTGTTCTTGTCGTCCTTGACCGGGCCGTTGTCCTTGACGATGTCGTGGAAGACCGGGTCCTGCTTGAGGATGCTGTCGCACGTCGCTGAGAGTTCGGACGCGCTCAGCTCCTGCGCGAGGATCTTCGCGCTCGGACCACATGTGTGCTTGATCGTCAGCACCGCGTCGCGCACGCGGTTCTGAAGGTCACAGGTGTCGTACTCGGAGCAGTTCTCCTTGTCGAACTCATTCGTCATCTCGGCGAGGCCGACCCAGAGCGGGGCGGTGCGCCCAGTGATCTCGCTGCGGCCGAGCAGCTCCTTGACCAACGGTTTGACGGTGTCCTTGAGGTCGGCGTGCTGGAGGAAGCGGGCGAGTTCGCGTCCGGCGTTGCTGGCCAGGTAGGACTTGTCGGTGCCGAGCAGATCGTCGTGGGCGACGGCGAAGTCACGCAGTCCGGTGAGGACGCTGGGGTCGGCCTTCACGGCTTCGGCGAACTCCGGCAGTTGGTGCCCGCGGAACAGCACGGTGTAGGTGTTGTTGACCGCCGAGAGCATCCCGTAGAACTCGTCGTACGACGAGTTGTAGTCCTTCTGCAGACGCTTGACCACGTCGAGGTACCGGGCGTTCTCCTCGGAGCTGTCGATCAGGGTGACCGTCTCGGCCAGGGTTTCTCCGTTGGCCTCGGTGACGTCGAAGGCGTGGGACGAGCCGAAGAAGCCGTCCAGGGCACCCTGAATGGCGCTCTTCAGCGTCGGGCCGTATTCGCCGACGTTCTCCGGCTGGTTGTACTGGATGTAGTAGCCGGCGCGCAGGTACAGCACCACCTGGGTGGCGAAAGTACTGTTGTCCCCGGGGTAGTTGGTCGCGACATCCTTGAATGCGTTCGCCACCGTGACCATCTGTTCCTCGCGGAAGAGGGCCTTGGAGTCCTCACCGGTCACGCTGAACAGCGTGTTGATGCAGGCGGTTTCCGACTTCTTGATCTGCTCGACGAGGGCAGCACCGGTCTTCGAGGTGAAGTCGCTGACGTTACAGTCCGCTGCTGCCTTCGCCGCAGAGCGGGCCTTCTTGCGCTCTGCGGCGTTCTGGACCGCGGGGAGCGGAGGGTGTTGCGCGGATTTCGCGGCCTTCGCGGCCGCTCGCGCGGGGACAGTGGCGTGTCCGGGTGCGAGATCGTCGGCGAGAACGGTGGCGGCGGCGGGCTGCGGGGCGAGGGCCGACTTGGGTGCGGGCTTGTGTGGCTCGGCTCCGGCCGGTGCCGCCCCGCCGTTGGGGGCGAGCATGGTGAGCCCCAGGCCTGCGGCGGCCACGGTAGCTAGCAGCAGCTGGGCGGGTTTTTTGAACGTGGGGGGTCTACGCATAGCGATGGCCTCCGGGCCGGTCGGCACCGTGCGTGGGGCACGGCGGTGGGGGGACCGTGATGCACTCTCCGAGCAGCTGTCATGGCCCGAAAAGTGTGACCGTACAATTTCACAGTTCACATGGCAGTGGAAGAGGGTTGCAAGAACAGAAGGAACTGATGGACCGTCAGAAGGTGGGTGGGTCAAGGATGATGCAGGCGGGAGCGCTGGGAACCGCGGCCGTCGGACGGAGTACGGGACTTCCCGTGACGCCGGGCGTGGACCAGGATGTCGCCCCTGCGCCCTACGCCTTCCCCGCCCTATGCACGACGCCCGTACGCCCCCGGCACACCGCAGCCCCGCGCGCCGTGTGCGCGGAGACAGGAGAACCCGATGGACATCAGCCCCGACCCTTCCGCCGCCCACCAGGTCGACGCCGTCGTCGTCGGGGCCGGACTCTCCGGCCTCTACCAGCTCCACCGGCTGCGCGAACTCGGCTTAACAACAGTGGTCTTCGAGGCCGGTGACGACATCGGTGGGACCTGGTACTGGAACCGGTACCCCGGGGCCCGCTGCGACGTCGAGAGCATGTCGTACTCCTACTCCTTCTCCCCGGAACTGGACCAGGAGTGGGAGTGGAGCGAGCGCTACGCGTCCCAACCGGAGATCCTGCGCTACATCCACCATGTCGCCGACCGGTTCGACCTGCGCAGGAACGTCACGCTGCGCACCAGGGTCACCCGCGCCGCGTACGACGAGGACACTCACGTCTGGCGGGTCTCCACGGACACCGGACGGACCGTCACCGCCCGGTTCGTCGTATTGGCGTCGGGCTGCATGTCGGTCCCCAAGGACCCCGGGATCCCCGGGGCAGACAGCTTCACGGGCGCCGTCTACCACACCGCCCGCTGGCCGCGCGAGGAGGTCTCCTTCACCGGCAAGCGGGTCGCCGTGATCGGAACCGGATGCTCCGGTGTCCAGGCCATACCCGTCATCGCCGAGGAGGCGGCCGCACTGACCGTCTTCCAGCGCACCCCGGCCTACGCGCTGCCGGCCCACAACCGCCCGCTGCGGAGCACGGAAATCGCGGAACTCAAGGCCCGGTACCCGGAGTTCCGGCATGCCCAGCGGCTGTCCCGGGGTGGGACCGTCTTCGAGCCGCCGACCCGGTCGGCCCTGGAGGTGGACGAGGCGGAGCGCACGGCCACCTACGAGGCGGCCTGGGCCTCGGGGCTGCTGAGCGGACTGCTGCGCACCTACACCGACATCCTGACCGACGAGACGGCCAACGAGACCGTGGCCGAGTTCGTCCGCGCCAAGATCCGGTCGATCGTCACCGACCCGGCGACCGCCGAACTGCTCTCCCCGCGCACGTTCCCGTTCGCGACCAAGCGTCCTTGCCTGGACACCGGCTACTACGCCACCTACAACCGGCCGCACGTGACATTGGTGGACCTGCGCACGACCCCGATCGAGACCATCACGCCCCGGGGTATCCGGACCTCGGAGGGGGAGCACGCCCTCGACGCGATCGTCTTCGCCACCGGCTTCGACGCCCTGACCGGCTCCCAGCTCGCCGTCGACATCGTGGGCAAGGGCGGCGTGACGCTCCGGGAGAAGTGGGCGGACGGCCCGCGGCACCACCTGGGGCTCGTCTCGGCCGGCTTCCCCAACCTCTTCACCGTCCTCGGGCCCCTCAGCCCGTCCGTACTCACCAACATCGCGGTGTCCCTGGAACAGCAGGTGGAGTGGATCACTGACTGCATCGCCTATCTGCGCAGGAACGGTCTCACGGAGATCGACGCCGCTCCAGCGGCCGAGGCGGACTGGGGCGCCCAAGTGGCGGAACTCGCCGCCCGGACGCTCTACCCGGCCGTGGCCTCCTGGTACACGGGAGCGAACATACCGGGCAAACCCCGCGTGTTCCTGGCCTACGCGGGCGGGCTGGACCGGTACCGGGAGGAATGCGATGCCGCGGCCCGGAGCGGCTACACCGGTTTCGTCCTCTCCACCACCTCCTCCGCATAGCCAGCCTCGTCCTGCTGTCTATCCCGCAGGGGCACGTCAGGTTGGTCTTGTGGTCCGGCTGCGAGCCATTCAGGCGCCCGGCGCGGGGGCTGCTGCCGCCGGCAGATCCCGGGCCGTGACCAGCCGGGCAGCCCCAGGGCCGTAGTCCGGCGGCATTGCCGATCACCGCGGGGCGGCAGCGCCATGCCCCGCCACATGAGGGTGGCGGGGCATGGACGGACGGTCAACTCATGTGCGTGCGCATCATTTTGCCTGTGTATGCGTCAACTGGTCTGGGCGCGCGTCCGCTTGCGGCGGAAGCGGAACCCGAACGTACCGCCCGCCAGGGCGAGCGCGAACGCGCCCGAGGCGCCGACCAGCATCGGTGTCGAGGACGGGGCGTTGTGCGCCGGAGCGGCAAGCTTGTACCCACCGGCCATGCCCTTGCGGTCGTAGGCCGACCCCGGCAGTTTGTCGGCGTACCGGCCGTGCACCAGCTTCTGGTAGGCGGTGAGCGAAATCGTCCGCTTACCACCGAGGCCGGAGACCGCTTCGCGATTCAGGGGTTGGACCGTGCCGTTCTTGAGCCGGTACCAGGCGTGGATCTGCGGCTCGCTGAATACCCTCGAGTCCGATGTGGCCTTCTTGGCGAAGCCGAGGTCGGTGTTGCCGTCCTGAATTCCGGCCAGATGCCATTTCCCACCCTTGGAGGGGGACGCCTGGCCGGCGAGCAGGGCGGTGGCACGATGGCCGTTCGCGCCGTTGACCTCAGAGGCCAGGTACGACAGCCGTAGCGCGCTGGCCGAAGTGGGCTTCGCCTTTCCGGTGACGAAATCGGGGGTGATCTCGTACATCGCGACCGGATCCTTCAGGCTGAAGGCTTGCGGGGCGTCCTGTGCCCCGGAGGTCAGGGGAGCTTCGCCCTCCTGCCCACCGTCCGCGCCCGCCTTCCCCTTGGAATCCGCGGCGTTGAGGAAGCGGTTGACGGTGTCGTGGACCTGTGGCGACTGCAACACCTGGCGGGCGCCGTGGTAGTCGGGTACGCCCGCCGGGCCGTCGGCGGCCTGCGCCTGGGTGCAGAGGAATGCCGACGCGCAGAGCGTCGCACCGAGGGCCATGCCTGTGAAACGAGCAGCACCCCGGTTTATGGAACGTATCTTGCTGCGCATTGCTGCCCGTCCTATTTGTGAATGCCGATACGGGAATGGGTCCACTGGAACGACGAGTTGTTGACGTAGTCGTTGTAGTTCCACCAGGTGTAGGTCTGGGTGGAAGGCCAGGGATCGCCGACCGCGATGGTGTTTGACGATTGGTCGTACCCGTAGATGACATTCATATGGCCGCCGCCGGAAGTCCATCCAATGCGTACCCCGAACGGTCGGCCGCCACTGATCTCGTTTCCTGTCTCCGAGAAGGACGCGTTGCGGGACAGGCCGTTTCCGGTGTTGGAGAAGCCCATGCCGGCCCAGGCGTTGGCCATGTCATCGAGCGTGGCGGGCTGGTTGTCACAGCTGAGGTAGCTGTTCTGGGCGGCGAGCCGGCAGAAGTCGGCCTGGCTGTACTGGTTGTATCCCCAGTACTTGGCGATGGTCAGGCCGGAGGCATCCCAACACCACTGGTCCTGGACCTGCTTCTGCATGGAGATGTTGAGGGCGACCCGTCCGCCGGCGGACGAGGAGCAGGTCGGTAGCTTGTCGGTGTTCTCCTTGATGAACGCGTGGGCTATGTAGAAGGATCCCGAGCTGGACCGTATCCAGCGGGAGTCGCCGTTGACGCTGTCGCCCTGCACCTGGCAGGTCATGGAGACCGTGCTGCCGACGTGGGCTTTTCCCACGATGCGGGCGGAAAGATTGGGTGCTTGGCGTTTGTTGATGGTGCTGTAGTTGCCCTTACCACTGGTGATGGTTCCGGTGGTAGAGCCCGCCTGGGCGAGGCTTCCGGCATTGAGGAGGAGTCCGGCGCCGACCACGGCTGCCGAGGCTGCCGTTAAGGCTCTCCTTCGCGTGAGGCGAATGCGCATATCTCAACTCTTTCGTGTGGGGGATACCCAGGGCATGCCGCGGGCGCCTTCGCAGGTGAATGCGATGCAGAGTCGGGAAGCGCACGTCGTCTATGCCCTGAGGCAGAGAATTATTACAACACTTGAAGCCCCTATGGCAATGACTACCTGTCAATACCCCTGCGTTACCGAAGAGTAGGACTGGAGAAAGCGTTACGCCGCCGGATTGATTACCCACGCTCAGTAATCAATTCGGCGGCTTAGCGCCCGATTTGGGATTGGTTACCGGGTGGTATTTTCAGGGTGTCTACCACTGGGATCAACTGGCTTGCAGGAGGCGGGATTCAGATGGCCGCTGCGCCGAGATGGCGTCCTGCGCGGGGCGATACCTGGCCCTGCCTTCACCTGTTGATGGCACGCTCAACCTTGTTGCGGTCACGGCAGTGTTCGGTGTCGTAGGTGACGGACCGGGGGCCTCCGCCGAGGGCTCGCCCCCTCATCGGACATCCCCCACGCGCTTCACGAGCGGCAGATACCGACCACGCCAAATGTGACGACCTCTGAGCTTGTCTTCCAAGGCCCGGGCCTGAAACGCGCCTCGAACTTGGGCGGGGGTCAGTTCTGGGCGGTGGGCCGGACGACGATCTCGTTCACGTCGACGGTCGCTGGCTGCTCGATCGCGAACGCGATGGCTTGGGCGATCGCCTCGGGCGGGATCGCGATCCGGTCCCTCATCGCCGTGATCTCTGCTCTTACCTGCGGGTTCGTCGATGCCTCGGCGAAGTCGGTCCCGACTGCGCCGGGCGAGACGGTGGTCACCCGCAGGGAGTCACCGGCTTCCTGGCGCAGGCCCTCGCAGATGGCACGGACCGCGAACTTCGTACCGGCGTAGACCGCCATGGCCGGCACGATGCGAAATGCGGCCGTGGAGGCGATGGTGATGAAGTGGCCCGTGCCCTGGGCCCGGAAGACCGGCAGCGCGGCGCCGATTCCGTGCAGCACACCCTTGATGTTGACGTCGACCATCTGGTCCCACTCGTCGACGCGCAGATCGTCGAGAGGCGAGATGGTGCCGGCCCCGGCGTTGCTGACCAGCACGTCGAGCCGGCCGAACCGTTCGCCGGCCAGTGCGACCAGGGTGTGCAGGTCGTCCCGTCGGGTCACGTCCGTGCGGGTCTGTACGGCCGTGCCGCCCCCCTTCTCGATCCGCGCCACCAGCTCCGCGAGGCGCTCGGATCGCCGCGCACCCAGGACGAGCCGCGCGCCTCGCTCGGCAAGCAGCAGTGCGGCCGCCTCGCCGATGCCGCTGCTGGCTCCCGTGATCGCCACGACCTTGCCGTCGATTCCCGACACGATGTCTTCCTCTTCCTTCTCGGTACCGGTTCCAGGTGATCGCCCCGAAACGCGTCCGCGCGCCGGGGCCGCCCGGCGCCGGGATGACCGTCCACAGGCCATCGGTGAGAGCTGCACCCCCACCCGAGCTCCAGTCTGGGATGGCCTTAGCCTGGTATCCAGAGCGTGTTTATTCTGGAACCAGGGATGCCATCCACCATGCAGAAGCAGCCGGACGAACGCCGTGAGCTGGGCGCTTTCCTCCGCAGCCGCAGAGAGCGGATCACCCCTGACAAGGTCGGCCTGCCACACACCGGCCGACGCCGGACCCCGGGCCTGCGCCGGGAGGAACTCGCGCTGCTCGCAGGCATCAGCGCAACTTGGTACACGTACCTCGAACAGGGTCGGGACATCCGCGCCTCGGACCAGGTGCTCACCGCCCTCGCCTCAGCGCTGCAACTCGACCGGTACGAGCGCGGTCACCTCTTCCGGCTCGCAGGTCACGCGCCTGCGGCCGAAACCGAAGAACCCGAGCCGCTCGCGGCCGAGGTGGCGGCCGTCCCGCTCCTGCTCCAGCCGCACCCGGCGTACATCATCGACGGCAACTACGACGTGCTCAGCCACAACCAGGCGGCCGACGAACTGTTCCCGCACCTCACCGCGGCCGCGGACCGGCCGGCGAACTTCGCCCGCTGGGTGTTCCTCGAACCTGCGGCCCGGGACGTTCTGGTCGACTGGGAGCCCGAGGCGCGCGGCCTGCTCGCCCGCCTGCGGACACTGGCCGGACGCCACCCGGGCGACGTCCGATATACCCGGCTGATCGACGAGCTGACTGCGGGCAGCACAGAAGTGCGTGCCTGGTGGCCGCAGTACGACGTGCAGGCCCGGCACGGCGGACGGAAACGGCTGCGGCGCCCGGGAGGCGGGGCGGTCGACTTCGCTTACACCGCATTCCACCTGGCCGAACAGCCTGAACAGACACTGGTGATCTACTCCGACGGCCGGGAATCCGCCGATTGAGCTCTGCCGACCACCCCGTGCGGCGTGGTGTCGTGCCGTCCTTGTGGTGAGCCGGGCCGCAGGTGGCAGGGCTGCCGAAGACAAACCCGGCTCCGTGCTTGGGCGGTCGGCCGCCCTTGGGACCGTAGAGGTGGGCCGGGGTGGGGCGGCTGAAGAGGCTGACCGGGGCGCGATGTTGGCGCCCAACTCGTTCAAGGGAAAGGCCGCTTCTGTGCCCCCGACCCCTTCGCGAAGTGAGGGGAGATTCCCAATCCCCCTTCCAGCAAGGGGGCATAAATGAGTGAATGCTCCCTGCCTGCATTCGCCGCGTGACGCACAGTCGCGGATGTGCTGAACGCCTCAGGTGTCGGTGTTACGAACTGCCGCGTAACAAAAGCGCTCAGTGAAATCGTGATCAACCCGGCGGAATTCTGGATCCGACGGTCGCGGTCCAGCTGTGGCGTTAATGAGCCAAACCTCCGGCAGAGTTCTGCTGGCCGGGGTCGGCGCCCCGGCCAGCCACCGCCGACTCGATGGCATACTCCACGACGAACGCCGACAGATCGTGTCCCGCGCATACGCGGCCACGGAAAGGCCGGCCGTACGGCACGCCGACGGACGGGGTACGAAGTCGGCGCCTCGTATTTCTGGGAGCGCCGGCAGCTCCTACACCACCAGTCGCCCCGGGCGAGAACTCTTCGCGAAATCAGTGAAGTTGGCGCGGACACGGCAAACTGGCTTTACGCTGATCGCCACCCGATCGCCGGTCGCAGGGCGATCGTCACCATGAATAGGGCTGCCTTGAAACACGCACGAAAGCGCCAGAGCCGGTTTCGCACCCGGATCGCCAGCGCCACAGGAGTACTGGCCGTCGCCCTGGGCGCCGGAGTCGCGCCAGCTACCGCCGCGGGGAAGAACACCGGTGCTCCCATGACCACGGCGGCCTCCTTGGACGCGGCGGAAGCCCCGGACGCGGCGCAAGCCCCGGGCCAGCTGACCCTCCCCGCCCCGACCGGGCGCCATCGCGTCGGAACGGTCGACCTCCATCTGCGCGACTCGACACGCACGGATCCATGGACGCCCAACCCCCAGCCGCGCGAGCTGATGGTCACCCTCTGGTACCCCGCCACACACACCTCCCGCTACCCCGCCGCACCCTGGCTACAGTCCGCCGCCGCCGCGCACTACCTGGCGAGCTATCAGATCCCCCCGGGCTCGGTGACCCTGCCCACCACCGCCGGCCACACCGGCGCCCCGGTTGATCACAAGGCCGGCAAGTTGCCGGTGGTGCTGTACTCGCCCGGGCGGGGCTCGGGCCGCGCGGCGGGCACCGCGCTCGCCGAAGACCTGGCCAGCCGCGGCTACCTGGTGGTCACCGTCGCCGACACCCACGATGACGCCGAAGTGGAGTTCCCCGGCGGCCGGCTGGAGCTGAGCACCATGCCGCCCGCCACCCCGGCGTCCCGCGTGATCGCCGCCCGGGTCGCCGACACCCGCTTCGTCATCGACAAGCTGGCCGCGATCGCCCGAGGCCACAACCCGGACGCGGACCATGCGTCTCTCCCCAATGGGCTGTCCGACGCGATAAACATGAAACGCATCGGGATGTTCGGCCCTTCCATCGGCGGAGCAGTGGTACCTGCGGCCATGCAGGCGGACTCCAGGATCGATGCCGGTGCGAACCTGGACGGCCAATTCTTCGGCCCGGCGAAAGCCCAGGACCTCAACCGCCCCTTCCTGCTGTTCAGTTCGCAAAACCACAACCGCGACACCGACCGGAGCTGGGCAAGGTTCTGGGAGCATCTGCACGGAGAGCGGTACGACCTGAAGCTGCGCGGCGCCGAGCACCTCTCCTTCTTCGACTACGAGGCTCTCTGGTCCCAGGCGCCCGGCCCGTTCAAACACTCCCCGGCCCAACTCGTCCAAGATCTCGGCACGATCGCCCCCGACCGCGCCATCGCCGTCCAACGCACCTACCTCGCGGCCTTCTTCGACAAGCACCTGCGCCACCGGCACGGCCACCTGCTCGACGGCCCCTCGCGCCACTACCCGGAGGTCGACTTCATACGCTGAACGGACCGGAGCTCACCGTCGGCCACTGCGCAGCGCAACGGCATATCTCGACGTACCGGCCACACTGCACGCTGCGCCTGTTGCGGATGCCGACCGGTAACGCCGTTCCGATGCCGCCGCGGCATATCCCGCCAAGCCGTACCACTGCGAGTGCAGAAGCGGGCCCGAACACCGACAGCCGCCGGGCACGTGCACTTCCGTGCAGCTCGGATACACCTGGACCTACCGACACTGAACTCACGGTGTCGCTGACACCCCACCCCCCCGCACGAGGAGAAGGCATGCCCCGGCGCGCGAGAAGATCCGCTGCCGTCCTGACACTGCTCCTGGCCGTACTCCCTGTCGGAGTCGCAACAGCCCTTGTGGCAGCGGTGGAACCCGCAGCGGGGTCGCCCGGCGGTCACCACGCAGCGGCCCCGGAGCGGATGGATCCGCCGACGCCACCAATGCACCAGCCCGCCCGTACGTCGTCCCGCCAGTCGCGCACTCTGGGCACAGGCTCCTTCCGATCAAGTCCTGGGCCCGTCGCGGGAAGTTCCGTCTACGATTACGCGCCGAGCATCATGGCTGACGGCGTGTACAGGATGTGGTGGTGCGGCCAGACGCCGGGAGGGACGCCCGGTGACGACATCCTCTACGCGGAGTCGGCCAGCCTGAACGGCCCGTTCCACGCACGAGGCAGTTCGGCCCCGTACCAGAGGGTCTTCGACGGAACCGGCACCGGCAGCTTCGACAGCACACACACCTGCGACCCTTCGGTCGTGCGCGTCGGCGGCATCTACTACCTGTACTACGGAGCCGAGCGGGCAACCGGCGAACCGACCACGATGGGTGTCGCCTCCAGCCGCGACGGGATCCATTGGACCAGGCTCAACCACGGCCGGCCGATCGTCACCCCGGCGAACCAGCAGCAGACGCCGAACACATACGGCGCAGGTCAGCCGAGTGTGGTCTACCTCAACGGCGACTTCTACCTGATGTTCACCGACACCACCGGTGCGGGCGCGCTGGGCAATGGGGCCGGCAAGTTCGTCTGGCGCTCGCCCGACCCCACCTTCCAGTCACGTGTCCAGGTCTTCGCCTCCTCCGGCTGGCGGGCCAAGACCGGTGCCAATTCACGCAGCTTCTCCGTCGTCGATGCGTTTTCGGCTGACTGGCAGTATTCGGACGCCTTGCGCGCTTTCGTTATCGCCCGTGACAACACCCCTGGCCAGACCACGTTGTCCTTCCACGCCCCCAGCAATCTCGCGACGCACCCGTATGGCGAAGTGGCCGTCCCCGGCCAGTGGTCGGAGGGACCGGGCATCGTGTCGCGTCCTGACAAGCACGGGGTGGTCTCGGGTAACAACGACTGTGGGCGGGTCCCTGTCGACGTGATCCATGCCAGCACGGGACGTCCGCCGCAGCGGTTGACCCACGTCGGTGTCGACCTGCTCAGCGGCCAGAGTTGCGCGTCGATGCCGGCCGGCCAGCTCGCGGCGATGTACGAGGGCTACGGGTTGCAGACCAGCCGACTGCCCGCAGCCGTCGTGGTGGGTGGCCGACGGCTGCAAATTCAAAACGCCTCCGTCTACACCGACATGACCCGCAACCGCATCAAGGTCCCGTCATCGATCTACCACGCCATTCCCTACGGGGCGTCATTGCACAAGGGCGCGAAAGTGCTTGGGGCTCCAGGGCTGCCCGGGGCCTTCGAGCTCGACCACAAGAAGCTTTGGCCGGTCAACTCACAGCGGCTGGTGTCGGACAACCACTCCTCGATCACCATGGTGGACCGCACCACGTGGCTGTCGCACCTCCGGGGGCACGGTCTGATCTACCTCGACTAAAGGCTGTCCCGTAACTGGCAGCATCCATGGTGAGATCACAGCCAAGGAGGTCTGGGTGGTGCCTCGGGCGCATCGCGCTGACCGTTCTGGGCGTTGATATCCAGGACACTGACGTCGGTGGCAGGGCTACGCTGACCCGATGATCGAGGACGGCGCCACTGACAAGGGCAGTGTGACCACGGTGCGGCGGATCGGCGGGACGATCCGCCGGCCGGTCGGCGAGTGGACGCCTGCCGTGCACGCCTTGTTGACCCACCTGGAATCAGTGGGCTTCACTCGGGCTCCGCGAGTCCTTGGCACCGACGGCACCGATGAGGTGCTGTCGCTGCTGCACGGCGAACCGGCGTTCACGCCCTGGCCGTCGGCTCTGCGTTCGACCGTCGGAATCAGCGAACTGGGGTCCTGGCTGCGGGACTACCACGACGCTGTCCGGGACTTCCAGCCGCCGGCCGATGCGCGATGGCAGGGCCAGGAGACCGAGTGGAGGCCAGGCATGGTCATTCGGCACGGCGACCTCGGCCCGTGGAACTCCATCTGGAACGACGACGGACTCGCCGGTTTCATCGACTGGGACTTCGCAGCGCCCGGCCATGCCCTTGACGATCTCGCGCAGCTCGCGTGGTACGCCGTGCCGCTGCGTCCCACCGAGCAGCAGCGAAGAGTACCGATCGCCGGGGAGCACACCCTGCGGAGCCGCCTCAACGCCCTTTGCGCCGCCTACGGAGCACGCCCGGCAGCAGTTCTCGACGCGCTGGATGCCGTCCAGTCCCGTGAGGCCGAGCGCATCGAACGGCTGGGCCGGCAAGGCCACGAGCCATGGCTGACGTTTCTCGCCCGCGGCGATGTGGCCGAGATGGTGGCCGAGCGATCCTGGCTCCGATCGAAACGCACGGTTCTCCTCGGTGGTTCGGGCGGCTGAGCACGGCCCGTCCCGGCTGACCCCTGCTGAAACGACCTGGCAATGGCTGTTGTCGTCTCGGCGTCTGACGTCTTCCACGGCACGGTGACCCTCGCGTCGATCCGGCTTGGGCTCAGTCAGTGACCCGCCGGACACTCCTTAGGTCGTATCCGACGGTTCGTTTAGCCGACCCATCGGATACGACCTGTACAGAAGCCGTTCAGTCGATGAGGTCCGCGATGACAAGGGCCTCGACGTATCCCTTGAAGCTGATGGCAGGAGCGGCCTGCGGTGCCATGGGCCGCAGGTTCATGTCCAGGTTGACTTCGCCGGAGCTGTGGCCTTGCGACGTTTCTACGTCCAGCTGTACGTGTTCCGCGCCGAGCACGTACTCGTACGGGTCGCCGTTAATGACGAACTGGAGCTCGAACCCCCTGATTGCGGCGTCCACGGTGGGAACGTCGTCTCCTAGACAGTGCCTGCGAGTGGCCCTGGCGCTCAGCCAAGTCGCCTCCACCATCGCGGTGTTGGTTGGCTGCCGCATAGGGGCAATACCGCCATGGGTTCATCATCAAGCCGGTGACCTGGGAAGACGGCAGCTCACACGTACGGCTCAGCATCGCCGAGTTCCGAGATGAGCCAATCTCGGAAGCGACGCCATCCGGACCTCCGTGCTCCTCGACGTGGTGGGCAACGACGTGTCGCTGGCGATGCCGCACGAGCTCGACCTGGAGTTCCGCGAGTCCGGCTTCGCGACCTCCCCGCTGCTGGAGCAACTCGTCATGCCGGCCACCTCGGCCGCAAGACCGGCCATGGCTTCCGCGACTACAGCTGAGCTGCGTCAGTCCAGGCAGAACTCGTTGCCCTCGGGGTCGGCCATCACGATGAAGCCGGCGCTCATCGGGGGAGCGGGCTCATCGCGACGTACCCGCTTCGCTCCCAGCGCGACGAGCCGGTCGCACTCGGCCTCCAGTGCCGCCATCCGCTCCTCTCCCTGCAGTCCGGGAGCCGCACGGACGTCGAGGTGGACGCGATTCTTGGCGACCTTGTCCTCCGGCACCTGCTGGAAGAACACCCGTGGGCCGTGCCCGTCGGGGTCCTCGATGGCCGATTTCGAGTTGCGCTGTTCCTCCGGTACGCCGACCCGAGCGAGGAAGTCGTCCCACGCTGCCAGCGGGTCGGCGCCCTCGGGCAGGTCGACCCCGGGCGGGCCGGGGTGGACGTAGCCCAGTACGTCGCGCCAGAAGGACGACAGCGCCCGCGGGTCATGGGCGTCGAAGGTGACCTGGATGTGGCGGCTCATCGGGTTGCTCCGTTCGTAGCGGGATTCGTGTGCAGGTAGAGGTCGCGAAGCAGGCAGACCTCGGACAGATGGTGGATCAGCTCGCGGTGGATGTGCAGCACCAGGTCGGCCATGGGCGCCTCGGGGAAGGGCTCCTTCGCGCCGACCGGGACCCGGAGCCCGGCCTCGCCGAGGCTGCGCACCCCGGCCAGCCAGACGTCGAGCTGGGTCTCGAGCTGGTCGAGCGCGGTGGCCGCGCTGCCGGCGTACTCCCAGGTCTCGTACGACGCCGCCGGCGCGCCGAAGTGCGCCGCGTTGCGCGCGGCGAGCACGCCGACGATGACGTGGCCGAGTCGCCAGGCGATCGTGGTGAAGGCCGCGGGGACCGGCTGCGGGAAGGCGTAGTCGATCGTGAAGTCCCCGGCACCGACCTGCACGGGCGCCGTCGAGCTGCCGCGCGGCCGCACGCTCCAGGCGTCCGGTACCGGCGACCAGAAGTACTCGTCGTCGGTGAGGCCGTCGAGCCGGGCTCGGAGCTGATGATTCCAGTGGAACTCCCACTGCTCGCGCAGCGTGCGGTTCCAGTCGAGTTCGTTTGCGTCCATGGAGCCACCCTGACACCTCTGGCGGACAGGATCTGTCCGCTATCTCTGGCAGGCTGGGCGACATGGACGTGGCAAGCGGCGACGAGCGGGGTACGACGGAGCGGGTGCTCACCCTGCTCGGGCTGTTGCAGCAGCGCCAGGTCTGGACCGGTCCGGAGCTCGCCGACCGGCTCGGGGTCACGCCGCGCACGGTACGGCGTGATATCGAGCGGCTGCGCAAGCTCGGCTATCCGGTGCATGCCGGCCAAGGTGTCGGCGGCGGCTACCAGCTCGGCCCAGGGCAGGACCTGCCGCCGCTGCTCCTCGACGACCAGGAGGCCATCGCCACCGCGGTCTCGCTGCTCGTCGGCGCGGGTGGCGCGGTCGCCGGCGCCGGCGACGCCGCACTCCGGGCGCTGACCAAGCTCGACCAGGTGCTGCCCACCCGGCTGCGACACGAGGTGCGCGCGCTCTCCGACTCGGTGGAGTCTTTTGGCGGAGGCCGCACGCCGGTCGACCCCGAGGTGCTCCTGACGCTGGCCAAAGCCTGCCGCGACGAGGTCGAGGCCGGCTTCGACTACCGTCCCCCAGACTCTGTCCGGAAGGTGCTCCCAGGGAGCGAGGTGCGACGGCGGCGGGTCGAGCCCTACCGCCTGGTCGCCTCCGACCGGCGCTGGTACCTCCTTGCCTACGACCTCGATCGTGACGACTGGCGCAGCTTCCGCGTCGACCGGATGACCGATGTGTCTGCACGGACCTGGCGCTTTCGCCCGCGCGCGGCGCCCGACGCGGCGACGTACGTGCAGGAGGGTGTGGCGAGTCGGGTCTACCCGCACCAGGCGCGCTTCCTCGTGCACGCGTCGGCCGACACGGTGCGCGCGCAGATTCCGGCGTCGGCGGCCGTCGTGCGACCGCGAGGGAGTGAGCTCTGCGAGGTACTCAGTGGCGCCGAACGCCTCGATGCCGTGCTCATGCACGTGCTCCTGCTGGGGCACGACTTCGAGGTACTCGACCCTCCGGAGCTCGGGACGCGCTGCCGCGCGCTGGCCCAGAGACTGCTGTCGGCCGGCGCAACGATCTCACCGGTGCCGGACACGGAGGAGCCATGAGCCGCGATCACAACAGCGCCGACTGAGCGCCTCCGCTGCCGCTACGCCGAGCACGTCGCCCCGATCCTGGGCTTCGCCATGCGCCGGCCCGATCAGGCCAACCTGGTGGGCGGACGACGGACCGGGTCGGAGTCGGGAGGTTCGGTCATGAGTGGTCCTGCTCGGTTGCGGTGGTCGGCGACGGCCAGCTGGACGACGGACCGCGCGTCGGTGTTCTCGTAGCGGAACGTGGCGGAGACGCTGGCCCTTTCGGTGACGGCCCGGACGGTCAACCAGCCTCTCTCCCGGCGGAGTTGGCGGATCGCCTTTTCGACCGTGTTCCAGGCGCGTTCGAAGTAGTCCCGGGGCCGTCGCAGGTCGAGGTCGAGGTCGAGGGCTTCGAGGGCGAGGGCTTGGTTGAGCAGGCCGACGGCCTCCAGCTGGGCCCGAGTGCTACAGCATGTCCCACCCTGCCTTTCCCGGTTGGCGGTGAGCACGCCCGGTAGTCCGGAGACACCCGCCCGGCACCTCACGCCCCGTGGGTGCCAGGCACTCTCTGACGAACTCAGGGGCTGGGTGATGCCGTGGATCCGCCGTAAGGTCCGCGGTCGGGTACCTGGATACTGATCCGCATGCGCACCGACTTTGATCCCGCTGTCATGTCCCGTAACGACTTCTACCGGCTGCTCACCGCCACCGTGGTGCCGCGGCCCATCGCCTGGGTGTCCACCATGTCCCAGGACGGAGTCGCCAATCTCGCCCCGCACTCCTTCTTCACGATCGCCAGCGTCGCGCCGCCCGTGGTGCAGTTCAGTTCTGTCGGGCGTAAGGACACCCTGCGCAATATCGAGGCCACCGGGCAGTTCGTGGTGAATTTTGCGCCTGAGGAGTGCTTTGAGCAGATCAATGACACGGGTACCGACTTTCCGCACGGAGTGAGTGAATTCGAGGCGGCCGGGATCGAATCCGAGCCGAGTGTGCGGGTCAAGCCGCTGCGGGTGGCGGCCGCGCCGGTGGCGCTGGAGTGTGAGGTGCACACCACAATCGGGATCGGGGATTCCACCATTGTGTTCGGGCGGGTGGTGCATGCGGTCGTGTCGCAGGACGTGCTGGTCGACGGGCACCCCGAGATCTCCAAGATGAAGCCGTTGTCGCGGCTGGGGAAGGACGAGTGGGCCACGGTCGGTGAGGTACGGGAGATCTCCCGCATCCGGCATGCGGACTGGCGGGGGCCGGCGGGCGACCGGTAGGGCGGGGAGCAGAAGGCCTTCTTCCGGCCTCGCGGTCGACCCGTCTGTCTGCGTGTCTGGCCGCCTGTACATCCGCGTGTCCGCCCGTCTGCCCGCTCGTCTGGCGGTCCCGCCTGGCGGTACGTCCCGCGGTCCGTCTGGCGGGGCGTCGCGGGGCTGGTCTGATCGCTGGTCTGGTCGGTCGCTGGTCCGCGAAGGAATCAAGTCGGTTTCTCTGTGGGCCACTTTCGGCTTACGGCGGGATCCGAGACTCTGGGGAGCCGGCTGACTGACTGGAGTTGCTGTGGCTGGTCTCGGATTTCCGTGTGATGAGTACTCGTCGACGCGGTACCTATCGAATCGGTCTACCTCGAAGCGGTCTCTCTCGAAGCGGTCGCTCTCGAAGCGGTCCACCTCGTCGTATGGGGGTTGGGTGGGCCGGGCCCAGGTGGATGCGTCAGGGGCGGATGCCTCGGCGTCGTTCGGGCGGCGGTCGGCGATGCGGGCGGTGGCGGCCGCGGCGGTCGGCGGGCCGGTGCTGTCGGTGGCGTACGGGGCGGGGAATGCGTACGCCGCTGATGGCGGGCGGGCGCTGCGGGTGATGACGTTCAATCTGCGGTACGCCTCGGAGGTCCGGCCGCACTCCTGGGTCGAGCGCCGGCCCGTGATGCGGAACCTGCTGCGGCGGGAGGCCCCGCAGCTGCTTGGGACTCAGGAGGGGCTTTACGGGCAACTGCGCGATATCGCGGAGGATCTTGGTCCGCAGTACGACTGGGTGGGAACGGGGCGGGCCGGGGGCAGCAAGGATGAGTTCGCCGCGGTCTTCTATGACGTGCGGCGGCTCGCGCCAGTGGAGTACGACCATTTCTGGCTGTCCGGTACGCCGTATCTGATCGGGTCGGCGACCTGGGGAAACACCGTCATTCGGATGGTGACCTGGGTGCGGTTCCGGGATCTGCGGAAGGGGGGCGAGTTCTATGCGCTCAATACGCACCTCGATCATGCGCATCAGTACGCGCGGGAGCGGTCCGCCGGACTGATCACCGAGCGGCTGCACGGCCTGGATGCCGCACTGCCCCGGATCGTCACCGGCGACTTCAACGTCGCGGCGCACAAGAACCCGGTCTACGACACGATGCTGGACGGTGGGGCGCTCGCCGACAGCTGGGACACGGCCGAGGAGCGCAGCACGCAGTACGCCACCTTCCATGGCTACCGGCCACTGGTGCGGGACGGGGACCGGATCGACTGGATCCTCACCTCGCCGGGGGTGCGCACGCGGCGCGCGAAGATCAATACGTACTCCGCGCACGGTCAGTTTCCGAGCGATCACCTACCGGTGCAGGCATGGGTCGAGTGGTGAGGGAGGGCGCGCTTGCGGGCCGGCGGGCGGTTTTCTCTTGATCAACTGCCGATGCGGGTTACCCGCCTCATAACGGAGTACGCCTAGCGGGCGGCGGCGCCGCGTATGTGCAGGTTGTCGAGGAGTTCTCGGGTTGCGGTGGCCACGGTGTCCACGGCCTGGTCGAAGACCTCGCGGTTGTGCGCCGCCGGGGCGCGGAAGCCGGAGACCTTGCGGACGTACTGCAAGGCCGCGGCCCGGATGTCCTCGTCGGTCACCTCGGGGGTGGTGGGCGGGCGGAGCGTCTTGATACTGCGGCACATGAGTCCAGTGTGCCTCGGGGGTCTGACAACGCCCCGGCATCACCCGCCGAGGCCGGTCACCCGCATGGTGATGTTGAGGCGGCCGCTGGTCAGGCCGGTCGCCGGATCACCGGTGCCGGGGTGGACCTTGGGCACCCCGTGGTACGCGAAGCGGGACGCCCCGCCGAAGACGAAGAGATCCCCGGAGGCCAGCTCGACATCGGTGTACGGCTTGGTGCGGGTCTCGGTGTTGCCGAAGCGGAAGACGCAGGTGTCCCCGATGCTGAGGGAGACCACCGGCGCGTTCGAGCGCTCCTCCTTGTCCTGGTGCATACCGAGCTTCGCCTGGCTGTCATAGAAGTTGATCAGCGCGGTGTCCGGTGTGTAGTCGTCGCCCGCGGCCGGATCCTGGTACGCCTCGGTCAGTGCACGTCGGCCCAACTCGACCATCCAGGATGGGAATTCGGCCACCCGGGCGCCGTTCACATCGTCGGCGGTGCGGGTGTACGCATACGGCTGCCAGTGCCAGCCGATGCACACCGTCTGGACGGACATCACACCGCCGCGGGGCAGCTTGGTGTGCCGGATCGGGGCCGGACCACGCGCCCAGCCACGGCATGCGCTGACCAGTTCCCGCTGCTGGGGGAGGGACAGCCAGCCGGGGACGTGGACGGCCCCGGGGGCCAGTTCCCTTCGGCCTTTCTGACGAGCCTGCCCGCGGACTTCCCGGTGGAGCTCCTGGTGGGCCTCCTGCTGGAGCTCCTGGCTGAGCTCCCGCCGGAGTTCCTGTCCGGGCTCCTGTCCGAGTTCCCGCCGGAGTTCGTGTCCGAGCTCCTGTCCGCGTTCCCGACGGAGTTCATGGTGCCCCGTAGCGTTCCCGAAATCCTCGAAGCCGGGAAGTGGCGTGCTCATGTGCTCCTGCCTCGTCGTGCTGCCTGCTTACAGCGTGCCACGGGGGAGCCGCCGGTCGACGGGGGCCGGCAGGTGCCGGGGGAGCCGGCCGTGGTCGATGGTCCAGATCCCGCCGTCGGCCGTGGCACCGCTCATGCCGTGCAGTGTGGCCGGTCCGGCCAGGACGGGCAGCCGGGAGTCGCCGAGCGGGGCGAAGCCGTAGGTGCGTGCCGGGTCCCAGGTGGTGCTGCGGCGGAGCCGACGGCTCATCTGGGCCCAGCCGAGTGGGGCCGCGGCCACCACCCAGGCGTCCGGTTCCCCGGCGGTGAAGCGGTGGGCTGCCCGTAGCCAGGACGCGGCGGTCTCCGGCCAGTCCACCGTGGCGAGGACCGTCCGCCCCTCCGTGGCACACCAGGCCTCGATGAACGCCGCCGCGGATGCCCGGGAGGCGGCGTCCCGGCTGTGTCCGACGACCACGGTGTCGATGCGGGCCCGGGAGGCGGTCAACAGGTGGAGGAGAGCGGTGAGTTCGGCGTGGGTGTACGGGGTGGGGGAGGGGAGGTCGCCGTACGCGGACGCCGCACCTTGCGGGAGGAGGGGAGAGGGCACACGTTGAGTGTGGGGCGGGGGTGATGGATGTGCTGGCGGAATACCGACGTCACGGTGGTTGGGCGGAGCCGGAAGCTACTTCAGGTCGATCTGGAAGACCTTGTCCGAGCCTGGATCGCCGTCCCCGTTGCTGTCGGCGTTGGTGGTGGTCAGCCAGAGGGACTTCCGGCCGGGTACGGACTCGACCGTGCGCAGCCGCCCGTAGTCATGGGTGTAGTACGCCTTGGGGGTGCCCGCGGTAGTCCCGGAAACCGGGATCCGCCACAGGCGTTCGCCGCGCAGCGCCGCCATGTAGACCGCCCCGTCGGCGTAGGCGACCGCGCTGGGTGAGGCCTCCGCGACCGGCCACTGGCGCTTCGGGTTGGTCATTCCGGTGGTGGAGCATGTGCCCTCGCACCGTGGCCAGCCGTAATTCCTGCCCGGCTCGATGAGGTTCAGCTCGTCGTATTTGCTGTTGCCCAACTCGGCTTCCCAAAGGTGCCCTTGGGCGTCCCAGGTGATGCCCTGCGGGTTGCGGTGGCCGTAGGAGTAGACCAGCGAGCCGAAGGGGTTTCCGGGGGCCGGCCTGCCGCCGGGGGTCATCCGGAGGATCTTGCCGTTGAGGGACTTCTTGTCCTGGGCCAGGTCGGGGTTCCGGGCATCGCCCGTGCTGGCGTAGAGGTAGCCGTCGGGGCCGAATGCGAGGCGCCCGCCGTTGTGGTTGGTGTTCTTCTTGATGCCTTCGACCAGCACTTTGTAGTTGTTGAGCGTGCTGCCGTCGAAGGTCAGGCGGGCGATGCGGTTGCCCTCGGCGGCGCTGTGCATCACGTAGACGTAGTGGTCCGTCTGCCAGGACGGTGATACGGCGAGGCCGAGCAGGCCGCCTTCGCCGCCCGTGCTGACGACATTGGGCACCTTGCCGACCGGCTTCTTCGTGCCGTCCTGGGCGAGGGCGGAGACGGTGAACGAGTCGCGCTCGGTGATCAGGGCCGAGCCGTCCGGCAGCCAGCTCAGGCCCCAGGGGACGGACCAGCCCGTGGAGAGGGTTTTCGGGGTGCCGGGTTCGGAGGCGAGGGCGGCGGGGCCGGCGGCATCGCCCGTACCCGCGGCCGAGATGAGCAGCCCGCCGGCGAGGGCGGTGGCGGCGATCGCGGTCAGCGGAGTGTGGCGCGCGACTCTGGGGCGCATGCGCATGGGGGGTCCTCCGGTCAGGAAGGCGCTGCGACGGATGTTCCCTCGGGGTGGGCATCGGCGGCGCCGGGCTGATGGGCAGGCCGAGCTGATAGGAAAGTTTCCTGTTCGAGCGGGTTCCGGAACGTACTGCGCCTCGGTGACCGTGGTCAAGGGAGCGGAGATGGGAGGTATCACGCTTGCGGGGGAGGGGAGTTGAGGCATGGAGATCTTTGCCGTCGGTGTGCATTCTCCAAGTACCCGGGATGAGCAGCGGGGTTGGGAAATCCGGGAAGGCCGGGCGGCTGTCTAACCGACCCATAGGTCGGATCATTTTCTCGTCCCGCCCTTGACCGTGGCCGTGCGGCTGAGGATTCTGCAAAGCGACTCGCGCCGCTCCGCTTCTCCCACCGTTCCCTCCAGCGTGCCGTGTTACGGCGGTTGCGCCCTGGAGGCTCCGGACGTTTCGCACACTTCGCATGCTCTGCACCCCACCGCCCACACCCCCCCACCTTTCCTCGCCCGCCACCCCTACGAAAGGCAGGTATCGGCATGAATTCCCGGACGCAGTCAGGTATTCAGTCACGTATCCAGTCACCGACGCCGTCACATACCGCCGGCGCGCTGCCGGGCCCCGCCGGCTCCCCGACCGTGGCACGCCGCGAGCAGCGGTCCGCCTGGCAGACGCCGGGCTACACGGTCATCGAGACCGCACTCGAAGTCACCGCCTATGCGCTGACCGCCCGCTGACCGCCCCGCCGTGCTGCTGAAGGTGCTCGGCACCGCGGCGGGCGGCGGAGTGCCGCAGTGGAACTGTGCGTGCCCCGGGTGCTCCGGGGCGCGCCACCACCCCGGCCGGCGCCGCCGCCACGCCTCGCTCGCCGTACGAGCCGACGACGACCACTGGTATCTGATCAACGCCACCCCCGATATCGCCGACCAGATCGAGAGCACGGCCGTCCTGCATCCGGGCCCCGCGGCCCGCCGTACCCCCGTGGCGGGAGTGGTGCTCACGGACGCCGAGCTCGACCACACCCTCGGCATCGCCCGGCTGCGCGAGGCCGACCGGATCGAGGTGTTCGCCACCGGACCGGTCCGCGCGGCATTATCCGGCCAGGCGCACCTCGACGACCTCCTCACGCCGTACACCGACCTCGAATGGCGGGAGTTGGGCTCCGCGCCGGTCCCGCTGCGCGACGGCTCCGACGTCGAGATCAGCGCCCTCCCCCTCTCCGCGAAGCGGCCCCGGTACGCGGACCGCCGGCCGGCCACCGGCCCGGACGGGGAGCCGTCGGCCCGCGCCGCGGAACCCGAGCCATGGGTCATCGCGCTCCGGCTGCACGACCGCCGCACCGGTGGCACCGCGCTCTACGCCCCCGCGCTCGCCGCCTGGCCCGACGCCCTCCAGAAGGCGCTCACGGACGCCGATCTCGTCCTGCTCGACGGCACCTTCTGGGACGACGACGAACCACGCCGCTCCGGATTCTCCACCCGCACCGCCACCGGCATGGGCCATCTGCCCATCGACGGGCCCAACGGCACCGCCCACCGGCTCGCGCCGCTCTCCGCCCGCTGCCTCTACACCCACCTCAACAACACCAACCCGCTCGTCGACCCCGCCGCACCACAGCACCGGCAGCTGGCTGAACTGGGGCTCGCGGTGGCCACGGAAGACCGGGAGATCGCACTGTGAGCACACCGTTCGAGGAGCGGCTGCGGACCGTGGCAGGCGACCGCTACCACGACCGCCATCCGTTCAACATCCGTATGCACGAAGGGCAGTTGACGCCCGAGGAGCTGCGCCGATGGATCCGCAACCGGTTCCACTACCAGCGCCATATCCCCGTCAAGGACGCCCTGATCCTGGCGAAGCTGCGCACCCCGGAACTGCGCCGGATGTGGCTGCGCCGGATCCAGGACCACGACGGGCAGCAGGACGGCGAGGGCGGGATCGAGCGCTGGCTGCGGCTCGGCGAGGCGGCCGGGCTCGACCGGTCGCTGCTGCTGGACGAGTCCGGTGTGCTGCCGGGCGTACGCCTTGCCGTCGACGGCTACGTCAACTTCTGCCGGCTGCGCTCGCCGCTGGAGGCGGTGGCGGCCTCGCTCACCGAACTGTCCGCCCCGGACATCATGCGCACCCGGATCGACGCCTTCGAGAAGCACTACCGCTGGATCGAAGCCGACGGGCTCAGCTACTTCCGCGGCCGGCAGAGCCAGGGGCGACGCGACAGCAAGGAGGCGCTGGCGCTGGTACTGGAGTGGGCGCGTACGGAGACCGAGCAGGAGCTGGCGGTCGCCGCCCTCACCTTCAAATGCCAGGTGCTGTGGGCGCTGCTGGACGCCGTCGAGCGAGGGGAGCGGCCATGACGCACTGGCGCCCGGCCCTCGCCCCCGCCGTCCACCTGCGCCACGACCCGATCCGCGACACCGATCTGTTGCTGCTGCCCGAACGGGTCGTGGTGCTGGAGGGGAACGCGGGCGATGTGCTGCGGCTGTGCGACGGACGGCGGGCGGTGTCCGACATCGTTGCCGAACTGGCCCGCCGATACCCGGACGCCCCGGTGGCGGAGGACGTGCCGGCGTTCCTCGGACGGATACGGGAGCAGGGGTGGCTGCGATGACCGGATCGCCCGCCTCCGCGGCGCCCTCCCCGCCGCCCCGCCCCTGGGCCCTGCTCGCCGAACTCACCCACGGCTGTCCGCTGCACTGCCCGTATTGCTCCAATCCACGGGAACTGACCGCCAGGGCATCCGAGTTGACGACCGAGCAGTGGAGTGATGCGCTCCGGCAGGCCGCGGATCTCGGTGTGGTGAGCGCCCATCTCTCGGGTGGTGAACCGTTGCTGCGTTCCGACCTCGAAGCGATCGTCGCGGCGGCCGACGGAGCCGGGATCCACACCCAGCTCGTCACCAGCGGTGTCGGCCTCGACCGGGCGCGCCTGGGCCGGCTCGCCGACGCCGGGCTGCGCAGTGTGCAACTGTCCGTGCAGCACGCCGACCCGAGCGCTTCGGACCGGATCGCCGGCCGCCGCTCCTTCGCCGACAAGGCGCGGGCCGCCGACCTGGTCCGGGACGCCGGCCTGCCGCTCGGCCTCAATGTCGTACTGCACCGCCACAACCTCGATGCGCTGGACGAGCTGATCGATCTCGGGACGGCCTGGGGTGCGGACCGGCTGGAACTCGCCAACACCCAGTTCTACGGCTGGGCGTTGTACAACCGCGCCGCACTGCTGCCCTCCCGCGCACAGCTCGCCCGCGCCCAGCAGACCGTACGCCGCCGCCGGGCGGAGCTGGCCGGCACGCTCGAACTGGTCTGGGTGGTGCCCGACTACTTCGACGGCAAGGCCAAGCCCTGCATGGGAGGCTGGGGCGCGGTCTCCCTCACCCTCGCCCCCGACGGTACGGCCCTGCCCTGCCCGGCGGCCGCCTCGATTCCCGGCCTCAACGCTCCCAGCGTCCGCGACCACCCGCTGGAGTGGATCTGGAACCACTCACCGGCCTTCACCCGGTACCGCGGCCTGGAGTGGATGCGCGACCCCTGCCGCAGCTGTGCGCTGCGCGACCAGGACTTCGGCGGCTGCCGCTGCCAGGCCTTCGCGCTGACCGGCGACGCCACGGCCACCGACCCGGCCTGCCGACTGTCCCCGCACCACGCCCTCGTACGCGACCTGGTGGACGCCCCGCCCGAGCCGTCCGCCACCGGGCTCGGCCGCCCGCGCAGACCCGCCCGGCGCAGCGCGCCCGCCGAAAACCCCCTCCCCTCCAGAAAGCGGTGATCCGATGACCAGCCGGCCCCACCGTCCGCGCCCCCTGCCGCTCGCTCTGTCCACCGTGCTCCTGGCGACCACCGCCGTGGTGGGAGCGAGCGCTGCGGCGGCGTCACCGGCGGAGTCCCCGATGGCCTCCTCAATGGGCTCCCCGAGGGCCTTCCCCGCGACGGCGCCGGCCGGCGTGCACCGGCCCGCGGTCGGACGGGCCGTACCGATGGCCGCCGCGCCCTACGAATACCTCGGCTGGGGTAATCCCCAGCAGCCCACCGACGTCATGGCGGCGACCGGTACCAAGACCTTCACGCTGGCCTTCATCCTCTCCGACGGCGGCTGCAATCCGACGTGGGACGGCAACCGTGCGCTCACCGGCGGCAGCGATGAGGCGGCCATCAGATCCATCCGGGCCAAGGGCGGCGATGTGGTCGTCTCCGTGGGTGGCTGGAGCGGAGCCAAACTCGGTGAGAAGTGCGGCAACGCCTCCGCGCTCGCCGGCGCCTATCAGAAGGTGATCGACGCGTACCGCCTCAAGGCGCTCGACATCGACATCGAGAACACCGAGTTCACCCAGGCCACGGTCCGCAAGCGCGTCATCGATGCCTTGAAGATCGTCAAGACCAGAAACCCCGGCATGCTCACGTACGTCACTATGGGCACCACCCCCAACGGCCCCGACGCCAACGGCAAGGACCTCATCAAGAAGGGCGCCGCGGCCCGCCTGGACAACGACGGCTGGGTGGTCATGCCGTTCGACTTCGGCGGCCACAGCGGCACCATGGGCCAGGCCACCGTCAGCGCCTTGCAGGGCCTCACCTCCGCCGTCAAAAGCGCCTATGGCTACGGCGACGCGGACGCCTCCCGGCACACCGGCGTCTCGTCCATGAACGGCAGGACCGATGACGCCGACGAGACGGTCACCCTCGCCGACTTCCGTACGATCCTGGCCTACGCCCAGCAGCACCACCTGGCCCGTTTCGCGTTCTGGTCGGTCAACCGCGACCGTCCGTGCGGCGCAGGCAGCGACGGCGACAGTTGCAGCGGGGTGTCCCAGGAGCCTTACGCATACACGAAGATCGTCGTGAAGTACGCGGGCTGACCGGCTACGCCGCCTCGACGACCTCCGTCATCTCGGACCGCACCGCGAGTGTCCAGACCTCCAGCAGCGCCGCATACTCCGCCATGTCCTGCGCCGTCCAGGCCAGACCGCGACGGGCGCGGACAAATCGCCGAATCGATTCGTTGGCCTCGGAAGCAGGAGAAGGCACACCCGTAGGGGCAGAAGGAGTTGGGGACATATGAGCAATGCTAGGGGCAGACACTGACAATGCCTCCCCACGCGTGGCCGCCCCCGCCCCGCCGCCCTCGCCCCGGCGGCGCTTCCGGGGCCGCCCCAACTCCCTGACCAGCAACGACCGTCGGTGCCCCGGCTCGGCTCCGCTGCCTGCATGTGTCCAGTCCCACACGCTCCGCGTTCGCCCGTGGCGCGTGACCAGGGGCCCGTGGGGCGGGGGTGACGGGGCGGAGGCCGTATCGCCGGTGTGCCGTGCGGCTCCTCAGTGGAGGAACAGGCAGAACGGGTGCCCCGCCGGATCGAAGAGCACCCGCACATCGTCCTGCGGCTGGCACTGAGCCCGCGTGGCACCGCTCGCCACCGCGTACGCCTCGGCCTCGACCAGGTCCTCCACCCGAAAGTCGAGGTGCAGCATCTTCTGCTGCTCCTCGGGCCGTTCCGGCCACACCGGCGGCCGGTAATCCGGCTCGGACTGGAACGCGAGCCCCGTCCCTCCCTCCGGGCAGCGGAGCAGTACCCAGTCCGGTTCGTCGGCCGTCACCTCCCACCCCAGCAGCCGCCGGTAGAAGGCGGCAAGGGCATGCGCATCCGGACAGTCCACGACCACCGTCGCGAGCGAAAACCGAGGTCTCATGCCCCCACTCTCCCTCCTGCCGCCGCCGACGCGTACCCCGATCGGGTGAGGAATGCGCCGCTGACCGGCCTGAATTGTGGTGGGTCGAGGCGGTCCATGAGCGGGCCGTCGTCTTCACCGGCCCGCCGTTGTCAGTGGTGGCCCTTACCGTGGTTTCCGTAACTATCCGAGCTGCTGGCGCTTCTCGGATCCGCCCCGCTCCCGTGACAGCGCGCGGGAGCGGGGCACCGCCCACTCAGCGTCCCGGAGCGCCGGAGAGCCCCGGCCGCAGGCCCTGGTGCGTCCCGCACAGCGCCTGACCGAGATGCGCCTCCAAGGCGGCGTCTATCGGGCCCGGCTGGGGGACGTTGTGCCCGTCCAGCTTCTGATAGCGCGTCAAATTGAAACCGAGGGATATCTGGCGCCGGCCGTCCGCACTCGACAGCGACCAGGTCATGGCGCCGAGCACCAGCCCGTTGTGCCCCCAGAGCTCCCCACATGACGTCGTCTTCTTGAGCAGGCCCAGGCCATAGCGTAGACCGCTGCTGCCTTCGATCGGCACCGTCGTCTTCATCTGGCGCAACTGCGCGGGGGCGAGCAGTTCACCGCCCAGCAGCTGCCGGTAGAAGTGATTGAGATCGGCCATCGTCGAGATCAGCGAACCGGCCGTCCCCGCCCAGGACATGTTGTAGACGCTGAAGTCGCGGGGCGGCTGGAACCCGCCGTATGCGGCCTCGTACATCTTGGCGTGCGGGCCGGTGATGTGCGGCGAGCGCGGGAAGTAGGTGTGCCGCAGCCCCGCCTTCCGGATGACGTGCTCGGTGATGTACGCCTCCGGAGAGGTACCGGTGACCTTGCGCAGCAGGAGGCCCGCGAGCACGTAATTGGTGTTGGAGTAGTGATGAGCCTGGCCCGGCTTGCCCAACGGCTTTGCCTTCAGGCCCAGTCGGGCCAGCTCACGGGGGTCGAACTGGTGGAAGCGGTTGCCTTCGAAGCTGTCGGGCGTCGCGAAGATCGCCCCCGCGTAGTCGCCGATTCCGCTGGTGTGGTTGAGCAGCATTCGGACCGTGATGGCCCGGCCGCGCTCACCGGGGACGAGGTCCGGCAGATACCGGCCGATGGGCGCGTCCAGCGCAATACGCCCCTTGCCGACCTCTTGCAGGACGGCGACCGAGGTGAAGGTCTTGGTGATACTGCCGATGCGGTGCCGCATCTGTGGTGTGGTGGGGCGCTGGGTGCCGACATCGGCGACGCCGGCTGCGCCCCGCCACTCCTCCGCGCCGTCCCGCACCGCCGAGTAGGCGCCGTACATCCCCGCGTCATGGAAGGCCTTCAGCGTCCGGTCCAGAGCAGCGCGATCGAGAGCCGCACGATCCAGTGCCGGGCCGTCGAGCACCATCCGGCCGAGCTCTGTCTGGTGGGAGTGTGCGGCGGTGGGGAGGGCTCGGCCGGGGGTGGTGGGCGGCGTAGCGGCGAAGGCGGCGGTCGGCACCGTCAGTGCGAGTAAGACGGCGGTGGCGCTCCCGGCCAGCCGCATCGGACGGTGCCGGGAAGGAGGAACGGGCATGCTGTCTCCGTGAGTTCAGGCCCTGTGGCCGGTGTTGATCTTGACGTCCCGATTCTCGCGGTGGCACGGCAGCCGGCCGTCAACCCTGAGAACGACCTTGATCCCAAGTCCGGATGACAAATGTCAGGTTTTCGCCGCCGGCCCGGCCCCGGATCCGCGGCTGGACGGACGGCGGCGCCGCGCAGGACGGACCACCGCCGACGGTCCCTACGGGCGGGCCTCGGTCCCTTTCGGGCAGCCGGGGGAGCGCTCACCTGACCGGGAACCGGCCGCTGCCGCGCTCTCCTGAGGCGGAGCGGGCGGCCGTGGGCGACCATGGAAGGGCCGAGGTGCAGCGGCGCGCGTGTGCAGTGGCGGCCGGGGGGAGTGCCGCAAGCATCTGCCGGGCGCCGAGCCGTATCGGGAGGACTCGATGGACTACCCGGAATGCTATGAGCTGGTGTTTCAAGCTCCTGCCGTGGAGGACGACGTGGTGATCGTCCGGCGTACCGAGCGCGCGGGCGCCGGCGGGTATCCGATCTACGAGGATGAGTCGGGGATCGTGCGCGCGGAGATCAGCGAACGGGGCGAGGTCCGCATGCTGGCGAGCGGGGGCCACCAGATGCTCCGCGCGCCTCTGCAAGCACGGCCGCTGACCCGGGGGTGAGCCCGCCGCCGGAGCCGTCCGCCCTCCGCTCCTGACGCCGCGGCGGCCTCCGACGTGGTGCGATCACGCTACGTCCGCGCCCATATGCGCTGGGTTCACGCCCATGTGTGCTTGGTCCGCGCCGCGGTGAAGCGCAGCCGCCGGCCCCGATCAGAGGCCGCGGAGGTGGGAGCGGCACCGAGGGTTCCGTCGAGCGGCAGGGCCGGTGAAAGGGGCGGCGGAAGGGTCGGCGCCACTGTCCGGGTCGCTGCCCTCGGCGGCCGCGCCGTTCCCGTCCGTCGCACCGGCCCCTTCGCTTCCGCGGTCGGCCTCAGCCTCGGCCTCGCTATCGGTCTCGGACCCCTGCTCCGGTTCAGGCTCGGGCCCGGGCTCGGTGGTGGTATGTCCGGCGAGCACGGCCATGGCGCGTTCGAGAGTCTCTCCGGTGACCTGCATCCGGATCCTGGCCAGTCGTTCCAACTCGCTACGCGACACCACGTCAGAGTACCTGCCGTCACTTCAAACCCCCGCACCACCCAAAAATCTGTGGTGCTGGGCAAGTTGGCCGTTCCTGATCGGCCTATTGGGGGTAGGAGAGTGCGCGGTCGACGGCCGCTTCGGCGTGCAGCCGGGTGGTCGGGAAGACCGGTACCGGACTGTGCTCGGGGCCGATGAGCAGCTCGATTTCGGTACAGCCCAGCACAATGCCCTCTGCGCCGGCCGCGACGAGATCGGCGATGACGGCCCTGTAGGCCGCACGGGACTCCTCGCGGACGATGCCGCGGCACAGCTCCTCGTAGATCACCCGATGGACGGTGCTTCGCCCGGCGTCGTCCGGGACCAGTACATCCAGCCCGTGGCTTTCGAGGCGGCCGCGGTAGAAGTCCTGTTCCATGGTGAAGGCGGTGCCCAGCAGCCCGATGCGGCGCAGGCCGTTCGCGCGTACCGCGTCCGCGGTGGTGTCGGCGAGATGGACCAGCGGGACGGTCACGGCGGCGGCCACCTCGTCGGCCACCTTGTGCATGGTGTTCGTGCAGAGCAGCAGCATCTCCGCGCCGGCCGACTCCAGTGCCTTGGCCGCATCGGCCAGTACCTCGGCGGCTTCCTCCCAGCGGCCTTCGACCTGGAGCCGTTCGATCTCTGCGAAGTCCACGGAGTAGAGCACGCAGCGCGCGGAGTGCAGACCGCCCAGCCGCTCGCGCGTCAGCTCGTTGAGCAGTCGGTAGTACTCGGCCGTGGACTCCCAGCTCATACCGCCGAGCAGTCCGATTGTTCGCGTCATCGCGTCACTCTCGCACAGGGCCGACGATCCCACCCGCGATTTTGCGGCCGCCCGGGGTGGGGCGCTGGGGGGTGGAGCCGTTGTGGCGGGATCCATCGGCGCATTGGTATGGACATGCTCAAGTCCCCGCCCATAACCTGAAGTTGGTCTAGACCTGAACTTGGCCGCCGCAGCGCGCCGTCGCTTCTACCTGCTTTGGCTCGCCCCGCCCCGCACCCCAACGGGCCGAGCTCGTAAGGCAGTTACCCAAGGCAATTCCCCCCACAGCGGCCGTACCGCCCCTTGCCCGGAGGCCCGCGGTTCGCGCGAAGGAGTCCCGTATGAGATCTCGTATCGCCGCGTTACGGAGCGCCGCCGCCGTCGCCATTGGCCTCGCCGTCGTCGTGCCCGCGGCGCCGGCCGCGGCCACCGCAAGGTGTGCTTCTTTCTGTGCCGAGGGCCGAATCGGCGCCGGTTCGCGGGCCGAGGAATTCGTCGTCAGCGAGGCGCAGTTCAACCAGATGTTCCCGAACCGGAACCCGTTCTACACCTACAGCGGACTGACCGCGGCGCTCAGCGCGTATCCGGAGTTCGCCACCACCGGGAGCGACACCGTCAAGCGCCAGGAGGCCGCGGCCTTCCTCGCGAACGTCAGCCACGAGACCGGCGGTCTCGTCCACGTGGTGGAGCAGAACACCGGCAACTACCCCCACTACTGTGACGCCACCCAGCCCTACGGATGCCCCGCCGGACAAGCCGCCTACTACGGGCGCGGGCCGATCCAGCTCAGCTGGAACTTCAACTACAAGGCGGCCGGCGATGCGCTGGGCATCGACCTGTTGAACAACCCCTATCTGGTGGAGCAGGACGCCGCCGTCGCCTGGAAGACCGCGCTCTGGTACTGGAACACCCAGACCGGGCCGGGCACCATGACGCCCGCACACCGCGATGGTCACCGGCGCCGGCTTCGGCGAGACCATCCGCAGCATCAACGGCTCCCTGGAATGCAACGGCGGCAACCCCGGGCAGGTGCAGAGCCGGATCAACAGCTACCAGAGCTTTGTGCAGATCCTGGGTACGGTCCCTGGCGACCACCTGAGTTGCTGAGGCGGTGTCCGGCCGGGCCGGCGGCCCCCGCACGTCACGCCTCCGCCCCGCACGTCGAGCCTCCGCCGCGCCCGTCACGCCTCCGCCGCGGCCGTCAGCAACGGGCGTGGGTCGTGATGTCCGCGCTGAACTCGTCGATCATCGCTGGGGTGACGGTCGGCCGGCAGTGGGCGAGGGCGGCGAGGTAGTCCTCGGTGCTCGCGCCGGGCCGCCCGCGCCCGCCCGCCCCCACGCCGACCGCCTCCAGGTCGCGCTCGAAAGAGGCCTGGGCCGCCACCCTGGCGGCATGCTCGATGTCGGCCGGGGTGAAGAGCTCGCTGGCCGCCACCAGGGCCGCCACATCCACCTCGGCCCGGCCGTCCGTGTACCGGGACCAGATCGCCGCACGGGCCGCCGGGTCCGGCGTACCGATCGGGATCAGATAGTCGAAGCGACCGGGACGCAGGAACGCCGGGTCCAGTGAGCGGATGGAGTTGGTCGCGCACACCAGCAACCGTTCGCCCCGCTCGCGGAAGCCGGGTATCAGCTTCAGCAGCTCATTGGTCACACCGTGCAGTCCGCCCGGCTGCGCGGGCTCATGGCGGACCGGGGCGATCTCCTCGACCTCGTCGATGAAGACGAGCACCCGCTCCAGCTCCGCGATCCGGGCGAACGCGCTGCGCAGGGCCGCCGCCAGATTGCCCTCATCGGCCAGCCGGGACGGCAGCAGCTCGACGAACGGCCAGCCGAGCCTGGCGGCGATCCCGCGCGCGAAGGTGGTCTTTCCCGTCCCCGGCGGACCGAACAGGGCGATCGCCCGCGGCGGCCGTACCCCGTGCCGGGCGGCCCGCTCCGGCTCCGCGAGCGGCAGGATCACCCGCCGCTCGATGAGGTCCTTCTCCGCTTCCATGCCGGCCACCTTGGCCCACAGATCGGCCGGCAGAAACCGGCCGCCAAGGTCCTCCAGGAGGCCGGCCGCGGGCCCGTGGTGCGGCTCGACCTTCTCGAAGTAGGCCACGGCGGGCTGGCGCGTATAGCCCGCGTTGAGCAGCCCCTCCCCGAGCAGCTCCTCCTCGGGGAGTACGTAGGCGATACGGCTCACCCGGGCGGAGACCAGCCGTTGCTCCAGCTCCACCAGGAGCGCGCTGGCCAGCCCCCGGCCGCGCCAGGCCGAGGAGATCGCGATCCGCATCACCCAGCCCCGCTCACCCGCCACGCACGCGAGCGCCGTACCGATGGGCGTCCCCTGGTGGACGGCCACCACGGCGGGCTGCCGGGAGGTCAGTGCGCTGATGCACTCGGCCAGCGAGAACACGGACTCCTGCCCGAGCTCGGCGGTGGAGTCGATCAGGTGGACCACCTCGGCGAGATCCTTCTCGCGGTAGTCGTGGATGAGCCAGTTCACCGGTACCGCCCCTCGTTGGTGACACGGGAGACGCGCGTGGCATGGGAGACGCGCGTGACATGGGAAGACGCGCGTGGCATGGGAGACGCGCGTGAGGTGGGAGATGCGCGTGATGCTGAAGGTGGTGGGTGCTGAAGATGCGGGTGCTGACGATGTGGATGCGGGAGACGTGGGTCGTGTGGTGGCAGTGAGGCTAGGGGCGGCGGGGGAGCGGGGCCTGCTCCACCGTGCACAATCCGGGACGCGGACCGCTACGGTCCGTATGTAGCCGGCCGCTACGGCCGTATGCAGCCGATGGCCGCGGTCCGTATGTCGCAGGACCGGTGCCGCCGGCACCCACGGACCGGTCGCCCCTCGGCCGCGATCCGCCCCACCACCCGGCCTGTGACCGGCAGGAATGCGCTGTCCGGCCACCGAGGGGAATCCGCTGGCTGGCCGGGCCCGCCCGATGACATGCTGTGCGGCGTGAACGGTGTGAACGGTCCCCAGGTCCACTTCAGCTTCGCCCCTGAGCTGCACGTTTTTGTCGCGGCGGGCCACACCGGCGGTGCTGTGCCGGTGGTGACCGACGGGTCATCGACGCTCGGCCATGTCGTCGAGTCGCTCGGCGTCCCGCTCACCGAGGTCGGAAGGCTGGTCGTGGACGGCGCCGAGGTTCCCGCCTCGCACGTTCCCGGCGCGGGCGAGCGCATCGAGGTGTACGCCGTCGAACGCCCGCAGCGGGTCCCCGGCGCGCCGCTGCGGTTCCTGCTCGATGTCCACCTCGGCACGCTCGCGCGAAGGCTGCGGCTGCTCGGCGTCGACGCCGCGTACACCAACGAGGACCCCGGCGACGCCGCGCTCGCCGAGCTCTCCGCGAGGGAACGACGGGTGCTGCTCTCCCGGGACCGGGGGCTACTGCGCCGACGGGAGATCTGGGCGGGCGCGTTCATCTACAGCGACCGGCCCGACGACCAACTCCGGGACGTACTGGAGCGCTTCGCGCCCACGCTTGCCCCCTGGACACGCTGTACGGCGTGCAACGGCCCGCTGGCGGACGCCGACAAGGACTCGGTCCGCGAGCAGCTTCAGCACGGCACCCAGCGTACGTACGACGTCTTCGCCCAGTGCACCGCCTGTGGCCGGGTCTACTGGCGCGGCGCGCACCACGCCCGGCTGGAGGCCATCGTCGACGAGGCGCTCCGGGACCGCTCCACCTGAGCGCGCGGTGGCCGGCCCGATAGCCCCATGAAAGGCCGTGCCGCACCTTGGCCCACCCCGTCGGCCGTACGAATTCCGCTGTCCGGGTGACGGCGCCCGGTGCCGTCACGCCGTGACACGAGCCCACTGACTCCGTCTCCACGTATCGAATCGCCATGTGCCTGCCTGTCCTGGCCATTCCGAACGGACCGCGCAGCGCGCTGCCGATTGTCCGCCGAACAGGACCGCGGCAGAAGGGCGTTGATCGGTGCCCTGTTCCGCGGACAGTGGCGAGGCTGCCGCGGGGAGGATGCGGCGGAGAGGCGGCCGTGAAGAAGCGGGGTGGAGAGGAGCGGGCGAAGGTGCCCTGCGCACAGGGCAGTTCAGTGCGTCCGGAAGCCTCACCGCATCAACACTGCTGGGACATGGAGGCGTTGGGTCAGGACACCCGCATCGCTGGGTCGCGCAGGACATTCGGCCGCCACCGTGCTCGTTGAGCGCTGAACCATCGCATGGCTCCCATCGGCCTCCCGGCGGCCGCCGTCGAGCGTCATGGAAGCCCCCTAGCCCACTCGTTGCGCGACACGCCGACGACGCGCGCCGTCCAACGGGTGAATCTGCTGCCTCCGGCCACCCGAAGAGCGCAGGGGATACCTCGAATGCGACATTCTCCGGTGGTGCGAGGTCAGGATTCGGCTGACGGTGATCACGTCGCTACTGCGATCCGATGTGCCGACAAAGAGTCAGCCTTCGCAGTCGCGCCGAAAGGAACATGTCCCCATGCGCACTGCTCGCACCCTGTTCGCATCGGCCGCCATCACAGCGGCCCTCGCAATCTCCGCACCCGCTGCAAACGCCATGATCATGGAGGACATTGCCGCGAACAGTGGTACTGCCTCCAGCAACGACGACCACAACAGGCGCTGTGACCGCGACCGTGACAACGGCCGCGGCAACGGCCGGGACCGGGACCGTGACCGCGACCGCGGCAACGGCCGGGACCGTGACAACGGCCGGGACGGTGGCCGTGACGGCGGCCGCGACGGCGGCCGCGACGGTGGCCGCGACGGCGGCCGGGACGGTGGCCGCGACGGCGGCCGGGACGGTGGCCGCGACAACGGCCGTGACCGTGACCGGGACCGTGACCACGGTCGGGACCGTGACCGCGACCGCGACCGGGACCGTTGCCGTGACAACCACAGGAAGCCGAGCGGTGGGGTGCACACCGGTGGTGGCTTCCTGGCCAAGACCGTGGTCGGTGACTGGGACCAGGGTGGCGGCTACGGCGACGACCACGGCCGTGACCACGGCCGGGACGGTGGCCGTGACCACGGCCGGGACGGTGGCCGCGACCACGGGCGTGACGGCGGTCGCGACCACGGGCGTGACGGTGGCCGTGACCACGGCCGTGACTACGACCACGGCGGCTACGGCGGCTACGGCGACCACCGCAAGCCGCACGGTGGCATCCACACCGGTGGTGGCGGTATGGCGGCCGGCAGCGGCCTGGCCGCCGGCTCCGTGCTGATGCTCGGTGGCCTCGGCGCCGGTGCGTACATGCTGCGCCGTCGCAACACCTCGGGCTCTGCGGTCGCCTGACCCGGCTGACCGTACGGAGGCCGCTGCGCCGTCGTGGCCACCGTTCCTCGTGGACGGTGGCCGCGGCGGTTGCGTTCCGCCGCCCCCTCACGCCTCGTCGCCGCACCGTTCATGAAAGGCACCCGCACATGACCGCCCAGCAGTCGCCACCCCAGCCGAAACCGAACCCGCCCCGGACCGCTTCCGCAACCCGTCCCGTCGGCCGCGGCCTGTTGTGGTCCGCGGCAGTGTTTCTGCTGGGCTCCCTCCTCGTCTACAACTCCGTGGACACCTCGGCAGACCCCCAGCCCCAGTCCCACCCTGCCGTTGCCGCCTCCGCCACCCCCAGGGGCGGCTCCTCCGCCTCCCCGGCCGCCCAGGGCCTGGCCCTGCCACGCTCCATGCCCAAGCGGCTGAGGATTCCGGAGATCGCCGTCGACGCCCCGTTCACCGAACTGGGAATCGGCCCGAGCGGACAGCTCGATGCACCGCCCGCCAACGACAAGAATCTGGTCGGCTGGTTCAAAGACGGGCCGGCACCCGGCGAGCGCGGCTCATCGATCCTCGCCGGGCATGTCGACACCAAGACCGGACCGGCGGTGTTCCTGCAACTCGAATCGCTCAAGCCCGGCAGCACGGTCAACATCACCCGTGAGGACGGCATGATCGCCACTTTCAAGGTCGACAGCGTCGAGACCTTCAGCAAGGCGAACTTCCCCAACGACCGGGTCTATGCCGATGTACCCACCGCCCAGCTCCGGATCATCACCTGCGGCGGCGCGTACGACAGGAAGGTCAAGGACTACGTCGACAACGTCGTGGTCTTCGCCCACCTCGACTCGTACCGACGCGCCTGAGTAGTGAGTCGTCCGCACGCGGAGGCCCACCTCGAAATCCGATAGGCGCAACCGGACAGAGCCCGGGCCGGCATCTCGCCGGCCCGGGCTCCGTCATGTTCGCCCAGGGAATCCGACGCGCGGCTACCCGTTTCTCCTAGGTGCTGTGAGGAGGCGCCGCCGCGTCCATGAGGCCTGCTCACCCGGTCGGCGCAAGTGCGCTGGCCTATCGGCGGACCGTTGCGTCCCAGCGCCAGCCGGTGCGGCGCGGGTGCCCCGGGAGTGCCGCGCGCCCCGTCGCCCACAGCAAGGTGGGCCAGGGCGCCGCGCCCTCGGGGACGTCAGGAAAGAGCCGGCCGAGCACCCGGGCGCACAGCTCCGCCGGCGGATCCCAGCTCACGCCCAGCCCCTCCGCCAGATCGTGCGTGTGCACCAGCGTCTCCACGACCCCCATCGCGGCGAATCCCTCCGCGTCCGACACCCCGAAGACATGGTGGGCACGGACCTGCGGCGCCGTCGTACGCACCATCGCGACGAGCAGCGCGCCGCATGCCTCCAGCACCTGGAGGAGCCCGGCGGGCCCGGCAGCCCGGTTGGCATGCACCGCGTTCGACGGTCCACCGGGCCGCCGGCTCTCCCATAGGAAGGGCACCTCCCTGTCCAACGGCGGCTTCCTGGGCCCAAGTTGGACCGCATAGGCGAAGAGGTCGTCACTGAGGTGCTCGACGGTCTCCCAGCAGTCCCACTCCAGCGAACCGGCCCGGCCCTCCCACGCCTCCGGGGGTGCCTGGCGCAGTACTGCCACGGCGAGCTGCACGGCGCGGTCGAGATCGTCCGCGGTGACGGGGGACGGTGGGGCATCGGTATCGCGTGATCGGTACATGCCGGGACCGTACCGCCGGCGAGGCAAAGCCGGAGCAGCCGGGCCTGCTGGTGTCAGCACCGCGGAACTGACGGTCTATCGTGGGCGCATGTCCGCCCCAGAACTGATCCGCATCGTCTCCCGCGACTCGCCGATGGCCCTGGCCCAGGTGGAGCGCGTCCGCACCGAACTCGGTGCGCTGCACCCCGGCATCGCCACGGAGGTCATCCCGGTCAAGACGACCGGTGACCGCTGGATGGGTGCGCTGTCCCAGGTCGAGGGGAAGGGGGCGTTCACCAAGGAGGTCGACGCCGCCCTGCTCGCCGGTGAGGCGGACCTCGCGGTGCACTGCGTCAAGGACATCCCCGGCGACCGCCCGCTGCCGGCCGGTACGACCTTCGCCGCCTTCCTGGAGCGCGATGACGTCCGCGATGCGTTGATCCACCCGGGTGGCCTCACCCTCGACGAACTTCCCGCGGGAACCCGGATCGGCACCTCGTCGGTCCGCCGGATCGCCCAACTGGCCGCCTCCCATCCGCACCTCCAGTGTGTGCCGATGCGCGGAAACGCCAACCGCCGCATGGAGAAGCTGGCGGCCGGTGAGGCGGATGCGCTGCTGCTGGCCGTCTCGGGGCTGGAGCGCATCGGCCGTACGGATGTGATCACCCAGATCCTGTCCGTCGACGAGATGTGCCCGCCGATCGGCGCGGGCGTACTGGCGCTCCAGTGCCGCGAGGGCGACACCGACACCATCGACGCGGTCAGCGGACTGGGGCACCCGCGGACGCACCAGGAGACCACCGCCGAACGGATGCTGCTGCACGTCCTCCAGGGCCACTGCAACAGCCCGATCGCCGGCTACGCCAAGACCGACCGGCGCGGCGAACTCTCCCTGCGCGCCTGCGTGTTCACGCCGGACGGCAAGACCGTACTCAACGCGCACGAGTGGGCCGGACCGCTCACCCCGGAAACGCTCGGCACCTCCGTGGCCGTGGCCCTGCTGCGCCAGGGTGCGCGTGAGCTGATCGACGGCATCGCACACTGACGCCCCGCGCATGACGGGGTACGTGGTTCACCCGCTGGACCGGTCGCGCTGCCAGGGCACCACCACGACCTGGTCCTCGTCCTCGTAAATGATCCGCCCAGGGTTGGTGGACTCGATCCGTTCGCAGTCCACGGCGTGCGCGGCGAGCAGGTCCAGATAGCCCTCCACGCGCTCGAGGAGATGCACCGCGGTGGACTTGAACCACGCCACCGCTCCCGGGTTCAGTTCGCGGTCGTAGACGGTGGGATCGACGTCGGACGGATTGGTGTAGTGGGCGTCGTACCAGTCATTGCCGGCGCGCCAGAAGCGGTACTGCTCGTCATTGAGCCGTCCGTCCCGTGCGAGGCCATTGGCCAGGGCGAAGATGCCGGGGAAGTGGCCCCGTGGGCTGCGGGTGGTGCCCTGAAAGCGTACGTACGGGGCTGCACTCACGAGGTCGCCTCCCTTGACCGGCCGGTGTCGAGGGGCGAGTCTGCCAGGTCCCGTACGACCGCGGGACGGGGAGCGGGGGCCCACGTCGGCGTTTCCGCCATCCGTTCCACCAGCCTGCTGCTGACGGCGCGTCACCTCAGGTGGGAGGGAAGGCGGCTGGAACATCGGGGCATGGCGGCGACGCGTACGGAATGCGGCGGAAGCAGCGGCGGACCTCCTGGGAACGGTCAGGGGCTCGGACGGGGGCGGGGACGCGGGGGCGGGGTCTGGTGGGTGGTGCGGGCTCCGAAGCGGGTGCTGATCATGGCCGGAATTCTGTGCGTGGCGTTCGGCTGGGTGGCCTCCGGGCTGGGTGAGCAGCTTTCGTCGGGGGGATTTACCGCGTCGGGGACGCCCTCGGCGCGGGCCGAGGTGTGGGCCGCCCGCTTCGGGGCCGACCGACCGGAACTCGTCCTGGTACTGCGGCCGGAGACCGCCCGGCTCTCCCTGGACGACCCAGCGGTGCGCGCGGCGGGACGTCGTATGACGGAGCGGCTGGCCGCCGAACGGGGTGTGGTGCGGGCGCGGTCGTACTGGACGGACCCGGCGGACCCGGACGAGGCCCTGCGGTCACCCGACGGCCGCTTCGCGCTCGTACTGGCCGATCTGCGCGGCAGCGAGACCGAGACGGCGCGTACGGCCGAGCGACTGGTGCCCCGCTACACGGAACGGGGCGACGGCCCCTTCGAGGTCCGGGCCACCGGGCCCGCGTGGAGCATGGCCCAGTCCACCGAGCAGGCGCATACCGACCTGGTACGGGCCGAGCTGATCGCCGCCCCGCTGACGTTCGCGATCCTGGCCGTGGCGTTCCGGTCACTGGCGGCCGCGCTGTTGCCGGTGCTGGTCGGCGGGGTGTCGGCGGTGGGTGCGCTGGCGGCGCTGCGGGTGCTCACCGCCGTCACGGAGGTCTCCGTCTTCGCCGTGAACCTCATCGGTGCGCTGGGTTTCGGCCTCGCGGTGGACTACGCGCTGTTCATCGTGGCCCGGTTCCGGGAGGAGCGGGCGCTCGGGCTGGCGCCGCCGGCGGCCGCGCAGGCCAGCGCGCGCACTGCCGGTCGTACGGTCGCGGTGTCGGCGGGCACGGTGACCGCCGCCCTCGCCGCGCTGCTGGTGTTCCCCTTCACCTTCCTGCGCTCGATGGCGTACGCGGGGATGACGGTCGTCGTACTGGCGGCGCTGACGGCGGTGCTCGTGCTGCCTGCCGTACTGGCGGGCTGGGGCGCGCGGGTGGAGTCGCTGGATCCGCTCGGGCGTCTGCGGTGCGTACCGGCGCCGACGCTCGGCGGGGACAGTCCGCTGTGGCGCACGGCGGCGCGGGCGGTCACCCGGCGCCCACTGTGGTGGGGGACGGGCTGCCTGGTGCTGCTGGCGGTGCTGGTGCTGCCCTTCGGGCACGGGCGGCTGGGGCTGGCCGACGAGCGGATCCTGCCGACGCAGGCCGAGGCCCGTACGACCGCCGGACTGCTCCACCGGGAGTGGGGGACGTCCCCGGAGGGTGCGCTGGCGGTGGTGCTGCCCCGGGCCGATCCGGTCGTCGGCCGGGCGGCGCTGGATGCGTACGGGCGGAGGCTGTCCGCGCTGACCGGGGTGCGGGGCGTGGCCACGGTGACGGGGCGGTACGAGGGCGGCAGACGGGTGCGCGGTGCGCGGACGGCCGGTACCCGGGGCGGGGCACGGGGGACGGTCGTGACGCTCACGATGACGCCCGACCCGCAGTCGGGGCGGGCCGCCGGCCTGGTTCGCGCGGTCCGGGACCTGCCGTCCCCCGGCCCCGCGCAGATCGCCGGCTGGGCGGCACAAGTCCTCGACGCACGCGAGGCGTTGAAAGGCGCACTGCCGTCGGCCGGCGCGCTGATCGCCGTGGGGACCATGACGGTGGTGTTCCTGTTCACCCGCAGCGTGCTGATTCCACTGAAGGTCCTGGCCGTGGCGGCACTGAGTCTGACCGCGGCCCTGGGCGGCATCGTCTTCGTCTTCCAGGACGGTCATCTGCGGTGGCTGCTGGGCGAATTCGCCGTCACCGGGACCCTGGACATGACCATTCCGCTTCTGCTCTTCAGCGTGGCCTTCGGCCTCTCCGTGGACTACGAGCTGTTTCTGCTCTCCCGTATCCAGGAGCACTACCGGGCCACCGGGGACAACACGTCCGCGGTAGTCCACGGCATCGCCCGGACCGGCCGTCTGTTCAGCGCGGCCGCGCTCGCCGTGGCGGTGGCCATGGGCGCGCTTGCCTCGTCGGACGTGCTGCTGCTCAAGGAGCTGGGTTTCGGCCTCGCGCTGGCCGTGGTCGTCGATGCCACGGTGGTGCGCGGGGTGCTCGTACCGGCGGTGATGCGGCTGGCCGGGCGCGCCAACTGGTGGGCCCCCGCGGGTATCCGCAGACCTGCGGCCAACGGCCCCGCCGTGGTGGCGGACCGCTTCCGGGGCGAGCCCTCGACCACGTCGGACGGGGTGAAGGACTTGCCGACCGTCGGCCGGTAGGCCGACCAGCTGTCGCTTACGGCGCCGACGTACGCGCCACCGGCTGTCCGGCCCCGCCCGTCACCTCGGCCCCCGACCGCAGCGCCTCGACGTACCCGGCAGCCTCCGCGAGCGTCATGGCCGGGCGCAGATCGGCATCGCCGCTGCTCAGGCCGAGGCGTTCGCCCATCACGAGGGCGAACTCCAGAAGCGCGAGCGAGTCGATGTCGAGCTCTTGGAAGGTGGCGCCGGGCCGCAGCTCGGCGGACTCGACACCGAACGTCTCCGTCAGGGCCGCACAGATCGCGGCGTAGGCATCGAAGGCGTCATCGGGTCCAGGAGCGGACATGGACACGGGGTCAGACATGAGTCCTCACGGGTCCCTTCCGTGCAGAGCCGGCGGGTGCGGAGCCGGCTGAAGAGGTGGCTGTCATGGGGGTGGTGGAGGAGAGGGGGACGGTCATGCCCGTGCGCACATACTGCGCCGACAATTCCGCCGGCGGCTCCAGGCCGGCCGTCGCGGCCGTCAGCCGGGCCCGGTCGTAGCGGCGCCGGGACCACCAGTACGGTGTCAGCCCGGCGGCCAGCCGCATCAGGGACCGCTCCAGCGGCCGCATCCGCTCCGGGGTGAGATCCGGGTCGAACTCGACGTCGAGCCAGTCGCACGACTCCAGAGCGATACGCAGCAGCCACTGCACCGAGCAGTCCTGAGGGTGCGTCACATGGAAGGTCTCGAACGGGGGCCCAGGGCGCGCCGCACACCGCAGCATCGCCGCCGCGGCCCAGTCCACCTGCAACAGATTGACCACGGCATCGGGCCGCCCCGGCATCCGCGCCGTATACGGGGAACCCAACTCCCCGGACTCCGGCCCGGCCGCCCGCAGTGCGCGGACATGATCCTGCCGGCCGAGGAGACTGGTCCGGGCGGCCTGGACCGCCAGCCAGTGGCGCGGCTCGCCCGGTTCGGCGGGCCGGTCCGTCACCAGCAGACTCGGCCGGAAGACCACCGCCGTCCGGCCCTGGTCCTGTGCCCAGCGGCGTACCAGCACCTCGGCGCGGTACTTGGACTCCTCGTACGTGGTGGCGAATCCGTACCGCTCCTCCAGCGCGTCCTCGGGCACCACACCCTCGAGGCGCTTCCCGGCCACGAACGCCGTGCTGATGTGGAACAGCCGCGCATCGCGCTCACCGGCATCGAGCAGTTCCAGGATCCGCGCGGTGCCCTCCACATTGGTCGGGTGCAACGCGGTCTCGTGCCCCAGCGGACTGGTGTCGGCAGCGCAGTGCCACACCTCCTGCGTCCGCCGCGCCAGCGCCCCGTGCTCCTCGGCGGACAGACCGAGTCGTGGGGCGGGCAGCTCGATCCGTACGGGCGTCACCCGACGGTGGAAGTCGGCCTCCTCCCACCGGGCACCCGTACTGCGCACCGCCCGCAGCAGGCGCTCCCGGGCGGCGTCCGGATCGCTCCGGACGAGTGCGCAGACCGGGCGGTCGTCCCTGCGCAGCAGTCCGGCAAGTAGATGCGCTCCGAGAAAGCCGGTGGCACCGGTGACCGTGATCAACGACTCACTCCTTCGACGGCGGGCCGGCCACGACGCGGCAGCGCCGCCGAGTCGCGCACCAGCCCCCAGATAACCGGCGATATTCCTACTTATGCGCAGTACGTTGCAGTATGTCGGAGTGCCGGGGAACGCGCGCACCGGCGCACAGACGAAAGCCGGGCATTCGCGTGAACTCTCCACGGAGGACACCGCTCCGCCTTATGGGGCCGAGCGGAACACCAGCACCGCGTTCTGTCCCCCGAAGCCGAAGGCATTGCTGACCGCCGCCGTCATACGCACCGGCCGCGGCACCTTGCTGACCACATCCAGGCCGATCTCCGGATCCAGACACCGCAGATTCGCCGTGGGCGGGATCTTCTGCTGCTCCAGCGTCAGCACCGTGCAGGCGGCCTCGATCGCCCCGGCGCCCCCGGCCGCATGCCCCAACGTCCCCTTCACCGCGGTCACCGGCGGCGGCCGGCGGAAGACCTGCCGCAACGCCGAGGCCTCGGCCCGGTCGTTGAGCACCGTCGAGGTGCCGTGCGCATTGACATGGCCGATGTCCGCCGGCTCCATCCCGGCGTCGGACAGGGCCACCGTCAAGGCCTCGGCCGCCCCCCGCCCTTCCGGGTGCGGCGCGGTGAAGTGGTACGCATCGCACGACGCCCCGTAGCCCGCCAGATAGGACCGGACCCGGGCCCCGCGGGACCGTGCGTGCTCCGTCCGCTCCAGTACGAGCACCCCGGCCCCCTCCGCCAGGACGAATCCGTCACGGTCCGCATCGAAGGGGCGGGAGGCACCCGCCGGGTCGTCGTGACGGCCGGAGAGTGCGCCCATCTGGTGGAAGCACACCGCGGGAATGCGGCTGCACAGCGATTCGCTGCCGCCCGCGATCACGACATCGCAGGCGTCCGAAAGGAGCAGCTGCCGCGCCGTTCCCAGCGCCGTCGCACCCGAGGCGCACGCCGTACTGACCGTCAGATTCGGCCCGCGGACACGCAGATCCATCCCCACTTCGCCGGCGACCATGTTCGGCACACTGCGCGGAATGGCCAGCGGCGAGATGTCGGTGGGCCGGCCCGCGGTCAGCTTGGCGAACTCCTCCTCGTAACGCTCCATGCTCGCCGTACCGACGCCCAGGACGACACCCACCCGCAGGGGATCCCAGCGCTCCGCGCCGAGACCGGCGTCCGCCACCGCTTCCCGGGCGGCCACCAGAGCCATCGCCGCACACCGGTCCAGACGCCAGGACAGCCGGCGGCCAAGGAGCTCCGCGGCGTCGAAGCCGGGCACACGGCAACAGAACCGCACCGGCAGACCGTCGAGCGCCGGATCACACTCCGCGGTGGGGACACCCGCCAGCACCCCTTGCCAGGTGGCCGCCACCCCCACCCCGGCGGGTGTGACCAGCCCCAATCCGGTGACGGCCACCTCCCGCGCGCTCATCCGGCCCCCACCACCAGCACCTCTGCCCCAGCGAATTCCGGCATTCCCCCAGTATCGGCAGCCGGCCGCCCGCCCCCGGGCGCCAGGCCGCGCCGTCCCCCGAGCAGCGCAGCAGTTCACCGCCATGCCGGGCCAACGGGAGGAGGCGCGCGGCGACTGACCCCCGGTAGCCGCCGCGCAGAGGAACCGACGGCGACGGTCCCGACGTCGTACCCCCTGGGTCGGAGTGAGTGAGGTGTGAGGTATTCCGCTCGGTGGTACTGATAGCGCTCAGCCGGGGCTCTCGGAGACGACCGGGATGCTCACGGCCGCTGACGTCATCGGCAGCGTCCGTCGGTGGGCATCAGGCTTCGGGGCTTTCCCGAGCAGATGACGTCAATCGCCCACCGCTACCTGAAGGAATGCGAGCGATCATGCCTAAAGAGACCACGCGCAAGGCGCAGAAGCGTTCCGGGGCCAAGAGTCTGTCCCCCTACAACCAATTCATGAAGGATGAACTTCCCAAGTTCAAAGCGCGCCACCCGGACGTGTCGCACAGGGACGCCTTCAAGGAAGTCGCCGGGATGTGGAAGACGTCCCCCGGGAACCGAAAGGGTTAGGCCAGTCGTGGTGTCGGTGGCAGTCCGTACGGGCCGAGTCGGCAGGAGCTGCGGCCCGACGTCACGCCACCGACCCAAGCAACTTCACCAAAGCCGTCAAGGTCCATGAAGGCCATCAACGGTCATGAACGGCATCAATAACTGCTACGTGCAGCAATGGTCCTGAACGGTCTTCAACGGTCCTAAACGGACCCCGAACGGTCTCGATAATCCGTAATGGCCGCAAGAGTCTCAGGCTCCGGGGTGATCTTTTGCGTGCTCGGCACGCGCATGACAGGATGTCCGGGCTGCACGGGGGAGCGGTGCACGAGTGGGGGCAACCCCCCTTGGCGCACCAAGAGTTCAGCTGACAACTGAGGTGCTCCCTTCTTCCCGGGGCGGCAAAATCTGCTGGGCCGCAGCCATGAACACTCACGGGAACGGGACCATTGACATGACTACCGCGACGCACACATCCGGCCGTACGCCGATCTACGAAGAGCTCGTGAAGAAGCACGGCGATGTCCTCGCCGAGACGCGCGAGGCCGCGGAGCATTCCCAGCTGAAGGCCTCCCAGGCCCTGGACTGGAGCGACCTGCGGCGCCGGTACCACGGCTGAGGACGTCCGGCGGTTTCCCCATCCGCCGTGGAATTCCGACGCCGGAAATCCTGGATGGTGAATCTCGGGTGGGAATTCCCGGGTGGGAAAACCTACGTGGGAAAGACGTCCAGCAGCCGTGGCGGAGCGGCTTGCTTCCAGGAGTCGACGAGGATGTCCCGCAACTCCTCCATGTCCTCCAGCTCCGCCAGCCGGACCCGCACCCATGAGGAGCTTGCCTCATGCGGCGGCACCCAGAACTTCTTCGGTTCCGCTGCGATCAGTTCCCGCCGCTCATGGATGGGGCACCGTACGGCGAAGGATGTCTCATCGTCGGGGATCGTGATGAACATCTTCCCGGCGACCCGGAAGGTGGGCATCTCCCAGGCTTCCTTCTCCACCGTTTCCGGTAGCGAGAGGGCGATGCGGCGGACGTCAGAGGAATCGATCACGCCACCACCTTAGACGGACGGACTGCGGCGCGAAAAGGCAGTTATGAGGACGTGCGGGAGCCTCTGTCCTTGATCAGGTTCTCCACGTGGTCGAAACGCGCGTGCAGCGTGTGCAGCTCCGAGCGGAACGCCTCCACATCCTCCCGTGCGTAATTCCCGACCGCCTTGCCCAGGCGGGCCACGTCCCGCTCCGCACGGCCGACGAACCAGGTGGCGAGGGCGGCCGTGATGACACCGAAGGCCGTAATGGCGCAGAGCATCAAAAGGGTGGCGATGATCCGCCCCCACAGCGTCACCGGGTAGAAGTCTCCGTACCCCACCGTGGTGGCCGTTTCGAACGACCACCACAACGCCTTCGGATAGGACGTGATATTGGCGTGCGGCGCACCCGATTCGGCGACCACGACCAGCGCCGCACCCCCGAGAAGCACCGCGGCCATGACCACGGTGACCAGGAACGCCGCTTGCGCATGAAACCGGCGCCAGGCCTCATTTCTGAAGAGGCGGTTCAGTGCGGAGACGAGAAACGACGGCACCAATGCGCGTCACCTTCCACTGCGGACCTGGTGGACCACCGGCCTTCCCCCGACGCCGACATTAACAGGGGCTCTTCTCCATGCCCGGAAATACGGGCCGGTGATGAGGCGTCACCTCGCGGCGGAAGTGGCGCCCTTACGGCCGGCCGTGGCGCGGCCCCGGGGGAGTATCGCCGCGGACGGCGTGCAGGTAGAGCGCCAGTGTGTCGAGCGTGAAGTACGAGCTGTAGGAGACGTCGGGGTAGTCGCCGCCCGTGTGGTAGCCGCCGATGACCCCGATCAGGGCGTAACCGGTCAGGTCCCGTACCAGGAACGGGCCGCCGGAGGTGCCGCCGATGTAGCCCGCGCAGGCGATTTCCAGGAAGTCGCCGGGGGCGGCCGGATCGGTGCTGGTGTACCGGTGCGTGGACGAGGTGCAGTCCAGCGGCTTGGGGTGGGTGGTGTCGCTGTTGCCCGGGTAGCCGATGAGCCGTACGGACCGGTGGCGGTAGCCCGGGTGGGGGAGGAGGTCGAAGCCGCCGGTCACCTCCTCGGCCTCGGCGCCGTCCGTACGCGCCCCGAGCCGTACGACGGCGTAGTCCCAGCGGGCACCCGCCGCCGTCCCCAGGTCGTAGTAGCGCTGGTCGAGGTAGATGAGCTCGACGGGGTAGATCCCGTGCGGCTTCAGCCCGTCGTGGTACTGCGGCACGAAGGACAGATGGCGCTTCGGGTCGGGGGAGCGCAGACAGTGCCCGGCGCTGACCACCAGGTTGCGGTGCGGGCTGCGTACGACGGTCCCGCCACAGAACCGGCCGGTCCTGCTGCCGTCCGTCCAGAAGAAGGTGCCGACCTGTGGCAGGCCGTCGAAGGGGTGGCTCGGCGGGGCGGGATCCGCGGCGGGGCCCGACCTGGCCTCCGTCGCCCGCGCCGCCTTGGTGGCGACCGCGGGTTCGGCGGCCCGCATCCGCTGCGCGGTCCAGTAGGCGTCGGCCGATAACGCCGGTGAGGGGGCGTCCGTGGCACCCGCGGCGTGCGCGAGCGGTCCGGGCGGGAGGGTGAGCGGCAGTCCGAGTAGCAGGGTGGTGAGCAGGAGTGTGAGGCGGCCGCGTACGGCAAACGGTCTGCTCATGGTCCGGGTCCTCCCGAGGGCGCGGCGTACGGAACGAGCGGCAAGGGACAGGCGGGCGACGGGCGGGGTGTGCCAGAAGGGAGCGAGCCATGGTCCTACGGCGGGGAGGTGCCTGGCGAGAGGCCGGGCGGGAATTGCCGCAACCGTGGTCGCGCGTGGTGTCCGGACGGTTACGGGCCCCTCCGCCCTCCCTGGGCGCGCACCCTGTCGTCGCTCGCTGCCCGGAACGGCCCGGAGGTAACCTGAATCCAGTGCTTCTGCGCCCCAGTGCCGGGGAGGTCGTATGACCGTCTGCGAGAGCCTTCGCCCCAGCAAGGCGGATGCGCCCCGCTACCTTCCGATCGCCGAGCACGGTCTGATCGGCGACATGCGGACGGCCGCACTCGTCGGCACGAACGGCACCATCGACTGGTACTGCTGCACACGCTTCGACGCGCCCAGCGTCTTCGCGGCGATCCTGGACGCCGACCGCGGCGGGGCCTTTGAGCTCGGCCCGGATGTGCCCGCCCGGACGAAGCAGTTCTACTTCCCCGACACCAACATCCTGATCACCAGGTTCTTCGCGGACAACGGCGTCGGCGAGGTGCAGGACTTCATGCCGATCGTCGATGACTCGCGCGAGGCGGACCGCCACCGGCTGATCCGCCGGGTGATCTGTGTGCGCGGCTCGCTGCCGTTCAGCGTCCGGGTGGCTCCCCGGTTCGATTACGGCCGGCGCACGCACACCGTGAGCACCCTGCGGGGCCACACGGTCTTCGACTCCCCGGGGCTTTCGCTGGCACTGACCTCCAGCGCCCCGGTCGAGATCGACGGCCCGGACGCCTGCTCCTCCTTCACCCTGGACGAGGGTGAGGCGGCCGTCTTCGCGCTGGACCGGATCGGGGACGGGGTGGAGCCGCGCGCCTGTGCGGTGCTGGAGGCGGAGGAACTCTTCGAAGCCACGGTGCGGTACTGGCGCTCATGGCTGTCCCGGTCCCGCTACCGAGGACGCTGGCGGGAAATGGTGCACCGCTCCGCGCTCATCCTCAAACTCCTCACCTACGCGCCGACCGGCGCCATCGTGGCCGCGCCCACGACCAGCCTGCCCGAGCAGATCGGTGGCGAGCGCAACTGGGACTATCGCTATGCATGGGTGAGGGACGCCGCATTCTGCATCTATGCGTTGCTCCGGCTGGGATTCACCGACGAGGCCAAGGCCTTTGTGCATTTCCTGTCCGAGAACATCTGCCTCAAGGACGGCTCCGGCGGCCCGTTGCAGATCATGTACGGCATCGACGGCCGCAGTGAACTCCCCGAGGAAGAACTGACCCATCTGGAAGGCCACTTGGGCTCGGCACCCGTCCGGATCGGCAACAGCGCCGTCAACCAGCTCCAGTTGGACATCTACGGTGCCCTCATCGACTCCCTCTACCTCTACGACAAATGGGGAGAGCCGCTCTCCAGCGCCCACTGGGACACCGTCGGCACCCTCGTCGACTGGGTCTGCGGCAACTGGGACCAGCCGGACGAAGGCATCTGGGAGACCCGCGGAAAGATCCAGAATTTCCTCTACTCACAGCTGATGTGCTGGGTCGCGATCGAACGGGCGATACGGATCGCCATGCACCGAGGCCTGCCGGCGGATCTGCTGCGCTGGTCGCAGACCCGCGATGCGATCTACCGGCGGATCATGGACCGTGGCTGGTCCAAGGAGCGGAAGGCGTTCGTCCAGCACGAGGGCGATGATGTCCTCGATGCCGCCGTCCTGATGATGCCGCTGGCCAAATTCATCTCGCCCACCGACCCGAAATGGCTCTCCACACTTGATGTGCTGGGCGAGGGACTGGTGTCCGACTCCCTGGTCTACCGCTATGACCCGAGCAGCAGCCCGGACGGACTGCGGGGCGAGGAGGGCACGTTCTCGATCTGCTCGTTCTGGTATGTCGAGGCGCTCTCGCGGGCCGGCCGGGTGGACGAGGCCCGGCTCGCGTTCGAGAAGATGCTGACGTACGGCAACCACCTCGGGCTCTACGCCGAGGAAATCGGCCGCACCGGCGAACAGATCGGCAACTTCCCCCAGGCCTTCACCCACCTCGCCCTCATCAGCGCGGCGTTCAACCTCGACCGGGCGCTGGGGTGAGCGCGGCGCCGAGAGCCTGGTGAGTTCCCGGCCCGGCGGACAGTTCAGCGCCGGGGGCGGCGGCTCGGGTCCGGGCGGCCGAGGTGGCCGGGTGCGCGTTGTTCCTCGCCCAGCCACAGATGGGGCGGGGCGTACTGCCGGATCGCCGTCGTCACCTGCTTCTGGCTGCCCGGCGGTACCGGCAGCCGGTACCGAAGCCGCGGCAGACCAGGGGCGATCGGGTCCTCGTCGCGCACCAGGGCCCAGAGCACCGGATCACGGTCGTCGATCGGGCCGCTGGGGCAGAGTTCGACGGAGTACTGCTTGACCCGTCGCCCCAGCCGGCTCCAGTGCACACCCACGCCGGCCAGTACGTGCCAGGGGACGATCTGCCGCGCCCTGCCGTTGTCCAGCCAGACACCGGCGCGGTCCACGACGATCGCCGCGCGCCTGCCGTGCCAGACCGGGACGCCGAAGAGCACACCGAGCGCGCCGAACACCAGCATCAGCACCAGACCGGCCACGCCCTGCGGGCTGACCTCCCCCTTGGCCGTGCCGGTGGCCACCATGACCAGCCCGACCAGTCCGGTCACGCCCAGCGCGATCAGGATCAGACAGATCGGGAGGGCGGTCATCGCGCCGCGGCGCCCCGTACGCACCACGGTGGCGTCCGGCGCGGGAGGCGGGGGAGGGGCGGGGGACGGGGATGCGCCGGGGGCCGGTTCCGGCGCGGAGCGGTATGGCATGGACATGATTCAGGAGTCTACGCACGGAGCGTGCGCTGCTCCACCGGCGCGGGCGCACCGCCATGACCGCGTACACAGCTCGGACGACCCGGGGACGACCGAGGGACGAGCGGGCGGCGGGCGAGGGATGTACGGCCCGGTCGGATGAGGTCGTTCCGCAGGAGGGTTTGCCGCGTCGTTCGTGTGGTGCGCCGGGGGCTGCCGCTTCCTGCGCGGTGCGTCGGGAACACGTAGGTCCCGACGAGCGCGAGGAAGGAGAGCTGAGGACGATGAAGCACGGCACGGGCACACCGGACCGCGGTAGCGCCGGGCGGGCAGGGGGGAGGGCGCTGCTCGGCGGCCTGGTGATGGCAGTCGCGCTGGGGGCGGGGAATGCGCTGGGGGAGGCGCTGGTCCGGGCGCTCGGTGTCGGCGGATATGCGGCACGGCTACTGCCCGCTGTACTGGTGAGCGCCCTGGCCGTGCCTGTCGTACTGGGCCTACGGGCGAGGCGGCGCTCGGCGAACCTGCCTCCGCTGGGGCTTGGACCGCCGTCCTCGGCGGCGCAGGGCTTCGTCCGCGGGGTCGGTGTCACCGTGCTGTGCGCCGCTCTCGTGCTGGGCGGCGGCACGGTGGCCGGCTGGGTCCGCTGGTCGGAACCCGATCCGGCGGCCCTGGTGTCGTTCCTGGCGGGCAACGCCTTGGTGGCCGTACTGCTCGAGGCGCTGCCGGAAGAGACCACCCTGCGGGGTTATGCCTGGACCTCGTTGCGGGAACGGGTCGGCGGGGTGAGCGCGGCCCTGGGCACGACGACGGTCTTTCTGCTGGTACCGGCGGCCTCGACCGTGGTGCAGGCCGGGGTGGCGCACGGGGTGGGGGTGGAGGCGCCACCGATGGGCCTGGCTCCCGGGGGCCAGGACCCCTTCGCCTATCTGGTGCTGCTCTCGGTCTTCGGCCTCACCCTGGTCGCCGCACGGACCGGGCCGGGACGGGCGCCCCTGTGGGCCGCGATCGGCACACATCTGGCCTTTCTGAGCGTCAACCGCGTGGTCTTCCAGGGAGACCGGCGTGGTGCGGGCTGGGCCGCGAGCGTCGCTCCGGTCCACGCCGCGGTCCTCGAACTGGGCTGTCTGGCAGCCACGGCGGCGGTCTTTGCGGGGGCGCGGCTGGTGCGTTCACGTCTCCGTCAACGGGCAGACGGGCGGCGTCCGTTGCCGTCCCGTCTGCGCCTACGGCCACCACGGCGGCGGCGCGTACCGCCGTCCGCGGCGACCACATACAGCGTCGAGGAGTGGGCCGGGGGTAGCACACGGCCCGTCCCGGACCCCGCCCGTGCCGGGGTGACGGGAGGTCCCCCGGAGCGGCGAAGCCGCAGCTAGGAGACCGCGCCGGCCAAGGGGGAGCGGGCGCTATGCCCTCCCGGACGACGCGCGGTGCGCGGCCGGTTCCGGGACCGTCCGCAGCCAATGCGCTTCGGTGCTCCAGCCGAGGAAGCGGCGTGCCCTGCCGTCCAGCGCCGTCCCGTCAGGGGCGAAGCTCCCGCCGTCGGCGACCAGCCGCAGCCCCTCCAGGGCGGGCGCAAGCCGGGCGGCGACATGGGCCGGATGGCGGGCCGTCTCCTCGTCCAGCCAGGCGAGTACCCGGGCCTGTTCGTCCGACGGGCACAGCGACAGATGGAACAGCAGATGCCGCCAGGCGTACGCCGCGTCCTTGATGGTGGCCAGCGGTCGCGGCTGGTGCTGCACCCGGGCCGTCAGCCGGCACACCGTACGGAAGCAACGGCGGGCCAGATCGGCCCAGCCGGGCGCCGGGGCGATACCGACCCGGTGGACCAGCGTCGCCAGGTTGTGCGTGGTGAGGATCTGCGCCTGCTCGATCACCTTGCCGTTCGCCGCCACCGAGCCGTACCCGGAGCCCCCCGCACGCTCGATGCACAGCCGCGCGAAACCCGGGGAGGTGCGCGGCCGGTAGCCGCGGTTCAGCGCGTCGCTCGTCTCGACGACCGCCAAATTGCGGATCGCCGCATAGTCGATCCCGTAGTAGCGCTCGTAGAGCGTGCCGCCCAGCAGGTCACCGGCGATCCGTGCGGCCGTGAGGAACTTCCGGGTGAAGGTCCCCATGAAGATGTCCGCGGCGAGCTCCTCGACCATGGGAGCGCCGAGATCCGCCTGGCTCGCGAGCACATCGAGTTCGCGGACCAGCGGGTTGGGCAGCAGCGTGCTGGGGAAGCCCTGTACGGCCAGCTCACCGAGCTGGCGCAGGGTGGCCTGCGCACCGTCCCGGGCCGCGTCGTCGCCCCGCAGGACGGCCACCGCCCGTACCCACGGCAGCTCCTCGACCCGTACCTGCCGCGCCAGATCGAGCAGCAGCAGGGAACGGCGGTTGCGGAACGCACGGTAGTTCGCGGCCATCAAGGTCCGCAGCGCCGCGTCCGGGTAGGCCTGCGCGGTCGTGGCGGCGACCAGCTGCGGCACCAGCTCGGCCAGGACCTCGGCCGACGGCACCACACCCCGCTCGACGAGCCGGCCGACCGGAGCGCTGAGCGCGGCCTCCACGACCTGACGGATCGTCGTCGGAACCGCAGCTCCTACGGGCAGACCGGTGTCCCGGTGCTCCTCCTCGGTCACCGCGACGACCAACGAGGCGACATCGGCCGCTCCCCGGTCCTGGGGCAGCGCATCGAGGCGGCGCAGCACCAGCTGCGCCAGCGCGTGGTGCGAGGGGAGCGCCGCCTGCGTGGCCTGCCGCCCGCGCAGCGCCGCGTGCTGCGCGGAGCCGGGCAGACCGCGCCGCCGCACCATCGAGGCGACGGCATGCCGCAGCAGACCCAGCCGACAGGCATCGAGCGGACGGCGGGCAACGGTCTCGGCCAGCGCACCGCGCAGGATCCCCAGGTTCTCCTTCGGGTGGCGATGCTTGGTGCAGCGGGTGTGGGCCGCGGCCAGCTGCCGATAGCGGTCCAGGAGGGCGGCCCCGCGCTCGTACCAGCCCTCCTCCGGGACGCGTCCCAGAACGTGGCCGTCCTCGGCGGTCTCCAGCCAGTGGAGAAGCAGTTCATCGGCGAACGGCTGCCAGACCGTGAGCGCCTCCCGCTGCGCCTCGACGGCCGCATGGGGCCGCCGCCGTGCCAGGGTCCGGCCGGCGTCGCCGACCGTCCGGCGGTGCACCGTGGCCACATCCGGCGCGGGCGCCGCGGACGGCCGCGGGGTGAAACGCAGCTCGTCGGCGAACGGCTCCAGTACGTCGACGAGCTCCACGGCCTCGGCGATCCGCCCGGCGCGCACCAGCCAGGCCACGGTGAGCAGCGCGGCTTCCTCGGGCACCGTCGCCTCGTAGCGCCCGTTGTCCAGCAGCGCCCACAGGGCGGCGAGTCCGCTCTCGGTCAGGGAGTTCAGGAAGAGGGCCCGGCGGTCGGCCGGCACCCCCGCCCGGCGCGCCGCGTCCCGCTCGTACGGCTGGAGCGGTCCGGCGGCGCTCGCCGCGCCGGTCGCGAATCCGCCGCGGACGACCTCGGGCGTCACCCAGGCCGGAAGTCCGGCCACCGGGGTACGCGAACCCACCCTCAGCCACCCGCCGTTGAGGCCGTCGAGCACCTCGCGCCAGCGCCGGACGCGGTCCTCGGCGCGGCGGCGGGTGGCGGCGTCCTCATGGGTCAGGGCGGTGCGGAAGGCCTTGGCCGCCTGGTCCAGGGCGTAAGGGAGGCCCGTGGCATACGGCGCGGTACCGGACTGGGGCTGCTGTTCAGCGTCCTCGTTCATAGGCCGACGTGGCGGGTTCTGCCCCCGCGCCCTCCGGGTCCAGAGCCCGGTGCTCTCCTGCTGAGCTACACGCCGATGAGCGCCGATCGATGTCGATCAGTGCTGATGTGCCACGAGGTTAGACGCAGGGCCGACGGCCGTACAGCGAATTTCCGGAGTGCGGGCCGGGCCCTCCTCCCGCACGCGGCACCGCACGGACCGGTCGGGCATTGTCAGACCCTGCCGCTACGTTCTGAGGCATGGACGAACTGTCACCACACGCCGCGCAGTTGCGGGCCGCGATGGCCGGGCCGCAGCAGGATGCCGACTGGTCCGGCGGTGTCTCGACGGTCTGCGCCCGGCTGACCTCACCGGAGCTGGGCGCGCTGTTGCCGGCCGCGTACCGCACCCTCGCCGACGAGCGCGCCCCGGAGCACGCCCGCCGCGTCGCCCGCGAGGTGACCTGGGCAAAGGTGCAGCCGTCCTTCACCGCCGGCACGCTGACGGACCTCTATGCCGCGCTGGCCGAGTCTCCCCGGCCCACCGATGTCCGTTACGCCGCCGGCGGATTGCTGCGCTGCACCGAACCGTGGGACGAAGCGTCGCTGGCAGGGCACGCGACGGTCCTGGTGGAGGCCGCGCGACAGCGGCCCGACCGGACCGCGGACGCGGCCCTGGCAGTCGCCGCACTCGCCGGGCCGGAGACCGAGCAGGCGCTCGCCGCCCAGCTGCGCACCGTCTACGCCGACAGTCCGCTGCGGCTCGCGGAGCTCGAGGTACTCCTCGCCACGGGACCGCGCGAGCGGGCGCTGTTCGCCGAGGGCCGGCAGTACGGCCACCTGCCGGGCGACTGGCCGCCGGTGACGGACGTCCTTGAGGAGCTGTCGGCCGATGCGCTCCACGCCGAACTGGCCCACCACGCCCTGCGTACCGCCGCCGACCACCTCGCCGCCATCCATGCCGGGACGGTCCCGTACGCCGCCGACAAGGCCTTCACCACGGCCGACGCGGACACCCTGCACCGTGCCGCCTGGGTGGCGCTGCGGCGCGACGAGCCGTGGGCCGGGGACCTCTTCGCCGTCCTGCTGCCCCGGCTCGCCGTGGCCCCGACCGCCGCCAAGACCCTGCCGTCGCAGAGCGCCTGCATCGGCCTGGCTCAAGCCGTCGAGGCATGGCCCACCCCGGAATCGGTCGCCGCCCTGCGCGAAGCCCGGCGCGTGGTACGGCACGCCGGTGTCACCAAGAAGCTCGACCGCCTGCTGCGGCGCGCCGAACGTGGCCTCGGCCGGCGGCCCGAGGGCGTGCTCCGCCTCCCGGACCTCGGCATCGGCCCCGACGGGACCAGGCGCATCCCCTGCGGCACGTACACCGCCGTGCTGACGGTCACCGATGACGCCACCCTTGCCTGGGAACGCGCCGACGGCCGCGCCCTGAAGTCCCTCCCGGCTGCCGCCCGCCGTGACCACCCCGATCAAGTCGCCGCCGCACGCGAGCTGTTGGGGAAGGCGCGGGCCCAGCTCCGGACCCTGATGCGCGGGCTGGAAGGGGGGTACCTCCAGGGCACCGTCCACCGGTACGACCGCTGGCGCGAGGCCCTGGCCACCCACCCCGTGGCCCGGGGGACCACCCGTCGCCTCATCTGGGAGGTGGAGCACGCCCCCGGCGACTGGCAGGCGATACTGCCCGCCGCCGGCCCGGCGGACGGTCCCGAGGCCGCCGCCACCGCCTCGCCGTCCGCTGCCGTCCGCCTCTGGCATCCGGCCCGCGCCAGCCCTGACCAGCGACGCTTCTGGCGCGACCGGATCGCGGAGCTACGGTTGCGCCAGCCCTTCCGCCAGGCCTACCGGGAGCACTACCGACCGCCGGAGACCGGGCACTCCACCGCCATGTTCCATGGCCATCTGGTCCGGGTCGAAGCGGTCCTCGGCCTGGCCGTGCGCCAGGGATGGAACATCGACGACGAAGAACTCGCCCTGCCACTGGGGGATATCACGGCACGCCTCGGCATCGCCGGACGCCTGTATCCGGGCGCTTCGGGATGGGCGGAGGCGCAGGACGTCACCCTCCGGCGCGGCGACGGCACCCCCCTCCCGCTGGCCGCCGTCGATGCCGTCCGGCTGTCGGAGCTGCTGCGCTCGGTCGACCTCCTCATCAGCGCCGGCAGCTTCGCCTGGTGCGACACCCATGCCCACGACCGCGATACCTGGCAGCAGCTGAACCGGCTCTACGACCAGCCCCTCGGCCGGACCACGCGGATGCGGCGCGAGGCACTGCGCCGCATCCTCGCCGAACACCTCGCCGCCGGCCGTGTCGAGGTGGGCGACCGGCACCTGCGGCTCGACGGGTACGCCCTGCACCTGGCCACCGGCCGGGTCACCCGCGACGGCGATCCGGTCGACATCAGCCTGCCCCAGGGCGGTCGAGCCGTTCCGCTGCCGTTCCTGCCGTACGACGAAGCGCTGTTGGAGCGCCTCGTGCGTACCGTGAGCCACTTGCTGAAGGAGTCGCCTGCGCAAGCCTGACGGACAGCGGCCCGGCCCACGCAGCCGCGGATCTGCGTGGGCCGGGCCGTCCTACCCGGTATTGCTCACTGCGGCTACTGCCGGTTCCGGCAGCCGCGAGGGTTTACAGCGGCCGGGCCCACAGGTCCCACTGGAGCCCCGAGCCGTCGCAGAAGGGGTCGGCCCACTTGCCGCTGCTGACCAGGTCGGTGCCGGCCTCCTGGCACCCGCTGAGGGTCCAGAACTTCTTGCCGGTCCAGACCGTTCCGGGCGGACCGTCCATCGGCTTGACCTGGTGCTGCGCGGTGGCCGGTTCGGCGGCCTTGGCTCCCGTGGCGGCATGGGCCTGAGCGGCGCTGCCCAGGCTCACGACCGTGAGGGCCGCGGCGGCGAGTGCGGTGGTCAGAATTCGCCTGTTACGCACGTGATTTCCTTTCCCCGTAGGATCAGGGCCCCGTTGCGGGCCCTTCGCTCCGTACACGGAAAGGGGGCCTTCGCCATATGACACCCTCTCGTGTGACCTGAGTCACACCTCCCTTTCGGGTCGTCTCACCGCGCCGTGGAGCCGTCGATCTGCTCACGCAGCAGATCCGCATGGCCGTTGTGCCGGGCGTACTCGGCGATCATGTCCACCAGGATGGTGCGCAGCGACACCGGTTCACCGGTTCTCTTGCGGATCCCGGTCTCCTCCAGGGACTTGGCGGCCGAGGTGATCCGCCGGGACCGTTCGCACTCCGCCCGCCACACGGGGAAGGCCTCGTCGACGTCCCCGCTCAGGTCGTCGAAGTCCTGGTCGGGATCGTCGTCGGAGTAGTACAGCAAGGGCAGGTCCTCACCGGCGAACTGCTCGAACGTCGCCCGGTGCCAGTCCAAGACCGCCGTCAGGGTCTCCCGCTCACCGCCCGTTGGCGGGCCGGGCCCCGTCCACGCCTGCCCTGCCCTGTCACGCGGCAGCGGACCCCTGATCGGCGAGGAGTTCCTGGACGACATGGCGGGCGATGGCCGCCATCACCGGATGCGTGTCCCGGTAGTAGCGGAGCTCCATGAGCGCAACCGACAGAGCCCAGCCGCGCCCACGCGTCCAGGCCGCGTCATCCACGTCCAGGGCGGCACGGAAATCCCCGCGCACCTCGGCGGGCAGCACGTACCACGCCACGATCAGATCGACCGCCGGATCGCCGACGCCCAGGCAGCCGAAGTCGATGACGGCGCTGAGCCGTCCGTCGGCGACCAGCAGATTTCCGGGCTGGAGATCGGCATGGATCCAGACCGCCGGGCCCCGCCGCCCGGGGGCCCGCAGCGCTGCGTCCCATACGGCCGTCGCCGCCTCGCCGTCGATGGTGGCGCGCAGTGCGCGGATCGCCTCACGGGTGGCGTCATCGCGCAGCGCCAGAGGTTCGCTGCGGTACGAGGGAGGCCCGTCCGCCGGATCGATCCGGTGCAGGGCGTCGACGAACTCCGCCAGATCCTGTGCCAGCGGGCCGGGTTCGGTGATCCGGCCGGGGGCCGGGTTGTCGCCCGTCAGCCAGCCGTAGACGGACCAGGGGAACGGGTACCCCTCGGCGGGCGCCCCCTTGCCCAGCGGTACGGGGATGGCGGCCGGAAGCCGCGGGGCGAGCCGTGGCAGCCACCGGTGCTCCTTCGCCACGTCGCCGGCGGCCCCCGGAATCCGGGGAAGACGTACGACCATGTCCCCGCCGAGCCGGTACATGGCGTTGGAGGTACCTGCGGAATCGAGCCGGGTGACAGGGAGGTCCACCCAGTGCGGGAACTGCGCGGTGAGCAACCGGCGGACGAGGGATATATCGATCTCCACCTCGTCGGCGTGCATCGTGCCGGCGCACATGGCGGCCCCTCTCCCCGCGTCAGCTGTCCCTCGGGCGAGGGACCACGGTGCGGAGGCTACCCGGTGCCCGCCGGCGAGGTGCCGACGGTCGGCGCCGGGCGGGCGGTGAACCGGACCCGCTCGGCGCCTTGCGGTGGCAGCGGCCTCAGGAGGCCGCACCGTCAACCACCTTGGGGATCGTCCCTAGGAGCCGATCCGCCAGCTCAGCGACTTCGACAGCCGCTTGCGCAGCGCCGGGTCGCGGACCGCGTCCGTACGGTCGGTGGCGCGGGCGGTGATGGTGTGGCGACGGCCGTCGGCCGGAACGCCGAGGGTACGCGGCACAACCGAGGTCTTACCGCGCCAGGCCTTGCGCTCACGGCCGTCGACGTACCACTTCAGCTGCGCGGATGCGGGCACGTTGACCCGGATGCGGGCACTGCGGGTCAGGGGGCGGTCGGTGGCCACCGGGCTGCTCAGCGCGCTGGCGTAGCGGTAGAAGCCCGCGATCATCGCCTCGCGGCCGGGGAGGTTGAACTCACGGCCGAGCGTCCGCATGATCGAGTTCTCGGTGGGGCGGTTGAGCCCGAACTGGTAGTAGCCGCCGCCCTCGAACGCACCGACCTTGCCACCGTCCGGCGACTCCTGGCCGAGCCAGCGGTACCACTTCTTCTGCTGGGCGGACAGCTGGTCGGCCGAGAGCGTGGTGAGGTTGGACTGCTCGGGCTCGGGGCCGGAGTACGTGCCGGACTGGCCGTAGTCGTACTCGTCGGCGAGCTTGCCGAGGGAGTGACCGGTCTCGTGCACCGCTATCTGGTCGGACTGGTCGTTGTCCGAGGAGGCGGTGGCGATCCCGTCGTAACCGACCTGCGAGTGGACGTCGTTGTAGCCCGCACCGCCGTACTTGGTGGAGTTGGAGAGCATGACGACGAGATCGGCGGCCGGGGCCTTGGAGGCGTACGACTCGACCTTGCCGGTGTCGACACAGAGCAGCCGCTCGGTGCCTTCGCAGAAGAAGGCCGAGTTGAGGGCGGTGTGGCGGACCACGTCCTTCGTGGGGTCACCGGAGACGCCCGACTCATCCGAAACGGCATCCACCGCCCAGACGTTGAACAGGCCCTTGTACGAGGCGTACGGCTCGACGGCGGAGATCTTGGCCCACTTGGCGCGGACGTCCGCGTGGAAGTCCTCCTGCTGATCGGCCGTGTAGCCGTCACCGACGAAGACGATGTCGAGCTTGCTGCCGACGGGACCGTTCTGCACGATCGTGGTGACATCGCCGTCGCCGCCGGCCGCGATCGCCGACTTCTGGGACGGGGAGAGCGGCTTGGAAGCCGGGACGGTCATGTGCCGGGGCTGACCGTCCGCCTTCGGGAAGTACTCGACCTGCTGCGTGCGTTGCGTGTGCGCGGACGAGGGAGGGGCCTCGGGCGCGCCGAAAGCCGTGGCCGCGATGACCGTGGTGCCCAGCGCGGCAACGGCCAGACCGGCGGAGACGGTCGTGCGCAGGGATATTCGGCGGGTTGCGCGATGGGTGGACGATCTGGAGGAACGTACCGAGGGGCGTACCGAGGTGCGTCTGAACATGGGGGGTTTTCCTTCCGAAGCCCGCCGCGGTCGCGGCGAGTTGAGCCGGATCAAGGCGCGCTCAAAGTAAAGGCTTCGGACGATCTGAGCAACGCATGTTGCTCAAGTGACGAAATCGAGGAATGAGTTCGGGGCGGCAGTTAGGGGGCGGAGGGGCCTGCCCCGCGTGCAGAAAACTAGGGAAATCCCTGGGATCGGGCGGTCACTGTGGAAGGCCCGGCCCGACCCTCCTGAGGGCCGGCCCGGGCCGCTCGTCACCCGGAGCGTGACTCAGATCTCGATGATCAGCTTGCCGCGCACATGCCCCGCCTCGCTCAACTCCTGGGCCTTGGCGGCGTCGGCGAGCGAGAAGGTCCCGGCGACCGGTACGGTCAGCCTGCCCTCGACGGCCAGCCGGGCGTGCCGGGCCAGCCCCGCCCGGACCTGCTCCGACGGCGTACCGCCCGCGGAGAACGGCACACCGTGCTCGGCGGCGTTGTGGTCGGCGATGGTGACGATGCGGTCCGTCGTCCCACCGCGCAGGGCGATCGAGTCCGGCAGCGCATCGTGGCCGGCCGCGTCGAAGACCGCGTCCACGCCCTGCGGGGCGGCCGCCCTGACCCGGTCGGCCAGCCCCGCTCCATACGCCACCGGGACCGTACCCAGGGCGCGCAGGAAGTCGTGGTTGGCCGGGGAGGCGGTACCGATCACCGTCACCCCCAGGGCCACCGCGAGTTGCACGGCGACCTGGCCGACCGCACCGGCCGCACCGTGCAGCAGCAGGGTCTCACCCTGCCGCACGGCCAGCTGGTCGAGGACGCGCTGCGCGGTCTCACCGGCGACCGGCAGGGTCGCCGCGGCCGCGAAGGAGAGCTCGGCGGGCTTGGGCGCGATGTCACCGGCGAGCGCGTACTCCGCGTAGGCGCCGGTCCTGGTCCAGCCGAACACCTCGTCCCCCACGCGCAGATCGCTCACCCCGTCGCCGAGCGCATCCACGATCCCGGCGCACTCCAGACCGGGCACGGCGGGAAACGTGGTCGGATAGAACTGCTCCACCCACCCGTAACGCCGCTTGTAATCCAGCGGATTGACGCCGACGGTCACGACTCTCACCCGCACCTCCCCCGGACCGGGCTCCGGCTTCTCGGCCTGCCCGAGAGCGAGCACGTCCGCGCCGCCGAATTCGTTGTAGATGATCGCTCGCACAGAAAACTCCCCGCTGAATGCAGTGAAAGGAACGCCTTCAGCCTTGTCGCCCCGGTACGGACCGGCCGCCCGCCATCCGGACAGTCCGGCCTGGCCAAAAGGCCAGCGCCCGGCCCCGCCCTCCTGGCTACGCTGCTGCCCATGGAGTTGACCGGACCCGCAGCCGTACCTGCCCTGACCGCCGCATACGAGGTGATCCGCCAGCCGCTGGGCGAGATCCTGCCCCGGCTCTCCGCCGTCCTGGCCGGGCCGGTCCCGCACCTCGCGGTGGCCGAACTCTCCACGCACTGTGCGCACTCACCGTTCAAGACGCACGGCGATCCGGAGCTCACCGGCCGGCTCTCCACCGCCGACCTCGCACCGCTGCTCGCCTCGGGCATCCCGGGCCGTCCATGGCAGGGCACGCTCACCCTCGCCGGAGCCGAGTGGGACGTACTCGCCGTGACCAGCCATGCGACACCACGCGGCGCCGTTCTGCTGCTCGTACGCGAGGGACGGCCAGGCGGTACGGGACAGGGTGAGCGGCGGGCGGCCGGGGACGGGGCCGGGATCCGTGTGGGGGAGGCTGCCCCGCCCGTCGACGAGGACGTCCTCAGCCTTGTGCAGGCACTGTGGGACGTGGTGACCAGCCACTTCGACCGGATGGCGGCGGAGGCCCTGCCCGGCGCGCTGGCGCGCTCGCGGACCGCCGCCGGCACCCGGGCGCGGGTGATCGCGGAGCTGGGCGAGGCCTACTCGGCGGCGCTCACCGGGCTGCTGGGTGTACTGCGCAGCCGCGCCCTGGACGATGCGGCGGCCCGCGCCACCGCCACCGAACTGGCGGTCTCGGCCCTGGTGGAGCTGCGCGCGGAGGCAGAGCGCGATCAGCAGATCGCCGAGGAGCCGGCCGGGCAGGCCTTCTCCCGGCTCGCCGACTCGCTGCGGCCACTGGTGCGTTACAGCCCCGTACGACTGGAGCTGGGCGCGCCCGCCTCGACGCGGATGGTGGCCGCGGACGTGGCGCACACCGCACGTGTCATCGTCCGGGCCGTGCTGCTGAAGGTGCTGGAGCAGGAGACCGTGACCCGGGTGCACGTCGGCTGGCAGCTCTCCGACGACGAACTGCGCGCGACCGTACGGGACGACGGGCCCGGCACTCTCACCCACGAGGCCCTGGCGCCCGGCGCGGTCGCGGAACGGCTCGATGTGCTCGACGGGCGGCTGGACGTGGATGCCGTACCCGGCTGGGGCACGACGGTCTCGGCGACCATCCCGCTGCGGGTCTCCCAGGATCCGGCCCCCGATCCGCTCACCGCCCTCGGCGAACGGGAGCTTGAGGTGCTGGCCCGGCTCGCGCTCGGACACCGCAACCGCGCGATCGCACAGGAGCTGCACATCAGCGAGTCGACCGTGAAGTTCCATGTCGCCAAGATCCTCACCAAACTCGGCGTCGGATCGCGGGGCGAAGCGGCAGCGCTCTTCCACGCCGTGGCGTAGCGCCCGGACCCGGTCAGGCGAGGTGCTTGCCGTTGTCCAGGTGCCGGGCCCGGGGAACCCCGCTGAACCGTGCGGCCTGCCCGGCCGGCGCCGTGCGCATCGCCCGCTCCGAGCAGGCCCGCTGCTCCTCGGCCTCGTCCACCGGTGTCACATCGGTCCAGTAGATGTCGAGCATCGTCCGTAGTGACGTCGGCTCACTCGTCGGCCCTATCGGGACGGTGATCCGGTCCAGGGCGCGCCACAGTTCATAGTCGGCCTGCTCGGCGACGCTGCCGCTCCTGGCGTGCGCCGCCTGGTGCTTGTGCACCGCGAGCGCGAGGTCGCGCAGCCGGTCCCGGTGATTCTGTGCGACCTGGTGGTTGATGGAGCGGTTGATCTCCTTCTTCACCTTGTTGATCTCCGACAGGGCGTTCTGCACCGTCCGGCTGAAGTTCGCCGCCCGGTGCCGCCAGGCGTCGTACTCCCGCTTCGAGGCGAACCACTCCTCCTTGCCGGCCTGTCCCCGGGCGAAGCACTCCAGGCGGAACTGTTCGCGCTCCTCACGTCGCTTGCGCAGCACCGAGGAGTTCCGCTGGAAGAGGGTGTTGAGGGCGTCGCGGGTGCGATCGATGAGTACGGGGTCGACGAGCGCCGCCCAGGTGTCCGGGTCACGGGCGGGCGGATGGGCGTTGTCGAGGACGAGTTGCTCATAGTCGGCGTCGTTGAGTCGGGTGAGGTGACCTGCGTCCATCAGTCGGCCTCCAAGCCGGTTGTGGGCTGCTGGATCCATGGTGACGGCTGGGTCCGGCGGTCGGCAGGGCGTGAACGGACCGATGTGAATGCGCCCCTGGCATTAGCCAGTGGCGCGCCGGAGCCTCGGTGGGCGCATGGTTTCGCGTCGTGACTCCCTCGGACAGGAAGAGGTTTCTGCTTTGAACGGCGGCGGGGGACCGGCCGTATCTCCTCGTAGCCGCGCCCCCGCTCCCCGGGGGTTCGTCCACGATGCGAGGAGGGCCCATGACTCAACCCGGAACCCCGCAGATCCAGGCGATGCCGGACGGCGATGCCGAGCTGGCGCTGGTGGTGCGCCTGCAATGGGAGGACGTCGCCGCGCTCGGTCAGGAGGCCACCCGGCTCGCCGCCCGGTTCAAGCGCCCGGTCAGCCTCGACGAGGCGGCCAGCCACCGGCTGCGCATCCGGCCGTCCGCGCCTCATAACAAGACGGTGGCGCAGGAACGGGCACAGCCCGCGGTGACCTCGACGACCGTGTCGCCGTTGCCCGCCCGCTCCCCGCAGGAACAGGCCCGGCAGGCGATCGAGAAGATCAACGGCGCCCATGAGACGGCGTGATCCGACCGCGGTGTGAGCGGCGCGGCGGAGGCCCGCCGCTCAGGGCGACGCGCGCGAACGGTCTCCGGAGGGGGTGAGGCATCCGGCCGCTGGGCCGACCGGGCGTAGGCCATCGGCTCAGCAGTGCTCGTCGAGGTAGCCGTCCGTGCCGGCCGGTCGCACCTCGCGGTCGCGCAAGGTGATCGACAGCCGTTCGCCCCAGCTGCGGCAGGCTGCGGCGAAGTCCTGCTTCCGGTATTCGATGACGAAAATTCTGTTGTGGTAGGAGTCCGCGAAATCGGTGCATTCCTTGTAGCGGGCGCACTCTTCGACGACGGCGAAATCGAAACCGATACTGCTGCGTTGGGGCAGTAGAGCAGCGGTGTTCTTCTGGGCGATGGCCAGGTGTTGCTGATGGGCGCGGCGCGCCAGGAGCCGGGCGAAGGCGGCCGCGTCCCGGGCGGTGAGTCTGCCGTGGGAGCGTTCGTAGGAGTCGAGGTTGTCGGGCTCCACGGCGTCATAACCCGCTGACGCGCAGCCGTCGATCCAGGGCCCGACGATGCGCATCAGCGCTGAGCGTTTGGCGGCGGTGGAGATATCGAGCAGGGGCTCGTCCCAGTCCTCGTCGATGACGGGCGTGCCGTGAGCGTCCCGCAGAAGCAGTTCGGGGTGGTGGTCGCGCCAGAAGCCGGTGTCGTCGGGCTGGGCCTGGAAGGCATTGACATAACAGATGTTGTAGCGGCCCGGCGCGGGTTCGGCGGTGCGGTCGCGGGAGACGGCCCGGACCCCGCCGGGCGGCGGATAGGCACCGCCGAGCTGGTAGTCGAACACCGCGTTCGCGGCCGGTGGCCGCACCGGGCCGCCGTCGTCCTGCCGGGAACCGGCGGTGGAGCAGGACGTGGTGAGCGCCAGGGTCAGCGCACCGGCGACCAGGGCGAGAGGGCGGAAAGGGGACACGGGGGGAGTTTATGTGGGCGGTGGACGGTGGGTGGACTCCTGGTCCGCGTTTCGCCGAAGGCGATGGTGCGGTGCGGTGCGATTCATCTTCGGCCGGAAATCTCTTTTCTCGCGTCAGTGACGGCACCGTGCAGCACCCCGACCACCTGCTGCGCCTGACGGGCCCTTCTCAGCCGCTCGCCGGCGCCACATGCTTGGCGTACGCCGCCCCGAGGTCGCGGACGTCCACCGAGGCATGGACCGCGGCACCGGACACCGACGCGGTGTGGCTGCGGACCAGTTCGAGGACCACCCGGCTCAGCGCGGCCTTGGTCTCCGTCGTACGGCCCGGCAGGATCGCGAAGTCCACATGGATCAGCGCCGCTCCGGGCTCACCGTGCGCGATGACGGCCTCCTCGACGCACCGGAAACGGGTCTTGCAGCTCTCCACGGTGATGCCCTCGACCGTTTCCGCGGCCAGCGCATGCAGTTCGCGGGCGAAGCGGCGGCGGTCGAGGACATCCTTCAGGGTGGCGTCGTAGTCGACGGCGATGTGCGGCATGGGGAATTCTCCTTGCGGGGTTGCGGGATTGCGGGGTGTGCGAGACAGGCAGGAGTACGACGGGAGGCGGGCGCTAACGCACCGCCCAGCCCCGGTCGCGCAGTACAGCGGCGAGCGGGCGGGCGGCCTCCGGAGCCACCACGAGGCCGACCGAGCCGTCCGCCGAGGCCGGCGCGCCATGGGCAGCCGGCACGTCCGAGGGCGCAGGGGAGTCCGTGGCCTCCGGAAGGACCATGCCCTCCAGGTCCAGGCGGGCCGCGTCGATATCGCCGAGCAGCCGCTCCAGTTCCCGGTCCCGGTCCGGACCGACGGCGACCGAGAGCAGGGTGTGCGGACGCGGCGAGGCCCCGCCGGGTACGGGCGCGATGCGGGCCCGGCCCTCGATACCGCGGCGCAGCACCGCGGTCAGATCGGCCAACGCCGCGCCCTGCGGCTCCGGATCGTCCCCGGCCAGCCGGGCCAGCGCGTCGGCCGCGGTCTCCAGATCCGTACGGAGCTCGGCGAGCAGCGGGCCGACGGCGGCGGCATTGGCGGCGAGGATGTCCGCCCACAGCGCGGCATCGCCGCCCGCGACCCGGGTGACGTCCCGTATGCCACGGCCGGCCAGCCGTACCTCCTGGTCCGCGCCCTCCCGCAGTCGGGCGGCGGTGAGGCTCGCCATCAGATGCGGCAGATGGGAGACCAGTGCCACCGCCCGGTCATGGTCCGGCGGATCCAGCAGCACCGGCACGGCGCCGCACAGTGAGACGAGTTCCAGGGCCCGGTTGAGCGCCTGCTCGCCGGTCTCCGGGGTGGGGGTGAGCACCCAGTGGTGGTCCTGGAAGAGATCCGCGCGGGCCGCCAGCGGCCCGGAGCGTTCCCGGCCGGCCAGCGGATGCCCGCCCACCAGACTGGAGGTGTCACATCCGAGGGCCAGGCACTCGGCGTGCACCAGCGCCTTGACGCTCGCCACATCCGTGTACGCCCGGGCCAGTTCGGCCTTCTGATGGTCCGCGAGGGCCCGGGCGGTGTGCGAGGGCGGGACGGCGAGGACCGCTATGTCCACCGGTGCCGGCGGTGGCCCGGGCAGGCCCGCACCGCGCGCGGCGGCGATCCGCACGCTGTCCGGGTCCTGGTCGATGAGATGGGTGGTCACGCCCCGGCCGGTGAGGGCCAGGGCGATGGAGGTACCGATGAGACCGGTGCCGACGACTGCGGCGGTATGCAAGGTGGCGCTCCTCGGCCATCAGGGGGTGGGCGGCGCGCTACCGGTCGGCCGCGGCCCGGGCCGCCGGCTCCGGTTCCGGCTCCGCAGGGGCCGGCTTACCGGTCAGCCGCCGTAGCAGCGCCGGAGAGGTCAGCATCACGGCGTTGCCGATCAGGATCAGGACGACTCCCGCCAGATCCCGCGCCGTCCACCGGAACTCCTCGAACACCGTGGACAGCAGCAGCGCCACGATCGGGAAGAGCACCATCGCATAGGCGGCGCGCTCACCGCCGATCCGGCCGAGCAGGGTGAGGTACGCGCCGAAGCCCACGACCGAGCCGAGGACGGCGAGGTAGAGCAGCGAGCCGGTGTACTTCAGCGTGGGCTGGAACAGCGCACCCTGACCGAAGACCGCGGCGAACGGCGCCATCAGCAGCGCCCCGTAGGCCATGGCGTAACCGGTGCCCTGGATCACCGGGATCCCCGCGGCCTGGGTCTTGCCGGAGACCACATTGCCCAGGCAGAAGACCAGGGTGCCCAGGGCCGAGAGCACGATGCCCTGGCCGGACCCCGAGGAGAGGCCGAAGTGCTGGAACTCCGGCCAGAACACCGTGACGATCCCCAGCAGCCCGATCGCCCCGCCGGTCAGCATCTTCGCGGTGATCGTGCGCCGGAAGAAGAGCCGGGCGAAGACCATGTTCACCAGCAGGGACATCGCGAAGATGATGGAGACGAGACCGGTGGTCAGATGCTGTTCGGCGAAGTAGAAGCAGACGAAGTTGGTGGAGAACATCAGCCCGCCCATGAGGACGAACTGGCCGTGCGTCCGCAGCGGATAGCGCAGCGGCAGCCCGCGCAGCCGGGCCCACGCCAGCAGGATCACCGCGGCCAGCGCGAAGCGGTAGGCGATCGAGGCCGTGGGGTGCACGTCCCCCAGCTGGCCCTTGATGGCCAGCCAGGTGGAGCCCCAGATCAGCACCGTCACGACGTACAGAACGGCGTTCATCCGCAGCTCCTCTCCAGCAGACCCACCAGCCGGCGGGCACCCTCAGCAACCTGTTCGGGCGTCAGATAGCTCAGGGAGAGGCGTAGTTGGCAACGGCCGCCGTCGCCGTCGGGGTAGAAGTAGCTCATCGGTGTCCAGATCACTCCGTGCTCGCGGGCGGACTCTTCCAGCAGTGCATTGTCCGCCGGAACGGGCAGGGTCACGGTGAGGAAGAAACCGCCGGCCGGCGCATTCCAGCTGATTCCGGCCGCCGCGCGCCGGCCGGGCGGCAGCAGCCGGTCCAGACTGTCGAGCAGCACCGCCAGATTCTCCTGGTAGAAGTCGGCGGCCGGCTTGTTGGCCTCCCGCAGCCGGAAGTTGTGGGTGAGCAGCATGCCCCCGATGACCGCCTGGCTCAGTGCCGGGGTGTTCACCGTCACCATGCCCTTGATCTTGGACAGTTCGTCCGCCAGGAAGGCGCGTCCGCCGTCCGCCGCCTCGACGAGCTGGTCGGCGACCACATAGCCGACCCGGGCACCGGGGAAACAGGTCTTGGCGAACGAGCCGAGGTAGATCACCCGCGCCCGGGCGTCCAGCGCCTTGAGCGTGGGCAGACCGCTGCCGGCGCGGGTGAAGAACCCGTACGGGTTGTCCTCCAGAAGAAGCAGGTCCTCCTGCTCGGCCAGCTCCAGCAGACCGCGGCGGGCGGTGGTGGGCAGACAGGTGCCGGTGGGGTTGGAGAAGTCCGGCACCACGTAGAAGGCCCGGGGCCGCTTCCCGGCGGCGCGCAGCCGCTCGACCGCCCGGCGCACCGCGTCCGGGTCTGCGCCGTGCTCGCCCTCGGGAACGTGCACGGTCTCGATGTCCAGCAGCCGGGCCGCTCCCGTGATGCCGACGTAGCAGGGCGAGGAGACCAGCAGGACGTCCGAAGGGTCGGCGAACAGCGCCCGCAGGACCAGGAACATCCCCTCCTGGCAGCCGACGGTGACCACCAGCGACTGCGGATCCGCCGTGATGCCCTCGTCGTTGTGCAGAGCACGCGCGACCAGCTCATGGATCTGGCCGTTGGTGCGCCCGTACTGGAAGAGCAGCGTACGGACCTCGTCCGGGGTGTGGCCCTGCTCCTCGGTGAGGTACCGCTGGTAGGCGTCGAGGTAGTCGCCGATCCGCTCGACCTCGAAGAGCCCTTCGTACGGGCGGCCAGGGCCGAAGGAGATCGCTTCCGGGTAGCGGGAGGTGACCTCGTTGAGGAAGTTCATCACCTCCATGAGCGGGTCGCCGAGCGAACCGTGCAGCCCTGTGGCCGGCAGCACGATGGTGGGGGAGTCGTCGCTCACCGGGGGTCCTCCCACAGGACGGGGCAGAAGTCCGGGTCGGTGTAGTCGGGGTTGCCCTGTGCGTCCTTGCGTACGAGGACGTCGTTGTTGTAGACGACGCGCTCGCCCGAGGACAGCCCGAAGGGCCGCCACTGGTTGGTGCGGTCCTGAAGATGCAGGGAGATGGCCCGGCGGGGGCGGTCGCTGACGTTGTAGCCGCTGCCGTGGTAGGTGCGGCAGTGGTGGAAGCTGAGGTGTCCCTTGGGGATGTTCACCGGGACCTTGCGCACCTCCGCCTGGTTGTAGGCGGCGTTCTCGGCGAGCATCTGCTCCAGCTCGGACCGGTCGCGTTCGGCGAAGTGCCGGCTGGTGGAGTCGTTGGTGCCGATCTCCTTCCAGCGGTGGCTGCCGTCGACCATCGTGATCGTCCCCATCTCTTCGTCGCAGTCGTGGAAGGGGATGAAGGCGGTCAGCATCTCGTCGGAGGTGCAGGTCTGCCAGTAGTGCCGGTCGAAGTGCCAGGGCACGATGTTCCGGGCGTCGTCCGCACGCGGCGGCTTGTGGATCAGCGTGCTGTTCCACAGCCGTATCTGGCTGGTCTGCGCGATACGGGCCGCGACCGCCGCGATGACCGGTTTGGCCAGGATGCGGCGGATGGTGTCGTCCTCGTAGAAGATGTAGTCGTTGTGCCGGTGCACATCGCCCTGCTCGGGTTCCCAGTAGGCCAGGCGCGGCGGCCGGGTGGGAAGGGTGCGGTCCCGGTGGCCGCCGTAGAAGCGGTCGGCGGCGGAGTTCAGCAGGTCGACCTCCTCGTCGGTCAGCAGCTTCTGCGACAGGTACCAGCCGTGCTCCTGATAGAACTCCACCTCCTCGTCGGTCGGCAAGAGGGCCTGCTCGTCGGCGGTCAGGGGGCGGGGGGCGTCGTACGTCGTCATGCCGTGTCCTTATCCGTGCGTGGTGGTGGGGTGGGCAAGGCCGGGGGAGGGGTGCAGCAGGTCCGGGCCGATGGCGTCGAGAGTGGGCCGGCCGGTCAGCGCCATCGCCTCCGCCAGCTCCGCCCGCAGCGTGCCGAGGACCCGCTCGACACCGGCGGCACCGTCGACGGCGAGACCCCACAGGACGGGGCGGCCGACCAGCGCCGCCCGCGCCCCCAGCGCCAGCGCCTTGAGCACGTCCGTACCGCGGCGGATGCCACCGTCGACGAGCACCTGACACTCCTCCGGTACTGCCGCGACGACTTCGGGCAGTGCGTCCAACGCCGCGACGGCACCGTCGAGTTGACGGCCTCCGTGGGTCGAAACGATCAGGCCCTCGACGCCCATACCGGCCGCCTGCCGGGCGTCCTCGGCGGTCAGTACGCCCTTGAGGACCAGCGGCAGGCTGGTCAGCGACCGCAGCCAGGCCAGGTCCTCCCAGGTGAACGCTGCGTCGTGGTGCGCGGCGGCGTGCTCGGCCAGAGTGGAGCGGCCGGCCCGGCCGGTGTGCAGCCCGCCTGTGTGGCCGTCGTCGAGATTGACCGGCCGGATGTGCGCCGGCAGCTGGAAGCCGTTGCGCAGATCGCGCTCCCGGCGCGCCATCAGCGGGGCATCCACCGTGATCACCAGCGCGCGGTAGCCGGCCGCTTCGGCCCGCCGCACCAGGGACGCGGTGACCTTCCGGTCGCGCAGCACGTACAGCTGGAGCCACAGCGGCCCGGCGGCGGCCCGGGCGGTCTCCTCCAGCGTCCTGCTGGCGAACGTACTGGTGATCGTGAGCGCGCCCTGTGCACCGGCCGCCCGGACGGTGGCGGTCTCGCCCTCCGCATCGACCAGCCGGTGGTACGCCATGGGCGCGATGCCGATGGGCAGGGAGACGTCCCGGCCGAGCAGCGTGGTGCCGAGCTCGCAGTGGGAGACGTCGACCAGCACCCGGGGGCGCAGCCGGTAGTGGTCGTACGCCGCACGGTCGCCGCGCAGCGAGACCTCGTCGCCGCTGCCACCGTCGATGAAGTCCCATACGGCCGGGTCCAGTTGGGACTTGGCCGCGGCGGCGTAGTCCGTAGGTGAGAGCAGCAGTTCCGGCTCCGGGCGATTGACGGGCGGGGCCTCGGGCCGGCCCTTCGGCGCGGTCATACGGCGGCCCGCGTTGCCGCGCCGACCGGTACCGCGCTCTGCGCACCGGTGGCGCGTTCCCGCTCCACCGCCTCGTACAGCGCCTTGATGTTGCCGCTGCCGAAGGTGCGGGCGTCGAGCCGCTGGATCAGCTCGAAGAACACCGTCCGGCGGGCGTAGGGGGACCGGGTGAACACCTGCACCAGCTGACCCCACTCGTCCCGGTCGGCCAGCAGCCCCAGCTCTTGAAGCACCGCGGGGTCGATGTCCACCTCGATCCCGCGCTCGGCCAGCGTGGCGTAGTAGCCGGACGGTGTGGAGAGCAACTGGACGCCGGAGGACCGTAGTTCGCGTGCCGCCCGGACGATGTCGTCGGTGCCGTAGGCGACATGCTGGACGCCGGGGCCGTCGAAACCGTCGAGGAAGTCGTTGAGCTGTCCGCGTTCGCCGACGGGGTCGGGCTCCACCATGGTGAAGGTGATCCCTCTGGTCTCGTCCTGCACGACCTTGGACGCCATCGCCTGCCCGCCGACGAGGATGTACTCCTCGTAGGTGTGCTTCAGCCCCAGCGCCCGCCGGTAGAAGTCGACCATGGTGTCCAGCGACCCGGGACGCAGGCACAGCGCGAGATGATCGACCGCTCGCAGCAGCCCGGCGTCCGGCACGGAGTCCTCGGCGACCGTGAGAAAGCGCCCCGGCAGAAAGGGGCCTGACGGCTCGTCACGCTGTACGAAGCTGTGGACCAGGTCATTGGTCGCCGCGATGGTGGCCCGTACGACCCGGCCGCCGCCGTCCTCGAACGACTCGGGCTCCGCGACGGGATCGGCGCCCGCGGCCACCGCGCGTGCGAAATCGCCGGCCGCATCGGTCGAGCGCAGGGCCACATCGCGTACGCCGTCGCCGTGCTTACGCACGAAGTGTGAGGCGGCGTGGTCGGCGTGCAGCGCGGAGGTCAGCACCAGGCGGACGTCACCGTGCGCCAGCACCAGTGAGCGGGCACCGGCGAGACCGGTGAGCGGGCCCGCCTCGGCCACCACGCGGAAGCCATAGGTGCCGCAGTAGTAGTGGGACGCCTGGTTGACGTCCCCCACGTAGAACTCGACATGGTCGATGGAGTGCGCGGTCACATGGATCCAATCTCTCGTTCGGGAGGGGCGAAAGGCACACCGGACCGCCCCGTGATGCAGGGCTCCGCGAGGGGTTGCTACGACGTCAGGAGGAGGGGAGGGCTGCCGCGCCCGCCAGCTCGGCGAGCGCGCGGAAGGCGACGGCGGTCGAGGTGGGACCGGGGTCCTGGTGGCCGATGCCGCGCAGACCCAGGTACGACGCCCGGCCCTTGCGGGCCTGGAGTGCTCCGGCTGATGTGCCGTCATGACGCGTGCCGTTGTCGGTCCCTGCCGCAGGCTTGCGCATCGCAGGTGCTCCTTCGGTCCCCCGTGCCCGCAGCGTTGAGCGGCGAGTCGACTAGCCAAGGCAATACCGAAAGCTGTTCGGCATTACCGAATGCCACAGGAAGCAAAACGTAGCGACCCCGGCCCCGTCAAGAGCTTCCGGCACAGTGGTCCCGCGGGTACCGGATCCGAGGGCGAACGCGCCTCCGGGAAGGGAGAGTTGATGAATTCCGGGTGAAGGCTGAGCGGCCCGGAGGGACGACCTCAGCCCTCACCGCTGCGGTGGAACACGGGCGCCGCTTCCAGCTCGCCCAGGGTCACCAGGCCTGGCCCCACTGGTACTTGCCGCTCTCGCGCTCCAACCCGCTTGTTCGGTATTGCTGAACGCCGTTCCGAACCATAGGGTCCTTGTTCATGACACCGCCGGTCGGCAGCGTACGTGTGCCGCACCGCGCGGTGATCGCCCGCGGGGTGGGTCCTGAGGAGCCCCGTCACCTCACCGAGCCATGACCGCGGACGAGGTCCCCGGTCACTTGCTCACGACGTTCGCGAGGATGATGAACAGGCCGAGCAGCATGTCCACGGCGCCGACCCGGCACGCCGCCGCCCACCTCTTCCCGGCCACCCGGGCCGCCCACACACCCCAGCCGAACAGCGCCGCAGTATTGATCATCAGCGCGACGTCGATCGCGCCGTCCTCCCCCCACCACCGCATGTACGCGCCGAACAGGGCGGCCGCCGTCGGCAGCACCGCGGCCACCAGCGGCCACTCGTTCAGCATCGACTTCACGGCGCCCACGGTGACGTGCGTCTTGTCGTCCGTGCGGTGCGCGATGGAGTGCGCATATCCGTGGGCCGCGGCCGACGCCATGGACGCCACCAACACCCACGCCGCGTCATATCCGGGATCCGCCGCCTCGCCGTCGTGGCCCAGGGCGGAGGCCAGCGTACTGGCGAGGACCGATCCGTACACCCCGCCGAACAGCAGCCGCTGCAAGGGCTCTGCCCGTCGGCCGGGGGGCATGGCGGGGGCGGCACTGCTTGACAACGCGTCACCTCACTGACCGGTGGACCGGTTCTCCTCCGCGAAGGGCTCCGCGAGGACCACCCACCACCATGCCCGCTCCGGCGGGGAGGCGGCGGCAGCGCACGGCCGGAGTCTCCCGTGTCGTCCCCCGAGCGAGGGCGGGTGTCGCCGTCGGTGACCAACAGCACACATACTGACCAGTAGCGTTACCGTCCTGCGGGCCTAAAGTGAGGGCCGCATGGCGCCGCCCGCTACCCGGCGGTGCCCGTACCCCTCGATCCGACCAGGGAGACTGCATGCGCTCTCCGAAGGACTTCTTCCGCCCGCTGGCCGTCGGTGCGCCGACACCCGTGCGTGAAGTACCTTTCCGGCCGTCCCGGATGATCCACTTCTTCGACCCGGGCAACGAGAAGATGGCGGCCAAGGTGCCGGCCATCGCCCCCACCGTGGACGTACTGCTCGGCAATCTGGAGGACGCCGTAGCGGCCGACCGCAAGGAGGCCGCGCGGTCGGGCCTGGTGCGGATCGCCCAGACCACGGACTTCGGCGAGACGCAGCTGTGGACGCGGATCAACAGCCTCGACTCGCCCTGGGCGCTGGACGACCTGCTGACGCTGGTCACCGAGATCGGCGACAAGCTGGACGTGATCATGGTGCCCAAGGTGGAGGGCGCCGAGGACATCCACTACGTCGACCGGCTGCTCGCCCAGCTGGAGGCGAAGGCGCAGGTCCAGCGGCCGATCCTGGTGCACGCCATCCTGGAGACCGCCACCGGCGTCGCCAACGTCGAGGAGATCGCCGGCGCCAGCCCCCGGATGCAGGGCATCTCGCTCGGCCCCGCCGACCTGGCCGCCAGCCGCCGGATGAAGACCACCCGGGTGGGCGGCGGCCACCCCGGATACCTGGTCCGCGAGGACCCGCACGGCCCGGACGGCACCGCACCGCGCGCCACCTTCCAGCAGGACCTGTGGCACTACACCCTCGCGCGGATGGTCGACGCCTGCGCGGCGCACGGCATCCTGCCGTACTACGGACCGTTCGGGGACATCAAGGACACCACCGCCTGCGAGGACCAGTTCCGCAACGCCTTCCTGCTCGGCTGCGTCGGCGCCTGGAGCCTGCACCCGGTGCAGATCGCGATCGCCAAGAAGGTCTTCTCGCCCGCGCCCGCCGACGTCGCCTGGGCCCGTAGGGTCATCGAGGCCATGGGTGACGGCACCGGCGCGGTGATGATCGACGGCAAGATGCAGGACGACGCCACATACAAGCAGTGCCAGGTGGTCGCCCAGCTCGCGGACGCGCTCGCCGCCCGCGACCCCGAACTTCGCGACGCCTACGCAGCTGCTGAGAAGGAGTAAGACCGATGTCCGACGCGACCCTGCGGCCGCGCCGCTCCGTGCTCTACATGCCGGGCGCCAACGAACGCGCCCTGGAGAAGGCCAAGTCCCTCCCCGTCGACGCGCTCATCCTCGACCTGGAGGACGCCGTCGCCCCCGACGCCAAGGCCGACGCCCGTAAGCGGGTCGCGGCAGCCGCGGCCTCCGGGGAGTACGGCTACCGCGAGGTGACGATCCGGGTCAACGGGCCGGGCACCGCCTGGCACGCCGACGATCTGCGCGCCGCCGCCGAAGCCGGCCCGGACGCGGTCGTCGTGCCCAAGGTGGACTCCGCCGACACCGTACGGGAGGTCGAGCGCGCGCTGGAGGCCGCCGGTGCGCCCGACCGTACGGCCATCTGGGCCATGGTCGAGACCCCGCGCGCGATGCTGGACGCACGGGCGGTCGCCGCCGCCAGCGAACGGCTCACCGTACTGGTGATGGGCACCAACGACCTGGCGAAGGAGCTGCATGCGGAGCACGTCCCCGGCCGTGCCCCGCTGCTGACCGGGCTGTCGCTGGCGCTGCTGGGTGCCCGTGACGCCGGCAAGGCGATCCTGGACGGCGTCTACAACGATGTGAAGAACGCCGAGGGCTTCGAGGCCGAATGCGTCCAGGGCCGGCAGTTCGGCTTCGACGGCAAGACGCTCATCCACCCCTCTCAGGTCGAGCCGTGCAACCGGGTGTTCGCGCCGTCGGCCGAGCAGATCGACCGCTCACGGAAGGTCATCGAGGCGTTCGACGAGGCCACCCGCGAGGGGCGCGGAGTCGTCACCGTCGACGGCCGGCTGATCGAGAACCTGCATGTCGAGGACGCCCGCCGGATCCTCGCCCTGGCCGAGGCGGTCGCCGGGCGCTGAACCGCCGGGCCTGACGGGGCCGTCCGGGCCGGATCCGTGATGCCTGGTGCGTGGGGACGTGCACGCACCAGGCATCCGACGGGCTCTGACGAGAAGGGACACTCCCTAACCTCCCGCGGCCTCCCGCCGTCCGAGGCGGAGCCGGCCGCGGAGCTTGTCCACCAGCGGGTACTTCTCCCGCTGCTCGCGCGACTGCCGGTCCAGCTCCTCCACCAGCCGCTCGGCGCGTTTCTCCACGTCCAGTTCGTCCAGAATCCGGTCGATCTCGGCCAGCAGCGCCCCGTGCAGCTGCCACTGGCGCGGATGCTCCTGCACACCGCTGAGCAGCAGATGCGCCACCGTCTCGCGGCTCGCGCGGCTGGCCGCCAGCTCCTTGACCAGCCGGTCCTCCGCCTCCTCCGCGTTCGCGCTGACCTGCGTGGTGATGAGCACCGCAAAGCTCTCGACCGCTCGGGCCATGTGGTGGAACAGCTCCCGCAGCGCGGTGGCGATGTCCGCGGTGAACAACGGCTCGTCCGTCCGCGCCTTGGCGAGATCGGTCAGCGTGCGGCACACCGTACGGAGTACCACCGCGGAGATCTCCAGGGTGTCCAGACCGGTGCGCAGTACGACGCGGGAGAGCAGTCCTTCCTTGACCCGTGGGTTGAGCCGGAGGCTGTCCTCGGCCTGCTGTAGCGCCGCGTCCACCTCCACGATGTCGTGATCCAGCCGCCGGGCCTCGTGCAACCGGGCGGCGGCCTCCGCCACGGGCGTATGACCGCGCACCTCGTCGCCGAGACGGAGCAGCAGACCGTGCATCCGGCCCGCCAGCCCCTCGATGGCCTCACTGGCGGGCTGCACCCAAAGGGGCGGCACGAACAGCACATTGAACAGCAGCCCGACGACCGCCCCGATCAATGTCTCCAGCACCCGGTCCCAGGCGGTCGCGGCCACCCGCGTCGTCGTCACCCCCAGCACCAGCATGGCGCTGATCGCCACCTCGGGGACGAACTCCCCGGCCCGGACGAAACGCCCGATCACCAGCGAGGCCAGGATGATCAGCCCCAGGCTCCACCAGGTCAGTCCCACCAGGGAGCTGAAGCCGATCGCGATGACCACGCCCACCACGACGGCGTTCACCCGGCGGACGCTGGTGGTCAGGGTCGTATAGAGCGTGACCTGGACGACGAGCAGCGCGGTCAGCGGTGCGGTCAGCGGCGCCGGCTCGTTGCTCAGCATCAGGGCGACGACGTACGAGATCACGGCGGCAACCGTCGAGCGCAGGGTCTGCGCGACCACGGGCTCGCTATGCCGCCGGACGAGATCCAGCAGGGGGTCGGTTACTTCACGCACTCCCGGTCTCTTTCCCACCTTTCACCCCAGGAGCAACATCGTTCACCGGCGTACCTGCATTCAGTCGAACCGTATGTGCTCGACCCCGGTCCGTCCAGGCCCTGCGCAGGCGGCCGTGCAGAGCTCCGTTCCGGCCGGCTCACACCCGCCGGACGAGCAGTTCGGTGTTGCGGTCGGCCGGTGTGCCCGCCATTTCTTCGTGAACGCTGCCGGACGGCATACGGGCGGCGAGGCCGGGCGCGTTGTAGGACAGCTCGCGGTAGAGGGAGGCGAGGCCGACCGCCGACAGGTCGTTGAAGTCCGTCCGGTGCGGGGCGGCGGATTCGATGAGGGTGGTGAAGAGGGACAGTGTGCCGTCGTGGTTGTCGGTCAGTTCGAGGAGCCGGGCGTGCTGGGGGTAGTCCACATGGGAGGCGGTGTTGACCTCCCAGAAGGAGCGGGCGGGGGTGGGGTGCGGGTGCGGGGTGATGCGGTTGATGTGGCTGTGTCCGTTGAGCCAGGCCACCACGTTCGGGAACCGGCTCAGCAGCGCGACGACCTCGGCGCCGTCGTGCCGCACCTCGTCCGTACGGGCCGCGTCCGGACGCCGCGTCATGCTGGGGCTGTGGTGGTGGCTGAAGACGAGGATGTGCGCATCGTCGGCGCCGGGGTTGCGCAGGAGACGGCCGTCGGCGTCGTAGTGGCGGGAGCTGTGGGCCTTCAACGTGCGCTCCAGCCACAGGAGTTGTTCGGTGCCGAGGGACCCCTCGTAGTGGCCGCTGCGGTAGGTGGTGTCGATGCTGATGCCGAGCACACCGTCCGCGACGGGGAAGGTGTAGTACATCCGCTCGCTGTCCAGGTGGTTCTCGGTGTACCCGTGCCCGGCCGGTCCCGCTCCGGCGAAGGCGGGGTCGAGGTGCGCGCGTAGGTACTCGTGCGGGGTGAACATCCGCCGCCGTTCATCGGCGGTCACCGTCCGCGCCCCGGCCGCGTTGCGGCGCAGGATCTCCTTGAGCACGGTGCTCTTGGGATCGTCACCGGTGTTGAGCACCTTGGCGAAGGCCGCCACATCGGCGTCCGGAACGGAGAACAGCTTGCGTGCGCCGACGATGTAGTCGCTCAGTACGGGGTCGTGCGGGGTCAGGCAGCCGCCGGGCAGGTCGTCGTGGTTGCCGGGCGTCGAGTACCAGGGAATGCGCAGCCCGGGACTGGTGACGGGGCGTATCGCGGCGTCGAGAAAGCCGGGTATCTGCGGCAGACCGCGCCGCTTGTCCTGATCGCGCAGCGGCTGGTCCGGATGCCAGTAGAGCGGAAGGCCGCAGTTCTGCACGCCCTCGTACGCGGTCGGATCACCGGTGTTGGGCGTGATCCGGCCGCCGCTCATAAGGGTGAGGAACCACTCCAGCTCCACCATGGAGTGGTTGTCGATATTGTCCCCGGTGGACATGACGAAGGCCGGCGGCCGGCCGGTGTGCGGCCCGCCGCCGAGCGCATTGACCTGCTCCACGAGCGAGACCGCGCCGGCCACCGACAGCGCCTCCTGCGCCCGCCAGCACCCCGGCGACCCGGCGCGCAGGAACTCGCTCCGCAACGGGCTCTGTGCGTCGGACACATGCAGATCGGTGAACTGGACGAAGCACGCCAGCGCGGTCCGACGGTCCCGCCGCCCGGCCCTGGCGCCGGCCAGTTCGCTGCGTACGACCACCGGCCACCCGGGACCGGAGGTGAGGCGTCGGTAGCCGCCGCTGCCGGCGAGCCGCGCCGTGGTGTCGAGCGTCGTGGTGCCGTACGGCGCCGCCCGCCCGGAGCGCGGCCGGGCGGGCGTGGCATGGTTACCCGGCTGGGCCGGGGTGTGCGCGGGGCGCGGGTCCGCGGCACTGCTGCTGCGCTGACCGGGAAGGGCGAATGCGGCGCCGGTGCCCGCGAGGGCGGCACCGGAAGTGAGGAGGAATCGACGACGGTCGGTGGTGGTTTCAATGCCGGCCATGGGGGCCCTCCGTGCGGTGGCCGGCGTGTCCGGCCACACGGTGTCACCAATCGGAATTTCTCATTCCGAAGCTTGTACGGGGAGCGTGGCCGACAGTTGAACGGGCCCGGAACGTGGAACGCCCATCGGCCGTCGGCATGGACCGGGGGAGAGGCGGCCCCAGTGATCGACCGCGCGCATTCCCGCGCCGGCTCGTCCTCTGTGCAAGGGCAAAAAAATTCCCCGGACCGAATTGACGGCCGGGGTATTCCTCTGCGTATATTGGAGGCTTCTATGCCTCAACTGTCTATACGCAGAACCAATCTTCATTCCGAACTGTATCCGAGCGGAGTTGAATTGTCAAACGAGGAATTGCGGCAGGAGCAGGAATTCACTGATCTGCTCCATGAACGCCTCGCCGAAATGCGGGCCGGCACTGCCGCGGCGGTGAACAACGCCCTGCCACGGGAAGAGACCCATGCCCAGGCCCGGCTGGAACGCGATGTCTCGGTGGCCGAGCAGTCCGCCCTGCTGGCCGCCCTCGACGCGAGCGAGAACGGGCTGTGCTTCGGCCGGCTGGCATTCCGCGACGGCCGGGACCACCACATCGGCCGGATCGGCATCCGGCGCGACGACCCGGACCGTACTCCGCTCGTCATCGACTGGCGGGCCGAGGTCGCCCGCCCCTTCTACCTCGCGACCGGCCACACCCCGATGGGGCTGCGACGCAGGCGCCACATCACGACCCAGGGCCGGCGGGTGACCGCCCTGCACGACGAGATCCTGGACCTCACCGACACGGTGCGCACCGGACACGAGGGCAGCGACGCGGACGCCGTGCTGCTGGCCGCGCTGGACGCGGCGCGCACCGGCCGGATGCACGACATCGTGCAGACCATCCAGGCCGAGCAGGACGGCATCATCCGCGCCCCGCACCACGGCGTGCTCGTCGTCGAGGGCGGCCCCGGCACCGGCAAGACCGTCGTCGCCCTGCACCGCGCCGCCTATCTGCTCTACGCGCACCGCGAGCAACTGGCCCGCCGTGCCGTGCTGATCGTCGGGCCCAACCCCGCGTTCCTGGGGTACATCTCGGAGGTGCTGCCCTCACTCGGTGAGACCGGTGTCCTGCTCGCCACCCCCGGGGAGCTCTTCCCGGGCGTGACCCCCACCGCGACCGACACCCCCGAGGCCGCCGAGGTCAAGGGCAGCGCGGCGATGGCCGAGGCGCTGGCACGCTTCGTACGCGACCGGCAGACCCTGCCCGACGAGGTGACCGTGATCGACCACGACGAGGGCGAACTGCGGCTGGACGCGGACATGGCGGCCGAAGCACGGCGCCAAGCGCGCGAGACGCGGCTGCCGCACAACCTCGCGCGGCCGCACTTCGCGTTCCGCATCATCGATGCGCTCACCGCGCAGTTGGCCGACCGGATCGGCGCGGACCCCTACGGCGGCCCCAATCTGCTCGGGGCCGACGACATCGCCCAGCTGGGCAAGGCCATCGCCACCAGCCCCGAAGTGCACCGTGCCATCGACGAGTTGTGGCCCGTCCTCACTCCGCAGGACCTGGTCGCGGACTTCCTCACCGAACCCGTCCACCTCCCGGAGACCGATGCGGAGGCGATCCGCCGCCCCGGCCGCACAGATGCCGGGTGGACCCCCGCCGACATCCCCCTGCTGGACGAGGCCGCCGAACTCCTCGGCGAGGACGACTCGGCGGCCCGCGCCGCAGCAGAGGCCGAACGCCAGGAGCGGATCGCCTACGCACAGGGCGTGCTCGACCTCTCCTACGGCTCCCGCACCCAGGAGTTCGAGGACCGGGACGACGAGGACTCGGAGGTGCTGGCCGCGCACGACCTGGTCGACGCGGAACGGCTCGCAGACCGGCACGAGGAGGCCGACCACCGCAGCGCCGCCGAACGCGCCGCCGCCGACCGCACCTGGGCCTTCGGCCACATCATCGTCGACGAAGCGCAGGAACTGTCCCCGATGGTCTGGCGGCTGCTGATGCGCCGCTGCCCGACCCGCTCGATGACCCTGGTCGGCGACCCGGCGCAGACCGCCGAGCCGGGCGGCTGCGGCTCGTGGGAGAAGATCCTCGCGCCGTACGTCGAGGACCGCTGGCACCACGTCAGGCTGGGCGTCAACTACCGTACGCCGACCGAGATCATGGAGCTCGCGGCGCGGGTGCCCCGGTCCGCGGACCCCGCCTTCGAGCCGCCGCGCTCGATCCGTTCGACGGGCATACGGCCCTGGGCACACCGCACCGACGACCTGGCCGCCGCGGTCGCGGAGGCGGTCGCACGGGAGAGCGGTGCGACCGGCCGCCTGGCGGTGATCGCTCCGCGCTCCTGCCACGAGGCGCTGCTCCCCGCCCTTCCGGACGCCTCCGCCGGACCCGCCCCGGATCTGACCAGCCCGGTGGTACTGATCGACCCCAGGCAGGCCAAGGGCCTGGAGTTCGACACGGTGATCGTGGCGGAGCCGCAGGAGTTCGGCGCGAGCGACCTGTACGTCGCGCTGACCCGCGCGACCCAGCGGCTGGGCGTGCTCCACACCCGCCCGCTGCCGGCGGCGCTGGAGCGCGGACTGGAGGCGCCGGTCGCGCTGGCCTAGGAGTCCGACGTGCGGCGATGACCCAGGTTGAGCGCGGTCTCGAGGTCGACCGACGGATCGAGCGAGGCGACGATCCGGGCGTGCAGCAACGGCCCGCCGACGGTGAAGGAGTGGGTACCGAGGGCGGCATCGAGCCGGGTGGCGGCCGCGGTGGCCTTGACGTCGAGGCCGATCCGCACGACGCCCTTCCTGGCGTCGAGGGCCCCCTTCGTCGCCGGCCGGGGGAAGGTGCCCACGACCATCCTGGTGCCGTTGGGCAGGGCGGCGGTCAGCGAGCCGTGTCCGAGGTTCACCTCGAATCGGGTGATCGAGACGGCCTTCCCGTCACCGGCACGGGACGCCGCACCGGCGCCGGCCCTGGCCTTGGTCAGCGCCAGGACGATGCCGCCGAACCGGAGCTCGCCGCCCAGCTTCCCACCGCTGTTGGTGACCGCGCCCCGCACGAGACGCAGCCGGATACCGCCGCCGGAGTGGTCCCGCGCGGCGCTCTCCCCCTGCGCGCCGGCCGCCCTGATCACCACGCCGTCGGCCTTGAGCGCGCTGCGGAGGCCGGGAGACAGCCGGAAGTGGGCCGAGCCCCGCTCCAGGGCGACCTCGGTATTGCCGGCCGGCCGGACCGGCTGCGCCGGGGCGGCGGCAGCGGTGGACACGGCGGCCGCCAGCACGAGCGCGACGGCCACGGCGAGACGGCGAGCGTGCATGCGTCTTCCTTTCGCTGCGGGTGCACCGAGTCACTGCTGGTCCACCGAGCCCTGAGGAACCACACGCGTGACCGCGTGCTCACTCAACGTCCCCATCATGAAGCCTCCCGTCACCCGCCGCCGGTCAGAAGCGGCCCCTCGCTTCCGTATCTCTCACATTTTGTGCAAACACTAGTCTGTTCTGCTATCAGAAATCTGGTAAAAGAAGAGGTGCTCCATCCCCTCACCCCAGAGAGCCGTGACCCGCCATGACCGTCACCTCCGCGCTCCCCGCCACCATGCGTGCCGCCGTACTGCACGGTCCCGGGCAGCTGACCCTCGACGAACGCCCCGTCCCCACCCCCGGCCCGGGAGAGCTGCTGATCCGCGTCGAGGCGGTCGGTACCTGCGGCTCGGACGTGCACTACTACCGGCACGGACGCATCGGGGACTTCGTCGTACGGGAACCGCTCGTCCTGGGGCACGAGGCAGCCGGCACCGTCGTCGCCTGCGGCCCGGAAACCGATACCGGCCGGATCGGCCGCCGCGTCTCCATCGAGCCCGGCACTCCCTGCGGCAGCTGCGCCGAATGCCGCACGGGCCGCTACAACCTGTGCCCGGACATGCGCTTCCTCGCCACGCCACCGGTCGACGGCGCCTTCTGCGAATACCTGGCCGTCCACCAGGACTTCGCCCACCAGGTCCCCGACTCGCTGACCATCGAGGAGGCCGCACTGCTCGAACCGCTGTCGGTGGCCGTCTGGGCCTGCCGCAAAGCCGGTATCGCCCCCGGTGACCGGGTCCTGATCACCGGCGCGGGCCCCATCGGACTGGTCGCCGCACAGACGGCACGCGCCTTCGGTGCCCGCGAGGTACTGGTCACCGACGTCCTCCCGCACCGCCTCGAACTCGCCCGGTCGGCCGGCGCCACCACCCTGGACGTCTCCCACACACACCTGGCCGAAGCCGGGTACACGCCCACCGTCCTGCTGGAGTGTTCCGGCGTCCCCGCGGTCACCGGCGAGGCGATCCGCACCGTGGGACGGGCCGGCCGGGTGGTCCTCATCGGCATGGGCGGGGAGGAGGTGCCGCTGCCGCTCAGCCGGGTGCAGAACTACGAGCTGGAGGTGACCGGCACCTTCCGCTACGCCCACACCTGGCCCGCCGCGACAGCGCTCGCGGCGTCGGGCGCGGTCCGGCTCGACTCCCTGGTCTCCCACCGTTACGGTCTTGCCGAGGCCGAGCGCGCGCTGACCGTCGCCACGCACGACGCGACCGCCGTGAAGGCCGTCATCCATCCGCAGCGGTAGGCGCGCCCGCCGCTGCCCGACCGGGAAAAAGGGGCGGCCCCGATGGCTTCCGCACGGTCGTCGCTGGCCGAGGTCGACCGGCGACGGCAGGACGTACTGGCCCATGTCGTCGCGCACGGAGAGGTCCGCATCGACGAACTGGCCAGGCACTTCGGCGTCAGCCTCGCGACCATGCACCGCGATCTCGACCAGCTCGCCGAACGGCGCCTGCTGCGCAAGGAACGCGGCCGGGCCGTGCCCTTCCCGACCCTCACCATGGAGACCGCCACCCGCTTCCGCACCGGCGTGAACCTGGCAGAGAAGGAGGCCCTGTGCGCCGCCGTCGCCGACGAGATCCGGCCCGGCAGCACCGTCGTCCTGGACGACTCGACCACCGTCTTCCCGCTCGCGGCCCGGATCGCCCGGACCGAAGCGGTCGCGGTGGTCACCAACTCCCTCGGCGTGGCCCGGCTGTTCGACGAGACACCGGGCGCCGACGTCACCCTCCTCGGCGGCCGCTACCGCGGCGAGTTCGGCTCCTGCGTCGGCCCCGACGTCCTGCGCGCACTGGCCCGCCTGCACGCCGACCTCGCCGTGATGTCGGCGGTCTCCGTCCTCGGCGGCCGCCTCTTCCACCCGATCCGCGAATACGCCGACATCAAGGAAGCCATGCTGGACTGCGCACAGCGGTCACTGCTGCTGGTGGACCACTCCAAGTTCGGCAAGACCGCCACGCACGCCTACGGCGACCTCACCCGCTACGACCGGGTCATCACCGACCGCGGCACACCGGCCGACGAACTGGCCGCCCTGCGGCGCCTGGGCGCGACCGTCGAGGTGGTCGACGCCGCGGCCCCACACCCAAGCCGGTAGCCCGTCGTGCCCGGGACCGTGACGCCACGTCAGCCGATCGTTGCTGATCGCGTGCCGGTCGATCAGGCCCGCTGAACTTGAGCAGCCGGGCAGCGAGGAGAGTGCGGAAACCGGTGGAGCCCGGCGTACGTCTGTGCGAAGCTGAGCGCGTCAAAGGGGTGTAGCTCAGTCCGGTCAGAGCGTCGGTTTCCAAAACCGAGTCTGTCGCAGGTTCGACTCCTGCCGCCCCTGCCAGCGCTGACGTTCGGTCAGGCCGGGCGGGTCCCGTGCCGGCGGCACGGGAGGAGCGCATACACGGTCTTGCCCTGGGGTGTCATGCTTACCGATGTGGCCAGCGCGAGCTGTTGGACCATTGGCCAGCCGAAGCCGCCCTCGTCGCTGTTGATGTCCGGGACGCGTGCCACGGGTGGCGCGGTGCTTGCATCGGTCACGGCCACCGCCACCGCATCACCGCAGAGGGCCAGCCGCAAGGAGCACGAGGGGCCGCGTGCATGCCGTACGGAGTTGGTGACCAGCTCGCAGACGACCAGTACCACGGCGTCGGCGGCGGCCGGGTCGATCGGGGGTTGAAGGCCCGACAGAAAGCGGGTGGTGGCGTCGCGCGCGAGGGCTGCTGCCTGGGGACGGCTTTCCAGGGTCAGCAGGTGCGCCGAGGGTGGTGTGCCTCGGCGCAGGTCCGTCGGACCGCTCGTCGTACTGCCCGTTGTGGTGCTCATCGGGTTCACCTCGTTCGCGTCGACGCCGGGGCGATGAGTAAACGCCGGGACCGGATCAGGCGGGCCTCAACACGCCCGTCATGAATGGCACATCGTGAATGCCGGAGGCCGGCGGGTCTCTGGCCGATGCCCGTCGGGCCAACCCAGATGCTGTTCACGCAGAGTGATTCCCTTCTGGTGGTGCACGGCCCTGCGGGGCCGGGGCGCGGCGTTGACCTGCGGGGTGTTCAGATCGGCCGCAGCGGCCTTCTACCCTCGTCACACTGTGTCAATCCCTCTCCTTGCGTATCGCCAGTGACAGGGTGCCTTCGGGGGAATGCCCGCACATCTGCGTTCGAAGACCCTCCGCAGGTGATACCTCGTGTTGGTATGCGGAATCGGTCCGGCAGCGAGCGGGAGACCTCGTCCGGCGCGCTCCGGGGCAGAGCCCGGCGCCGTCGGCCCGGTGCCCTGCGCACGCCACGCGGAGAGCGGGCCGTACGGGGACGTCGCGCGGCGGGCCCTGGTCCGGAGCCGGGCGGTGGAGCCGGCGCGGTGGCTCCGGCGCTGCGGGTAGCGGCGGCCTACGGATGGCGTCTGATCGTCGTGGGTGCCGCCGTCTACGCGGTCTTCGTCGCGCTGGGGCGGTTCCATCTGGTGACGCTGGCGGTGTTCCTGGCCCTGGTGCTGACGGCCCTTCTGGAGCCGCTGACCAGCCTGCTCAGCCGCTGGATGCCGCGCTCGGCGGCGGTCACGGCCGGTCTGCTGCTCAGTATCCTGCTGCTGTTCAGCGTGCTGAGCCTGATCGGGGCGAACGTCGCAGGGGAGTGGGACGGGCTGCGCCGGGAGTTCGGCGGTGGCGTGGCCAGGATCGAGCGCTGGCTCGAAGGCTCGCCGTTCCATCTGCGCCGCGGTGTCTTCTCCCAACTTCAGTCGTGGTTCTCACGGTTCGTCTCGAGACACCGTGCGACGCTGATCAGCACCGCCCTCAGCGGGGTGAACCGGCTGGTGGAGGTGCTCACGGTGGGGGCGCTGTCGCTGTTCTGCTCGGTCTTCTTCCTGCATTCGGGCGGCCGGATGTGGCAGTGGTTCGGCGGTCAGCTGCCGGTGCCCAGGCGCGATCCGGTACGTCTCGCGGGGCGTACCGCGTGGACGACCTTCACCGGCTACACCCGCGGCATCGTGGTGGTGGCCGCGACCAATGCGGTCCTCGTGGGGGTGGCGCTGTTCGTGCTGGGGGTTCCGCTCGCCGTGCCGCTGGCCGTGCTGGAGTTCTTCGCCGCATTCGTCCCGCTGGTCGGTTCGCCGGTGGCGCTGGCGGTGGCCGCCGTGGTGGCGCTGGCCGCGAAGGGGCCGGTGGTGGCGGCGGTCGTCGTGCTGCTGATCGTGGTGATCGGACAGCTGGAGGGCCATGTGCTGCACCCTCTCGTGATGAGCCGGGCGGTCCGGCTGCATCCGGTGGTGGTGGCGCTGTCGGTCGTCTGTGGCGGTGTCACGGCGGGGGTGCTCGGGGCGGTGGTGGCCGTACCGCTGGTCTCGGTGGTCTGGTCGGTGTACGGGGCGCTGCGTGTCCACGCGGCCGGCACGCACCCGGCACGCTGAGCGTGGCTGCGCACCGTGCGGTAGCGCAGCCACGCCGCGTGCGGGAGTGGTCCGGCCGGCGTCCTCGGCCGGTGGTTCAGTGCTCCGGCGGCGGAGCGATCATGGCCGTCAGTACGGAGCGCCGGTCCTCGCCGGGCCGGGGGGCCAGCGGTTGCGCCAGCCGGTCGGCCTGGTAGTGCCAGTGGTGGTCGAGATCCGGATGGACCTCGTCCGTCTCGTGGATCTCGCTGTCGCTGCCGAGGAGTTCGGCCAGGTCGGTGGCGAGGTCCCGCCAGGCGACATGCCCGCTGACGGCGTTGGCCACCCCGTGGACCGGCGCGTCCAGGCAGGAGACCACCGCCCGCGCCAGCGCCGCGGCGTGCACCCAGGGTGCGCCGTACCAGGCGTGGCCGCGGGTGCCCGGCCGCGGCAGCGTGAGGGGGCGGCCCTCCCGCGCGGCCTGGTAGAGCAGACCGGTGGCGCCCCAGCGCAGCTGGTCGCGCAGCCGGTCGTGCGGGCCCCACACCAGCGGGGAGCGGACGGCGCTCGCACCGCCCCGGCCGCCGGTACCGGCCGCGCGGAGCAGCAGCGCCTCGCAGTCGAGCTTTGCCCGGCCGTACGGACTCAGTGGCTCGCGTGACGCGGACTCCTCCGGTACCGGCCCCTCCCCGCCGGGGTGCCCGTAGGCGTCCACACTGCTGACGAAGGTGAACGGGCCGTGCGACCAGGCGTCGACCATGGCCTCCATCGCCGCCACATCGACCTCGGGACGGGCGAAGGTGCAGGCCGCGTGCACGATGGCGTCCGCGTCCGCCACGGCCTTGCGCAGCCCGTCCAGATCGGCGAGGTCGCCCTCGACGACCTCCACGCCCTCCGCCGCGACCAGATGCGCGGATTCGGGGCGGGCCAGGGCCAGTACGGGCCGCCCCTGGGCGGCGAGTTCGCGCAGGACGAAAGCGCCTACCCCGCCGGTGGCGCCGGTGACCAGGACGCTGCCGGCCCGCGTCCGCGGCCGCCGGGCGGACCGTGTGACGGGCGCCGCGGCGCGTTCCGCGGCACGGGTGTCCAGCAGGGCGGTGACCGCCCGTGGGGTGCGGGCCTGCATGATGTCCAGGCCGGTCAGTGGCAGGGCCAGCGCCCGGCGCAGCCGTTCGGCGAGCTGGACGGCGATCAGGGAGTGGCCGCCGAGGGCGAAGAAGTCGTCGTCCGGGGCGGGGGTTCGGCCCAGGAGTGCCGTGAAGCCCGTACGTACCGCCTCGGCGTGCGGCCCCTCGGGTACGGGGAGCGCCGGCATGCCGGGCAGCCGGGCCGGGTCGGCCGCGCCGTCGGCGGTCCGCGGCAGCGCGTCGAGCAGGGTGACCGCGGCCGGCACCAGGTCCGGTGCCAGACGGGCCCGCAGATGGGCGCGCAGTTCGGCGGGGGACGGGCCGCCGGTCTCCCGCAGGACCGCGTACCCGAGCAGCGGCCCCTGCGGCGGTGCGACCACCGCGGCCTCGGCGATCTGAGGGTGGGCGCTCAGCAACGCCTCGGCGGGGTGGGCGGCCGGTTCGGCACGCGGAGGCGTGGACACGCCCTGGAGACCGGGGAGTTGGGAGAGTGTGAGGGACGGGTCGTCGGCCACCGCGGTCAGCAGTGCGGCGTAGGCCGTACCGAGGGCGGTGGCCGCCGCCTCGTCCAGCGCGGTGCGGCGGTACTGCACGAGAGTGGCGGGCCGGTCGGTGTCCGTCAGGCCGAAGGAGAGGTCGAACTTGGCTTCCCCGACGCCGACCTCGATGTGTTCACCGACCGTCCCCGGCAGGTGCAGTGCCGTGGGTGCGCCCAGGACGTCCGCGGTCACCCGTACCAGGGCCGTCCCGTCGGCACCGCGGGCGGTGGCGCCGAGCCGTTCCAGGATCAGGTCGAACGGCACCTCGCGGTACCGCTGCGCCGCGAGCAGGGCGTCCCGTACGCGGTGCAGCAGCGTGCTGAAGGACGGGTCGCCGGACGCGTCGACGCGCAGCGGGAGGGTGTTGACGCACAGCCCGACCAGGCCGCGCATGGCGGTGCCCCGGCGGTGCGTACCGGCGACGCCGATCACGAGGTCGTCCTGGCCGGTGCAGCGGTGCAGGGTGGCGAAGGCCGCGGCGAGCGCCACGGTGAACAGGGTCGCCCGGTGCCGTTGGCCGAGCTCGCGCAGGGCGGCCGGCAGCTGTCCGTCGAGCGGCGCGGTATGCGTCCCGGCGGGCCGGGAGCCGGCGTCGGCCGGCGCGTGCACCGGGGCGGGCAGACGCGGCGGTGCGGCACCGTCGAGGCGGTCGGTCCAGTGGCGCAGCCCCTCCTCCAGGTGTTCGTCGCCGGCCCGGTGCTCACGCCGCGCGAAGTCCCCGTACTGCGGCGGCTCCGGCCGCTGCGGTCCGGGCGAGGCGCCGGGGGCGGGCCCCGCCGGCGAGCCGGCGGCGGCCGCGTAGAGCTCGGCCAGCTCCTCCGCCACCGTCTCCAAGGACGGCCCGTCGATGGAGATGTGATGGAACGTCAGCAAGGCGGTGTGGTCCTGCTGCGCATGGCGTACGACCAGGGCCCGGGGCAGCGCCCCGGCGGACAGGTCGAACGGGCGGCGGGCCTCCGCCACCAGCAGCGCCTGGGTGTCGGCCACCTCGGCCTCCACCACCCGCACCGCGAGCGTCCCGGGTGCGGCCAGCACCTCCTGGTAGGGCTCGCCGTCCCGCTGCCCGTAACGGGTCCGCAGGATCTCATGGCGGCGTACGAGCGAGGTCAGCGCGGCGGACAGCGCCGCCACGTCGAGCGGACCACGCAGCCGGGTGGCGAACGGCACGCTGTACGAGGCGTCGCCGTGACCGAGCCGGTCCATCAGCCACATACGGCGCTGGGCGTGTGAGAGCGGCGCCGGGCCCTGGGGCGCGGCCTGGGGCGGGGGAGCGGGGCGGGTGGCGCGGGCGCGGGCCCGGCGCAGCAGCTCCTCCTGGAGAGCGGGGGCGGTGCGGTCAGTGGCCATCGGTGTCCTCCGAGGCGTGCGGGCGCGGATCGTGGTGCGCGGCGAGCAGCGCGCGCTCGACCAGGGCGGCCTGGTCCGCCACGGTGGGGGCGGCGAAGAAGTCGGCGAGCGTCAGCTCGACACCCAGTTCCTCGCGGAGGTCGTCGGTGACGACGAGGGCGAGCAGGGAATGGCCGCCCAGGGTGAGGAAGTCGGCGTCCGGGCGGGTCACCTCGCGGCCCAGGGAACGGCTCCACAGTTCGGCGACGGCCTGCTCCAGCGGGCTCAGCGGCGCGGCCGGGCCGTCGCCGCCGTCCATGCCGAGCAGTTCGGTCAGCGTACGGCGGTCGACCTTGCCGGACGGGGTGAGCGGCAGTTCGCCGACGACGGTCAGCTCGTCGGGCACGAGATGACGGGGCAGCACCGCGGCCAGCCGGTCGCGCAGCGCCTCCGCCCGCGGAACCGGGCCCGGTGCCGCGACGACGAAGGCGATCAGACGGGCGTCGTCGGGGGAGGGGCGGTGCACGGTGACGGCCGCATCGGCCACCTCGGGCTGCTCCCGCAGCGCATGCTCGACCTCTCCCGGCTCGATCCGGAAGCCGCGCACCTTCACCTGGTCGTCCGTACGGCCGTGGAACTCCAGGACACCGTCCGGGCGCTGTGAGACGACATCGCCGGTGCGGTAGAGCCGGCCCCGCTCGGGGTGGACGGTGAAGCGTTCGGCGGTCAGCTCCGGCCGTCCGGTGTAGCCCAGCGCCAGCCGGCTGCCACCGACCCACAGTTCGCCGTGCGCGCCGTCCGGCACGGGCCGGCCGGCCTCGTCCAGGACGTGCGCGGTCGCCCCCGCGAGGGGCCGGCCGATCGGCACCTGTCCGTCACAGTCGGCGTCGGTGACCCGGTGGGCCGTGGCGAACGTCGTGGTCTCCGTAGGGCCGTAGCCGTTGACCAGCTCCAGCCAGGGGAATGCCCGCAGCACCGCGCGGGCGTGGTGCGCCGCCAGCGCCTCCCCGCCCACCACCACCGTGCGCAGCAGCGCGAAGATCCGGGAGCGGCGCACCGCCAGTTGGTGGAAGAGCGCGGTGGTGAAGAAGGCCACCGTGACGCCGTGCCGCTCCGCCTGCTGTGCCAGGTCCTCCAAGGAGGGCCGCTCCACGGTGCACACCACCACAGCGGCGCCGTTGGCGAGGGCGCCCCACACCTCGAAGGTCGAGGCGTCGAAGGTCATCGGCGAGTGGAACAGCACCCGGTCGCGGGGCGTCAGGGTGAGGTACGCCGGGGCGGTGACCAGCTGGGCGATCGCATGGTGGCTGATCGCCACGCCCTTGGGCCGGCCGGTGGACCCGGAGGTGAACATGATGAACGCCGCGGCGTCCGGCCCGAGTTCGGCCATCGGCGCCTGAGTGGGCGTGGCGGCCGGCTCCTCGGTCTCCGGCTCGTCGGGCAGCGCCAGGGTCGCGCCGGCCGGTGCGACGGTCTCCAGCAGCTTGCCGTCCCCGACGGTCAGCGTCACCCCCGCGTCCGCGATCAGGGCCTCGGTACGCGGGCGCGGATGCGCAGGATCGAGCGGTACGCACACGGCGCCCGCCCACCACAGGGCGAGCTGGGTGACGACCGTGCGGGCGGAGCGGGGCATCAGCAGCGCCACCGCATCGCCCGGGCGGACACCGTGACGCCGCAGATGCGCGGCGAGCGCACGGGCGGACCGGACCAGCTGTGCGTAGGTGAGCGCGGTGTCGCCGTCCGCCACCGCCAGGGCGTCCGGCGCCCTTTCGGCATGCCACGCCACGAGGGCCGGCAGGCCGGCCGAGGGCTCCGGCTCGGTCGACGGGACGCGCTCGCTCGCCAGGGTGCGTTCGGTGGGCACGGGCCCTTCCTTCCGGATGTCGTCGGGTAACGGGGTACGGGCGGCCATCTCAGGCTCCTCCGGGCTTCAGGGCCGCGCGGCGGGCGTCGACGAGGGCCGCCACGGCGCGGAGATCGGGCTGACGGAGCAGTTCGGGGGCGCGCAGCCGCACCCCGCCCTCCCGCTGGATGACGGCCAGCAGCCGGGCGGCGACCAGTGAAGTGCCGCCCGCCGCGGTGAAGTTCTCCGCCAGCGTGGTGCCCGGCCGGGCGAGCAGTTCGCGCACCGCGCCGAGGACCAGCCGCTCACCAGGTGTGGCGTCGTCGTCGGGCCGGGCATCGCCGGGTGCGTCAGCGCCGGCCCCGGTGTCCTCCACGGCCGTCCGGAGCAGCAACTCGGCCCGGTCCACCTTGCCGTTGGCATCCAGCGGGAAGGAATCGACGATCCGTACGGCGGAGGGCACGGCCTGCTCGGGCAGCCAGGCCCGGACCGCCGGCAGCAGCCCCTCAGCGGTGGGCGCGGCGCCGGCGGCCGGCCGTACGTACGCCACCAGGCGGGCGCGGCCGTCTGCGGCACGGGGGGCGACGACGACGGCGCTGCGCACCGCCGGGTCCTGCTCGAACGCGGCCTCCACCTCGGCCGGTTCGATCCGCACCCCGCTGATCTTGACCTGGTCGTCGAGCCGGCCCAGGAACTCCAGCACTCCGTCGGCCCGCATCCGCACCCGGTCCCCGGTGCGGTACAGCCGGTCCACGCCCGGCAGCGCGACGTCCGCCGGCGGGGCGGTGAAGCGGCGCGCGGTCAGCTCGGGGTCCAGATAGCCGAGCGCCAGACAGCGTCCACCGAGGCGCAGTTCGCCGTCCGTGCCGCGGCCGACGGGGCGGCCGTCCGCATCGGTGACGACGACGGTCACACCGGGCACCGGACCGCCGATGGGCGGTGCGCTCTCCTCGCCGGCCTCGGGATCCGTGCCGCGCATCGCGTAGGCGGTGGCGAGGACGGTGGCCTCGGCCGGCCCGTAGGCGTTGTGGACGGTGGCGGTCACATCGGGTCCGGGGCGGCGGCGCATCCGGTCACCGCCGACAAAGAGGTGACGCAGCGTCAGGTCGGTTGGCCAGGGCCGGTCCAGCAGCGGCTCGACCATCGGGGTCGCCGCCACCGCCACCGACACCTCGGCCTCGCGCCACCACTCGGTGAGCACCCCCGAGTCCCAGCGGACCTCGTCGGGAGCCGGGACCAGCGCGGCCCCGGACGTCAGCCCGGCCCACAGCTCCAGCACATGCGGGTCGAAGGCGACGCCGATGAGCAGGGAGTGGCGGTCCCCGGGAGCCAGGCCGGACTCGGCGTGGTACCAGTCGAGCAGGGTGCCGAGCGCACCCTCGCCGACCGCGACGGCCTTGGGGCGGCCGGTGGAACCGGAGGTCAGCACGGCGTAGAACGCCTCGGCGGGCGCGGACCTGGCCCCGGGGCCGGGCGCTCCGGCGAACGCGGCCACCGGCCCGGCGGGGGCATTGGCGCCCGCCGTCGGCAGCGGCAGTACCACCTGGTCCGGCGTCCGGTACCGGGACGGCAGCAGCTCCGGATCGCCGATCAGACAGACCACGTCCAGGTCCTCGGCGACCGCGTTGAGGCGCCGCTCACCGGGCTGCGGGCCGAGCGGCAGATAGACCGCGCCGAGTTTGGCGAGCGCGACGGCGGTCACCACCAGCGCCGCAGAACGGTCGAGGCAGACACCGGCCAGATCGCCGGGCCTGACCCGGTCGCGCAGCGCCTCCGCCACCTCGTCGGCGGCGGCGTCGATCTGCCGGTACGTCCAGGTGTGCGGCCCGTCGATCACCGCGGGGGCCTCGGGCGAGCGGGCGGTCCACTCGGTGAAGCGGGTGAGCAGACCGGCCGGGGTGGCGGCCATGGGGGCGGCGCCGTGGGCGATGCTGAGCGGCCCGTCCTGCGGATCCGGGCGGGTGGTGGCGTCCGCCGCGGATCCGGACGGGGCGGTCTCGGTCCGGGTCATCACGACTCCCTCACAGCGGTCGTAGCGGTGGCGGCCGGCCCGGTGGCGACGGCCGCGAGGGCGCCGGCCTGGTCGGCCAGCACCGGGTTCTGGAAGAGCAGCCGCAGCGGCGGACGCGCGCCCAGCCTGGGCTCCAGCCACGCGGCCAACTGCGCGGCGAGCAGCGAATGTCCGCCGACCCGGAAGAAGTGCGAGGCCGCATCGAAGCGGCGGTGGCCCAGCACCTCCTGCCAGCCGTCGGCGAGCAGCGCGGTCAGCGGATCGTCCGGCACCGGGCCTGCTGCGGTGGGCTGCTCGGCAGGTGCCACCGTGACGGCCGGCTCCAGCGCGGCGGCCCGCGCGGACAGCGCCACCCGGTCCGGCTTGCCGCCGGCCAGCCTCGGCAGCACTTCCAGCCGCGCCCAGCGCCCCGGCACCAGGGCGCCCGGCAGCCGGCGGCTCAACTCCGTGTGCAGCGCCTGCTCGTCCCACTCCGCAGCCTGATCGGTGTCCTCCAGGAAGCCGACGAGCCGGGGGCCGCCGGGCGCCTCGCGGTCCAGTACGACGGCGCAGGAGCGGCCGCCCAGCACCGCCGAGGCAGCGGCCTCCACCTCTTCCAGCTCGATGCGGTAGCCGCGCAGCTTGATCTGGTTGTCCCGGCGTCCCAGGAAGTACAGCAGTCCGTCGAGGCCGCGGTAGCCGACGTCGCCGGTGAGGTAGACCCGCTCACCACCGAGCGCGTCGACCGTCATGAACCGGGCGGCGGTGGCCTCGGGGTTGCCGGCATAGCCCTCGGCGAGGCCGGCGCCGGCGATGGCCAGTTCGCCGACCGCGCCGTCCGGCAGCGGACGGTGCCCGGCGTCCAGGACGTGCACCCGTTCGCCGGGCAGCTCACTGCCGAGCGGGATCTCCGCGCCCTCGACGAGGCCGTCGAGGGTGATCTCCTGGGCGGTGGAGCTGATGGCCGCCTCCGTCACCCCGTAGACGTTGAGCACGGTGGCCTTGGTGTCGGCGAGGAATGCGCGCATCACCTCGGCCGGGAGCCGTTCCCCGCCGAGGACCAGCAGCCGCGGCGCCCACCGGCCCTCGCGGAGCGCGGGGCCGAGGTCCTCGCGGGTGGCGAGGAAGTAACTGGTGGGCAGGTTCGCCACGGTGACCCGGGCGGCGGCCAGCAGCGCGGTCAACTCGGCTCCGGTGGGCACCTCGTGCTCCGGAACGACCAGGCAGGCCCCCGCGTACAGCGACGGCAGCACCTCTTCCAGCGCCACATCGAACGACGGCTGGGCGAAGAGCAGCACCCGGTCACCCGGGGCCAGCCCGAACCGCTCGGCCGCGCCGGTCAGATGGTTCTCCAGCGCCGCCCGCCCGACGGCGACCGGCTTGGGTATGCCCGTCGACCCCGAGGTGTGGATGATGTACGCGGCCCCGGGCACCACCTCGGCGTCCCGGGCCGGCGGAAGGACCGGGGCGTCGACCGGCGCGGCCGGGAGACCGGCGGGGACGCTGAAACCGGGCCCGGCAACATCCGCGCCCGTGACGTCCGTGCCCGAGGCGGTCAGGACGAGGGCCGGCGACAGCCGCTCCAGCAGCAGCGCCAGCCGGGCCGGCGGATCCGAAGGCGACAGCGGGCAGTACACCGCTCCGGTCCGCAGACACGCCAGCAGTGTCACGACGGAGTCGGCGCCGCGGGGCAGCACGGCGGCCACCGGCTGACCGGCCGTCACCCCCGCCGCACGCAACCGCTGGGCGAGCGAAGCCACCTGCGCGTCGAGATCGCCGTAGGTGATCCGGCGGGCGCCGACCAGCAGCGCCGGGAGCGACGGGTCATGGGCGGCGCCCGGATCCAGCGGATCGCGGTCACCCGCCCGGGGCGCCCGGTCCGCGACGGCCGGGGCCGGCGGCAGCGCCAGATCGGCGAGGACGGTACCCGGGGCATCGAGGTAGGCCCGCAGCAGGTCCAGGAACCGGCCGGCGAGCAGCTTCGCGACCTCCTCGCCGAACATATCGGCGTCGTAGTCCCACACCAGCGTCATACCGGGCGCGCCGTGCCGGGGGCTGACCCCGCGCCGGTCGTCCGGCAGCAGCACCACGTCCAGATCGAAGCGGGTGGTGCCGGTGTTGAACCCCTCGAACAGCGTGATGTCCAGCCCCGGCACCTCGATCTCGGGCAGCTGGGCGTCATGGGCGCTGAACATGACGCTGAACAGGGGGTTGTCCGCGCCGGAAGTGTGCCGCCCGAGCGCCCGGGTCAGCTCCTGGACCGGCACGTCCTGGTGCGGCAGCGCGCGGATCAGGGTGTCGGTGACCTCGTCCATCGACTCCTCGGCCGGCGCGGACGGGTCCAGCCGGAGCGGGAGCGGAATGGTGTTCACGAACATGCCCACGGTCTCCTCGAACCCGCGCGGGCGGTTGCCGACCGCGGTGCCGATGACCATCTGCGCGCGGCCGCTGTGCCGGCGCAGCAGTTCGGCGAAGAGCCCCAGGAGCGCGGCGAAGGGGGTCAGACCGCGTGCGGCGGCATGTTCCCGCAGGCGTGCGGCCAGATCCGCGCCGATCGACTGGCGCAGCTGCCCGCCGTGGTGCCGCCGCCGCGCCCCGGGCCGGGTCAGCCCGGGCAGCGGCAGGTCGTAGGACATCTCGCGCAGTTCACCGGTCCAGAAGTCCAGACCGGCCCGCCGCTCCTCGTCGGCGGTGGGCCCGGTGGCCTCGGCCTGGGCCCGTACGTGGTCGGCGTACGAGGGTGCGGCGGGTAACTCGACCGTCTCGCCCAGGACATGGCCCCGGTAGACGGTGAAGACGTCCCGCAGGAGGATCGCGAAGGAGTGGCCGTCGTGGATCAGATGGTGTTCGACGTGGATGAGCCGGTGGTGGTCCTCCGCGAGCCGGACCAGCGTCCAGCGCAGCAGCGGCGCCTCGTAGGTGTCGAGGGGGGTCTCCGCCTCGGTACGCAGCAGCTCTTCGTAGGCGCCCTCCGGGTCCGACGCCCCGCTGAGGTCCACGGTGCGCAGCCGCGGCGGGCAGCTCTCCGCGACCCGTTGGCCGGGCATCGCCCCGGGGACGGCGACGAGTTCCAGCCGCAGTCCGGGGTGCCGGCCGAGGACGGCGGCGAGTCCGAGCTGAAGGGCCTCGGCGTCGAGGGTGCCCCACAGATCGAGTGCGGCGGTGAAGTTGTAGGCGCGGCTGCCCGGTTGCACCTGTTCGTGCAGCCAGACGATCTCCTGCGAGGAGGAGAGCGGAAGCATGGGCGGTCCCTGATGGAGGTGGTCGGATCGGGATGGGGCGGCCGGGCCCGGTCGGGCCCGGCCGCAGGGGTGCGGGCCGGTCGCGGATCGCGCGGCAGGCCGCAGGTCTGGTGATCGTCAGCTGGTGCGGGGCCGGTTACGGCGGCCCGGGGTGTCAGCCGCCTACCGGAGTGCGGGCGCGCAGTGCATCGGTGAGTGCGGCGAAGGCCTCCTCGGCGAGGGCGTCGGAGTGCACCGCGCGGTCCCACACCATGCGCAGCTGGAGTTCGGCGCCCTGGGTGACGGACACCGCGAAGGGCCCGCGCACCGCTCTGCCGTCGATGTGGATCTCGCGGCCCGTCACCCCGCCCAGGCGCAGCGGGGGGCGGCGCCGGGCGTCGTCCACGGTCAGCAGCCCGTCGAGCCGGCCGGTCCAGCCGGAGCCTGCCGCCCGGGCCGCGTGCACCACCGCGTCGAACGGCGCGGCGGCGTGGTCCAGATCGTCCCACCACGCCCCGGCCGTCTCCTCCGGAGCTGCCGGGACCGTGCCGGTCGCGGTGGGAAACACCACGGTGTTGAGGAAGCAGCCGAGCACCGGTGCGGCACCGGGCGGGCGGCCGCCCCACGGATAGCCGAGCGGTACCACATGGCCTCGCCCGTACAGCACCGCCGCGGCGGCCCGGCAGGCGTCGAGCAGCTGGGGGAACGATGCACCGGACTCCGGTTCGGGGATCTGCCGGGCGGCCGAGCCGCTGGGCAGTCCGTCGGGTGCCGAGGCTGCCTCCTGCCGTGGTGCGGGGGCCTGTTCACGCACCGCCCGGAGCCGGTCGCCCCAGTACGCCATCGCCGCCGGCGAACCCGCCCGGTCCTCAGCGTCCAGCTGGAGCAGCACCGCCTCCCGGTAGGCGTCCAGTTCGGCGGTGACGTCGGCGGACGACGGCCCGTCGGCCCCGGGACCGGCGGCGTACGCGGCGCCCAGCTCCTCGACGATCCGGGCCAGCGACTGGCCGTCGCAGGCGGTGTGCTCCAGCACGACGGCGAGCACCTCCCGCGGGCCGTCGGACCCGGTCCGGGCGCCGGACGGTTCATCCCGAGCGCCGACGGGGTCATCCGCCACGAGGAACAGCCGGAGCGGCGCCCCCTGCGGGTCCCAGTCGCGCAAGGTCCGCCGCAGCGCGGCCGCCGCGTCCTCCCGGGGCGCACGGGACACCTGCACCACCGGCACCTCCGGCTCGGCCAGGCGGAGCACCGGGGTACCCCGGAGCACGGCCGGCCGGGCCCGCAGCACGGGGTGTAGTACGGCAAGATGCCGGGCGGCCGCGGCGAGGCGCCCGAGGTCCACCGTCCCGCGCGGGAAGGAGAAGAACATCGGCACGAGGTCCGGCCGCCCGGCCGGGTCCATGGACCGCACCAGCACAAAGCGACGCTGGGCGCCGGTGACGGGCAGCAGGTCCGGCGCGCCGCCACCGTCGTCGAGCCGGCGGAAGCGGGCCAGGTACTGGCTCGTGATGCTGGGCACGGAAACCTCTCTGTAGGTGCTGACCACGCCACCGGGCGGACCGGGGGACGGGCAGTGAGTGGGGACGCAGGGCAGTGCGTGCAGCTGGCAGGCCGGCGCCCGGAGGTACGGGCTCCGGTGGTGCGGGCCTCGGCCTTCGGGGCCCGGGTGCGGGCCTCTTGGTGCTCGGTGCTTGGTGCTTGGTGCTCGGGCCCGGAACGCGGTCGCGGGGGCCTGGTGCGTCAGCCGCGGGACCGGGGCACGGCCGGGTCGTCCTCGCCGGCCGCGGCCGCTGTGGGCCGCACCGCGACCGCCGCTTCCGCAGGGGCTGCTGCCTCGGGTGCCTCAGGTTCCTCAGAGTCCGAGTGCGGCGCCGGGGCCGGCTCCGCGTCCGTCCCGGTGCCCATGTCCGTGTCAGCGGCCGTCTCCGGCAGGTCCCGCATCCGGCGCAGCGGGGAGAGCAGCAGCGGCAGCGGTACGGCGAGGAACCCGGCCGCACACCACGCCAGCGCCACGCGGGCCCCGTACGCATCGGCCAGCGCACCGCCGGCCAGCGCACCGACGGGCAGGGTGCCCCACATCACGAACCGCAGGGTGGCGTTCATCCGGCCGAGCAGCCGGGGCGGGCACAGGGTCTGACGGAAGCTCACCTGCGCCACGTTGTAGACCACCGCGCCGAAGAAGACCACGCCGGCGCCGACCGCGAACAGCGCCGCACCCGCCCCCCGCCCTGACAGCGGCCACAGCACCGCGAAGGGGCCGGTGACCAGGGGGGACAGCCAGATGAGCCGGGCCTGGCCGAACCGGGCGGCGAGCGGACCCGCGCAGAGTGCACCGGCCAGCCCGCCGACCGCGGCGGCGGACAGCATCAGGCCGATCGCGCCGGGCGCCAGGCCGAGCACCCGGACGAGGAAGACGGCCTGAGTGGCCATCAGCATGGCGCTGAAGAGGTTGGCGAGCCCGGTCGCCATGGCGATCATCCGCAGCAGCGGATGGCCGAACACAAAGCGCAGCCCCTCGCCGACGTCCTTGCGCAGTGAGGCCCCCGGCATGCGGGGCGGGCGGCTCTCCGGGCGCTTGATACGCCACAGGAAGAGGGCCGAGACCGCATAGCCGGTCGCATCCGCCACGATGGCCAGCGGCGCCCCGAGCAGCTGTACCAGGCCGCCGCCGATCCCGGGACCCGCGACCTGCGCCGAGGAACGGATCGTCTCCAGCGCCCCGTTGCCACGGACCAGCTGCTCCTTGGGCAGCAGCTGCGGCAGGAAGCTCTGGTGCGCCACGTCGAAGAAGACCGTGGCTACTCCGGTGACGAGGGCGACGACGTACAGCTGCACCATCGTCAGCACATCGGCGAGGGCGGCCAGGGGGATGCTCACCATGGCCACGGCCCGCACCACATCGGCCCTGATCAGCAGCGGCAGTTTCCGCATCCGGTCGACCCAGGCCCCGGCGGGCAGTCCGACCAGCAGGAATGCCGCGGTTTCGGCGGCAGTGAGCAGACCCACCTGAAAGGCGGGCGCGTTGAGCCGGAGTACCGCTACGAGGGGCAGGGCGACCAGGGTCACCTGGGCGCCGAGCTGTCCGGCCGCGGCTCCGGCGAGGAGAAGTCGGAAGTCGCGCATGCGCAGCGGGCCGCTGGTCGCGGCTCGGGGTCTGACGGGCATGACTCAGACATTCGGGTACCAGACGATCGATAGTCAAAACCCAGAGCACAGTTTCAGTCGGTTTTCTCCACCATTTGCGCACACAGACAGAAAATTTTCCGGCAGATCCTGGCAACTACCGGATGTCCGGCATCTCCTGCGCCCAGGTCCGTGCCAGGTCCGTGCCGGACCGGGCTCCCGTCAGCGCTCAAGATCAATCCGCCCCGCACGTAGCGTCACAGTCCACAAGTGACCGAAAACCGCCATCGATGTCCCCTTATAGACCGAACCGATCAGTTCACCCGCTATGCGGTTCACGCGCCTTCGGCGGCCGTCGGCAAGGTTTTGTTGCCAGGCTGTGTCACCGTGGCTCGTTGCGGGCGGCGTCCCCGACCAGGCAGGCTTACGCCATGTCGCATGTGAGGCTCGAAGCGTGGATCGGTGGAGAGTGGCTGGAGGTGGACGCCGTGAGCGTCACCGTGCTGGAGTCCGCGCTGACCCTCTCGTTCGAACGTCAGCGGTCCGAGACCGGGTACCGGAGCCTCATCTGGGAGCCCCTGGAGAAATTCCTGCGGGAGTACCGCGAGGAGCCGATCGTCGTGGTGCCCCTCGGCCGCAACCTGCCGGTCATGTTCGGTCCCGGCGCCGCAGGCCCCTTCCGGCTCGCGGAGATGCCTGACGCTTGATGATTGACGCATGGCGCGCGGCGCCGGGGTCTTCCGGCGCGCTGCCGTAGCGGGTCTTCGCCTCTTCACCGCCGGCGTCGTCGTGCCCGGATATCGGGCGTCTTCTGCTGCTTTACGACAAACACCGCCCCATGCGGGGACATCTGTTGACGTGCGGGCAGCGGGGTGTGAAGGTACGGCCACTTGGGTCATGGACATGTCGTTCACACGACGTTGATGAGGCCCGGTGATCCACCAGAACCTCCGCTTCGGTAGAACTCCCTACCCCCTCAAGGAGTCATGGTGTTACGAAGACTTGTGGTGGCCGGCGTATCCCTCGCCGCCACCCTCGGAGCAGCAGGACTGACCGCAGCCCCCACAGCCACGGCCGCGCCGCGGGCGGATCTTCCCCCCACTCCGCTCGTACGCGCGATATCGGCGCCGGCCGCCGGCGCCCCGGACGTCGATGTGGCCAAGGTCCAGGCGCATCTGACCGAGCTGAACAACATCGCGAACCGCAACGGTGGCACCCGTAAATCCAGCGGGCAGGGCTACCGTGACTCCGTCGCCTACGTCAAGAACAAGCTCCAGGCCGCCGGGTACACCGTCACCGAGCAGCCCTGTACGTCCGGTTGTGCGTCCGGCGCCGGACCGAACCTGATCGCCGAATGGCCGCAGGGCGACACCGGCACGGTGTACATGTTCGGTTCCCACCTCGACAGCGTCGGCGCGGGACCTGGCATCAACGACAACGGCTCGGGCTCGGCCGCCCTGCTGGAGACGGCCCTGACCCTCGCCGAACAGCACCCCGCCATGGCGGCCCGGGTGCGGTTCGGCTGGTGGACCGACGAGGAGCAGGGCCTCAACGGCTCCGACTTCTACGTCAACTCCCTCTCATCGGCGGAGCGTTCGCGGATCAAGGCGTACTACAACTTCGACATGATCGCCTCGCCCAACGGCGGCTGGTTCATCAACCACATGAGCTCCGCCGCCGCCCAGCCCATGAAGGCCTACTGGGACTCCCTCAACCTCCAGCCGGAGGAGAACACCGAGGGCGCCGGCCGCTCCGACGACTACTCCTTCGAGCAGGCCGGCATACCGACCTCCGGATATGCCAGGGGCGCCGGTGCCAGGAAGACCTCGGCGCAGGCGGCGAAGTGGGGCGGCACCGCGAACCGGCCGTATGACGGCTGCTACCACCAGGCCTGCGACACCACGGCCAACATCAACAGCACCGGGCTGAACCACAGCGTCGACGGCATCGCCTACACCCTCTGGAAGCTCGCCGTCACCGACTCCACACCGGCGAACGACTTCTCCCTGAGCGCCGGCCCCGCCGCCGGCAGCGTCGACCCCGGCACCTCGGCCACCAGCACCGTCTCCACGGCCACCACCAGCGGATCGGCGCAGACGGTGAAGCTCTCCGCCTCGGGCGCTCCGGCGGGCGTGACGGTCTCCTTCAGCCCCGGCTCGGTGACCTCCGGCAGCAGCTCCACCATGACGGTCGCCACGGCAGCGGGCACGGCCCCCGGTACCTACCCGCTCACCGTCACCGGCACCGGGTCCGTCACCCACACCACGACCTACACCCTGACCGTCAAGGGCACCGGCGGCTGCACCGGCCAACAGCTGCTCACCAACGGCGGGTTCGAGAACGGCACTTCGCCCTGGACGGGTGACACCGGAGCCATCGGCGCCCATAGCGGCCAGCCAGCCCACACCGGCAGCAGGTTCGCCTGGCTCGGCGGCTACGGATCCACCGCCACCGACACCCTCAGCCAGACGGTGACCGTACCGTCCGGCTGCGGCAAGGCCACCCTGACCTACTGGCTGCACATCGACACGGACGAAACGGAGCGCGTCGTCTATGACACCTTCAAGGTCAAGGTGGGCAGCACCGTCCTGACCACCCTGTCCAACACCGACGCCGCGAGCGGCTACGTCCAGCGCACCCTCGATCTGACCCCCTACCTCGGACAGCGCATCACCCTCACCTTCACCGCCACCGAGGACGCCGCCCTCCAGACCAGCTTCGTCCTGGACGACGCGACCCTGCACACCGGCTGACCCGGCGCCCGGAGGGGCGAGACGTCCACCAGAGAGGTCTCGTCCCTCCGGCTCAGGCCCCGTTCCCGTTCAGGGCCCCAGGCAGTCGACGAACTTCACCCGGTCGCCGGCCCCCTCGATGAAGTCCTGCTGGCTGTGATGGCGCAGCAGGCACATGTCATAGCGGGCGCTGGGCTCCGAGCCGGCACCGCCGCCGCCCGACCCGTAAACGTGCCGGCCGGACAGCTGGCACGAGTCGTAGCGCACCAGCGGCCCCCGCGCCCCGATGCGATAGCGGTGCGGGCGAGTGTTCTTCGAGAAGGGCTTGAAGGCGTGCGCGGTGTCGTCGCAGTCGTTGAAGTGCACCGTTCCGCTGTCCCAGGCACAGTCGATCACGACGGTATCGGGGTTGCGCACCTCGAAGCGGATGTCCTCGGCGTGGAAGCGCTGTACGGAGTCATGATGCGCGGCGCGCGGAAAGCGGAAGAAGGTGCTGGTGCGCCCGTAGTCGCCGGAGGCATGGGGGCGTCGGCCGGTGATGATGTACGAACCGCCGCGGCAGGTGATCGAACCCCCGTAGGGGAACTCCAGGAAGTTGCCCCAGGCGTATTCGACCTTCATGTCGGTGAACCAGTAGTTGAGGAACTGGTCCTGCTGCGCGTGGTCCTGTGACTTCTCGGAGAGCCCCGAGTAGAGGAACGCCTTGCGGTAGGCGCCGCCGACGCGGCATGCCTCCCAGCGCATCTCCGAGTTGGTGTTGCTGCCGTCCAGGGCCACCCCGTAGGTCCACTCGCCGGTCCACTCGCAGGCGGTGAAGCGGTAGTCCTGAGCCTGACCGGTCGAGTACGAGTAGAAGAACGAGGCACCGGGGGTGCCGGCGGCGAACGCCATCTGCTCGAAGGTCACATTCGCCCAGCTGTCCTCGTTGCGGCACAGATAGGCGTCCTCGGCCCTGGACGGCGCGAAGATCAGCTGGGTCATGCGCTTCCCGGCGCCGCGGAACCGCAAGCCGTTCGCCTTGACCTTTCCGCCGGGGGCGTTGAGCAGGGCGTTCGGCGCCTTGATGAGGTAGGTGCCGGCCGGCACCTCGATCACGGTCCGGCCGACGTGGTCCCACACCCGGCCGGCCGCATAGGCGTAGGCGCGGGCGAACGCCCGGCTGTCGTCGGTCCGGCCGTCACCCCTGGCACCGCAGTCCGCCACCACGTCGATGACGTCCTTGCCCTTGGGCTTGCGGCCCGAGACCACCGGAGCCCGGGCGTCGTCGGACGGGTCGCCGGAGGAGGAACCGGAGGAATCGGAGTCGCAGCCGGTGAGCGCCGCCGCCAGGGCAGCGGCAGTTCCCGCCAGAATCGTCCTGCGGGTGGCCGCACCATTGGACGGAGAGATCCTGCCTGCCATGATGTTGCTCCTTCGGGGGCCAAATCATCAGGTGGGGGATATGAGCCGGTTCGGCTATGCGATCAGAGAGCTTTCGACGGCCCAGAAATCCGCGAAGGGGGTGTCGCTGTACTCGCGCCATGTGAACCGGCCGGCCGGCCGGGTGCTGGCCGCCATGGGCTACACCGTCAGGCTGACGCCCAATCAAATAACGCTTGTCAGCGGGGCTTTCACCTTTGCCGGGGTGGTGATGATCGCCGTCCTCCGGCCCTCGCCGGCGGCGGCACTCGGAATTTTCGCGGCACTGGTTCTCGGCTTCGCCCTCGACTCGGCCGACGGGCAGCTCGCCCGGCTGACGGGTACCGGCAGCGCCGCGGGGGAGTGGCTGGACCATGTGGTCGACTGCGCCAAGATGCTCGCCCTCCACATCGCCGTACTGGTCTCCTTCTACCGCCACTTCGGATTCTCCGACCCCGTACTCCTGTTGCTCCCGGTCGCTTTCCAATTCGCCGCGGTGATGGTCTTCTTCGGCGGGATCCTCACCGAACAGCTCAAGCGCGCCGAACGCCTGCGGAGTGGAGCGGCCCGCCCGGCGGCCGGGGCACCGGTCTCCACGCTGCGCTCGGTGGCCCTGCTCCCGGTCGACTACGGGGTGTTCTGTGCGATGTTCCTGCTGTTCGGCAGCCGTGACCTCTTCGTGGGTCTGTACGGCGCCCTGCTCGCCGCCCATCTCCTCTTCATGGTGGCGTTCCTGGTGAAGTGGTACCGCGAACTGTCCGCCCCCGGCCACTGAGGACCGGGGACGGACGAAAGGCGCACGGCCCCGGTGCGGTTTCCACCGGGGCCGCTTCAGCTCACGCCGAATTCGCCAGCCCGTCGAGCGCCTTGCGCAGCAGAGTGCTCGACGTGTGCACGGTGTACGGGAAATAGATCACTTCGACCCCGACCGTCGCGAAATCCCGCTCGAGCTTGTCGCCCTTGCTCGTCCCGCGCCAGTCGTCGCCCTTGAAGATGACGTCGAACCGCACCTGCTGCCAGGTCTCCAATTTGTCGGGCACGGTTTCGACGAATGCCGCGTCCACGAACCGGACACTGCGCACGATCTCCAGCCGCTCGGTGAGGGGAATGACCGGTGCTTTTCCCTTTGCCTGTATGGCCATTTCGTCCGAGACGACACCGGCCACCAGATAGTCGCACTGGCTCTTGGCGTGCCGGAGAATGTTCAGATGCCCCACATGGAAGAGGTCGTAGACCCCGGGCGCATAACCTACTCGGTGCGTCATTTACCCCCCACTGTTCACCCCCACGGTCCACCCCCGCTCGGCACCACGGTCAGCTTCTGGCGGTCACATGAACCGGGCCGTTGCGGCCCGAGACATTGCTGCCGTCGGTGACCTCGAGGGAGTAGCGGTGCGCCGAGCCCGGCTGCACGGTGTCCGTGTAGCTCATATCGGGGCGGTCCCAGTACCGCGAGTCCTTGGTGAGCGAGGTGAGGTACTCACCGTCCCGGAAGATCTTGTAGGTCAGCACGCCGTCGTCGCGGTCCCACGAGGCCCTCCAGTTCAGCGTGATCTTGCCCCGGGACGGGCTCGACCCGCTGAGCAACGGCACCTGCGGCGCACCGGTGTCCGGGCCGGCCGCGAACCGGGTCAGGCCCTGCTGCGGGGCGTCGTTGACGGTGGTGAACTCCCCGCCCGCCCACAGGATGCCGTCCGCCATCGTCAGCGCGCGCGGCCCGATCTGTTCGCCGATCCCGTCGTTGGTGTCCGGGAACCACGGCAGGATCGTCTTGTCGGAGATCGACTGCGCCAGGAAGTGCTGGCGGTTCTTGATCTCCGGGAAACCGCCCGGGGTGTCGCCGCAGTTGTGGGCGTGCGAGCCGCTGTAGAGCACGCCCTTGTACGGCAGCACGGCCTGCGTGGCGCCGAGGCAGGTGTCCTTCCAGAGCTGGCCGCCGTCCGAGAGCCGGCCGGCGATCCGGCCGTCGAAGACCCCACCGCCGGTGCCCTCGGCGCCCAGGTAGAAGTTGGTGCCGTCGTTGACGAGCGTCTTGACCGCCGACCTCTGGGGGATCCAGCCGCTGAAGGAGTCGACGACCTTACCGGTCGTCGCGTCCAGACCGGCCAGTGCGTGCACCCCCGACAGACTGCCGTTCACCGAGGTGAACCGGCCGCCGATGATGACCTTGTTGAGCTGAGGGGCGACCGTGATGGCATTGACGCCCGGTGTGGGGTCGTTGGGGATCGACGAACCGCGGACCGTCGCCCTGAAGGGGAGCAGGGCGCCGTTGGGCCGCAGCGCGGCGATCCGTTCGCGGCTCTGCCCCTGGACCGTGCCGAACCCGCCACCGATGTAGACCGTGTCGGCGGTCACGTCGATGGCCCGTACGGTCGAGCTGACCGTGGGCTTCCAGTCCGCACCGATCGTGCAGTCGGCCGTGTTGAGGGTGGCGGTGTTGGAACGTCCGACCGGGCCTGCCTTGCCGAACGAGCCGCCGATGTAGATCAGCGAGCCGTCGGGCGAGGCCTTCAGGGCCCGGACGGTGTTGCTGCCGCCGGTGAACGCCGGGGCGCACGGCAGCGGTTGCCCGGTCGTGGCGTCGAAGGCCGCGAAGTTCTTACGGGCCAGCTCGCCGGTGCCGGGGGCCGCGCCGGGCGGCCGGATGTGGTTGAAGGTGCCTCCCACGTAGACGATGCCCTTGGCGTAGGCGAGGGACCAGACGATGCCGTCGGTCTGCCAGGTGCTCAGCGGATCGGCGGTCAGGGTGGCTTCACCGGCCGCCTGGGCTGGCCCGGCGGCGAGTGCCGTCGAGGCGGTGCCCAGTACCGCGGCTGCGAGCATGAGATGGACGGGTCTGCTTCTTTGGCGCACAGGTCCCCCCTGGAAGCATGGCGCGATCGGAGTTATCGGGAGAGGAAACGCGAACGAGACGACTTCTGTGGCGCGACGAGCGGTGGAACGACTTCTGTGGCGGGACGAGCGGTGTCGCAATGCGTTCGGCGTTCATCGAGAGTTTCCGGAACTGCGCTTGCGCAACACCCCGAAGAACTCCCCTACCCCCAGCGGCAAACGATAGCGCCAGACGAGGCCGCCGAATGCCCCAATGGCCAAAACCATTCCCAAGAGAGCACCGGGAACGCTGTCACCGAATAGCGTTCGTACAGCGAACGCCACGGGGGCCACCGCCCCGAGGCCCACCACGGCGGCCAGCAGGTAGCCGCGGTCCGCGGTGCGAAACCCCAGCCGGGACCGGGCCAGCCAGGCCGACAGGCCGTTGTCCACGACGATCGCCAGTCCCCAGGACACTGCCGCCCCCAGTACCCCGTACCGCGGAACCAGCCATATTCCACTGCCCAGTTGGACCACGAAAGCGGCACCGGCGACCACCAGGTTCCAGGTACTCCGGCCGGCCATCAGGATGACCGTCTGCGCATTGCCGACCCCGACATTGACCAGACAGGCCACCGCCAGCGCCACCAGACCCGGCGCACCACCGTCGAACCCCGCCCCGAAGAGCGACAGCACGGTGTGCGGATAGGCCGCCAGGAGCACGAACACCGGCCAGGAGAAGAGCGCGATCCAGCGCGTCGACAACCGGTGCAGATGGTGTGCCCCCTGCGTATCACTGCCCGCCAGCAGCCGGCTGATCTGCGGGGCCACCGCCAGCCTGACGGCCAGCTGGAGCAGCGTCCCCGCGGTGACCAGCCGCCCGATCGCCGTGTAGACGCCCGCTTCGGCGCTCGTGCCCAGCACCGACAGCATGATCACCCCGATCCACACCGCGGTGATGTCGAAGACCGAGGAGACCGCGCGCGGCCCGGCGAAGGCCCAGAACTCCCGTGCCTGCGACGGCGGTTGGCCGGTGCCCGGACGGTCCCGCCGTGACCTGCGCAGCGAGACACAGGCCGCCACGGCACCGAGCACCCCGGGCAGCAGCCACGCCGCGCTGAGGGCGACCACGCCGGGCGCGACCAGGACCACCGGCACCGCGATCAGCACCCGCAGCACCGGTTTGCCGATCTGCTCCACGCCCACGAACGGCACCACCGAGCCGTACCCCCGGGTGGCGCCGAGCAGCACCAGCGCCACCGTCGCCACCGGAAGGAACACCGCGAACAGCCGCAGCACCGCAAAGGCCTGGCCGGCGGGCAGCTCGGGCAGCAGCAGGCCGGCGAGCCCGGGGGAGAACAGCAGCACCGCCGCCCCCGTGGCGCTCGCCAGCAGCGTCGGCAGGACCGAGATCCGCAGCAGACCCGGTACCCCGGCCCCACCGGTGAGCGCCAGGTCCCGGGAGACGAACCGGACCAGCGCGGTATCGGCCCCCAGCTTCAGGGCGTTGCTCATGATGGTGAAGGCCGCGACACCGGTGAAGACCGCGCCGGCCCCGTGGGCCCCGAGCCCGTGGGTGACGACGGCGACGAGGACGAACCCGAAGACGGCATTGGCGCCCGAGCCCGCCAGGGCGAACAGACTGCCGCGTGCGGTCGAGGCGACGCCCTGCCCGCCGGCCGTGGCATGTGAGGGCGCCGGTGCCGCCGGCCGGCCGCCGGAGCCCGCCGGACCGAGGGCCGTCACCCGCGCAGCGAGGACGCGTCGGCGTCGGCGGACGCTCCGGCCCCCGGTATCCGGCCGCTACGGGGCGGCGGCGGGCCGGCCGGCGGCACCACGGCGGCCCGCTGACGGCCCTGGCCGCGCTTGCGGTGGGTCGGCCCCCCGTCGGCGAGCCGGCGCAGCGACGGACCCCGGGCCCCCTTGTCCAGGACGGCGCCCAGGAGGTGCCCGCCGGCCCCCGTGATCAGCTCCCACACCCGGTCCAGATCGTCCCGGCGCACCTCGTTGAGGTCGCAGACCACCACGACACCGGCCGCCTGCTTGGCGACGGCCAGCCCGTCCGCGTGCGAGAGCAGCGGTCCGGTGACGACCACGACGTGCTCGTACGGGCCCGACGGCGCGTCCAGCAGCCGGGCGAACTGCGGCGAGGTCAGGGCGCGCGCCGGATTGGGCACCTCCCGGCCCGGCAGCAGATCGAAGCGTCCGTCCACGCCCGCGTCCACCGCAAGCCGCTCGCCCTCCGCCCAACTGCCCGGCACAGGGCGCCCATGGCCGGGATGCAGCGGCAGCCGCAGGGCGAGGTCGGGCGTGCGCAGATTCGCCTCCACCAGGAGGATGTCGTTGCCGATCTCGGCGAACGCACCGGCGAGGTTGACCGCCACCGAGACGGCATCCGCGTTCTCCCGAGGCGAGACGATCAGCAGGCTGCCGCACCCCGCGAAACGCCGGTCGTGCACCAGCCGGAAGGCGATCGTGCGGTACGCCTCGGCACGGTTGCCGTGGCCGGACCGGCCGACCTCCAGCACCTCCCCGCCGCCCCGCCGGCGCGGCAGGATGCCGAGCACCGGCGCCCGCAGATTGTTCTGCACGTCCGCCACCGACCGGACCCGCGGCTCCAGGACCGACCGGACCCAGGCCGCCAGGATGCCCAGGGCGAGACCGGCCACCGCCCCCGTGAGCAGCAGCATGCCCAGACCGGGGCTGGAGGGGAAGGCCGGCGGATCGCCCTTGCGGACGATGTCGCCGGGCGTGGTGTCCAGGGACTTCAGACTGGAGATCCGCCCCTGGAGATCGGCGATCTCCGACACCAGATTGCTGCGCTCGGACTGGTCGGTGGCCCGCCCCGAACCTGCGCTCTCGCCCGCGATCCGCCGGTCCAGCACCTTGCGCTGCTCCAGCAGCGGCCCGAGTTCGGCGCCCAGCTTGCCGACCGTCGTGTTGATCCGCTGGGTCGCCGCGGTCTGCCGGTAGTCGAGGTACGCATGCACAAAGGCGTTGACGAGCGTGGCCGCCCGGTCCGCGGAGTCCGCGCTGTACTCGAACATCAGCGTCTGGGTCTCCGGCGGGTTGCTCACCCGCAGATCCCGCTGGAGGGTGGCCGGCGCGGTCCGTTCGCCGAGGGCCTTGGCCGCACCTGCCGCCACCGACGCGCTCTGCGCGATCTGCCGCTCGGTGCCCATGCTGATCTGCTTGTCCGCCGAGACTCCGCCGGCCTCGAAGGGCGCGGTGCTGATCGCATGCACCACGACCTCGCCGGTCGCCGTGTAGGTGGCGCCCCCCAGCACCGACACCGCACCACCGCCGAGCAGGCCCAGCAGCAGGCCGAGCACGATGAAGGCGCGGTAGCGGAAGAGCTGGCGCAGCTGATCGCGGATCTGGTCCGGCTCCTCCACGGGCTCGTCGAAGACGCTCACGTACGTGCTCCTCCTGTGGTCAGCGGTGAAGACGCCGCGTACTGCGGCGGAAACCCGGGTTCCGGCGTCGGCGGCGGCGCCGTACGCCCGGGCTTACGGGTGATCAGCAGCGGGATGCACACCAGCAGGGCGAGCGGGCCCACGATCGCCATCAGACTGCCGCGCAGCAACACGAGTTGGTAGAAGCCGAACGCCGGTACCAGCAGCGCCGCGAGCGTGCCCGGGCGCCGCCGCAGCCGGTGCCGGAGAGCGTCGATGCGCCGTCCCACCGCACCGATCAGACCGAAGACGGCGAGGACCGACGGGAAGCCGGCCCACATGTACGACTCGATCCACAGCGGCGCGGAGAGATTGTCGAAGGTGTACCCGGCATGCCGGGCGAGCAGGATCCCCGCATCGTCCGGCTTGCCCGGCCAGGTGGCGCGCGGCACGAAGAACAGCGGCGGCCCCAGGGCGGCCGACGGAGTGAAGCCATGGGCACGGACGTAGTCCACGCCCGTCTCCATCTGCTGGAAGGCGTCGTAGTCGCCGTTGGACGTGAACTGCTCGGCGAGCGAGACCACCCGGACCGGTTCCCGCTTGTCGTAGCGGAAGTAGTCGCTGTACGGGAAGACCACCAGCACCACGGCCGCCACGCCCGCGGCGCCGGCCCGGAAGGCCCGCGGACCGCGCAGCCAGGAGGCGCCGAAGACCAGCGCCAGCAGGACCGTACCGGCCCAGAACCGCGGCTGGCTGATGGGGTTGTTGACCACGACGTTCAGCGCGATCAGCAGCGGCAGCAGCAGCCAGCGCAGCCCGCGCAGGATCCGGTCACCGGCCGTGAACCGCGGTACGTGCACCAGCCCCACCAGCGCCCAGAACGCCGGCACCGACAGGGCCCACGCCGCCATCGCCCGGTCCGCCGACCCCGAGGGCGCGGCCTGCGCCGCCGCCTCGTTGGCGGCCTGCCGGCTGAGGAAGAACGCCGACAGCCCGCCCTGACCCGGGATCAGCACCACGGCCAGCAGCAGCGCCACACCGCACAGCAGCAGCACCCGCACCGGCGAGAGCCGCCGGGCGAGGACCGGTTCGAGGAGCACCGAGGCCCGGGACGACCGCCACGAGGCCAGCGCCGATCCCGCGCTGTAGGCCACAAGTCCCGTCTCCACCAGGACCGTTGTCATGAAGGCCGTCTCCGCGTCGACGACGAACCCCCGCGGATACGCATCCGTCGCGAGCATCGCCAACGGCGCAAGACCCAGCCACACATACGAGAAGAGCCAGAAGCCGAAGCCGATCACCCGGGCCCGGACATCCGTCAGCACCCGGGCCAGCGCGGCGCCGCTGTGCACCACCACCACGCACTGCACGGCGAGCGCGGCACCGAAGCGGGCGTCCAGCGACTGGAGCACCACCAGCGGCAGCAACACCACCAATAACAGCGCCCAGCAGCACAGCGCGGCGACCGCGCGCGCGGGCGGTGCGGCACCCGGCCGCCTCACGGCCGTCATCGGCCCCACCTCCCCCAACTCCCTGACAGCGACGCCAATCTAAGGGACATCGGATAACAAGGCCGCCTTCGGGACACAATCGCAACCCAATGCGCGGTTTTTCCGCCCCGGCCGCTTCTACGATGACCGCACATCCAGAGGGGGCAGCCGTGGAAGACTCGTTCGCCGGCCGGTGTGTGCTCGTGGTCTCGACCAACTACGCACCCGAACACACCGGCATAGGGCCGTACTCGACGCAGATAGCCGAGCACCTCGCCGCGTCCGGCGCGGACACCCATGTCCTCGCGGGCATGCCGCACTATCCGGCGTGGCAGGTCGCCGAGGAGTACCGCGGCCGGTGGCGACTGCGCGAACGCCGGGGCGGGGTGACCGTCCACCGGCGGCGGCACACCGTACCCCCGCGCCAGACCGCCGCCCACCGGGCGCTGTTCGAGGCGAGCATCCTCGCGCACGGCGCCGTGGCGCCGCCGCCGCGCATCCGGCCCGACGTGGTGCTCACCCAGATGCCGACCCTGGCCGGGGGAGTGCTGGGCGGACGCCTGGCACGGCGGGCCGGCGCGCCGCATGTCGTGGTCGTCCAGGACCTGATGGGGGCGGCGGCCGAGCAGAGCGGTATCCGGGGCGGCGGCCGGGCGGCCGCACTGGCCGGGGCGGTGGAGGCCCGGATCCTGCGCGGCGCCACCGTCGTCGGGGTGGTGCACGAGTCGTTCGTGGCCCGGGTCACCGCGATGGGCGTGCCCCGCGCCCGCGTGCATGTGGTGCCCAACTGGACGCATGTGCAGGGCCCGAGCGGCGACCGGGAAGAGACCCGGGCCCGACTGGGCTGGCGGCCCGGGGAGACCGTCGTGCTGCACGCCGGCAACATGGGCCTCAAACAAGGACTGGAGGTACTGGTCGAGGCCGCCAGGCTCGCCGGCCAGGAGGCGGCCCCCGTACGGTTCGTGCTCATGGGCGACGGCAACCAGCGCGCCCACCTGCAACGGCTCGCCGCCGGCTGCTCCGCGCTGTCCTTCCTGCCACCCGCCGGCGCCGACGAGTTCCCCGACGTCCTCGCCGCGGCCGACGTCCTCGCGGTGACCCAGAAGGCCTCGGTGCTCGATATGAGCCTGCCGTCCAAGCTGACCTCGTACTTCATGACCGGACGGCCGGTGATCGCCTCGGTGGCCGCCGAGGGCGGGACCGCGCAGGAGGTGCTGCGCTCGGGCGCCGGATCGGTGATTGCCCCCGAGGACCCGAAGGCGCTGCTGGCCGAGGTCCGCGCGCTCGCCGACGATCCCGAGCGGGCCGCCCGGCTCGGCGCCCGCGGGCCGCACTACGTCGAGCAGCGGCTCAGCAGCCGGGCCGGCCTGGAGCGGATCACCGCACTGCTGCAGCTCGCCAGAGCGGGCCGGTAGTGCCGGGCGGCGGGGCCCCGGCCCCGCCGCCCGCCTCACCAGGCTCCCGTGAGGGACCGGTAGTACTCCTCCAGCCGGTCGGCCACCGCCGCGAGCGAGAACTCCGCCTCGACGGCCGCCAGGCCCGCGCGCACCACCCGCTCCCGCAACGCCGTGTCCTCCAGCAGCCGCAGCACCGCGTCGGCCAGCTGCTCCGGCGAACCGTCGGTCACCATGGCGGCCTCGCGCCGCCGGAGCGCGCCGGCGATACCGCAGCTGTCCGTGCAGACCACCGGTGTACCCACCGCCAGGGACTCCAGCACACTCATCGGGAACGGTTCCTCGACGCTCGGCAGCACGTACACGGTGGCCCGCGCCGTCCGCCGCACGGCCGCCTCATGATCCAGCGCCCCGCCGTACGTCACCACCTCGCCCAGCTCCTCGTCGGCGATCAGCCGCCGCACCTCGGCCAGCCGCCCCTCGTCCGAACCGTGCACGGCGAACGAGACATCGGGCCGCTTGCGGTGCACCAGTGCCGCCATCCGCACAAACGCCTCGGGCCGCTTACGGGCCTGTAGCCGGGCCAGGAAGAGCACATCCGCCGGGCTCCGCTCCCCACCGGCCGGCCGGGCACGCACCCCGTTGTTGAGCCTGACCAGCCGCGGCCCGCCCGGGCCCAGCACCCGCCGCAGCCCGGTCTCCTCCTCGTCGGTGAGCACCAGGGCCGCCGCCGCCCGGCGCAGCAGCGGGACGTAGACCCGGTCGAAGACCCGGGCGACGGCGGTACGGCGGGGCTGGACCATGCCGTGCGTCTGCACCAGGAACGGCCGGCGGCGCACCACGGCCACCGCGAGCGCGGCCAGCGAGACCAGATCGCGTCCGGCGTGCAGATGCAGGACGTCGGCCCGGCCCGCCCGGCGCCAGAGCAGCCACAGCAGCCCCGGGTGGAACAGGCCGAGGAACCCCTGCCCCGGCACCAGCGTGCGGGCCCTCCGGGCGCGCAACGGCACCCCGTCCACGGTGCGCGGCACCGCGCCCCGCCCCCGCCACAGCGAAAGCAGCTCGACGTCATGGTCCCGCGCGGCCAGTTCGCCCAGCTGTCCGGTCGCCACGCTCACCGGACCGCCGTAGGCACCGTCGTCGCTCACCAGCGTGACGACATGGGTGATCCTCACCGCTTCCCCCCGGTGGCGTGCACGGCCCCCGGAGGCACGTCCCGGTGGGCGACGGCGCCCGCGCCGACCACCGCGCCCGCACCGACGGTGACACCCCGCAGCACCATGGCGCGGGCGGCCACCCACGCCCCGGCCTCCAGCCGGATCGGCGCATTGTCGAACTCGAAGGTGGGGGAGCGCCGTTGGTGGCTTCCGGTGCAGAGCACGGCGCCCTGGGACACACAGACGTCGCCGGCGATGCTGATCGGCTCCAGGTTGATCAGCCAGGCGTCCTCGCCGACCCAGACGTCGTCCCCGATCGTCAGCTTCCACGGCCACTGCACCCGCACCCGGTGCCGGATGAGCACCCGGTCACCGATGCGGGCGCCGAAGGCCCGCAGCAGCGGGGGCCGCAACCGCGGCGGGCACCACCACTTCACGAACACCAGGTTGAGCACGGCGAACCAGGCGGCCTGCGTCAGCAGCCCACGGCCCTTGTCGTAGCCGGCGCCGGTGAAGCCGCGCAGCCGGCGGGCGGTGGCGGAGGGAGCGGTCATCGGTCCACCCGCACCCGGTGGCCGGAGAGTTCGTCCTCCAGCTGCCGTACGTCCGACTCGACCATGATCCGCGCCAGCTCGTCGAACCGCACCTTCGCCGACCAGTCCAGCAGGCTCCTGGCCTTGGACGGATCGCCGATCAGCGCGTCCACTTCACTGGGACGCTCGTACTTCGGGTCGAAGCGCACACTGCGCTCCCAGTCCAGCCCCACGGTGTCGAACGCGGCCTGGAGGAAGTCCCGTACGGTCGCGGCCACCCCCGTTGCCACGACATAGTCGTCCGGCTCGTCACGCTGGAGCATCAGCCACATCGCCTCCACATACTCCGGGGCATAGCCCCAGTCACGGACCGCGTCGAGGTTGCCGAGGTAGAGATGCTCCTGGAGCCCCGCCTGTATGCGGGCCACCGCACGGGTGATCTTGCGGGTCACGAAGGTCTCGCCGCGCCGTGGGCTCTCGTGGTTGAAGAGGATGCCGTTCACCCCGAACAGGCCATAAGCCTCCCGGTAGTTGACCGTGGACCAGTAAGCCATGACCTTGGCGCAGCCGTAGGGGCTGCGCGGGTGGAACGGCGTCCGTTCGTTCTGCGGCGGCGGGGTGGAGCCGAACATCTCCGAGGACGAGGCCTGGTACAGCCGGGTCCGGATGCCGCTGGCGCGGATCGCCTCCAGCAGCCGTACGGCGCCCAGGCCGGTCACATCACCGGTGTAGAGCGGCGCGTCGAACGAGACCCGGACATGGGACTGGGCGCCGAGGTTGTAGACCTCGTCGGGCCGCACATCGCGCAGCAGATTCACCAGCGCGACCCCGTCCGAGAGGTCGACGTGGTGGAGCAGCAGCCGCCGGCCGGGCGTGTGCGGGTCCTGGTAGATGTGGTCGATGCGCTCGGTGTTGAAGCTCGACGAGCGTCTCATCAGCCCGTGCACTTCATACCCCTTGCTCAACAGCAACTCCGCCAGATACGAACCGTCCTGGCCGGTGATACCGGTGATAACGGCGGTTTTGGGCATGGCTTCCCCCCACGAGAAGTGATGGTGTTTCAGGAGTGGTCGGTGATGTCCTCGCGTACCGGCGGGTCGCGGGGCGTGGACGCTACCCGCTCGAAGACCCCCGGTCGAGCGCGAGAAGCGACAGATATTTCCGGAAATAGCCGGTGGATGTCTCGGATGCACTGGCACAATCCGGCCCATGGATGACTTGCTGCCCACCCCCGCCCGCGTCTTCGTCGCCGGCCACCGCGGCCTGGTGGGATCCGCCGTGACCCGGCGGCTGTCCGCCCAGGGCTACGACGTGGTGACCCGGACCCGGGCCGAACTCGACCTGCGGGACGCCGATGCCACCGCGGACTTTCTGCGCACCGCCCACCCCGACGCCGTCGTCCTGGCGGCCGCCAAAGTCGGCGGGATCATGGCCAACAGCACCCGCCCCGTGCAGTTCCTGGAGGACAACCTGAGCATCCAGCTCAGCGTCATCGCCGGTGCGCACCGGGCCGGCGTCCGCCGGCTGCTGTTCCTCGGATCGAGCTGCATCTACCCCAAGCACGCCGACCAGCCCATCACCGAAGACGCCCTGCTGAGCGGACCGTTGGAGCCCACCAACGAGGCCTATGCGATAGCCAAGATCGCCGGCCTGGTCCAGATCCGGTCCTACCGCCGGCAATACGGCTCCTCCTTCATCTCCGCCATGCCGACCAACCTCTACGGCCCCGGCGACAACTTCGACCTGGAGACCTCGCACGTCCTCCCGGCGCTCATCCGCCGCTTCCACGAAGCCAAGGAGAACGGACTGACCGACCTCACCCTCTGGGGCACCGGCACCCCACGACGTGAATTCCTGCACGTCGACGACCTGGCCGCGGCCTGCGAGGTGCTGCTGCGCCACTACGACGGCGAGGACCCGGTGAACGTGGGCTGCGGCGAGGACCTGACCATCGCCGACCTCGCCTCCTGCGTCGCCTCCGTCGTGGGCTACGAGGGACGGATCTCCTTCGACCCGTCCCACCCCGACGGCACCCCGCGCAAGCTCCTCGACATCAGCAAGCTGCGGGCGCTGGGCTGGGCGCCGACCATCCCGCTGGCCGAGGGCATCGACCGGACCTACCGCGCGTGGCGCTCGGCGCCGGCGCCCGCCTGAGGCCGCCGGGCCCGTGGTGCGCGGGCCGCGTCCGCCCCTCGTCGGGGCACCGCCACCCGCACACCCGGACCCGCCCCGGTCAGTACGCACCGCGTCCGTCCACCACGGCGCGCAGGGTGCGCACCAGCACATCGATGTCACGGGCGTAGGACCAGTTGTCCACATAGCTCAGATCCAGCGCGACGGTCTCGTCCCAGGAGAGATCGGACCGTCCGCTGATCTGCCACAGCCCGGTCAGCCCCGGTTTGACGCTCAGCCTGCGCAGCTCCGTCCCGTCGTACCGCTCGACCTCTTCGGGCAGCGGTGGCCGTGGACCGACCAGGGACATATGGCCGGCCAACACGTTGAACAACTGGGGCAGTTCATCCAGCGAGAAGCGCCGCAGTACCCGGCCCACCCGGGTCACCCGCGGATCCCGCCGGATCTTGAACATCGCCCCGTCGTGCTCGTTCGCGGTCTCCAGCGCGGCCCGCATCCGGTCGGCGGTGACGACCATCGTGCGGAACTTCCACATCCGGAACGGCATCAGGTCCCGGCCGACCCGGATCTGCCAGTAGAACACCGGCCCGGCCGAGGTGAGCCTGACCAGCGCCGCCACCACGGCGAACACCGGCGAGAGCAGCACCAGCAGAAGCAGCGCCCCCAACCGGTCGGTGGCCCCCTTCAGCAGCACCGGCAGCCCCCGCCGCGCCGCCGGGGCGATGTGCAGCACCGTCAGGCCCGCCGCCTTGGCCAGCCGTACGCGATGCCGTGACACATCGAGCAGCCCGGGCAGTATGGCCAGATCCCGGCCCTCGTCGTGCAGCGCCCAGGCCAGCCGGCGCACCCGTGCGGCGGACATCCGGCGGCCGGGCGCCACCAGGACCAGATCGGTATCGAGAGCGGCCGCGCACCGCAGCACGGTCTCCCCGTCCAGTTGCCCTTCGAGGGAGTCACCGTCGGAGGCGAGCCGGGCAGGCACGGGCAGCGCCGAGTCGATGGCCTCCTCCCCGACGAGGCAGCTGCCGACGACGATGTACTCATGGTCGGTACGGTGCGCCAGCTCGGCCAGCACCATATCGACGGCGCCCGCCTCCCCGACGAGCAGTACCCGGCGCAGCGCCTGCGCACGACGGCGCACCGCCAGCAGGTACCGGTGCATCAGATTGCACCGGACCACGGTGAGCGCCAGGCAGGGCACCAGCGCGAGCACACAGACCGCGGTGGCGACCTCGATCCGTGCCGCGACGCAGGTGACGGCCAGCACGCCCAGCATGGTCAGCCAGTCCCGCAGGACCGGCATCACCGCCCCAGTGCCTCCGAGTTCACCCTTGCTGTAACGATTCTTTGCCAGGCCCACGGCAAGCCATGAGGCGCCGGCCAGTACGGCGGTGAGCAGCGGCTGCGGCTGCCGCGTCGCGGCGCAGACCGCACCGACCGGCACCACCGTGCCGATCAGGTCCACGACCACCGCCACCTGTAAGAGCCGCCGCTCCGCGGGCCGTTGCCCGGTCTCCTTGTGCGGTCTCGATGTACGTGTCAGCTCGGCCGTCCCGGTGGGTGACGCGATCCCCCGTGATGCGGCAGCTTCGAACAACCCCATGGCCCCCCACTTGGTCGTCCCCTCACTTCGGCGCGGTCGGAACCCCCCGGCGCACAACCGCGTCCGTGTCGGACGTGAACGCTAGAGCACATTGCGCCCGACTGCTGCGGTTTACCTATTTTGAGTGTTCTTGTGTCCCGTTGTTTACAAACCCGTGAAGACCTGGTCCACCTCCGCGCCCCCGGCGATCCGCCCCGCAGCCCTGCTCACGGCCGGAATCTCAACGGTTCCACCAGATGAGCACACCGCCAAGAACGAGCAACAGACAGACGCCGAGATTGACCACCTTGTGCCCCAGGAACACTGCGACGAACTCACGGATCGTGGCACTTGGCCAGAAGTAGGCGGCTGTGGGGGAGCCCACGACCTGACCGTTCACACCGGTCTTCCGGGCCATCAACGCGGCGCGGAAGGCGTGGTAGTTGTTGGTCACCACGACGCACCGGTAGTCCGGCTTCGCCTCCTCCATGAGGCTCCGGCTGAACCGCAGATTCTCCTCGGTGGTGCGTGAGCGGTCCTCCCGTACGATCCGGTCCGCGGGGAACCCGCGCTCGATGAGGTAGTCGGCCATCGCATGGGACTCCGGCAGCTGCTCGTCCGGCCCCTGGCCCCCGGACGTCAGCAGCAGGGGCGCGCCGCCGCGGGCGGCCAGTCGCTCGTACACCGCGCGTCCGCGTTCCAGCCGACTGGCCAGCAGCGGCGGCACCTTGGACCCGCCGATGAGCCCCGAGCCGAGCACGACCACATAATCGGCGTCCCGCCGGACCGGCAACCGCCCGTAGAGGAAGGCGTATCCGACGAAGCACAGGAAGAGGAACGAGACATAGCCGACCAGCCCGACGGCGGTCCCCCCGATCACCAGCAAGGTACGCGAGCGCAGCACCACGGCCGCGATCAGCAGCACGACCAGACCGACGATGCCCAGTCCGGCCAGCAGGGACAGCAGATTGGCGGGACGCCGTCCTTCCTTGCGCACCATCTTCACGCCGTTGGCGATCAGGAAGCCGGCGAGTACGACGACCCCCAGGGTCGGCAGCGCCAGGAGCGCCACGGCGGCGGTCTGCCCCAACAGGGGGTGCGTCCGGCCGAGTTTGCCGATCAGGGCGAGCAACCCGAAGGTGACGGCGAGCCCCAGATGGACGGCGTTGCCGAACCGCCGCCGGTCGCGGAGCACGCCGACGCAGAAGAAGAGGGAGAAGAGCAGCGCAGGGGCATAGGCCAACATGGCTGCATCGTAGACAAGTTCATCATGAGCTCTTCACACGATGCAGTCCGGAACCCGTGCCGCGCAGGGCGCGAGGCCGCCGCCCCTGACCGGCCGGACGGCTCCCGCCGGTCGGCAGGCAGCGGCCTCAGGCCGCCCGGATCACTCCGGTGCCGCCCGGTTCACCGCCGGCAGCTGAAGTGACCCTTGTGCCACGTCCACTCCCAGTGGCCGGGGTGCCAGTGCTTGGACCAGTGACCCTTGTGCCAGTGGTGATGGCTGTCGTACCAGCCCCCGTGCCACCGGAACTCCCAGTGCCCCTTGTGCCAGTGCTTGGTCCAGTGGCCATGGTGCCAGGTGCACTTGGCCTGAACCTGCTGGCCCACGGCGACCGTGGGCGAGGCGGCGGGGGTGGCGGCCGTGGCCATGCCCGTCGATCCGACGGCGGCTCCACCGGCCATCAGCGCTCCGGCCGCCGCAGCCGCGAGCGAGCGCTTGATCTGCTGTGCCCGCATCGGTTTGCACCTCCTCTCGTCACCTCTGCCGGGGAGCACCTCCGGCTCCCCGCCGCGCCCGGGTAGCGGCCCTACGGGCGCAAAGCGACATAAAGGCGACATAAATAAAGTACCTCCGATCCTGCCGCACCGGCGATGCTGCAAACCGACGTCAGGCAGTGACACCGTGAGCACTTTGGGTGATTATCCTGCGCTGCTCAGCCCATGTGGCTCCGCCGACCCCAGGCGGTCGTCACCGGTACCAGACCGCCACCCCGCCGTGATGCGAGCAGGTGCCCCGGTGGTGCGCCGAATACGACAGCGATCCGTCCCGGCACTGCGCGGTGGCGCCGCTCGCCGCGCCGCCGCCGGACGACGACGCCGTCCGGGAGGAGTCGCCGGAGGTGCCGGACGACTCCGCAGGCTCATCGCCCTCGGCCTCGGCCTCGGCACTGGCCCTGGGCGACGCCGTGACCGTCACGGTCACCTTCGGCTCGGGCTTCCGGGAGACGGTGACGGCCGGCCTGGGGGTCGCCGTCGCGGTGACCGTCGCCGTTGCCGTCACCGTCACGGCCGGCGCCGGGTGCCGTGCCCCGGCCGTCGGTGCCTTGCCGGCCGAGGCGTCCGACGCGCCGATCCCCACACCGAGGAACAGCGCAATGAACGCGGTACCCGCATAGGCGGCTGCGCGCCTTCCCCTGCCGTGGGGTCGCGGCGGCTCCGGCTGCCACATAGGAGGCATCGGATGCCCCTGCTGTCCCTGCTGTCCCCGCTGTCCCCATGCCGGTCCCTGTGGTGCAGACATGCCCGCCCCCGCTCTTTTCGTTGATTGGTGAACAGATGATGGCAGCCATGTGCGGGAAATGTGACGGGAAGAGGCGAATGCGGTACGGGTGAGGCGTAAGTGCCCAATGGGGCTTGTGAGGTGAGGCCTTGCCGGGCTCTTCCATGGGAACGACTGAGGGGGCGGCGAGCTCGGCCAAGGCTCGCCGCCCCCTCAGGGCGTGCTGCGTGCTGTGTGCGGTGGGCCCTCTGGCGGGGAGTCCACTGCTCCACTCATTCGTGGCTATCTACTGGGGATGGGCTTTCGTGTGGCGAATTCCGCCTAGCCGATCAGAGGAATCCACCGCTGGTCGTCGGCCCCGGTGCACGGCTTGAGCGCTACCGTGTTGAACTCGCCTTCGTCTCCGATGCAGCCCCGGGAGTACTTACGGCTGACAAGGGCGGAGCCGTCGTCCCGGTTCGCATAGTCCCAGTACTGGGCCTGTACGGCGGAGTTGCAGTTGTCCAGCGCGATCTGCTGCCCGATTCCCTTGGCCGTTATGCACCGGCCGGGGTGGTGGGCGCTCTCCAGCTGGTACCCCTGGAAGCGGCCGGCTCTCAGGTAAAAGTCCTGAGTTCCGGAGGCATCCGCCGACCAGGCCTTGACGGTGTCGTTCCCGAACGCGTCGAGGTTCCGGTCGCTCCCGACGTTCTGGAACGTGTACCGTACGTCCGCCCGAAGCGGCGAGGGGGTCGCTGCCTGGGCGCTGCCGGCGGTCAGCAGACCCACGCTGAGCAGCGTCGATGCGGAAAGAACGGCAGCGATGACCTTGCGACTTGCCACGAGCTCCTCCTGACCTTGTGACTTCTGGAAGTCACGAGAAAGGTTGAGTGTGCACTTTCCTGAGGCATGTGCCTCACGGAGAAACCTACGGGCCGTCATTGCCCCCTGGAAGGTGCATTCCGGACGTCACGCCGAAGGTCGGACGTTGCGTATTCAATGCCCTTGTATTCCCGCAGACTTCCGGCGCGGACAAGTCGGCATTCGGACCGGTTGGGCGATGGCCGTAATCGATACCGGGAAGTTCGGCCAAAGCTCCGGAACTTCCGGCCAATACCCGGGCGTCAGTAGGCGGGCGTGATCCGCCACGGTAAGGGCAACACACGGCCGGCCGGCTGGTATTGCGCGAGCGCGGCGACAGACCGGCGCACTCCTGATTGCCGAAATGTTGCCGGCGGCGCGGAATTCCGCGGCATCAGCCTTGTCCGCTGTCCTGTTCCCGTCGCCGCGCGGCGCGCAGGGTTCAGCGGCCGGCTGACCGGATTCCGCGCCACGGCTGATACGGGCTCACCCGGCGCAGGCGACGGCATCACCTGCCGAGGACGATGCCGGCACGAGGCCGACGCCTACGCGAACCCTCCGAGCCTCTTGCGCAGACGCTCGGCCGCCTCGCGGTGCGGAGTGGAGGCCCCGGAGAGCGCGGTGAGTACGGCGCACTCGACACGGAGGTAGGGCGGCGCCTCGGGGGTGATCTCGGGGAAGGTCGCGACGCCGGGGTTCTTGACGCGCTGGCTGATTCCGAGGACCGCCGGCACATGAGGACCCAGGTACTGGTCCAGCAGGGCGACGACGCGCCGGGTCTTGGCGGATTCGCCCAGCGACAGCAGCTTCTGCCGCACATCGGGAATGAAGTCGAAGACCACCTGGTCATGCGGATCGCTGTGTTCCGCGCTGTTCTCCACCGTGTTGAGCAGTCCGCTGGTGAGCACGGCCGCCAGATCGCCGGGGCTTGCGGCGGGCAGCAGTTCGGCGGCGATGAGCTGCATGATGTGGCGGTTGAGCGGTGCCGCGGCCAGCAGCACGGCGAGCGTGAAGGCATGCTCGGAGGCCGCGGTACGGAACTCGCCGATGCGTTGTTCCGGCGTGGGCTCGGCCTCCGGGGCACCGGCGGGGGCGGGCACCAGTCCCGTCGCCGTGGACGCCGACGGGACCTCCAGCGCCTGCTGGTGCACCCACAGCCTGGAGGTCATCAGCCGCACCCATTGGTCCAGCCACCGTTTGCGTATCTCCAGCACCGGAATCAGCAGCCGGTGCCCGTCCCGCGCCGGCGCGGTGCTCTGCGCGGCCGCGGGGGCACTCTCGGGCGGCGCGACCTCCAGGGCGCTGTTGGGACACCCCGGTACCAGCGCGCGCAGTTGATGGGGCCGGGCACGGATGCCCGACAGATACCAGTCGTGGTGGGGGAGGACATGCAGGATCGCCACGGTGTGGTGCAGCGCCCAGGCCCGCAGGTCGCGCCAGATCAGCCCACGCTTCCAGGCGGCGCCGACACCATCGGTGATGACGAAGACGGTCTTCTGGCGATGGGGCGGCGCGGCACGCCCGAGCCGGAGTTCGTCCACCTTGGAACGGTCGAAGAGATCCGAGTGCGTGGTCGAGGCCTGGCTGCGCAGCTGGACGATGTGGACTTCATGGAACAGCGGAAGCTCACAGGCGGACGCGGCGAAGGCATTGATCGTCGGATACCAGGCGGACATCGAAAGCCCGGTGTCGACGACCAGGATCAGCTCCCGCACCGTCGGATCCGGTGACGGCGGACAGACCGGCCCCGGCGCCGCGGGTATCGCGTACGCATCCGGCGCCGGCTTGCGCAGCTCCGTCAGCTCGGGCTGCAACTGACTCAGGGCCTGGAGCGCGCTGACCGACGCCTCGGCAGCGGGCAGCGGCAAGGAGGACGGCCACCCCTCCGGCGCCGGGTCGAAGACCGTGCGTGAGGCAGCGAGGTGCTCTGGGCCGCGCAGCTGGGCAGGTGTGACGGGCGCAGCGGGCGCGGCGGTGATGAGCCACGTCGCGGCCTCAAGTGTGTTCACGGGGCAGGAACCTCATCGGGGGCGACGAGCGGTTTGAGAACGGGCAGCGGACGGTCCGGGTCGTCCCAGAGCAGCGTCACCTCACGCAACAGCTCCGCCTCGTCGCCCAACGGACCCGGTGACAGATGGATCTCACCGATCCTGCTGGGCAGGTCCTTGAGCGGGCCGCGGTGGATGAGGTTCTGCATCGATTCGCGGAACGGCTTCGAGCAGTTCTGGCGATGCCACAGGATGGCCGGGGCACCGGAGCGGATGGCGTCCATCAGCTCTCTTCGACCGTCCTCCATATCAGGAGGTGAGTTGAGGATGAGCGGTTCGCTCGACCGCCGCGCCTCCTCCGTGGCCTCCCGGCGGCCGGCACACGGCGGTGCCGGTACATCCTCACGCATCAACTGCATCCACCGTTTGCGCCAGGACGAATGCGAGTCGGGCGACTGGAGCCGGTCCAGGCTGCGCACCAGCACCCGGCAGTCCCATTCGGCCTCCATCTCCCCGGCCGGCCGGCACCACTCCCACACCGGTTCGTTGACCAGCGCCAGCGGTAGCCAGAATTCGACCGTGAGGTCCGCCCGCTGGCCGGCGACCAGGGCGTCCCGCAGTCTGCTGGTGACGGCCCTGGCGATATCGGTCTCACGGACCCGGGTGTCGTCGTCCCGCAGTGGAGGACCGTCGTAGGCGCCGCCCTCGTCGTGCCACACCCGCAGGACGTAATAGTCGCTCTCCAGGCCGTCCGGCATCAGCACGAACATCACCCGGCGGTCCGTCGCGTCCGGCAACTGGACCGAGGTGGCTCTTGCCCGGCACTCCCGCAGCGACGACGCCAGCCCGGCCGCCTGGGCGTGCCGCAGCGTCCAACTGCGAATCTGCTCACCCACGTTGTCGTCGACCGCGGCCGCCAGGTACTCCAGGAAGGCCATGAAAGGCGGCAGCCCGTTGGGCAGCGCATTGCGCCGCAGCAGATGGAGCAGAATGCTCCACGCATGGGTGCAGTGCAGCGGCAGCGGCGTCGCCAGCGGCTGCAACGAGGCCTGCGCGATGACATGCACGTCGTCCGTCGAGACCTGGCTTAACAGGCCCTCCAGAGCGAGCAGTTCGGGCTCCGCCAGCCAGCTGCGCGCCGACCAGCGGTCGCACAGCAGCCGCATCTTCCGTGTGGTGCGCAGATCGTCCGTCAGCGTCCCGACGGCATCCGCCAGCGCATCGGCACCCTCCGCGAGGGCGGTGCACTGCGCCACCAACTGCGAGAACTGGTCGAGAGAACGCGTCTGTGCGTCCGGCTCGCTGAGCGGATCGTCCAGGGACCGGGCGAGCATCCGCACCAGAGCGCGCCGCCCCGCATGCGACGCGAGGCGTGGTGAGGCGGCCAGTACGTCCACCATCGCCTGTTGCAATGACACCGGTGCGGTCTCCCCGCGACCTCTGCCGTCCGGACGGTCTGACTCAGCTGCCGCCATGGCAATTCCCCCCCAAGGAACGGTCGAACATACCGGCATCGGTGCCGGCTGCCTGACTCCCCTGCCAAGACTGTCCACCAGCGGACACCACTAGGCCAAGGAGAAAATGAGATGAGTTTGCGAGCTTGACAGCCGCCTCATTCATCTGATTGCGCCCCCGGGACCACCCGCGGCCCTGGAGAATAGGACCATGGGGGACGCGAGCGCGTGGGCAGCATGGGTGGCGGCGGCGACAAGTCTGGCCACCTTGGTCGTGACGACGGTGATCGGCGGCCGCCGCGAGCACCGCAGATGGGCACGCGAATCGCTCACCGATGCCTTCGTCGCCTTCCTGGAGGCGAGCTGGGCGCACTCCGACCTCGTCCGCCACGCCCCGGCCGACCGGCCCCTCAACGCCGACAGGGCCCAGGCGTGCTACGCCGAGATGCGCAGCCAGCTGACCCGGCTGCGCCTGCTCGCCTCCGGAGAGGTCCTTCAGGCCGGGGAGGACCTGCTGCGCCGCCAGCGCGCGGCCCAGGAAGCCCCACCGGGCGACGCCCGGCAGGAGGCCCTGATCGCCGCGGCCCAAAGCCGCCGGGCGGTGGTCGCCGCGGCCAAACGCGAGATGGGGCTGCCTTAGGGCGTATCCGCACAGTCCCGTCCGGCCCGCTCTTCGTTCACCGCACATAGCGCCCCAGTCTGTTTTCCGCGCTGTCACGAATCTGCGTCAGCACCGCCTGTGTCGATGCCGGAAGCCTCCCCGCCTCCAGCTCACGGGTGGTCCAGCGCGCGATGCTGTGGAAGCAGGCTTCACCCATCCGGTCCCGCGGACCCGGCAACCAGTGGTTGACGATGTTGCGGGCGGCCGCGGCCAGTACCGGATCCTCCGGAGACAGCGCCAGGAACAGGTCCTGCCACTGGCCCCAGTAGCCCAGGCCCACCAGCCGGGCCCGCTCCAGACTCGGATGCAGCGCATCGGTCTCGTGCGCCATCCGGTGCAGCGTCTGCTCCGCCGTCTCCGCCTCCAGCATCAGGTCCTCCAGCAGCGCCAGACTCCCCAGATAGCCGATGGCCGTGGTCGCGTGCGCCGCCAGCGACACCCGCACCAGGCCGTGCACGCCGTGCGAGTGCGTGATGACGGTGCCGATGTTGTGCTGGTTCGCGGCGACCTCATGGACGAACGGCAGCGCTTCGTGGAGCCCCGCGCTCGCCGCGAGCATCACGAATTGATGGGCGGCTATGCCCTCCGGGCTCTTCGGCTGTAGCGACAGCAGCTGCTGACGCACCGTCGGGGCGAGCACCATCGGCTGGACGTACGGTGCGTCCAGCAGCACATCAACACTGCCGAGCAGCGTCGTCAACGTGGGGGAGTCGATGCCCTGTTCGTCGACGAACAGCGCCGTCTCGGCGCGCAGCGGCAGCATCCGGCGCCATGTCGTGCACCACGGCCAGTGCACCGCCTGCTGCTCCAGACCGTGCTCGATCAGCGCCTCCTGGACCCGCAGGGCCAGCCGCAGCCCCAGATCGTGGTCGAGGGTGCCCGCCGCGGAGACCAGACAGGAGACCGGGTCGATGAACTCCGCCGTGAGCGTGGCCAGTACGGGATCCAGCAGCCGCTCCAGCACCACCTGGTCGCCGGGCGACAGACAGTGGACGAACGCCGCCACGATCGACAGCCGTTTCGCCGACGCCTGGGCACCGACCTCCTCCAGCAGGGGCGCGCCCAGGACCCGGCCGTCCGCCAGCAGACGATGCGCCCCGATCACCGCCAGATGTTCATTGGCCTGGGTGAGCAGGTCCTTCCAGCCCTCGGGCCCGGACCCGAACATCTCCTGGTCGAGCAGCGCACCGGCCAGGACGTTCTGCGGGGAGCCGGCCTGCACCGTCCTGGCCGCCTGGTCCAGCATCTCCCGCCAGTCCGGGCACTCGGCGAGGCCGGCCCGGAAGCGGTAGGCCAGCAGTGTCTCGATATCGCCCTCCGCGGCCAGCCGCTTGAGCAGAAACAGACGCTCCTCATTGCGTTCCGCCGCCGTGGCCGTCGCCGCCGTGAACCCCAGTTCCCGGTCGACCTCGGCCAGCTGCCCCGCACACGCCTGCGCATACACCGCACGCAGGGCCCGGTTGGGCACCACGTTCAGCTGCATGAGCGTGTCCCAGGCCTGCGAGGTCACCTCCCAGGAGGCGCCGGGCTGCTCCAGCCGGGACCATGCGTGGCCGGCCAGGCTCGTCAGCCCGGCGGCCTGAATGCTGCGCAGCGCCCGGACGACGACCGCATCCCGCACGCTGTGTCCGGGCGGCGGATCGAGCAGCCGGCACAGGACCTCCTGCAACGTGACGGTCGCATCCGGGACGTACCACTGGTGCATCATCACCAGGCCGTCCATGGCCGCCTTCACCGCCTGCGGAGCGCCCTCCTCGTCGAGCGCCACCTCCCGCAGGACGTCCATGGCCGCCCGCGCACCGTATTTGGCCAGGGCGTAGGCCGAGCGCCGCCACGCCGGCCGGCCGCTCTCCGCAGAACGCAGCACCGCGTGCTGGGCCTCCAGGAACGCCTGGCGGACGTCGGGCACGGCGTCCTCGGGGGCCGCTTGCAGAAGCATCGCCCCGTACCAGGGGTTCGCCTCCACCGCCGTGCGCAGTACCGCGGCAACCGTGTCCTCGTCCGCATGCGGATCGGCGACCAGGAAGAGCGCCGCGTCCCGCCAGCCGAACCGGCGGATCCGGTCGGTCACCGACGGCACGTGGTCCTGGGCATCCTCCAGCAGGACGGACGCCGCGCACAGCGCCTGCACCAGCGGGTTGCAGAAGGTGATCCGCGAGGCGTCCTGCTGTACGGCGGTCGTCGACAGCAGGGTCTCCAGGTCCTGCTCCGCATCCTGCCGCGCCGGGTCCTGGAGGACCTGAACGGCCTCCTCGCGGCTGAGCGAACCGGAGTCCCCGAGCCTGCTCACCAGTTTGTTCAGCATCTGCCGCTGCTGGGCCACCGGGATGGCGTGCTCGCCCGACGTCAGCATGCGTTCCAGATACTTGTGGACCAGTATCCCCGGGTTCGAAGGGACCTCGCCGGTAGTCACGAAGTGCCCCACCAGCATCTTCAGGAACAGCGGCCTGCCGGCGAGTTCGCGCAGTGCCACCGCCGCCGGGTCCTTGAAAAGCAGCTCTTCCAGCTGGGTGAACTTCGCCTGCCACTTGGTCGGGTGCTTCTTGCGCAGCTGGTCCGCGATGAAGGTGCGGGCGGGCTGTTCCCGTACCTTGTGCAGGACGACCGCCGGCCACCCGAAGACCTCCGGCTGGTAGTCGCCGCCTCGCTGGCACACCACGATGCGCGCCTGCGGATGCTTGACGTGCAGCTCCTTGAGCCAGGCGGTCACGCTTCTGCGGTGCCGTAGCTCGACCTTGTGCAGATCGTCCACGGTCAGATGGATGGCCCCGATCTCCAGCAGGCGCTCCAGCCGGCCCTGCGACACCTCGTCCGGCAGGGGGATCAGGCCACGGAGGACGGCGGCGGGCGTCAGGTCGGACGCCGCGAGCAGTTCGATGCTCAACTGCACCGCGCTGACGGACAACGGAAGGCAGCACGGGGTTCCGGCGGCCGCATCGGGGTCTGCGTTCTTGGAGAACGCATTCATCATGCGCATCTTCAGCTCGCGGACCACGACGCTCTTACCCGACCCGGAATCGGCCACCAGCACCGCGACATCGTGCTGGGCCAGCAGGCGTAAGCAGCTCTTGGGCGCCACCGCCAGCGCCCCCTCGCCCTGCTGCACATACGGCTCGCCCGGTGCCAGCACGCGTCCTTCGAGGGGGATGTAGGTGAAGTCGCGGAAGTGCTGGGAGCTGTCGAACTCCTTGTCCTTGCACAGCTGTTGCAGCTCCTCGACGGCCGGCGCCAGCGGGCCGCAGAACAGCTGCTCGGTCGCCCGGCGGGTCGCCGAGCCGGCCCGCCGGGGCCGTTCGACACCGCCGGCCACCAGGGCGGCCGTCAGCAGATCGGCGGACGCCCAGCTGAGCTCCTCGGGGTTGCCCAGCAGCATCTCGCGGGCGATCCGGGCCTGGCTGACGGTCCACCGGTCGAAGAAGTGGCGGTATCCGGGCACCAGGCACTCCGAGGCCACTCCGGAGACCGCGGTGGACGCACCGACCTGGTGCTCGGACTGGTCGGCCGCCTCCCACTTGAACGTACGGCAGGCCGCCAGCGTCAGATGCTGGAAGTAGTGCCGCGGCCAGTTCTCGCGGTCCTCGGCCGGCACCGCCTTCCAGATGCCCAGCCGAAGGGTCCACAGCAGTGCCAGACAACGGCCCAGTACGGGCGAGTCCTCGGCGACCGCATCCACCACGAAGGCGGCGGCGGAGACCATCGCATCGGCTCCCCACAGGGGGGTGACGACGGTGAGCAACGCCAAGTACCGCTGGAGCCGCACCAGATCGGACCAGGACAGGAACGGGGCCACGCAGTCGCGGAGGATGCACACCTCCATCCAGGCGAGGTCGGCGAGCAGGTAACCGTCCGGATCGAAGGACGCGAAGTCGATCAGGTACGGGTTCTTCTCGCAGAACATGATGTTGCGCGGGTTGAGGTCGCCGTGCACATACGAACGCGTCCTGGCCTCGGCGGACGCGGAGAGGACGCTCAGCAGCGCCTTGACCGGATGTCCGACGGCCGTCCCGTCGTACTTCAGCAGGCCTTCTTCCGTCTCGCTGAAGTCGCCCTTTGCGCACAGACAGGCGGAGAACAGCTCCGACCAGCGCTGCGAGCGGGTGTGCTGAACCGTGCCGTACACATCGAGCGGACGCTTGCCGATCAGCTCGGCGACATCGCTCCGGTCGCCCGCGCCTCCGGTCAGTTCCACATGGACCCGAAGGGAGTTGAACTCGCCCGACACCACTGACCCGGCCACCTCGGCCTTGTGCAACTGGAGCCGGACGGTGTCCCCCTTGGCCAGGCTCCGGCCCGCGCCCGGGGGTGCGGTGGACGCCTGGAGCAGCGCGATGGAGGTCACGGCCGGCTTGCGGAGGTCCTGGGCGCCGGGATTGCCGTGCACCAGCCGGACCGGGCCGGACTCCGGCGCGTCGATCTCATCGACCTTCAGCACCACATTGGGGCCGAGGCTCCAGTTCTCCTCCCGCAGGCGCTGCTGCGATGCCGATGCGGCGTTGCGGTAGAGCTTGTTGCGGAGCGTACTCATCATTGCCGAAAGCGTCGCCACGCCCTGCTCAGTGGCCTCTGGATTCGCTATGGCCTCGACAACCACGTCTTCCAGTGACCGAACGGTTCCCTCGGTGTTCTGATCCCGGTCCCGTACATGTGCGTAGACCACGACGTGCCGCTTGAAGTCCACCGCATACTGTTTGTCGATCACCGATCGACTCACCGCCACGATCGGCACGTAAAGCGTGTCGTCGTGTTTTCTCGCCAAGGCGGAGAATGCGTCCCACTCCTGCACCGCCTCGTCATGGCTCATCAGTTTTGCGACCTGGAGGAAGGTGGCGGCCTTCTTTACGCTGACCTCGATCTCCAGGACTTCCGAACCGCTGCGCCCGCCGGCAAGCCGCCGTAACACGGTGACCGTGTGGACATCGGCCGGCCAGTAGCCCTTCGGCGCGGACCCGTCGTCCGCCAGGGCGACGTCGCTGTCCAGCACGGCAACATCGCAAAGGGCGTCGGTGAGGTATCCCTGGTCCTCGGCGTCGATGCCGCATGCGGGATCGAATTCAACCTGTGGAACCATGCCTGCTCCCCCCGGAAACCACCCGCAGACGTACCCACGCCGGGTACCCACGCCGGCGCTCGCTCTGCGTAGTGTTCATATAGCAGAGCGAGAGTGTAGCGATAAGTGCGCCCGTGTGTACCTCCTCTGCACAAGGCGCCGACGGTCCGGCCGAGTACCCCTTCACGCTTCAAGGACAAGCAAATACGTGGCGTAGTGCGTCTATCACGGTCAGGCAATAAGCGGGCCGATAAATACGTTCCGGTGGCAGTTCCGTCAAGTAGATCGTTGGAAACGAGCAAAGGTGGCAACTCTTGACCGATCTGTTGCGTCTTGTGGGCAGAGTCGTCCGGCGAGGTGCCCGTCCCTGACCGATACAGGGCGCGGAACACGGGGATTTGAAGGAGAAGGTATGCGACCGTTTGCGTTGAGCTACGCCCGTCCGGCGGTGAAGTCGGCGACCAGTACCCCCTACACGTACGACGCCACACGCCAACTCAACGTACTGCCGGACGGCCGCCCGGCCACCAGCAGTCGGGCGGTCCTGCTGGCGACCGGCACCACCGCCTCCACCGCCGGTTCCAAGACCCACTTCGACGACTGAACCGCGATGACCGTCCTGGTCCTTACCTGCGAGGAGGACTTGACGGCGGACATGGTGGTCTCGAATCTGCACGACCTCGGTGTCCCGCTCGTCCGCCTCGACCCCGCCGATCTGCCCGGGCGGATTGCCCTGTCGGCGGACTATGCCAACGGCGACTTCCAGGGATTCCTCAAGACGAACGAACGCATGGTCAGCCTGAACAGCCTGCGCTCGGTGTGGGTCCGCCGCCCCGGCACGCCTGGCGCCCGTGCCCCGGAACAGTCCACCTGGCTGACCGCGGAGTCCGAGCAGGCGCTGTACGGCATGCTCAGCTGCACCCGGGCCCGTTGGATGAACCACCCTGCCGCGGCCGCCCAGGCGCGGTACAAGCCGTGGCAGCTCCATATCGCCCAGCAGTGCGGGTTCCCCGTGCCCGCCACGCTGATCACCTCGTTCCCCGCGGACGCGCGCCAATTCGCCGCCACCTACCGGGACCTGGTGGTGAAGTCGATCTCCGGGAAGCACCCCGGCGACCCGCCGATGGTGCTGCCCACCACCCGGATCAGCCCGGACGCGGACTTCGAGGCGGTGGCGGCCGGCCCGACCCTGTTCCAGGAGCACATCCGCAAGCAGGCCGACATCCGGCTGACCTGTATCGACGGCGAACTCTTCGCGGCCCGCAAGGAGGCCGACCCCGATGAGGTGGACAGCCGTTTCACGGAGCACGGCGCCTGGAAGCCCGCAGAGGTGCCCGACCTCGTCCGCCGGGCGGTGAACACGTATATGAGCACCGCTCAGATCGCTTACGGGGCCTTCGACTTCGCCGAGGACCACAACGGGACGTGGTGGTTCCTCGAATGCAACCAGGGCGGACAGTTCGGATTCATCCAGCTCGACACCGACCAGCCCATCGCCCAGGCCATCGCCGCCTGGCTGGCCGCGGAGCCGCTGGCCTGACGACCCGCCACGACGGCTCGTCAGATCGCCCGCATACCGCCGTCGCCGACCGGGAGCCGGTCGGCGACGGGGAGGGGTGCCGGCGTCGCGGCCTCAAGCGGCCTGCTGCAACCGGAGCAACGACGCCACCAGTTTGTCCACCTCCTCGGACGTGTTGTAGAGCGCGAGCGAGGCACGGGCCGCGCTCTCCAGGCCGTAGTGGGCCAGCGCCGGCTGGGCGCAGTGGTGCCCGGCACGGATGGCGATACCGTCCTGGTCCAGCCAGTCGGCGATCCGCACCGGGTCCTGGCCGGCGAGGGTGAAGGTCAGTACGGCGATCCGGTCCGGCGCGGAGCCCAGCAGCTCAAGTCCCGGCACCGTGGCCAGGGCTTGCTGGGCGTACGCCATCAGCGAGGTCTCGTAGGCGGCGATGGCGTCCCGGTCGAAGGCGGTCAGCCAGTTCAGCGCCGACAGCAGACCGACCACACCGGAGATGTGCCCGGTACCGGCCTCCAGGAAGTGCGGCACCGGGGCATAGGTGGTACGGGTGAAGTCGACGGACTCGATCATGTTGCCGCCGCCCTGCCACGGCGCCATGTCCCGCAGGATCTCCGGCTTCGCGTACAGGGCGCCGATCCCCGTGGGGGCGAACAGCTTGTGGCCGGAGAACACATAGAAGTCGGCGTCCAGCTCCTGGACGTCGACGGGGAAGTGCGCCACCGCCTGCGCTCCGTCGACCAGCACCTTGGCCCCGTACCGGTGCGCGAGTGCGGTCATCTCGCGCACCGGTGGGACCGTGCCGAGCACATTCGACGCATGGCTGATCGCGACGAGCTGGGTGCGCATGGAGAGCAGATCCGCGTACGCGTCCAGATCGATCTGCCCGTCAGGTCGCAGCGGTACGGGCACCACCCGGGCCCGGGTCTCCTTGGCGACCAACTGCCAGGGCACGATGTTGGAATGGTGCTCCAGCACCGGCACCAGCACGTCGTCCCCGGGCCCGAGGTTCGCCCGCCCCCAGCTCTGGGCGACGAGGTTGATCGCCTCGGTGGTGCCGCGTACGAAGACGATGTCGTCCGGCGACGGCGCCCCCAGGAACTGGGCCACCGCCGCCCGGCCCGTCTCGTACGCCTCGGTGGCCTCCCGGGCCATGGTGTGCGCACCCCGGTGGATATTGGAGTTGGCGGATCCGTAGAAGCCGGCCACCGCCTCGATCACCTGACGCGGCTTCTGTGTCGTGGCCCCGTTGTCCAGCCAGACCAGCGGATGCCCGTTGACGACCCGGTGCAGGACCGGGAAGTCCCGGCGCGCCAACTCGGGGGAGAACGCGGCACGTTGGGTGGGCAGCGCGGTGGGTTCGGCAGCCGGGGCGGAGTCCGGAACGGCGGCCGCCGGGGCGCCCGGTGTACCGGCGGGCAGATCGGGAGGCGGCGCCGGGGCCGGCACCGCGCCCGCCCACAGCGCCCGCACAACGTCAGGAGTAGTCATGGTAGTTGGCGACCTCGACGTTCTGGAGCACGGCGAGCGCATCCTCCACCAGCACCGCGGTATTGAAGTACGCCGTCATCAGGTACGAGGTGATGCCCTTCTGGTCGACGCCCATGTTCCGCATCGACAGCCCGGGCTCCACCTCGTCCTCGATCTTCGCGGGACGCAGCCCCACCACGCCCTGCTCCGCCTCGCCCACCCGCATCAGCAGGATCTCCGTCGTACCGATGCCCGCACCGCCGGAGAACCGCACCTTGTCGGAGGGGAGCAGCGGTACCCCACGCCAGGTCAGCAGCGGGCTGCCGAACCGGTTGTCGATCATCGGGGGCACTCCCCGCCGCGTACATTCCCGGCCGAACGCGGCGATGGCCCTCGGGTGCGCGAGGAAGAAGCCGGGCTGTTTCCAGACCCGGGTCAGCAGCTCGTCCAGGTCGTCGGGGGTCGGCGAGCCGGTACGCGACTGAACCCGCTGCCCGGGGGCCACATTGTTGAAGAGACCGAACTCCGGATGGTTGAGCAGTGAAGCCTCCTGCCGCTCGCGCAGTGCGTGCGCGGTGAGGTTGGACTGGGCGCGGATCTGGTCGATCGGTCCGTTGTAGAGGTCGGAGACCCTGGTGTGGACGCGCAGGACGGTCTGGGCGAGGGTCATGTGGTACTCGCGGGGCGCGTCCTCGTAGTCCACGAACGTCGCGGGGAGTTCGGGTTCGCCGACATGCCCGGAGCTGAGATCCACCGGCACCTCGGCACCGGGCAGGACGCCGTCCGTCGCGAGGTAGGCGTCCAGCGCACCGCGTACCGTCGCATCGCGGTCGCACAGCCCGGCCAGTGCGCTGCGCTCGACGCGGAGCGCCACACCGGGGGTGAGCGCCTTGACGCGGTACGGCATGGGCCCGGAGCGGGTCCAGGCGTCGAGGTCGAAGAACTGGCCGTCACCGATGACTTCGAGCACCGCATCCTCGCCGTAGCGGCCGCTGACCCGCTTCTCGGCCCGGCCCTGGGCGATCACCCAGAGCTGGTCGTGCGCGTCACCGTCCTGGGCCAGCACCTGCCCGGCCTCGAAGGTCACTTCCGTGAACGCGTCCGCCAGTTCGGACAGCAGCGCGTCATCGGCCTCCCGGAGGTAGGGAAGTTCCCGCAGATCGCCCGGGATGACGCGCGGTGAACCGCCGTCGGTGTGGATGCTGATGCGATCGTCGCCGAGTACGTAGGTACGCCGCCGGTTCACCCGGAACACCCCGGATTCGACGTCCACCCACGGCAGGGCGCGCAGCAGATAGCGCGGGGTGATGCCGCGCATCTGGGGGCTGGTCTTGGTCGTGGTCGCGAGCTGCCGTGCTGCATCCGGGCTGAGACTCATCTGTTCGTTCACAGAACCTCCTCGCAGGCAGGCATGCCGTTCGGCCGGCACTCGGCCGAACGACACACGGGAATGCCCAGATCGTCCTGTCGCCCGTGAACGGCCCGCAAGCAGCCGTTTGCCGGGTCCCGGCTGGATTTGCTCGCTGGACTGAATCCCCAATTCCGCATGCGCGTACGGTGACGCACCGTCAAATCGCCGCTACCACGAGTGCATTTACCGGAGCTGCTGGCTCCAACTCGCTCCGGAGACGCCCCTCCAGCTCGCCAACTCCCTTGCATGCGACCGGTTTTACCCTCATAAAGCCACTTTGAATTTCGTAAAGGTTGACTTATGTCATTGCCTCGCGACGCCCCTCCGGCATTCCAAACATGACACACGCAACAACTTCCGGCGCCCAACTACCGTATCGCCGTGGGAGGTTCACCATTCCCCGGTCGCCACCGCCGCGGTGAGCGCGACGCCTACCCTTCCCGGAAAATCCGGTCCAGCTGGTGGCGCAGCACCCCGACGGCCGACTCCACACTCCGCTGGCCGACCAGAACGCTGGTGCCGAGCCCCGCGGACAGCGCGAGCAGACCGACCGCCTCGATCCGCGCATCCATGTCCGGCTCGGTGAGCTGTGCGTCCCGCGCCTGCTGGAGCAGCCCGGTGAGGGCGTCTTCGGCGGCATTGGGGTTGTCGATGAAGGGCTGGGCGGCCAGTGTCTCGTCCGTGACGGAGAGCACGGCGTACGAGGTGTAGACGAGGTGGAGGGTCCGGCTCTCCTCGTCTGTCGGCAGCGACTCCATCAGCAGCGCCTCGATCGTCGCGCGCGGCCCCGGCTGGTCGCCGGCCGCCCGCAGCCGGGCGGCGACCCGGGCGCCGAGCCCGGCGGCCAACTGCTCCAGCCCGTGAAGCAGAAGCTTCTCCTTGGTCTCGAAGTAGTACTGCACCAGCCGGACGGACACCCCCGCCTCGGCGGCCACCTCACGCATCCCCACGGCGTGCAGTCCACGCCGCCCCGCCACCCGGAGCAGCGCCTCGGCGATCTGGGTGCGCCGTTCCTCATGGTCCACGCGCTTCGGCATCAGCCGGTCCTCCGTCCTCTCCTCATCCGCGTCCGGCCCTGCCGGAACAGCTTGATGGTACAGCCGTACCACCATGGTGGTACGGTCGTACCACGAAAAACGGACGTTCCCGGAGGTGCTCCACCGTGCCCAAGACCATGACCCGCGACCGCGTCCCGGCAGATGTCGGCCGCTATGTGAACGAGGACCTGCGCACCCGGTACTTCGCCGCCTGCGACGCGGTCTTCGCCCTGGGACGGGCCGCGAGTGCGGAGACGGACGTGGAGACCAGCTTCGGGACCACACACGTCTACCGGTACGACCCCACCGAGCCCGCCGCCGCTTCCCGGACCCCGGTGGTGCTGATCCACGGCGCCGGCAGCAACTCCTCCATGTGGTACCCGAACGTCGCCGCCCTCAGCGCGGAGCGCCCGGTCTACGCGGTCGACACTCTCGGCGACCCTGGCCGCAGCGTGCAGCGCGAACCCATCCACCAGCCCGCACGCGCCGCCCAGTGGCTGGACGAGGTGCTCGCCGGCCTGGACCTCGAACGGGTCCACCTCGTCGGTTCCTCCTACGGCGGCTGGCTCACCCTGAACCAGGCCCACCGCGGACCCGGCCGGCTGGCCTCGGTCACGCTCCTTGACCCCGGAGGTCTGGAGAAGGTGGGCGCCCGCTTCTTCGTCTGGCTCTTCGTCGGCCTGCTGGCGACCTTCGCGCCGAAGCCGCTACGCCGCCACCTGGCCTCCTGGCTGGAACAACCGGTCCTCATCGTCCCGGAACTGCGCGCGATGATCAGGCTCGGCGTCCGCGCCTACCGCATCCGCCGCCCGGCGCCGCTCCCGCTGACCGACGACGAACTGCGCACCCTCCGCACCCCGCTCTACCTGCTGCTCGGCGCACGAAGCCTGCTGGTGCACCCGGAGCGCCAGTGCGAACGCGTCCCCCGCCTGATACCCGGCGCCCGCGCCGAGATCATCTCCCACACCGGCCACGGCCCCCAGATCGACCACGCCGACCAGGCCAACGCCCGGATGCTGAGCTTCATGGCCTCGGTCGGCTGACGGACGCCCGCCCGCAGCCGACGACGAGCCGAGCGCCGACGGGACCTGACCGCCGAGGGCCGACGGGACGTGGTCCCGTCGGCCCTCGGCTCTGCGCAGCCCTGCGGCCTACACGAGCCCCGTCTGCGCCTTGCTGAAGAGCACACCCTTTGAGTAGAAGAACACCGCACTACTCGCCCCGTCGGCCCCGTAGCACGTCCAGGTGATGGGGTAGCCGTCGGTGGGCTCGCTCCCGTCTTCCTGCTGGCAGGTGCTGGCGTACCGGAACAGGGTCTTCTCGCCGCTGCCTGCCTTGATCTTCTCGTATTCGGCGAGGGTCAGCGGGTCGCTGGCAGACGCGCTGCCTTCGTAGGCGCCGGCGGCCACGAGGAGGCCGAGGCCGCAGAGGCCGACTATCGCGCTCTTCTTCACAGGTGGGTGAGTCCTTCTGAGGGTGCGGGCCCATGGGCCGCGTCAGTGCACCTGATGCACGACGGGCCGGGCCGGCGAGGTACCGGTCGGACGGGAGTCTAGGCGGTGCGCACCCACCCGCGCAGGTGCGGAGGCGCCGGGCCCGCCGTCGACTGGGGCCTTACGAGTCCGAGTTGGCCGCATCCGGCACCGCGTCAGGTCCCCGCCGCACACTGCCAGCCACTCGCGAGGACCGCGCAAGGCGCAGCCACCCCCCCCCACGCGTTGATCAAACGAGACAGCGCCCCGAGCCTTGGCCCCTATCAGCGACGGGCAATATCACATACCCCCGGATCTCAAATTTTTCGCAAATTCAAATCCCTCTCCAAAAGTTCGGACGGGTAGTCACTTCATCGCCGTCCGCCACGCCTCCCGGCCTCGAAGTGGGCGTGAGTACCCCCTTCCGTCAATTGTCCACACCCTCCAGCCCTAATTTGGGTAAGGAATTTCGCCGAATACAATTATTCAGTCAACGACTCTTTGCAGGGCTCTGAATCCTCCCTACTCTGAGGCAAATTTTCGGCCAGCCCTGTCTTGAAAGGCCTCTTATGGCAAGCGTTGACGAGATCACGCCCCTGAAGACACAAGGATCAGGCTCCCTCCGCAGGGACGTCGGCCTGATCGGTCTGATGTGGGCCTCGGTCGGTTCCATCATCGGCTCCGGCTGGCTGTACGGAGCCGAGAAGGCCGTCGTGGTGGCGGGCCCGGCCGCGGTGATCTCCTGGTGTATCGGCGCGGTCGCGCTCGTCCTCCTGGCGCTGGTGCACGCCGAACTCGGCGGCCTCTTCCCGGTGGCCGGTGGCACGGCCCGGTATCCGCACTACGCCTTCGGCGGCCTCGCCGGCATGTCGTTCGGCTGGTTCTCCTGGCTCCAGGCCGCGACGGTCGCCCCGATCGAGGTCGAGGCCATGATCGGCTACGCCGGTCACTGGTCATGGGCCCAAGGCTTCCTCCACGCGAACGGGACGCTGACCACGAGCGGCTTCATCGTCGCGGTCATCCTGATGGCCGTCTTCGTCGCGGTGAACTTCCTCGGCGTGAAGGTCCTGGCGCACACCAACAGCGCGGCCACCTGGTGGAAGATCGCCGTACCCCTCGCGGCGATCTTCATCATCGCGGCGACCAACTTCCACCCGCACAACTTCACTTCGCACGGTTTCGCGCCGTTCGGCGCCAAGGGCGTGCTGAGCGCCATCAGCACCAGCGGCATCATCTTCGCGCTCCTCGGCTTCGAGCAGGCCATCCAGCTGGCGGGGGAGAGCCGCAACCCCAAGCGGGACCTGCCGCGCGCCACCATCGGTTCGGTCCTGATCGGCGCGGTCATCTACATCCTGCTCCAGATCGTCTACATCGGCGCACTGCCGCTGGCATCCTTCGCGCATGGCTGGGCCAAGCTGGACTACGCCGGCATCAGCGGCCCGTGGGCCGGTCTGGCCACCGTCATCGGTCTGGGCTGGCTGGGCTGGGTCCTGTACGCGGACGCGATCGTCTCCCCGGGCGGCACCGGCCTGATCTACAACACCTCGACCTCACGCATCTCCTACGGCCTGAGCAAGAACGGCTACGCGCCGAGGCTCTTCGAGAAGACGGACCGCCGGGGCGTGCCGTGGTTCGGCCTGATCATCTCGTTCGTGACCGGCGTGATCTGCTTCCTGCCCTTCCCGAGCTGGCAGGAACTGGTCTCCTTCATCACCTCCGCAAGCGTCCTGATGTACGCCGGTGCGCCGCTGGCGTTCGGCGTGTTCCGCGACCGCCTGCCGAACCACGAGCGGCCGTACCGCCTCCCCGGCGGCAGCGTGATCTCGCCCGCGGCCTTCGTCGTCGCGAGCCTGATCATCTACTGGGCCGGCTGGGACACCCTCGAGCGTCTCGGCGGGGCGATCATCATCGGTTACGTGCTGCTGGGCAGCTACGCCTGGTACGCGACGAAGAAGCAGCTCCCGAACGCCCCGCGGCTGGACTGGAAGGCCGCGCAGTGGCTTCCGGCGTACCTGATCGGCATGGGCCTGATCTCCTGGCAGGGCGGCTTCGGCGGTCAGGGCCACATCCCGCTGTGGTGGGACATCGTGATCGTCACGCTGTTCGCCCTGGGGATCTACTACTGGGCCCGCACCACCGCCGTCTCGGCCGAGGCGATCGAGCAGAACATCGAGGAGGTCGCGGTCGTGGACGAGGGCGGTCACTGACCCCCGGCCATGAGCTGACCTCAACCAAAAAGCCGATGAGTCCGACCGGTTGCCGACCGGTTCCCGGCCGGACTCATCGGCTTTTGCGCGTGAGCGTCAAAACCCCATCCATGACGCCTAGTTGTAAAACGACTCTGCGCGAAATCCTCCACCGAGGCTGTACAACAACCGCGCCAACTCCGCAGGCACAGGCGGAATTCGCGTCCCCGCCACACACCCATGAGCCCATGACCACCCGCGACCTCAGCGCTGTACATTGCTGGTCATGCCACAAGACACCCCGTTGGTCACGGTAGAGCCGGGCGTCGAGGTCCCCGTCCCCGCACAGGGCGAAGTCTGGACCGTAGGTGCGGTCATCCTCAACGAGCACGGCGCAGCCTTCGCCCAGAAACGCAGCCCCGACCGCCGTCTCTTCCCCAACACCTGGGACATCGTGGGCGGGCACGTCGAACCCGGTGAAACCCTCATGGAGGCCCTCGCCCGCGAGGTCACGGAGGAGACCGGGTGGCACCTTCGCCGAGTGCGGCAACTCCTGGGCGTCGCTTCCTGGGCCGGTGATGACGGCATGGGGCTCAGGCGCGAGGCGGACTATCTCGTCGAGGTCGACGGCGACTTGGACCACCCGGCCTTGGAGTGGTCCAAGCACTCTGCCTACGGCTGGTTCGGCCCGGACGATCTGCACCAGCTCAAAGAGAATCGCTCACCCGGAGATTCCTTGATCCACGACTTGATCGCACAGGTGCTGCAAGATCGGCTCGGCAATTCCTGACGGGGAGTGCTCGCGAGGGTCGCCGCTGCCGGCAGACGCAGCGCCGGCAAGGCTCCCGGCCATCGTCGCCGAGTCCGTCAGCCGGTGAAAGCGGGGCGATACGGGCGTACGCTGGTCAGACCGCTGTAAGTACCGTGAAGTGGTCGTTGGAGCGGCGTATGTCCGATCCGCACGGTTTCCTCAAGACTCCCCGTCGGCCGGTGCCTCCGCGCCCTGTCGAGGAGCGCCTCGGCGACTGGGACGAGGTCTATGCGGGGCAGGCGCTGTTGCCGTTGGTGTCGCAGCAGGCGGGGCGGTGCATGGACTGCGGTATTCCGTTCTGTCACAGCGGTTGTCCGCTCGGGAATCTGATTCCCGAGTGGAATCTCTACGCGGCGCGGGGGGACTGGCGGGCCGCGGCGGAGCGGCTGCATGCGACGAACAACTTTCCCGAGTTCACCGGGCGGCTGTGTCCGGCGCCGTGCGAGGACGCGTGTGTGCTGGCGCTCAACGCCGACCCCGTGACGATCAAGAATGTGGAGCAGACCATCGCCGATGAGAGCTGGGAGCGCGGCTACGCCTGCCCGCATCCGCCGGAGCGGCTCAGCGGCAAGAGTGTCGCCGTCATCGGTTCGGGGCCTGCGGGCCTGGCGGCGGCGCAGCAGCTGACCCGTATCGGCCACACCGTAGTGGTCTACGAGCGTGCCGACCGGATCGGCGGTCTGCTGCGCTACGGCATTCCGGCGTTCAAGCTGGAGAAGCGGTATCTGGACCGGCGTCTCGACCAGATGCGGGCGGAGGGAACGAAGTTCCGCACCGGGATGGATGTCGGCGGCGAGGTCGATGCGGCCGATGTCCAAAGGCGGCACGATGCCATGATCGTCGCGGTTGGGGCGACGGAGCGGCGCGAGCTTGCAGTCCCCGGTCGTGAGCTGGACGGCATCCACCAGGCGATGGACTACCTGACGCTTGCCAACCGGGTGGGGGAGGGCGACCTCGCCGCCCCACCCGTCAGCGCCGAGGGTAAGCATGTGGTGATTGTCGGTGGCGGCGACACCGGTTCGGACTGCCTGGGCACCGCCTTGCGACAGGGCGCGGCCTCCGTGGTGCAGCTGGACATCAACCCCGAGCCAGCGTCGGCCAGGCCGGACGCCGAGCCATGGCCCACGTATCCGAAGGTCTACCGGATCTCCCACGCCCATGAAGAGGCCCGCGGCCGCGAGGGCACGGACCCCAGGCTCTTCTCCAGCGCCACCCTGCGCTTCGAAGGCACCGCGGCCGGCCATGTGCGGGCACTGTGCCTGACGGAAGTGGAACCCACGGCCAGGAAACCGCGGCCGGACACCGAGCGGGTGCTCCCGGCCGAGCTGGTGCTGATCGCCCTGGGCTTCAGCGGCCCCCAGCGGGACACCGGCCTGATGAGCCAGCTCGGGCTGACCCTGGACGAACGGGGGAACTTCGCCCGCGACACGGCCTTCGCCGCCACAGCGGCCACCCAGCTCGCCCAGCCCGCCTACACACCGCAGGCCACCCACGCCGACCTGTCCCGGCGGACGCCCCGCACCTCGACGGACGGGGTCTTCGTCGCGGGCGACGCGGGACGCGGCCAGTCACTGATCGTGTGGGCCATCGCGGAAGGACGCGCCGCCGCGGCCGCGACGGACCGCTACCTGACCGGCTCCACCGCCCTGCCGGCCCCCATCTCACCCATGGACCGGCCTCTCGTGGCATGACGCCACGCGGTTCGCCACCGCCGGGGCCATCGTGACCGACGCTCCCGCCGGTGGCAGACTCACGGCACGGAGTCGTCGGCGACCGCTCCGACGATGGACGGGCCTTGTGAGCTGGCACCGGTGCCCATCCCGAATGCCGCGAAGGCCGCCCAGATCCCCTTCTTGGCCGACGCATGCCCTGCGACGGTAAGGGCACCGCTGTCCCGAAGATCGTCAAGTGTGAGAAGGAGCTCGTCCCTGCCGTCCAGAAGGCTCGGGTTGGCAGGCAGGCCCTTCATCGACTCGATGACCAGCTGGAGGCCGAGGTCCGCCCCGATCCTGCGGTTCATTTCCAACAGGGCGGCGCACCAGAGGCTTCCGATCTCGTAGGTGGACTGCGCGCCCAGGGTGGCGAAGTTGATCTGGTCCGCGGGGAATTGCTCGTCATACGGGAACCGCCGCAATCCCTGGTCGTCGTTGGTGAGCCACTGTCCAATGAAGACCACCGCACCCTCGACGTTGTCGCCTGAGACGGACGGACCGCTCGCGCCGACCCGCGCCACCGACGCATAACCGGCAGTCTGGTGGTCAGCTACCCAGACAGGGGGTGACGGAGGCAGCTCAGGAGGCGTCCCGAGCCCGTAGGCCCGCCACTCAAGAGGAAAGGGCAGGACCGTTCTCGGAGTGGCCGGATCGCTTCGGAAGACGTTTCCCTGGCAGACGGCCCCCGGCACGAGTTGCACGCAGTACAGGATGGCTCCGTCACGGCCGTCGACCACGACACGGAACGCACCCTCCACCTCCGAGAGCCCAATCGTGATGTCCCATGCCACCCGGAGTTTCTTCGCGAGGGGTAACCAGATGAGGCAGGCCGTGACGGGCTCGTCGATCCCTTGCTGCTTCAGCACGGTCGGCTGGCCGGCCAGGTCCGTGATCGGACGTGATGGCGGGGGCGTGGACGCCTCGCGCGCCAGTCTCGTTGCCTACGGAGAGCGGGTGGGCACCCCTGGGGGTGCGGGGTCGGGGCTGATGATGAACTCCTCCGGCCAGACCGTGAGCTGAACATCGTTGCCCGCGGCCCTGATCACGTCGTGCATGTTGCCGTGTTCGCCCCGGTCGAGCAGGAAGAGTGGGTCGTCGCGGTGCACCGTATCGGCACGCAACCAGGCATCGAAGCCGGTGAAGTCGGTGGCCCCGCCGGCAAGGTATGGCACGAGCCGCCGGAACAGCTTGGGCCACATCACCAACTGCTGCAATGAGTTGAGGTCTGGGACGGTGGCCTTGCCGTTCGGGTCGGCCGTCGAGTCTCGCCACAGCCCCGCCTGCGCTGCCCGCGCCGCCCGTGACTTCCCGGCCAGGTGAGTGCGCAGCGAGGCGGGCAGGGTCGCGTAGAACGCCGGGTAGGCCAGCCCCTCCTCCATCAGCGTCGCGTTGGCCGAGTCGTCCACCCGGGCTTCGTCCAGGTACACGTCCGCCCCGTCCGGCTCGTCGGGGTCGCCGGGATGGACGAACCCGATCAGCCGTCCGTTGGAGTCGATTCCGTTGGAAAGCACATAACCGCGAATGCTGTCCTGATCGGCCGCCTCGACCTTGTTCGGAAGGTCCTCGAAGAAGGTGACGCCGGTGAACCCCAGCAATTCCAGCAATCTGCCGCGGGCGGCATTTGCGCCGACCAGCTCCTGGTGGGTCTCATCGAAGTGCGTCTCCAGCGCGTCGATCGCCTCCAGCCGCACCGAGATGCCTCTGGCGTTGATGTCCGGCGGCGTCCCCGACGGCCGACGCAGCCCCTCGACCAGGGCGGGCGAGTCCGGCCGGAACTTGACCGTGTCACCGTCCGGCTCCGGCCCCTGCCGTGGCAGGTCGGGATAACGGATGACGAAGAGGCCGCGCAACAGCGTGTAACTCATGTTGTCTCTCCCGCCGACGACTATCCGAAACGTAACCCAGCGAGATCGACGATGCATTTCCTGTCACCGAGACGCACCGGTAAACCGGCGGATGTACCCCGGAGGAATCCCCGCCAGTATTGGGATCATTGTTCCCGTCGTGCGGCCCGGCGATCTCGGCAGAAAAAGCAGTCGTCCTTCACTTGGTCTTCCTGACACGATCTGGGCGTGACCACGTTGTTCCTGACCGTCGGCCTGCCCGGGGCAGGAAAGACCACGAGGGCTCGGCAGCTCGCCAAGGAGCACGGCGCGCTGCGGCTGACGCCGGATGAGTGGATGATTCCCCTGTTCGGCGAGCCGGAGGCGGACGGAAAGCGCGACGTGCTGGAAGGACGGCTGCTCTGGCTCGGCCTGGAGGCGCTGAGACTTGGAACCAACGTGGTCCTGGATTTCGGATGCTGGTCTCGTGACGAGCGGTCCGCGATCCGCTGGTTGGCGGAGTCCGTGGGCGCGTCCTGCCGCCTTGTGTACGTGCCGGCGGACCATGAGACCCAACGTGCCCGGATCGCCCATCGCCAGTTGACCACCCCGGATCAGACCTTCCCGATGAGCGAAGCGGACCTCTTGCGCTGGAGGACGCTGTTCGAGGAGCCCGACGCCGCGGAACTCGAAGGACATGAGGTTGGAGCTCCACCTCCTGGGTGGTCGGGATGGCTGGCCTGGGCCGCCGATCGGTGGCCGTCGCTCGCGTGACCGTCCGCCCCCACCGTGGTGCGGCCCAGCACTGGGGGCAGGAGCCTGGGCCCAACCGTGGGCGCAGCAGCGCGGTGCCGATGGCGGTGGTGAGGGCGGCGGTCGGTGTCCTTTCCGGCAATGGCATTCGGCGTCCGGGCGCGGCGCGGTACGGGCGTGTGGCGCCGGGCAGGGCGTGGCCGCTCGGCTGGAGGCACGGGAGCGGATCGCGTCCGAGTCCGCGTCGCCGCCGATCCGAGGCCCCGTCCGCCGCCGAGTCGAGTCCATGTCCGCCTCTGATCGGAACGGGTGCGTCCGCCGGCTGGCTGCCCGGACTGAACGTCCGCCGTGCCTAGGGCCTGTCTCCCCGATCTCCGTGGGCCTGCGGCGTCTGGCACCGCACCTCGCGGCGTTGTCGCATCACCCACGGACACCCAGTCCGCGGGAGATGCTCCGCCTTGCGCTCCGCTTCGCTCCGCCTCAGCTCTTCAACTGGCCTCCGGATGCCGAGCTGCACGGCACCAGACGCCGCAGGCTGATCCACGGAGATCGGGGAGACACGCCCTAGGCCGAATGCCCTGCGGTGGCATGCCGGGCGCGGCACGCTGAGCGACTCTGGCCGGGCTGGACACGAGCGGTCCGAGCTGGAGGAGCGAGGGCATGGATGTGAAGCAGGTCGGTGCGAACACGCAGGAGATCCGTATCGCCACCGCGATGACGGGAGGTGTGAGCCTCGCGATCTGGATGGGTGGTGTCGCCCGCGAGCTGAATCTGCTCCAGCAGGCGGCCTGGCGGCGGTACCCGGCGGCCGACCACCCGTTCGAACCCGAGCTCGGAGTGTCGACGGGATGCGACGGCAGGGTGAGAGACCTCTATGTCCGCCTCCTCAATCTGCTCGACGTCACGGTCAGCATCGACATGCTGTCCGGAACGAGCGCAGGAGGAATCAACGGGGCGCTGCTCGGGCTGGCACGGGCGAACTCGCTCGATCTGGGCGACCTGCGCGATTTCTGGCTGACATCCGGCTCCTTCGAGACCCTGCTGCGGGACCCGAAGGAGTCCAAGCCGCCCTCGCTGCTGCAGGGCGACGGCGTGCTGTTCAAGGATCTGCTGGAGGGGATCGGGAAGCTGAAGCAGGCGGATCGGTACTTCCAAGCGCCGGCCCTTCCCGACGGAACCGCGCGGAAGACCAAGGTCTTCATCACCACCACCCTGCTCACGGGAGAGACGAGCCGGTTCACCGACAGCCTGGGAACCCTGGTCCAGGACGTGGACCGGCGAGGTCTGTTCGTATTCGACGAGCAACAGCTCACGAGCCCCGACCGAAACAGCCTGGTGGCCCTCGCGGCGCGTTGCAGTGCCTCGTACCCCGGCGCCTTCGAGCCCGCGTTCGTCCCGTTCGAGAAGGCGATCCCCGCTTCCGGCGCCAAAGTCCCCAGGCACCCCGCCATGGGGAAGTTCGCCAACATCACCCGTGACCACTGGGTGGCCGACGGCGGCCTGCTCGCGAACCGGCCGATCGGCCCGCTGCTCCAGTCCGTCTTCGACCGCCCGGCCGAACGCCAGGTCAGACGGGTGCTCCTGTACGTCGTCCCGTCCCCAGGCGAAACACCCGACCCGCGCGAAGCACCTCGGGAGAAGGAGTCCTTCGACGCCCCCTGGACCCTGGGTGACGCGCTGCTCAAGGACCTCGGCAGCGTCCTCGGCCAGAGCATCCAGGCGGACCTGACAGCCCTGCGCCAGCACAACGATCGGGTCGATTCGATCCGTGACACCCGGCTGCGCATGGCGGAGATCGGTGTGAGGTGCCGCTCCATCGGCCGCCTGCTCACGGATGGGATGCTGACCGACTATCGCGCACGCGAGGCCGTCCGGCTCGTCCGGCCTGTCATCGCCTCACTCATGCGGGCCGTGACGACAATGCCGAAGGAACGGATGCCGAAGGCCTGGCTCAAGGCGCTCGAACCGGGGCTCAGCGCGGAGCAGGACTGCCGGGACGCGGCCGCGGCGGCGGTCTCCGCGGAGTGGATCCATCCCCGCCCGGGAGACAGCGCCCGGCTGGCCAAGTTCGGCCGACCCGCATTCGACGGTGCCAAGGCCACGGTCCTGTCGATGCTGCAAGCGGCGTACATCAGCAGGCCGGACGCCTGGACCCAACTGTCGGCACTGACCCGCCGGACACACCAGGCCTTCGTCGCCGAGGCGCGGCCGGACACAGACGCTCTCGTCGACGAGACGCTCAGGGCCCTTGAGGGGACCGGCTGGCCCGCTCTCCCCGAGGTGGCCAAAACCGTTGCCCAAGAGTACGAAGCACAGCTGAGGACACCCGCCAATCCCTCCGAGGGGTCCCTCCAGGACGGCTGGGGAAAGCTGGCCGCAATCGTGGGCGACCTGCGCTTGCTCATCGGCGACGACGACGGTGCGCCGCCGGCCACGGAGAGTCTGTTCGGCCGGAAGACGGCAGCGGAGCGACAGCGGCGTGCGTCGCAGGAGCTCAGGTGCTATCTGCAATTCCTCCGCGAAGACCTTGCAGTCGTCCCGACCTACCTGTTCGACCTGCACGTCGCCACACGTTCCGTACTGCCCATCGGCGTGGAGGTTGAGCAGCCGGTCGAGCTCATCCAGGTGAGCGCGGACACCCGCAGTGTTCTCGCCCCGAATCGTGTCACCGCGGCCGCCAAGCTCAACGGAATGCAGCTGCATCACTTCGGGGCCTTCTACAAGCCCTCGTGGCGGGCGAACGACTGGACCTGGGGCCGACTGGACGGCGCCGGCTGGCTCGTCCACATGCTGCTCGATCCTCGGCGTGTCCTTCAGCTCGCCGAACAGTCGCCCGCCCCGCGAACGGAACGGAGCCACTGGTTCTACGAGGAACTGCGCCGGAACGTGCTCGACGGCATGGAGCCGGCGGGCTGGCCGGTGCAGAGGTCGGGCGAGCCCGAGATCCTGCTCACCGCCGACAAGGTCCGGGATGAGCTGAAGTATCTCGACGACCCCGCCCAGCCCGTGCCGGCCAGCCTCCCGTTGACCTCCCTGTGGGTGGCACTGCGCTGGCAGGAGTGGATCGCCGCGAACGAACTGCCCGTCGTCGCACAGCAGATGCTCAGCACGCCCGCCACCCGGCACGACCCATGGGCCAGAAAGGTGCTCGACGAGGCCGGGAGCCTGGACATGGCGCTGGCGGCGGCACAGGCCGCCACCTCGGCCGCCGTGAGCCGCAACTGGAGCCGGCAGCAGCGGGAGCTGATCGACTCCGCGCGCGAGCCCGGTGCGGCAGTAAAGCCCGTGAACGCGCAGGCGGTGGCCGCGACGCTCGCCACCTGCCCGGTCCCGGACGAAACGTTCGCCAAGGAGCTGGGCCAACCACTCTTCACACGCACGGTCACCAAGGCCATGGCCACGGCGACCGGCGCCCTCACCGGATTCAAGGAGCCACCGACGTCGGTCAAACCCTTCTTCGCCTCCGCCCGCACCGTCACCATGGTGGCCTACCGGGCGGCCGGCCTCACCAGCGGCTCGCCCCGGGTGCTGGCGGTCCTCGGGCTGGCCTTTGTGGCCTTGGCCATCTGGGCCATGAACGGGGACGGCGCCCTCCTGGGTCTCACCGCGCTGGTACTCCTGGCCATCGGATCCCTGCTTATCGCTCTGGCGGCCTGGGGCCTGAGCAGACGACTGCTACCGGCCTTCCTGACCCTGATCCTGGCCGCCCTGATCGTGATCGGGGCGACCGTCAAAAGGCCATGGCTGTTCGGGAAGAAGGCCGAGCCCCCTTGCTGCGGCGTCGAGCCCAAGGTCGACGTCGGCTGGGTCGGAAGGAATGTGCTCCCCTGGTTGCAGGAGTCTGCATGGCATCCCCTCATCGTCTTTGCCGGGCTGGTCGTGCTGAGCGTGCTGATCAGCGGTGCGATCGGCAAACTGGCGAAGGTCGTCTGGCGACGGCGGAAGGAACGATGACGAAGTCCCTCTTCAAGGTACTGCGCTGGCAGACGCCGTACGGGCTCGGTGGCTTGAAGTATGGAGCCGGACCAGGGCATGCCCTGTGGAACTGCGTTGGGGCTCGCCGCTCACCGGAATGCTCCACACGACAGGCCCCAAAAGCGCGTTCCCGCATAGGTGACGGGCTCGGCCGACAGTTTTACCGGGCCGCTTCCGTCCAGGTGACCGGCAGTTCGTGGACGCCGTAGATATTCATGTCGGTCCTGAGTCTCACCTCGCCGGCGGGGACGGCGAGCTCGAGGGTCGGGAAGCGACGCAGCAGTGCCTCGAAGCCGGCGCGCATCTCGATGCGGGCCAGTTGCTGGCCCAGGCATTGATGGACGCCGTGGCCGAAGGACAGATGACCGCGGGCCTTGCGGCGGATGTCCAGGGTGTCGGGGTTGTCGAAGCGCTGGGGGTCACGGTTGGCGGCCAGCAACGAGACAACGACGGTCGATCCCTTGCCGATTGTTTCGCCGCCGAGTTCGAGGTCCTCCGTGGCGTAGCGATAGAAGATATCGGCAACGGACAGGTAGCGCATGAGTTCCTCGACGGCATCCGGCATCAGATCCGGGTTGGCACGCAGTTCGGCCATTTGCTCGGGGTGCTCCAAGAGCGCGAAGGTGCCCAGGCCCAGCATGTTGGCGGTGGTCTCGTGGCCCGCGAGCAGCAGCAGGAAGGCGATGCCGGTCAGCTCCTCGATGGTGAGGTCGTCATGGCGGGCCAGGTCGGACAGGATGTCTTCGCCGGGGGTGGCGCGTTTGCGTGTGACCAGTTCGGCCAGGTACGTGGTCAGTGCGCCGTAGGCGGCCATCTTCTCGTCGAGCGACACGTCCTTTTCCATGAACTTGGCGGAGTTGACCTGGAAGGTCTCCCGGTCCGCGTAGGGGACACCGAGCAGTTCGCAGATCACCAGCGAGGGCACCGGCAGCGCGAACTCCTTGACCAGGTCGACCGGCGGGGTAAGGCGCGCCAGCTCGTCCAGTTGCCGCTCGGCGATATCGATGATGTGCTCTTCGAGCTGTTTCATGCGCTTTACGGTGAAGGCGCCGGTGAGCCTGCGCCGCAGCCGGGTGTGGTCCGGCGGGTCCATGGCGATGAACAAGCCCGGCACCTGCGGGGACGGTTCGGTAGCGGCGGGCATGCCGGGGGTCTCGTACGGCACGTGGAGAACGCCGATGTCCTGGCGGGAGCTGAACCGGGTGTCGGCCATGAGCTGGCGGACCGCGTCGTAGCCGGTGACGAGCCAGCCCTCGTGGCCGTCGGGGAAGACCAAGGGACTGACAGGGCGAGCCTCGCGCAGCTGGGTGATTGGGCGGGGTGGGGCGAAGGGACCCGCATCGCGCTCCATGGGGAGGCCGTGCGGAACGGGAACCGTTTGACTCATCGGACTTCCTTTCGCGGCGGTGGCGGCGGCCGCAACCGCCGACGGACCTGACACACGACTGACACGGCTCTGCCCCGACCATGCCGGGGGCAGGTCGGTGTCAGGGCGTGTCCTGTGGGTGTCTGTGGATGGTTGATGATCGTGGGGTGGCGCGTCGGGGCGAGTTGACCGATGTTGCGTGGCAGGCGAAACGGACGGCCGCGTCATCGGCGAAGACCGACAGGATCTCGATCGCGGGGAGCCCGGCCGGACAGTCCCGGCCGCCCATCCCGTCAAGCGGCGTCGAGGGCCTCGGTGATCTTGCGGGTCATCTCAGCCATGGTGGGGCTGGGCTCGCCCTTGTGGGCCCGGGTGGCTGCTTCGATGGCGACGATGACGGTTCTGCGGAAGATGTCGGCCTCTGCCGGCTCCTGCTTCTTGAGCAGGCTCATCGCTGCCGTCAGGGCCGGCAGTACCTGGTCGGCGATTCCGGCTACGGACTTGCCGTTCAGCTTCAGGCCCTTGGGCTTGGCGAGCACGTGCCCGACCAGACCGGTCGCGGAGGCCAGGGCGATGGAGCCGTCGGTGGCGACCTTGTGGGGCGAGCCGGTGGCGTCAGCGGCGGACAGCAGCTCGACGGCGCCGTACGCGGCGGTGGTCAGGGTGAGCTTGTCCTGGTCGGTAAGGGTGAGGGACATGGTGGTGTGCTCCTTTAAATCTGTTACGAAAGCCAACGGAACGGACGGATGGTGGAATGCGGTCCTGTTGATGCCCGGGTATCTCGATTGCTCAGGTCGGGTCGCGCGAGGGGACCGCACCCTCGGGCGATCCCGGCCTTAGGCAGACAGGGCCAAGACCCAACCCCGGCGGAAACGTTGATGGTTCGGCCGCCAGGGGCTGACCGTCGGGGGTCGTGGGTTGCAGGCGGGTCCTACCAGGGGCGGGCTCGGTGTCAGTCGTCGATCGCTTGGTAGAGCGTGGTCCAGAAGTCGTGGATGAGCCGCGCCGGATCCGGAGTGGACAACCCGACCTGGGTGAGCAGGATTCCGGTGAGCTGGTTGTCCGGGTCGGCGTACGTCGAGGTGCCGGTTCCGCCGTCCCAGCCGAACTGGCCGATGGGCGCGTAGTCGCCGCGATAGGTGCGCACCGCCATCCCGAAGCCCCAGCCGCCTTGCTGCCCTTGGCCGAACGACACCTGGACGGCGTTGCGGGCCAGGGCGGATCGGGTGGCCTCCTGCTCGGGGGTGAGGCAGTTGGTGGTCATCAGCTGGACGGCGGGCCGGGACAGGATCCGTTCGGTCCCGTGCGTCCCGTGATTCAGCAGCATCCGGAAGTAGGCGTGGTAGTCGTCGACGGTGGAGACCAGCCCACCGCCGCCTGCCTGGAACGCCGGAGGCGCGCTGTACTGTCCGCCCACCGCCTCGTCCCACACGTTGAACTCTCCGGTCTGCGGATCGGGGGCGTAGCTGGGCGGCAGCCGGTCGATCTTGTCGGTGGGCACGTGGAAACCGGTGTCCTTCATCCCCAGCGGATCGAGGACACGTTCACGCAGGAACGTCTCGAACGGCCGGCCCGTGACCCTCGCGACGAGCACGCCGAGCACGTCGTGGCTGAGGTGGTACTGCCAGTGCTCTCCGGGCTGGCGCATCAGCGGCAGCGTGCCTAGGCGGCGCATCCACTCGTCCGGCTCGGGCAGCGGCTCCGCGCCCTGGCTGAAGACGCCCCGCTCGAAGAGCGCGTTCATGATCGGCGAGCCCAGCGCCGTCAGATCTATGCCGAGCCCGAACGTGGAGGTCAGCAGGTCCCGTACGGTGATCGGCCGCCGCGCCGGCACGGTGTCGTCCAGCGGGCCGTCGATCCGCTTCAGCACCCGGCGGTCGGCGAGTTCGGGCAGCCACTGCTCCACCGGATCGTCCAGCCGCAGCCTGCACTCGTCGAGCAGGACCATCACCGGCGCCATCGCGACCGGCTTGGACGTGGACGCCATCCGGAAGATCGTGTCCCGCCGCATCGGGGCGCCACCGTCATGGCGCATCGTCCCGATTGCTTCGACGTGCGTCTCACCGCCCCGGCTGACCAGGGCGACAAGCCCGGGAATCTTCCCGGACTCGACATGCCGTGCCAGCACGTCGCGCAGTCTGCGCAGCCCTGTTTCGGAGAAGCTGCTGTTGCCCTTTCCCATCATCAATCTCCTTGCGTAAGTGTTCGATCTGCGAGCCCCGTCCCGGCGTGGCGCTCATGGCTTCGATGAGCGACGCACGGGGGTCGGGGGTGAGCTCGGTCATGGGGACTCCTTCTGTGGCGCCACGGCACCCCGCCAACGTTTGGGAATCACTGAACCGTCCGCGACGCTACATTGCGTTCACTAATCAGTCAACATACAAAGGGATTCATGTATCCAGTCCTGCTTGGCAAATAGGCCTTGCGTTGCAATGAATGTGAAGCTGAATGCAATGGGCGATCACGACTCGAATTGCAATGAGCTGCGTGTGAACGCATACTTTGCAGCGGGGTGTGCGGGCGCCGAGCTTCGCGCGAGTCGACAGATAGGGGACGACCACCGATGCCCGGAGGCAGGCTGACCAGCCAGGATCGGCAGCACATCGCTGCGGGGCTGGCCGAGGGACTCGGATACACAGAGATCGGCAGGCGCCTGGGGCGGCCCGCCTCGACCATCATGCGGGAGGTCACCCGCAACGGCGGACCCGACGATTACGGCGCGGATCGAGCACACGAGGCCACACGGCATCGTGCGCGCCGAAGCAAGCAGGCTCAGCCTCCGGCGCCGCCGGTCCCTGACAGCGGCCACGGGCGTGACCCCCAAGCAGTCCAGGACTTCACGGAGTCCTTCACCGCTCTCCTCGTTCAGCAGGGCCTGCCCCGGATGACGGCCAGGGTGCTGGCCTGCCTGTCCACCACCGACTCCGGCACCCTCACCGCCGCTGACCTGGTCCAGCGGCTTCGCATCAGCCCTGCCTCTGTCTCGCACGCCGTCACCTTCCTCGAACAGCAGGGACTGCTCAGGCGGGAACGAGCTAGCGGCGCGCGCCGCGAACGCTATGTCATCGACGATGAGATCTGGCTCCGGTCCCTCCATGCAGCTCTGCAGATGAACGACGCCCTGGTGGCCGCATCGCAGCGCGCAACCGAGATTCTCGGGGCCACAACCCCGGCGGGCGCCCGCTTCGAGTCCTCCGCCGAGTTCCTTCTCCTCGTGAGCGAGTCCCTCCGACAGGTCATGGAGCAGTGGCGGCAGAACCGGGCCGCCCGCCCCGCCGGGCGACAGTGATGATCTCTCGCTGCTTTTGGTGAGGGTCCAAGGAGCTGTGCGTGTAGGCGTGCAACTGGAGGTCGCTGGGTGGGGCTGTGGGGCCGAATTCCCTTGCCTGGCTTGGGAGGTGTCGTCACGTCCAGGCTGCGGGTGGCGGTCAGGCGGATGTGGTCGGTGTGGCGTGTCGCAGGATGCAGATGAGCGAGACTGCCTCCCCGGCCCTCGAAACTTGACCCTTACGAGCCCGCCATCGGCGGCACGGGTGCGGGTTCCGCCCACACGACCGATGAGTTCCGTCTCGTCGCGTCGTCTGCATTGTTGGGAACGTCCACCCTCGCGCCTGCGGGAGGCCCGAGATGAGATGACAAGGAGCGTGCACGCCGTGGACCAGGAGAATGTGAGCGCCACCCTGACTGTCGCCGTGCCCGCCGCGAGGGTGTTCGCGGTGCTGGCGGACCCGACGACCCATTCTGCGATCGATGGCACCGGCTGGGTTCACGAAGCTGTCGACCGGGCGCCGCTGACCGAGGTGGGGCAGATCTTCCGGATGGACATGTACCACGCCAACCATCCGAACGGTGACTACCGGGTGGCCAACAAGGTCCAGGTGCTCGACCCACCGCGCGCCATTGGCTGGCTGACGGGGCAGGAGAAGGGCGACGGTCACCTGGAGTTCGGCGGCTGGATCTGGCGTTACGACCTTGCGCCGCTCGGTCCGTCCGAGACTGAGGTCACGCTCACCTACGACTGGTCGGCGGTGCCGCAGTCCATCCGGGAGTACATCCAGTTCCCGCCGTTCGGCCCTGAGCATCTCACCAACTCGCTGCACCACCTGGCCGAGCTTGTCTCCGGTAGGTGATGCCGTCGACCAAGGTGACCATCAGTACCGGAGCCCTCGGATGCAGACGATACGGGCCGGCGCGAGCGCTTCCGCATGGACGGTCTCGTCGATGGACGCCCCGCGCTGGTCCGCCGGTTTCTGCGGAGCCGTCGGCAGCCCTCACCACTCGATCCGCGCCGGTGTCACGACAAGCCGCTCGCCAACGACACCGCGATCAGGAAGTGACCCTGGCGGTCAGCCCGTAGTCCAGCTCTGCACCATCGACGAGCAGCGCCTCGACCGTGCGCGTGCTGGGGTCGATGTCGGCCACGATCCCGTGCCCGGCGTAGCGGGGGTAGCCCGAGGCGCCCATCTCGCCTGTCGCCTCGACGACCGCCGATCGTACGGCTGAGTCCTCCACGGAGGCACCGCCCCTGTCCTCAACATGTTCGGGGACCAACAAGATCGTGAAGCGCTGCGGCTGTCTAGTCACGCTCTGAAATTTAAGTGCCTGTGGCAGCACCGTGGGACAGGCGCGCGGTATCGGAGCTGCGCCTGCGGGCGTTCCCCGAAGATCTGCCGTCGGGGAACAGGGCTGGTACCCCGGCTCGCGGGCAGCCCCTGTATGTGGCGCGGAGGCGTGGGTGAGGACACCCGCCAGGTCCGCTGCCCGTCCGCGCACCGCCCCGGACGCCGGGTCTTCGTCTCCGGCAAGCGCAAGCAGAACACCATCAAGGCCACCACCATCGAGGTCGACGAGGGCTGCGTCGTCACACCGGAGAGCGTTCAGCCCCGTCGGCCGATCGGCGGGAAGCGGACGGGCAGGCCGGCCAGAGCCCGGTGGAAGGGGCCCTGCCGCCATTCCAACTTCTCGACCGGGATTTCCAGTTCGATGTCGGGGAGCCGGTCGAGGAGCTTCTCCAGGGCGACCGCGGCGATCACGCGGGCGGGGCCCTTCGCCGGACAGGTGTGCGGGCCCGCGCTCCACGCGAGGTGCGCGCGGTTGCCGGTCCGGCGTTCGCCGCCGAGGCCCGGGTCGGTGTTCGCGGCGGCCAGGCTGATGAGGATGGGCTCACCCTCGCGGACGAGGGTTCCGTCGAGCTCCTGGTCGTGGAGCGGGTAGTGGACGGCGTAGTTCGCCATCGGGGGGTCGGTCCACAGCACCTCGTCGATGGCGTCCTCGACGGGCATGGTGCCGCGTGCGAGATCACCGGCGAACCGGTCGTCGGACAGCAGCAGCCGCAGGCCGTTGCAGATCAGGTTCAGCTGGGGCTCGGTGCCCGCGCCTATGAGCGCCACCAGCTGGTGCGTCATCTCCTCGTCGGTCAGCGCGGCGGGATGGGCCATCAGCCAGGACGTCACGTCCGGCCCCGGCTCCGCCCGCTTGAGTGCCACCAGCTCGGCGACGCCCTCGGCGAGCACCGCGTTCGCCTTCTCGGAGCCGGCGTCGGCGTCGAAGATCCCGGACATGCCCTCGACCAGCTTGTCCCCGGTGGCGGGCGGGCAGCCGAAGAGCTGGTTGAAGACCAGCAGGGGCAGGACGGCGCTGTATTCGTGGAGGAGATCCGCCCGCCCCTTGGGGCCGATCCGGTCGATGAGGGTGTCGGCGCTGTGCTCCACGTAGCGCCTGAGCGCGTCGGGGTCCACGCGGCCCAGGCTGTCGGTGATGGCGCCGCGCAGTCGGCCGTGCTCGTCGCCGTCGGTCCACAGGGCGTTCGGCCGGTACGTCATCATCGGCACGACCGGGCTGTCCGCCGGCACCGTCCCGTCGGCGAGAGCCCGCCATCGGCGCGGGTCCTTGGAGAAGCGCTCCGGACTGCGCAGTACCTCCAGAGCGGTGTCGTAGCCGACGACCAGAGAAGCGCGCACGCCGGGCGCTATCTCCACGGGCGCGACGGAGCCGTGGGCGCGCAGTCGGGTGTACGACGCCATGGGGTCGGTGGCGAACTCCGGGCCGTACAGCCGCTCCACCGTACGTGCGCCGCCGTGCGCCGGGCAGCCGAGAGGAGGCGCCGCGTCGTGTGCGGGCCGCGGTGTCGTCATCCTTGCTCCTGAGGGGTGCGGGTCTGGAGGTACTCGATGAGGGAGATCAGCGCTCCGGCACCGGACGTGGCTTCCCGCGCGTCGCAGGTGACCAGGGGGGTTTCCGGGAGCAGGTCGAGAGCCTCGCGGATCTCCGCCTCGGGGAACACCGGCGCGCCGTCGAACTGGTTGACGGCGACCGCGTACGGCATGCCGTGCTCTTCCAGCAGGCCCATGATGTCGAAGGACTGGTCGAGCCTTCGGGTGTCCACCAGCACCAGTGCGCCGAGAGCTCCGTTCAGCATGTCCTTCCACAGCTGGGTGAAGCGCTTCTGCCCGGGGGCGCCGAAGAGATACAGCACCAGAGACTCGTTGAGCGTGAGGCGGCCGAAGTCCATGGCCACGGTCGTTGTGGTCTTGCCGGGGATGCCCGTGAGGTCGTCGACGAGCTCGCCGGCCTGCGTCATGGTCTCTTCGGTGCGCAGCGGCCGGATCTCGGAGAGGGTGCCGACGAACGTGGTCTTGCCGACGGCGAAGTGGCCGACCACGAGGATCTTGATCGCGGTCGTGACCGTGTCCGAGACGTAGACCGGGTCGACCGGGTCAGAAACGGGAGCGGAGCCCATCCAGCACCTCCTGCAGGAGTCGGGCGTCGGGCAGTTGTGCCTTGGGGACGGGAGGCCGGATGTGGACGTGACCGCTGTCGACGAGGTCGCTGAGCAGGACCTTGGTGACGCTCACAGGCAGAGCGAGATGTCCGGCCACTTCGGCGACCGACAGCGCCCCGGGCCGGCACAGTTCGATCACACGCTGCTTCTCCGGGCTCAGTCCGTGCGGGGGACGGTCGTGCACGGCCGTCACCAGCGCCACGAGGTCCAGTGTGTTGCGTGTCGGATGGGCGCGGCCCTCCGTGACGACGTACGGCCGTACGAGTCCTCTGCCACGCCGGGGGCGCGGCGGGGTCATGCCGTACCGGAGTCGTCCGGCCTGCCGGGTACGGAGTGCTGCCGCGGCAGACTGGTCAGCTCCTTGCCCAGCCGGTCGACCAACTTGTGCATGCTGTAGGTGACGGCTTCCATGTCGACGTCCCGGCCGGCCGAGACCGCCAGATACGCGCCCGCGCCGGCGGCCACCAGGAAGACGTACCCGTCGACGAACTCGACCAGTGTCTGCTGCCACGGCGAGGTCTCCCGCCCGCAGAACTCGGCGGTGCTGTGACTGATGGACTGGAGTCCGGACAACGCCGCGGCCTGCCGCTCGGCCTCGTCGCGCTTGATGCCCTGGGAGTGGGCGCGGAGCATGCCGTCCGCGGAGAGCAGGATCGCGTGGCGGGCTTCCGGGACCTTCAGGACCTCGTCGAGCATCCATCCGAGTTCGCTGGTCATCTGGCCGGTCATTCCTGGGGGGTTCCTTCGGTGTCGGGGGAGGAGTCGCGGCCGGAGCGGGTGCCGCGGGCGAACGCGCCCATACGGGAGGCACTCTCGGCGGCGGGGCGGACCAGCGCGGGTTCGGAGGCCGGGGCCTCGGGGCCGCCGTCGGCAGCCTGATGCTGCTGCGTGCGTCGGCGGCGCTTGGGCAGGCCACCCGTGGTGGACGACGGCGCTGCCTCCGCTTCGGGCGCGCCGGGGGATGCCGGCTCCGGGGCGGGCGGCGTCTCGGCACCCAGCGCGGGGATGGGCGGGCCCATGAAACGCACCCGGTTGAGGAGCGCGTTGGGGAGAAAGAGCACGGCCCGCACACCGCCGTACGGGGACTGCGTGTCGACCGAGACGCTGAATCCGTACCGGGCGGCGAGTGCGCCGATGACGGCGAAGCCGAACTGCGGCGGGACACCGAGCTTGTTGATGTCGATGTCCACCAGGCCGGACAGACGCCGACCGGCTTCCTCGGTTTCGCGCGCGTCCATGCCGATGCCGGCGTCGTCGACGACGATGCTGACGCCGTTGTGGGCCGGCTGGATGCCGACTTCGACAGTGGTGTTGGGCCGGGAGTGCCGCGCCGCGTTGTCCAGCAGCTCGGCGACCGCGAGGACGACCGGCTCGACGGCTCGGCTCACGACGTCCATGTCGACGCGCGAGTGCACCTTGACGCGTCGGTAGTCCCGAATCCTCGATGTCGCACCGCGTACGACGTCGAGCAGCGGTGACGCGGCCCGCTGCCGTCCGGGCCACGAGCCGCAGAGCATGGCGATGGCCTGCGCCCTCCGGCCGAACTGCGCATTGGCGTGGTCGACCTCCAGGAGGTCCCGGAGCACATCGGGGTCGTCGTGCCGGTCCTGCATGTCGGAGATCGACACCTGCTGCTCGTTCGCCAATGCCTGTAGGGCGCGCATCGCCGCCTTCAGTGCCGCCTTCGCCGACCTGTCCGCCCGGGATCGCGTGGCCTCGGCGGCCCCGGTGAACTGCTCGACGATCTGCTCCAGGTTCTTTCCGTACGTCGTTCCGGCGAGATCCGCATCGAGAGGCCCGGGCACGGGTGCGCTGCCGTGGGCCGCCTCGACCAGTGCGGGAAGCCGAACTTCGGAGAGGTGCCGGACCTCCTCCTCCCGGGCGATCAGGCCGGCTTCGTGGATCGTCAGTCGACGGCGCAGGGCGGCGGTGATCCGGTATTGGCGTACCAGCAGCGACGCTCCGGCGAGCGTGACCGCGGCGAGGCACCAGAACACCGCGTCCGGTATGTGTTGTGTCATCAGGTCCTCATGAAGGGGGAGTACGACAGGCGCGGAGGCAGCGGGACATGCGGGGACCGGCTCTGATCACCGGGCCGCAGCCTGTCGGCGCCCGGCCCACCGAGCTGTTCCCTGTCAGGGCAGGGAAGCTGCACCGGGGCGGTGTACCGCGAAGCTCCACCCGAAGGTGATGGCCGGTCAGCCCGTGTTCTGGGCCTTCGAGCGCTGTCGGAGCTGGGCACCCGCGACTCCTTTGTCCTTCGTCCAGGGGAAGGCGAACTCCGGGTCCCCTTCGGTGGTCCGCGCCTCAGGTGAGGGCGTTGCCGGCCCTTGGCATTGCCACGCTCGAATGCGTATTGCCGGTAGGTGTTCGGCAATGCCGACCGATGAACGGAAGTTTTGCCCCGGCTCAGCGCGACGTCAAGGGTTGTGTGGCTGAAACCCGTATCGTTACCGGTGACCGACAAATGCCTCACAAGCGCCCGGCGTCGAGATCCCTGGAGGCAGTGCGGGCACGCCTACCAGCCCGCTTGTTCGAGCCCGCGGGGTAGGTGACACTTAGGAGTGATGGCCAGTCAGTATGGGACTCACAACGAGTTCCGAGGGAACGCGTGGGGCCCTGTCGTACAGGCACGCGACATCAGTAGCGTCGTGATCCACGAGGCTCGCCAAGCCTCTCCGCCGCGGTACGTCAACATGGCCCCCAGGCCACCGACGCCGTTTATCGAGCGGGCGGACGTGGGTGAGCTGCTTGTCAAAGCCCTCCTGGACGGACAGGACGTGGTCCTGTGCGGGGCGGGCGGCTTCGGCAAGACGACCCTTGCGAGCTGGGCGTGCCAACAGGTGAGCGATCGGTTCGGCGGGGGCGTGCTGTGGGCCGAACTCGGTCGGAAACCCGACGACATGCGGATCGTCAGAGCCCTCACTGCCTGCACGGAAGCGCTCACCGGGTCGCCACAGGGTATGTGTGTCAGCCCTCGTTCGGCAGCCAGCGTATTCCGGGCCAATCTCCCGGACCGCCCGGTGCTGCTGGTCGTGGACGATGTATGGAGCAAGGCCGATCTGGAGCAATTCGCTGCCGCCGGTGAACAGGTCACCTTGCTGGTCACCACCAGGCGCGAGGGAGTGCTCAACGGAACGCAGCTCGTCGTGGATGCCATGAGCGACGCAGAGGGGGCAGCATTTCCTTCGTTGGGCGTCGCGAGAGCCGGCGAACTACGCAACCGGGTCGGGAACTCGCCGCTTGCGCTGGCCATGCTCTCCGGCATCGTGGACAACTTGGTCGACAGTGGCCGCCATGCCATGACCGTCACCGATGCGGTGAACAGACTCGCGGCCGAGTTGGACTGCCAGGGCGGCATCACGGCGGCGCTGGACAGGATGTCGGACGCCGATGTACCCCGGCGGATAGCCAGGACCCTGGAGCTCAGCCTCACCGACCTGGCCGAGAGCACTCCCGGGGGAGAGAGCAGCCGGGACCGATTCGTCTCCCTCGCCGCCTTTCCGGACGGTGAGACGATTCCGTATCGGCTGCTCCAACGCCTGTGGGACATGGGCGAGGTGGAGACACGCACCGAGTGCGGCCGGTTCATCAGCCGTTCCCTGGCCACTGCCCCCAATGCCGACGGGCTGCGGCTTCACACCATTACCCGGCAGGCGCTGCGTGGCATGGAACCGGGGCGTATGGCCCGCGCCAGTGCCCACCTCCTCGACGTCCTGCGCCCGGCGTCAGGTTGGCACGCCCTGCCCGAGGCAGACGGCATCGCCTACCACTTGGTCCAGGCGGAGCGGCTGGACGAACTCGCGTCCCTGCTGCGCGACATGCGTTTCCTCACCGCTCGCGTCACCGCATCGGGCCCGATGGCGCTCGAAGCCGACCTGGCCCTGTACTCCGCTGCTCGCGAGGGCGATGGGTACACCCGCGAACTGATGCGGTTGCTCGGCCAGGAGGGGCATTTGCTGGCCGAGGGCGGCTCCGCCCGGATCGACATCGCTCTGACGCTGGAGAGCCGGTTGATCAGTCGCCCGGAACTTACCGACGAGGTCTGCCATATCCAGGAAGCCCGGCCAGGGCATGGTCTCGTAGCCGTACGTCCTCTTCCAGACCGCGACAGTGGGGCTCTGCTGCGGTCGTTCGCGGCACGCGGGTCCGGCACGTACCACACCATCGACTGGCATCCGGCCGGCGGCCTCCTCGCCGGTGCCGGACCCGGCACCCTCGAAGTCGTCGATACGAGCGAGGCCGGTTGGCAGCGGCTGTGGTCCCGGCCGATTCCTGGCGAATTACTCAGAGATCTTCGCTGGAGCCCCGATGGCGAGCATCTCGCCGTCTGCACGGACAACGCCCTTTTCATCCACCGTGCCGCGAACGGAGCAGAGACCGCCAGGCTCTCCGCGCGATGGCCGACGTTCGCTTGGTCACCGGACTCCGCCTCACTTGCCGTCTCCTCCGACACCGGCGGCGTACGGCACTGGGTGCTGGAGTCCGCAAGCCGCCCGAGGCTGCTTCCGGGAAGCAGCAGCACCGAACTCCAGGGCAAGGTGACTGCCCTCGACTGGCACGGCGAACTGGGGCTGCTCGCCCGCGTGCGGATAATCGACGGAGACAGGTACGCGGTACGACTGGAACGCTGGACGAACCCCTGCGGGATGCGGCTTCCCGAATCCTCAGGACACTTTCCCGGCCGGGAGTACAGCCCGTCACTGAGGTGGAGGCCGGGAGGCCGCACCGCCGCGCTGGACGTTGCTCATACAGCCCTGATTGTGGATCCTCTGACCGGGCAGATCCTGTGGCGACAGAGGGACTGCGCGCCCGGCGGCGTCCACTGGGCCCCGGATGGCAGGCATGTGGCGGTGCAGGGCCGTGACGCTGCCATAGCGCTGTGGCGGGTGCCTCCCGATCCGGAACTGAGGCAGGGTGCGTGTCCCGAGCAAGCGGCGCGCATGGAACTCGGAGCATCCGTAAGCCGCACGAGTGGCGACCGTCTCGCGTGGCGGCCCGACGGCAAGATCATCGCCACCGCCAACCGTGACCGGGTGATCAAACTATGGCGACCTGACCGAATCGAGGGTGAGACGACACGACGCACGCCGTGTCTCATGCGCGTGCTCTGGGAGCCCAGCGGCCGCACGGTGAAGGTGCAGACGGTGGAAGGGACATGGCTCTCCCTGGACCCGTGGGATCCGCGGGCGGGCCATGGTGAACCCGCTTCCCCGCCCAGCAGTCAACTGGACCTCGTGAAAATCGGTGAAGGGTCACCGAACCGCGCGGGCGTCGTGGAACTCGCGCCTGACGGAAGGACGTACGCGGTCGGGCGGTCGGGCGAGCCGTTGCAAGTGGCCACATTGAACGGTGCCCCAGGAACCGGCCTGTCCCTGTGGCCACCCGTCGAGTGGGCGAACTGGTGCAGTGTCTGCTTCACACCCGCAGGCGACAGAGTCCTCGCCGTGACAGCTGACAGCGACGGCCGGAAGGCGATCATCCATTGGCGTCTGACCAGCGCGGGCCAGCAGTACCAACGCAGCATGCTCCCTCCTCGCCGACGTCAGCGGCAAGCCACGCCACCGGCCACTGGGGCCCAGCCACGGAGACCCTCGCTCGGCTGGGTTCGTCGGATCACCTCAAGCCAGACGCACGCGGCCCTGGTCGCGGACCCAGGTCTCGTCGGGCTGTACGACCTCTCCGGCATGCGGCGCATCTGCTGGATTCGGACCAACGCGTACCTGACTGACGCAGCCTTCGCACCCTCCGGCAAGCACCTTGCCGTCGTCGGCGGAGCAGGACTCTATCTCTTTGCCGTCAAAAGCAGCGGGCCATCAGATGCCAGGCGAGGCATCTGATGGCCCGCAGGATGCGGGTGACCGCCCGTGCGGGGACGCCGGTTTCCTGGGCCCCCGCGACTCGCCAGTTCCGGCGCGGCCCAGTACCTCCGGCAGCCGATACCGGCCGGTCGCCCGCGCCGACGTGAGGCGGTCTACGGGCCCCGGTACGTCCGTCCGCCCGGTAGCCCGCGAACGTGTGTCACCTAGAGCCGCCGCAGTCCGCTCAGTACCCGCTCCATCAGCGCGCGGTCCGGGGTGGTGCCGTTGGTGGTGGCGGTCTGGTGCACGGTGATCAGTCCACGATCCGCCATGTCACCGAGCAGCACTTTGGCCACCCCGAGGGGGAGTGAGAGCAGCGCGGCCACCTCGGCCACCGATACCGGCTGTCCGCACAGCCCGATCACCGCGCGGTACTCCGTCTGCGCGATGGCGGTGGAGCGGTAGCCCAGTTCGGTGGCCGTCACCAGGGTCTCGATCTCGAAGTGGTGGTTCGATCTGGTGCGGCCGCCGGTCCAGGTGTAGGCGCGGACGATCGAGGCCGCGTACTGGTCGGTGTCCTGGTGCTGGTGCTGGTGCTGGTGCTCTGGCGTCCAGGCGCTGAGCGGGTCTGGGGGCGGAGCGACCTCCGGGGAGGCCGGCGCCGGATGGGTCGGCGGGGGGTCCGTCTCGTGGTGAGGCGCGGTCCGGGGCTGGTCGCCGGGTTCGGAGCGTTTCCGCCTGCGTCGTGCGTTGTCCCAGCTGAACGCGTTGAGCACGTCGGCGAATGTCTGGTCGTCCTCCGGCCCCTGACCCTCCCGAGGGGGTCCGAATGGGCCTCCACCGGTGCTCATGGTCGCCTTATCCGGGCTGCTGAGCGGCGGCTTGGTTCAGTTGGTGCAACTCGGCGCGTAGTTCCGGGGTCAGGATCTCGCCCACCTGGTCGACGAGCACGGTCATCTCGTAGGCGATCTGCCCTATCTCGCAGTCCGGCGCTGCCAGCACCGCGAGGCACGAGCCGTCCTTGATCGACATGAGGAGCATGATCCCGTTCTTCATCTGTACGACGGTCCGCCGTATGTCACCGGTCTCGAAACAGCTCGCGGCGCCCTGGATCAGGCTGACAGCGCCTGCGGCGATCGCGGCGAGCTGCTGGGCATGGGCATCCGGTATGCGGTTCGACGCGGTCAGCATCAGCCCGTCGACCGAGACCACCACGGCGTGTGCCACGTTGGGCACGCGCTCGGTGAAGTTGGTGACCAGCCATCCGAACTGGCTCACCTGTCGGAGCTGGGGTGCGGTCATGGGAGGTTCTCCTGCCGGGCTCGTCGGGGTGCTGTCACGTCTCGTCGGGGCGAGCCTGACGGATTCCTGCCTGGTAGCTGTTGAGGAATCCGCGGGTCCGGCCGGCGTCCTGGCTCGCGGGTACGTCGCCGGCGCCACCGGCGGGCGGTGCGGCCAGCCCCGGTGCCAGGTTCGCGCGCGGCACCCGCTTGGGCAGTCCGGCCCGCGTGTGGTTGGCCGTCTCCGCGGCGCTCGTTTCCGCATCGCCCGTCGGCTCGGTCGCGGGCGGCCGGGGCGGTGCGGCGGGTGTGGACGGGCCCGCGGTGGGCTGGGGGTGCGGGGTGTCCAGGGGCTCTGCCGCGGGCGGGCGGGCCGACCCGGACGCGAACCAGGAGAACCCGTCGGTGTTCTTTGACGTCTGCGGCTCGGGCGCGTTCGCGGCGGGCGGCGCGGGTGGGTGTGCGAGGTCCTGAGGGGTGGCGCCGGACCACGTCGGTGTGGCCGGCTGGAACCACGAAGTCTCGGCGTCGCGTGGGTCTGTGGGCCCGGACGGCGTCTGCGGCGCGGGCCGGTGCGTGGCGTCCTGGAGGGCATGGCCGTTTAGGGGTGTCCCGTTCGATGAGCCGGTGTCGGTGACGTCCGGCGCGTCCTCGGTGACCGGTGTGGGCGGGGCTGTGGCGGACAGGTCCGCGTACGCCCCGGTGTCGGCCGGGCGGTCCGGCTCGGCGGCGCCGGCGGTGCGCTCAGGGGCCGTGGTGGGGTCGTCGACGCGGGCTGTGGCGGGCGTCCGGCCATCGCCCCGGCGCGGCGACGTGCCCGCGGTGACTGCATGGGGCGCCTGGAGTGCCGCCACCCGTGAGGCGGGCTTGGTGGCCGGCGTACTCAGCAGGGTTCCCTCTCGGACCAGATCACTTGAGGCGTCCGCCTTCACCAGCTCAGCCGGTACGAGTACCAAGGTGCGGAGGCCGCTGCCCTTCTGGTCCATCGTCAGCTGCACGCTGATGCCGTGCCGGGCTGCCAGCCTGCCGACCACGAACAGGCCCATCTGCCGCGAGGTGGGCACGTCCGCGGAGCTGCCCGCTGCCACCCGCCGGTTGGCCTCGGCCAGTTCGGCGTCGTTCATCCCGATGCCCTGGTCCAGGATGTCGATCAGCACCGATCCGTCGCGCCGCCAGGTGCTGCCGATCACCACCTGGGTGTCCGGCGGGGAGAAGCTGGTGGCGTTGTCCATCAGCTCGGCGACCAGCCGCGCCAGGTCACCGGCCGCGTACCCGATCACCTCCACGGGCGCCGGGAGTTGCACCACGGCGCGCTGGTAGTGCTCGATCTCGGAAACTGCGGCCCGCAGTACGTTGCCCAGCGGCACGAGCTGATCGAGGCGGCGGGCCAGCTCGCTGCCGGAGAGCACCAGCAGGTTCTCGTTGTTGCGCCGCATCCGGGTCGCGAGGTGGTCGAGCTTGAAGAGGCTGGCCAGCTGGTCCGGGTCCTCCTCGTGCCGTTCCAACTGCTCCATCAGCTGCAACTGGCGCTCCACCAGGCTCTGGCTGCGCCGGGAGAGGTTGACCAGGGTGTTCCGCAGATCGCTGCGCAGCGTGGCCTGCTCGACCGCCAGCCGCACGGCCTGGCCGTGTACCGCCTCGAAGGCCCGCGCGAGCTCCCCGAACTCCTCGGTGGTGTGCACCGGCACCGACTCGACCGCTGCGTTCGGCATATGGCCCTCGCGAATGTTCGCGACCGCGGCCGGCAGCCTGCGCTCGGCCACGTCGAGGGCGGTCGAGCGGAGTACGACCAGTGACCGCAGCAGGTAGCGGCCGATCAGCACACCGATGCCGACGGCGAGCAGCAACACCGCCAGCAGGATCACGGACGCCGCGCCCGCCCGGTCGCTGGTTTGGTCCTGTAGCTCGGCGGAGACCGTGCGCAGGTCGTGAGCAAGCCCGAGTTGTGCCTTGTCCATCAGCTCGCCGGTGCGCTCGGAGCTGACGTTCCAGTCCTTGACCGGGATCTCCCACGAAGCGCCCTGCCCCGGGTCGTCGGACACCTCCGGCTGGGACAGCGCGATGTCCACCAGTTGGGCGCGCCGCTTGACGGCCGAGCCGGTCACGGTTTCCGCGTAGGCCTTCTCCTGCACGGGGGTGGCCAACGCCCGGAAGTCGGCGAGCTTGTCCCGCAACCTGGTGTCGGAGTCCTGTAGCGCCCGGCTGAGCTCCCGGTCCCGCAGGCCGCCGCGCCTGGCCGCCTCCCGCATGATGACGTGCTGGAGGCCGATCTGCTCCTGGGCCACCTCCAGGTCGTACGACGCGGTCGCCGGCCGGGAGAGCTGGGGGTCGCCGAACTGGTTGACCAGGGCCTGGTCCAGAGCCAGCACGCTCTTGATGACCGCGCTGTACTGCTGCGCGGCGCTCCACGCCGCGATGCTGCCCGAGTTCACCCGGACGCGCAGCGCGGGCAACCGTCGCAGGAACGTGCCCGCCTCGTGGTACTGGGTCTTTGAGACCTGGTCGAGGTGGCAGTGCTTGGTGGCCGTGCGCCTGACGGACGCTTCGGCGTCATCGACGGCGCGCGCCTGCCGCCGGAGTGCGGCCTGACCGACGGGCGTGAGGTCGCCCAGGTGCTCGGCAGACAGGGTCCGCTCCTGCCGCAGTCCGCCGATCAACGACGTCAGGCCGCCCCGCAGTTCGACCAGCTGCTGGATGTCCGCGTACTCCTCCGCGCGTGCGACCTCGCGCTGGATCTGCACCACTGAAGAGGCGACGCCGAGCAGCGCCGGCACCGCCAGGACGGCGGCCAACTTGACGGGCAGCCGCCAGTTCCGCCACTGCACGACGGCGGACCACTGCGGCACCCGGCGCACCCGCGGGCACGCATGCCTTGCCGGGGTCACGAGAGATGTCCCCCGCCCCGGGACCGGTGGCCCCGCGCCAATACCTCACGAGGTTCTTTCGCGCTGCGGAGCTCTCCTGGGAGGGAGGCCATCTCCCGCGCAGGTACCTCGTACCCCGGCACCACTCGGGGCCGTACCGCGAGCGCTTCACCCCCTCGCACCGTCTCGGCGAGGCCTTCCGTCGGACCGAGCCCACCACGCACTTTTTGGAATCCCTACTTCAGTTCACGAACAACCGGCGATTCGTCAGGGCCCGTCCGTACCTGCACCGTCGCTACGCGCTTTTGTCACCCAGAGCCGTGCCACGGCGACCAGGACTCCGGAACACGTTCGCGCCGTCGGCCTGTGGGGCCTGATCCGGATCAGTCATCAGTTCACCGTGGTTCTAGGCGTTCTTGGCCGGGACGGGGTCGGACTCGCTGCGGACCGCCGTCTCGGGCTCGTGGAACTTCGGATTGACCGCGCGCACCAGTTCGTTGGCCAGGAATCCGACGACGAGCAGCGCGATCATGATGGAGAACGAGAAGGTGTACATGCCCGGCCCGGTGTGCCCGGCACGCTGCCTCATATCCGCGATGGCCTCCACGATGGCCGGCCCCGCAACTCCGGCAACCGACCAGGCGGTCAGCAGCCGACCGTGGATCGCGCCGACCTGGTACGCGCCGAACAGGTCTTTCAGGTAGGCGGGGACGGTGGCGAATCCCCCGCCGTAGAAGGAGAGGATCACCATGGCGGCGACGATGAACAGCGTCACGCTGCTGTTCTTGCCGAGCAGCAGGGTCAGATAGAGCAGAGCGCCGACGCCCAGGTACAGCCGGTACACGTTCTTGCGGCCGATCACGTCGGAGACCGACGACCACAGGATCCGGCCGGTCATGTTGGCCAGGGACAGCAGCGCGACGAACCCGGCGGCGGCTGTCACACTGACCGGGCTTGCCGTGTCCCGGAAGAAGTCCTGGATCATCGGCGCGGCCTTCTGGAGGATTCCGATCCCGGCCGTGACGTTCATGCACAGCACGACCCACAGCAACCAGAACTGCGGCGTGCGCACCGCGTTCCTCGCGGAGACGTTCGCGGTCGTCACGAGCCGCCTCCCGGTGTCCTCGCCGGGCTGCCAGCCGGCCGGCCGCCATCCCTGGGGCGGTACGCGCACGAGCATCACGCCGAGCGTCATGAGGGCGGCGTAGGTGACACCGTGCACGAGGAAGGCCTTCGCGATCCCACCCGTGTCGCTGCCGAAGGCGGAGAGCATCTGCGTCGACCAGGGCGAAGCGATCAGTGCGCCGCCGCCGAAGCCCATGATCGCGGTGCCGGTGGCCATGCCCGGCCGGTCGGGGAACCACTTCATCAGGGTGGACACCGGCGAGATGTAGCCGATGCCCAGGCCTGTTCCGCCGACGAAGCCATAGCCGAAGACCACCAGCCAGTAGGAGCGGGTGGCGACGCCGAGTGCGGCGATCAGGAATCCGGAGGAGAAGGCCACCAACGAGACGAGCATCGCCCAGCGCGGGCCCCTGCGCTCGACGAGGGTGCCACCGAAGGCCGCGGAGAGCCCCAGCACGAGAATGCCGACCTGGAACGGTAATGCGCTGGCCGCCCCCGAGATATGCAGGGCGCTCTCCAACGGTAATTTGAAAACGCTCCAGGCATATACCTGACCGATCGACAGGTGGATCGCCAGCGCAGCCGGGGGGACCAGCCAACGATTCCACCCTGGTCGCGCGATGATGCGGGAATGCTCAAGGAGTCCCACCGGCGGGTCTACCTCCCGGGTCTGGGCAGCCAACATAATTGAATCGCGAATTTCCTGGATGTATGTCCAGCGGTCGAGCGGTGGCGAGTGTAGGGCAACTGATCGCCCGTGCCAATGGTTTGACGTGTTCTGCTGCCGGGTGTCCGACGTTTGCCGGAGGGGACCGCTCCGCGCGTAGGGCCCGCTTTACGAGCGACGTTGACCATCGGCGATGCCTGGAGAGAGAAGCTCCTCGGTGATGGCTCGTCAGAAGCTGCCTGATGCACCCAGACAACGGGTAAACGGGCTGAATGCCCCGGGAACCGGGGAGAACCGTCAAATACCCCGTGGCGGGCCACAACCAGTCAGTAACGACCAGCCCATAGCGGGCCGCGCGCTACCGGTCCCCCCGCCTTTGACTGCACCGGGCGGGTCGCTACACTCCCTCCCTCAGCGGTAGGCGGACCGGTCAACGCGCCGAAACCTGGAGGGACTTATGACGAGAGACATGCAGCCTCCCGCTCCACCCCCATCGACGCCGGCCGTCGGCCTCGGAACTCCGGGCCCATTTTCGGAAGCCGGCGACCGGCCGTTATGCGACCCCACCGGCGAGCCCGACTTCGCGGCAATCCAGGCCAGCCCGGAGTTCGCCCGGCTCCGTCGGCGACTGCGGCTTTTCGTGTTCCCGATGAGCGCGCTCTTCCTCTGCTGGTACCTCACCTTCGCCCTGTTCTCCGCCTACGGCAACGAATTCATGCGGCGCAAGGTGGCCGGCGAGGTCAACGTGGGTACCCTCTTCGGCCTGGCGCAGTTTCTGACCACGATCACGATCGTGGTGACCTATGCGCGCTTCGCCAAGAAGCGGCTCGACCCCCAGTCCGACCGGATTCACGAGCTGGTGCGGGCCGACGCGGAGGCCGGCAGGAAATGAAGGTGCTGATCGCAGCCGGTACGACCGGCAGTCCGACGCTCAATGTGACCATTTTCGTCGTCTTCGTCTGCATCACCTTGTTCGTCGTCTACCGGGCCAGTGGCAGCAGTCCCAGCGCCTCCGACTACTACGCGGCGGGCAGTGGTTTCAGCGGGATGCAGAACGGCATCGCGCTGTCCGGCGACTTCCTCTCCGCGGCCTCCTTTCTCGGAATTTCCGGAGCGATCGCCGTCCATGGCTACGACGGATTCCTCTACTCGGTCGGATGGTTGGTCGCCTGGCTGATCGCCCTGCTGCTCATCGGCGAGCGGCTACGTAATACCGGCCGGTTCACGATGGGCGACGTGATGGCCTTCCGGATGAAACAGCGCCCGGTGCGGGCGGCGGCGGCCAACGCCACCCTGGTGATCACGTTCTTCTACATGCTGGCCCAGATGGCCGGCGCCGGCGGTCTCATCGCCCTGCTGCTCAACGTGCACAGCAAGGGCGGCCAGGCCCTGGTCATCACGGGCGTCGGCGTCGTCATGGTCTTCTACGTCCTGGTCGGCGGCATGAAGGGCACGACCTGGGTGCAGATCATCAAAGCCACCCTGCTGCTGCTCTGCGTGACCTTCATCAGCGTCTTCATCCTCGGCAAGTTCGGCTTCAGCTTCTCCGGCCTGCTGGAAAAAGCGGCGCAGAACAGCCCGTTGGGCGAGCGCCTGCTGGAACCGGGCGGCTGGTACGGCCGGAACGCGATAACCAAGCTCGACTTCGTCTCGCTCTCCCTGTCGCTGGTCCTCGGCATCGCCAGCCTTCCGCACGTGCTGATGCGCTTCTACACCGTGCCGGACGCCAAGGAGGCGCGCAGATCGGTGGTGTGGTGCTCCTGGTCGATGTTCACGTTCTATCTGGGCATCCTCATCGTCGGATACTCCGCCACCGCACTGGTGGGTTCGGAAAAGATCCTCAACGCCCCGGGCGGGGAGAACTCCGCGGCACCCCTCCTCGCCTTCCGCATCGGCGGCACGCTGCTGCTCGGCGTGGTCGCCGCGGTGGCGTTCGCCACCATCCTGGCGGTGGTCGCCGGCCTGACGCTCGCCGCTTCCGCGTCGTTCGCGCACGACGTCTACGCCAACGTACTCCGGCACGGCAAGGCAGACCCGCGGTCCGAGATACGGGTCGCCCGCCTGACGGCAATCGTGATCGGCTTCCTGGCCATCATCGGCGGCATCGTGGCCAACGGACAGAACGTCGCCTTCCTGGTGTCGCTGGCGCTGGCCCTCGCCGCGTCCGCGAACCTGTCCACCATGCTCTACTCCCTGTACTGGAAGCGGTTCAACACCACGGGCACGCTGTGGAGCATCTACGGAGGGCTGGTGTCCGGACTGGTGCTGATCGCCTTCTCCCCGGCGATTTCGGGCTCGCCCACGTCCATCGTCCAGGGAGTCGACTTCCACTGGTTCCCGCTCACCAACCCGGGCATCGTGTCGATCCCCCTCTCCTTCCTCTGCGGCTTCCTGGGCACGGTTCTCAGCAAGCACCCCGCGGACCCCGACAAGCAGGCGGAGATGGAGGTAAGAGCACTGACCGGCATCGGCGCCAAGCGCTAGTCGGCACGTCAGGAGGGGTGCGCGGCGGGGCCGGCTCGTAGCGGCTGATCGTGAGCATGGCGGGGTCGCCAGCTGCGCAGGCTGGTCCGCCCTGCCACCAACTCGGAGGGAAGCAGGCCCCGTGCGGCCGACTCACGAGCTCGTCAGGATGACGAGTTGCTGGGCGCCCGGGTCATCGCGACATACCGGTCGACCGCTTCTTCGCTCCTTGTCGACGTCCCCTTGTCGACGTCCTCGACCGGACGCGGGACGTCGTCCGGAATCTGCCAACTCCGATGTCACCAGCGCCGATGACGCAGGCGATCCCGTCAGCATCATGACCTCTTCCGGTGCCCGGTAGTTGACGCTCCGGGAGGCCAGGTTGATCCGGTCGAGCCCGATTCGCTCAAGACGTTGTTGCCACGACTCCGTGAACCCGTGCCTGGCCTTGGCGCGGTCCCCGACGATGGTGAAGCTGCGGGGCGGGCACGGGAGCAGCAGCATCTGCCACTCCGCGTCGGTCAGTTCCTGAGCGGCGCTTGTCGTAGCGAGTGGCCACGGGCTCGGTGCTGCTTCAGCCGGTCGACGGCTCGTTCAACGGTGTTGCGTTTCTTGTACCGCGCTTCTTCGAAGCCGGGTGGTCGTCCGCCGCGTGAGCCTTTGCACAGGCGGGCGCCGGCGGCGGATCGGTACGAGCGCCCGCCGCGTGCTCAGGATCCCGTCGATCGCCTGTCGATGGTCCCGCCACCGGCCGCAATGCCTGTCACTGACCGTCAGAAACGGCCGCAGCCAGCCCCACTCGGGATCACTCAGATCACCCCGCCACATGTCCACATCCATGACCTGACCACGGAGCAGTCGCCTGAACGACCGGACAAGCCCCAACTACCGCAGGTACCGAGGGCCATAAAAGACGGTTCTGGATGCCAGAAGATCACGATCTTGGACTTATAGCGGATACCCCGCAACCCTTGAATCCATGGAGATGCCGCAGAACCCCGCGCTGGTGGCAGCCCCGGCACCCTGCTCATCACCTACCAGAGCCGACCACACGCCCCCAAGAGCCAACGCACTGGAGCCGACGCACATGCGCATCAGACTCGTCCACGGACTCGCCCTGCTCTCCACCGGCCTCCTCACCGGCGCGTTCGGCTACGGCGCGGCCAATCTCGTCCCCACGTTCAATGCCGTACCGCTCGACATGCGGCTGTCGTTCCATGCCGAACTGATGAAGATGAACGGCATCACCATGCAGGCGGCGATGGGCACGGCGTTCCTGAGTTCCCTGACCCTCGCCGTCCTGACAGGCGGCCGCGCCCGTCTGATCGCGGGTGCGGGAAGTCTGCTGACCCTCGCGTCCTTCCTGATAACCCGGTTCGGCAATGTGCCGATCAACGGGCAGATCAAGCGATGGGCGGTTACCTCAGCCCCGGCCGAGCACGCGGAGATCCTGGGGCGCTGGGAGTTGTTCAACAACATGCGCACGCTCACCGCCCTCGCAGCCTTCGGCCTGCTGATCGTCCTCGCCGTCCGTGGCCTACGTCCGGTCACCCGCCCCGTACATGATCGGGCGGACAAGACCTAGGCGCAGCTCGCGTCGAGCTGGGTCGTCGCGCAGTTGCCGTACGAGCGCGGCGCGGTGCAGCTCGGCGACAGGAGCGACGAGATCCGGGTGGCGCAGCAGCGCCGCCGCCCGGCAATCGCGGTCGTCGAGCCTGGTCAGGCGGCGGAAGTCAAGGCTCACCCCCGCGGCGTGCTCACACCTTGCCAGGGCGGCCACCGCCTCGTCGGCGAGCTCGGGGGTGGTGAGCAGACACGCGGCCCAGCTCGCCACGACCTCGTCGACCCAGCTGCGCCACGGCGCCTGGGAGGCATCGGGCGGCACGATAGAGGTGTGAGGTGGGACCTTCACCCGATCGCATCGCGGAGCCGTGGGGGACGCGTACGCCGTATGGGCCGGGGGAGGAGTGGCCGGTCCGGGTGGACACTCAGCTTTCGGACGGTGTGACCGAGCACGACGTCGAGCGGTGGGTCCCCACGACCTCACTGCTGCACCCCAACCGGTCGCGATGGATGTGGCGGTCGGGGCAGGCCGGATCCTGGGCGTCCGAGGCTCCGAGGCCGGCCCGGCGACCGGGTCAACCGAGGGCGGCCCGGTCCCAAGGACCTCTTCGGCTGGCAGGCGAATGCCGCCGCGGACCGGCTCACCCGGCCGTAGGTGCGGGAGGCGGGCCGGCTGACCGAGACGGACTGGACCACTGCACTGCCATGGAGCGGATCGCCGCCCACTCGCGGCATCTGCTGGCGCTGGAGCCGTGGGACATCACACGCATCGGCGAACCGGCCGCAGCGGAACTGGGCCTCGCGGCGTGGCCGCGCGAAACGGGAGACCGTATCCGGTGAATCGAGGCGCTGGCCGCCCACCCCTCGCTGATTCAGCGGCCGATCATCACCGCCGATGACGGCACAGCGGTGCTGGGCCAGTCACCGGAGTCGGTGCGATCAGTCCTGCCGTAGCCCGGGACATCTCCAGCGCCTACCGCGGACCGGTGAACCGCTGTGCGGCCTCGGGCTGACGCTCACCCAGGGGTGGGGCGCGCCTAGCCCTGGTCGAAGTCCAGCGTGACGCCCGGCCCGGCGGATCGGGTGCGGCAGGCCAGGGCGAGGCCTGCTTCTGCGTCGGTCGGTTCGAGGTCGCTGGGATCACGGTGGATGGGGCCGCGGATGACCTTTGGCGCAGGCAGGTGCCGCAGAGGCCTTCCTGGCAGGAGTACGGTACGCCGAGTCCGGCGCGAGGGCTGCGACCAGGAGGGGTTCGACCCGTCGGGGTCATTGACGGCCATCGAGTCCCGGGAACGCAGTCGCGCCCCGGACCTCCCCGCCGTACGGGACGTCCCGGGCGCGGTCCCGGTATGGCTGGGTCAGTGGTAGGCGTGGACGACGGCGTGACCCTTGCCGCGGCCGATCATCCACTTGTTCACCGGGGTGGTGATCAGGAAGGCGACGCCGAAGCCGCCCAGGAGCGCCGACCAGAACAGCCCGTCGGACAGGTGGGCGTCCATCGCGCCGGGGACCAGGGCGATGATGCCGTTGTCGATCAGCTCCATCACGGCGATGGACACGGTGTCGGCGGCGAGCGCGACCTTGATCGCGGTTTTGATGTCCAGGCCCGCCCGGCGGACCGCGAACAGCGTGAACGAGTAGCCGAACACGAAGGCGAGCGCGATCGCCAGGACCATGGTCTCGACGTTGCCCCACATCAGGGCGGTGCCGATGACCATGCCGAGGATCTCGCCGATGGCACAGCCAGTCAGGCAGTGCAGCGTTGCCTTCGCCGCCGTGGACCACGAGGCCCCCGACGCGTGCGGGCCGTGCTGCCCGAGGTGATGCTGATGTGTGGCGTGGTCGTGTGCGGTACCGGTGTGGTGCGTGCTGGGCTCCATGACCGTCATCCCCATTCCCGTCCAGTGTGACCCGCTGCCGGGCCTCCACGCAGCCCAGAACTACATACCCCGGCGGGGTATTCCGTTTGGGTGTGCCCTGTGGGGCGGGCGCTTTTGCCCGCCCCACAGATGCCGCGATCGGCTCTCGTCAGTGGAGTTCCTTGTTCTTCCGGGGGATGCTGCGGCGATCCTGTGTGGTCAGCGGTTCTCGTTGGTCTCGTCCGGGGAGCAGTGGCAAGCGCGTCGAGCTGCTGCACCACCCAAGCCTCAAACTCGGGAGACTCTACGGGAGCCGTCGGCCGGGATGTCCGGCCTGCGTTCGGGGCCCGAGCAGGACACCGGACCGGCGGGCGGGTTTCCGTTCATGAGGTAGTCGGTGACCTTCGGGTCCACGCAGGCGGTTCGGCGGGTCAGGTACTGCTCGTGGTTTCCGTCGTCGACGGAGATCAGCACGTCGTCGAGCCGCTCAGCCATGGCCGCTTCGCCTTCGTACGGCGTCTGGATGTCGCGCTTGGCCAGGACGACCAGCCCGCGAGGGTAGCCGTCGCGCTTGATACGGGTCAGCTTCTCCGGCGGGGTGAACGACCGGAAGGTGGAGGGCTGGGGGAGGTAGCCCATCATGCCGAAGCCGTAGGGGTAGTGGTCGCGGTTCTCGCGGACGTCCTTGCGGTAGGTCTCCAGGTCGCTGGGCCACTTGCCCTCGGCGAGGATGGTGTCCGTGGCCCGGTCGACGAGTTTGCGTTCCTTGGACTCTTCCTGAGGGCGTTCGTCGGGCCCCGCGCCGTCGGGCGCGGGTGCCTTGCGGCCGGTGCTCTGATCGGGATCCGGTTCTTTGCCGTCGCGCAACGCGGCAACGCGCTCGGCCAGTCGGGCCCACTGCGACAGCAGACGGGCGTCGCCCATCCGCAAGTCGAAGGTGCTTTGACTCCAGCTCCCCACGGGCTTACGAGCCAGCCGTGCCGAGACCGTCTCGACCGTTTTCAGCACCTTTTCGCGCGACGTACCCAGCCCGAGTGCGCGGTTGCGTCGGGCCGCCCACTCGGCCCACTCCTCGACGTTGCGGCGCTCCGCCTGCGACTTGGAGATCATGTACGACTGTCCGGTGCCTTCCAGGGGGAGGGAGGAGTCGAGGACGCTGCGGTCCCGGTGGGGCCCGAACATGCTGCCGTAGACGGCGCCGAGGTAGGTGCCGTAGGAGTAGCCGACGTAGTTGATCTTCTTCTCGCCGAGGGCGGCCCGGATGACGTCCATGTCCTGGGCGGTGTTACGGGTGTTGACGCCTTGTTCGTGCTCGGGCGGCGTGAGCCAACGTAGGAACCCGATGTGCGCAGACAGGGGCAGCAAGTGACCGGTCTATGTGCGTTGTCTTAGGGGTGCAAGTCAGCGGTGATATCCCGGCGCGCTCCACCGAACGAGTACTTGCCTCTGCCTCCGATGAATCTGCCTCCGATTAAGCAGCCTGCGGCAGGGCACTGCGTCCTACCCGTCGTACTCGTCAGCCATGGCATACACCCGCCGGTTTACAAGCATGTGGTTGTGCCGGAACCAGGCATGGTCCGCGTGGCTGCTGGTGTGGTGCCGAGGTTGGGTGCCGACGGGCCGTTACCCGCAGCGCGCATGCCCGCCCTACGCCGAAGTCGACGCCCGTACCCCTCCGGCCGCACCTCCGGTCCACTCGGTGCACTTCGCGCTGGCCCAGGAGGCCCGCCGATGACCCTGGTCGACATCACCAAGCCCGCCACGGCAGATCCGGCCCGGCCGATGTACACCGAGCGCGCCGAGCTGGTCCTGGCGCTGCCGGACAGCCGACCGCTGGCTGCGCTCGGTCTATGCAGCCGGACGCGCTGCAGCACCTGGCCGCCGCCCTCGCCAGCTTCCGCGGCGAAGTCAGCTAGACGGCGGACATCTGCCTGGACCTGATCCCGGTGAGTGAGCGTCGCCTGGCTCGCCGACGCCGAGCGCTGCGCCGTCCCGTACCCACGTAGCGCGATTGCTGCTCCTTGCCGACGCGTTCGGCGTGCCCCTGTCGGCGCTCGTCCGGGATTCGTAGCTGGCTGCCCGGTGGACTGGCAGGTCTGGCTTCGCCCCGTGTGTTCAGTGCGGGGTATGGAGCGATCAGCCCATGCGCCCGCAACTCTGGCAGATCCAGTTGCTCTCGCCGGTAACTTGCCCGTTCTCATCCACCTCGTAGGTCTTGTACTGCGTTCCGCCGCATTTCCCGCATCCGCGGGTCTGGATTTGCTGGCCCATGTCGGGCTCCTCTCGCAATGAGGGCGCACGGCTTCCGCCGCTCAGAGCTATCGCGTAGTCGAGCAGGTCCAACGTCTCCCGTCGGCCGCGCTCGCGGATCTCGATGTCCTCGGCCGTCTCGCCCTCGTACGCGACGCGGCCGCAACGGCACCAGTGCCGGTCGTCGTACACACCTGGAGGGGTCATCTCTGCCCGGCACTCGGGACATTGCATATGGATCACTCCTCGACGTGCCCGCAGCGGGCGCACACGGAGATCGGTCGTCCGTCCCGGTCGCGCTGGCCCCACATCGTCGCCTGGCAGTGCGGGCATCCGCTGGTCTGGATGCCGTCCGGGCCGAGTGGTGGCGGCTCCGGGGTGGCGTCCACGTATGAGATCACTCTGTCTCGGTCCGGCGCGCTATCCCCTGCCATCCGCAGCATGGTGGCCAGCCGAGACCGCGCTTCTTCGGCGAAGGTCCCCATGCGGCGGAGGGTATCGAGTGCGCGGGAGTCTCACAGCTACCTCCAGTCGGATTACACCCGTGGGTGTCAGTACTTCTCTGGCTGTGCGGCCGGCCTTCCCGCTTCGGTGTTCGGTCCGGGCGGTTGGAGGCCGTACCGCTCGGCGCACGCCTGGTGCGCGGTCGCCGGAAGGCCTGCTGCCTGCTGCCAGCGGGCGGCGGGCGGGACAACCACCCGCGTCATCTCGTCGGGCTGCACGGTGTGAGGACAGACCACGCACCAGATGCCGCCACCAGGAGGAGACGGGGTGTCAGTCATGGTCGCTCCTAGCGATGCCGACGGCCAGAAGCAAGGTGAGCGAAGCCAGGCAGGTCAGGTACGTGGCGACGCGAACGGGATTCAGCCGCTTGCGCGTCACGACCCCCTCACCACCAGCGCCTCACGGCTGCGACGGTCCGACTCGCCGAACGTGGTGATCGTCCACCCGCCGGCCTCAACGATGCGCTGCTGGAGCACCAGGCGGTGAGTGGGGTCGGTCGCCAGTCGGCCCCAGTTGTGGATCAGGCACAGCACTTCGCGGCGCGCGGCCTCTGTCTGCATCAGGTTGAGCATCGCGGCCAGTTGCGGCCGGTGCGGGGTCAGCGCATCGGCGCCGCGGTCGAGCCACGGGCCACCGCCGGCCAGGACCCAGCCCATGCCGTCCGCGTAGTTGTGGCAGCCGATCAGTCGGAGGTCGAGTTCGCGGCGGGTGCGGCTGGCGCACCGGTCGTAGACGAACACCAGCGGGGCCATCTCGTCAGTCACCGGCGGCCCTCCGCGGCGTGCCGGGCCAGCAGCCACTGGCAGTCCCGGGCGAGCTGGTGCACCTGGACCTGAGCCGACAGTGGCCCAGGGCCGAGGCCCTGCCGGGTCTGCCGCTCGATGCCATCGAGCCGGGCTGTCAGCCGGTGCGCCTCGATGCTGCCGGCCCACAGTCGACCAACTGACTCCCGCGACAGGGGCAGCAGGAGGCCGATGTGGTCGCGCAACTCCCCGTCCAGGACGGCCATTGCGTCGAGGTCCACCGGGCCGGAACCGAGAACCAGCGCCCGCCGGATCGTCCGCTTGATGGTCTCCGCGTCGACCTGCTGCGCCGCACCAGGCGGTACTGATGGGCTGTCCTGCGAGACTGGTTGCACAACGAACCCCTGGCGTCTGAGATGACCTGCATCACTGACGCTAGGGACTGCTGAGTGACACAAGGACTACAGGTTGTAGCCCCAGAGGTCACACGACCCCGAGACGGATACCCAACTCAGCCAACTGGCCGCGCTTCTGAGTACGAATCATGGTGCCCACCGTTTCCCGTACGCCGGCGTGCATCCTCGTAGCCTGGGGCGCCAGCCGCTCAGCCCGCAGAAACGCATCCAGCGCCAGGTCCCTCTGCCCGTTGTAGAAGTGGGCCCGCCCCACGTCGATGAAGTGGTGTGAACGGCGCTCACGGCTGTACGACTCCGGCAGCTTGACGTCCTTCGCGCGGTCCACCGCAACCCGCCCCTGCCCCAACTCCACCGGCAGACTGACACCCCAGATCGCCACATTGGTGGGCCCGAACTGCAGGTGCCAATCGTCCCGGTCCTCGCCGAGCACATCAGCAGCCTGCACAGCACGCTGCCAATGACGCTCCGCCGCCGCCTTCTCCGACGCACGGGCATGGTTCAGCGCCGCCTTCAGCTCGAACGCGCCGCGCAGAGAGACTGCTTCGGCCGACGCCGCCGAACGTTGAGTCAGTTGAGCCAAAGCCTCGTCGATGATCGCGCCGGCTTCGTCGTGCTCTCCGATGTTCAGGAACTCCCCGGCGTCGTACCAACGCGCCGCCAGCACCCGCAAGGGGTCGCCCGTGGCCTCCGCAGACCACAGCACACGCTCGGTCGCCAGCGTGGCGTCCGAGACGTGGCCGAGCTTGTACAGGTACTGCATGGCGCACTCGTAGGCCGTAGCCAGCAGCGAATAGACGTCCCGGCGCTCGGGCCCCTCCGTTACCTCGGCCGCCACCTGAAGATCCCGCAGAAGCGCCGGCAGCGTCCCACCAGCCTGAGCCAGCCGTGCAGCATGCCGATCGGAGTTCGCCGCGGTGCTGCGCACCCGCAGCTCGTCCACGTCGACGCTCGCTACCTCTTCGTCGCTGGGGCGAGTCGGCCGACCGTGACGGAGCAATGCCCGTCGCACCGGTGCCACCGCGGCCATGGCGGCTTGTCCCTCAAGGTCTGCCTGGGGCGGGATGACAGGGCCACCGGTGATCTCCGTGGGGTGACAGTCGAGCGCCCGGCACAGCGGCAGGATGGTCGCGGGCCTGTCCAGGGCGCGGCGCCCCTGCTCAAACGCCTTGATGGCAGAGAGGCTGTAGCCGGTCTCCGTAGCGAGGCGCTGCTGCGTCCAACGGCGCCTCATACGGAGCCGCGCCAGACGTTGGCCGTTGCTGTCGCCCCCGTGGGTGTCGGTGAAGTACGCCATAATGGGCCTCCATTCTGACCTCAGCACTCAGAACGGTACGCCGTGGCAGGGCCCGGAGCGTGGCCAATGCCCCTCGCGCTGCACGCCTGGGGCCGATTTCATGTGCGTTTGTCAGTGGCTGCCCGTACGGTCCCCGGCATGGCGACCCCCTGCGGCCCCGACGCCATCCCCGCCGAGGCTCACCGCGCGATACGCGAGTTCATGGCCGCCCGCACCGGCGGGCCGTGTGGCCGACGAGCAGGACGCATACGAGCAGCTGCTCAGAGCATGGGTCGCGGCCGTTCGTTGGTGCGCTGGGTCGACCCGTGGGGGAGTGGCGCTCGCCACCGGTGACAAGAACACCTCCGACCCACCCCGCTACGGGACGTGCCGGCCGCGGATCTGTGGACGTTACCCGCTGTCAGCGAAAGTGGAGGGAGCCCGTCTTGTCGCCCATGCCGACATCGCCGAAGTGGGGCTCCGACTCGCCCGGTGCCAGGGAGAAGCGGACGCCGTGGTAGCCGGCGTGCTGGTAGAAGGTGACGGTGCGCTTGCCGACGTTCTTGGCGGAGCCGATGCGGTCCCAGCCGCGGGCCGCCAGATTCGGCACGCTGCGGGTAAAGGCCGTGTGCTTGCCCCTGAACTTGGGGTGCTTGAAGACCTCGACTTTTGCCCTGTCGGCCTTGAGCGGGCCGGCGGCTGCCGGGGATCCATCGGCGGTTGCCGGCAGCGCGGCGCCGAGGGTGAGTGCGGCGGCGGCGCCCGCAGCGGCCATGCGACCGATACGCATGATGAACCCCTTTGGACGGCTAGTGGTCGGACACATGAGGCGGGTGAGGGGTGCGACCCTCGCGGGTCAGGACGCGGCGGGCAGCTGCCAGCCAGCGGTCCTTGCGGGCCTTCGCTTCGCGCAGGCGGTCGGTGTTCTGCTGGATCAGGTGGTGTTGGATGCGGGTCTCGGCGGCTGCCCATACCGTCATCACCTTGCTGGACCGCTGGCAGGCCGCGTCGGCACGGGCGGTGACGCGCTCGGCCGGTGTGGGTTCGGGCGTCTTCCAGCGCTCGCTGACGGCGGCGGCCATGGGGTCGGGGTAGTCGAAGCCCGCCTTGGCCATGCAGGTGTGCCATCTGCGCAGGGCGTCGCGTACGTCGGGGGCCTGCCGGGAGGTTCTCAGGGCGGTGCCGGTCAGCTGGTTGAAGACGTGGTAGTCGGGTGGGGCGGTGTCGCCGACGAGTTGGTGCTGGGCGGCCTTGAGGCAGCCGCCCTTGCCGGAGGGGCCGTAGGCCGCGCGCTGTACCTCGGCGGGGAGCGCCTCGCGCTCGTCCCAGGCACGGTTCCGCCGTACCACCGACGGCGCGTCGGGGGGCGGGTGGTACCCGTAGCGGAGGGCTTCCGCCTCGCCGGTTCCGTAACGGCCGAGGTTCGGCGGCTCGATGTCCTGGGCGGCCACCCGGGGCAGGGTCTTCCACTCCATGCCCAGCTCGTTCATGCACCGGCGCATGAGGATGTCCTGGGCGTCCTCCACGAGGTGGGTCTCGGCATCCGTCGATGCATAGGCGTCCAGCGGCAGCCTCAGCTGCCCGGTCTGCCGGTTTGCGTACGGTGGCTGCGCGGTGGTGTGACGGGCGGGTGCGGGCTTGTCTTCCACCGCTGTGCAGGCAACGGCGCTGGTGGCCAGGAGCAGCGCGAGTGCGGTGGCGGCCCGTGCCCGGGAGAGCGACATGGTTGCCTCTCGGAGTGCGTTGCGCGGTGTGCGTCAGGCTGGGCGGGGTACGGCCCTGGGCGCCGCGCCGCACCCTGCCCGTCAGCGACTCGCTGTCAGCAAAGATCAGGGCTTGCTGTCAGCGGAACCTGATGGAGCTCGTGGTGTCGGACATGCCGCGGTCGCCGAAGTGCGCCTCCCGGTCGCCCGGCGCCAGGGAGAAGTGGGCGCCATGGAACTTCTTTTCCGAGTAGAAGGTGACCGTGCGCTTGCCCTGGTTCTTGGCGGAGCTGATCGTGTCGTTCCAGCCGTCCTTCTTCAGATCCCACATGTCCTCAGTGAAGGTCGTGTTCCTGTTCTTGTACTTGGCGTCCTGGTAGACCTTGACCTTCTTCTTGGCCATGAGCGCCCCGAGGTCAGCGGTGCGGTGGGAAGCCACCGCGTGGCACCGCCCGGCCGACGGCTGAGCGTCGCCGGCAAAGGCCGGCAACGCGACGCCGAGCGAGAGCGCAGTGGCGGCGGCGCCCGCAGCGGCTATAAGACGAATACGCATCATGTCTCTCCTCCAACTGGTTCTTGTGCGTTGGCGTGATCTACTGGCGCGCGCGATCTACGTGCGGTGTCGACCGGAACAGACTCCCAAGCCCTCAAGGACACGTCGTTAGCAGAGAGACCACAGCCCTTAGCACACAGACCACACCTCCCTGACAAGGCATCTACGCAGCAAGCAGGGATCACCGACCCGAGGCCGGGCCTGATGGTCTGCCGTCCCCCTCTCCGCAGTCCGGCCAAGACGGCTCGGTGCCAGGTGGTCGGCGGGACGTGAGTCACCCGGGGGAGTGGCACGTCCTACCGGAGCGGTACCGGCGGAGCCGGCGAGCCGAAGGCGGGAGTCGGCGTGTGTCGCGAAGCGAGACGTCTGTGGGCCGATGCACTCTGCGCGGTCGAACAACGATCGGGCTTCCTGCGGGGCATGAGCCGTGGTGATGCCGGGTCCGGGGAACGGGCCACGGAGGGGCCGAGTTCCGGTCATCCCGCGAGCGGAGGGGCGAGCCGTCGTCAACAGCGGGCGCGGCCGTGCCAACCTCCTGGGTGAACAACAGCCGGAACCGCATGGCGAGAAGCGCTCCGTGATGGGCCGTCACCGGGGCACCGACGCGGAGTCACGGCATGACCAAAGAACGCAGCCTCACCCATGGGGGAACACGATGACGCTGGAGACGGTCTTCCGCAGCAGTGACGTGCCGACGGCCGACCGGTTCGATGTCTGGCGCGAACACCTGGCCACGACGATCTGCCCGATGGACACCAGCAGCGAACACTCCGGTGACTTCGACGGTGAGCTGCGCCGTCTCCAGCTGGGGTCGCTGTCGATCGTACCGACGAAGGTCCAGCCGGTCACGGGACTGCGGACACCCAAGTTGATACGGCAGTCCGACCCGGAGTGCTACACCCTCGCACTCCTCCTGCGCGGAACCCTGGGAATCCGGCACGCCGGCCACGAAGCGGTACACGGCACACAGCAGATGTACGTCGTCGACACCTCACGCCCCTGGGAGACCGTCGCCGGTCCGCTGCAATCAGTGGGATTCTCGATACCCAAGGGGCTGCTGCCGCTTCCCCCCAACCGTGTTGACGGCCTCCTCGCCCGCCCCTTACCCGGTGGGGAAGGGATCGGCGGACTACTCGCACAGTTCCTCACCGGCCTGACCACCAACACCACGCGCTACCAGGCCGCAGACGCCGCCCGGCTGAGCACGGTGGCCCTGGACCTGCTCACCGCCACCCTCGCCCACCACCTGGAAGCCGACGACCAGGTGCCCCCCGAAACCCACCGGCGCGCTCTGACCCTGCGCATCCAAGCCTTCATTCACCGACACCTGGCCGACCCGGACCTGCGGCCCCCGATCATCGCAGCCGCGCACCACATCTCCACCAGCTATCTCCACCGCCTCTTCCGACACGAAGAGACCACCGTCTCGGCCTTCATCCGCCGGCAGCGCCTCGAACGCGCCCGCCGCGAACTCGCCGACCCCACCTGGCGCACCGCCCCCATCCACGCCATCGCCACCCACTGCGGATTCCCCCGCGCAGCCGACTTCACCCGCGCCTTCCGAACCGCCTACGGCCTCCCGCCCACCGACTACCGGAAGGCAGCCTGCCCCCCAACCGAGTAGCCGCCGCCGGGGCGACCATCGCTACCACGCAACCGCGACCTCATGAGAATCGGCAAAGCGGTACTTCTTCCTGCGGTGAGACGCAGCGTGCCTAAAGGGAGGGAAGGGCACACCGAAAGCCACGGCCGCGGAATCCCAATGAGCGGCTTTGCAGGTGAGTCTCAGCAACCGCTTGTCCGTTGTCTCCTCTGTCTGCTCTCAATGAGCTGATTCCTACCTGACTTCGGTGTCCGTTAGCTGGGCAGCTCGGCAACGCGATGAAGCGCCGGGTAGGAGGTGTCACGACCAGGATCCACCGCGCCCTGTCAGGAGCTTCGTGTGCTTGTGTACCCGTCGGCGATCGATCTGTCCACCGCGCGGCTGCGCCACCTGAGCCGCGAACTCGCAGCCCGTCGCCGGGAGATCGGCACCCGGTGGCGGCGGTTGACTGCAGGACGCCAGGCCCTGCTCACCCTCGCCCACCTGCGGTGCGGTGATCCCTACGCACAGCTTGCGGCCGGGTTCGGCATCGGGATCGCGACCGTCTACCGCTACATCCGCGAAGCGATCGAGGTCCTGGCAGCGCAGGCCCCCATGCTCGACGAGGCGATAGCGACGGCCCGCACGAAGGCGTACGTGATCCTGGACGGCACCGTGCTGGCGATCGACCGGATCGCCGCCGACCGGCCCTACTTCTCGGGCAAGAAACGGCACCACGGCATGAACGTCCAGGTCTTGGCAGACCCGCTCGGACGGCTGCTGTGGGCCTCGCCCGCACTGCCCGGCGCCACACACGATCTGACCGCGGCACGCGAGCACGGCATCATCGACGCCCTCACCGAGGCCGGTCTCAAATGCTGGGCCGACAAGGCATACCAAGGCGCCGGCCGCCTTGTCCGCGTCCCGTTCAAGGGATGCGAGCTCAAGCGGTGGCAGCGCCGCCACAACACCACCCACGCCAAGATCCGGTGCGTCGGCGAACAGGCCATGGCCACCCTCAAGAGCTGGCGACTCCTGCGCAAGCTCCGCTGCAGCACCAACCGGATCACGGGCATCGTGAAGGCCGTCCTCACCCTTCACCTCACGTCCGTGTGAGAAGGGCTCACTCCGGCAGGGACACAGGGGATGACATCGCCCTGCCCGCCGTACGCCGGCAGCGGACGGAGACGACCTGATCCGTAGGAGCGGTCCCGGATACCGCCTGGTGACTCGATGCCGCGCAAACCAGGGCTACTTCTGCTTCCACTGCTCCTGGGTGATCTCGTACCGTACGCCCCCGTGCTCGGAGCCCTCGATCATCTCCATGTCGGAGGGGATGGGGATGTTGTCCGTGAGCGTCATCTTGAGCTTTTCCATGATGTTGCGCGAACCGTGGTTCACGGACATCGTCTCGGCCCAGACCATGCGCACACCGAGCTCAGTGAATGCCTTCGCCAGCAAGCCTCGCGAGCCCTCGGTCGCATAGCCCTTGCCCCATGCTGCCTGTCGCAGTCGGTAGCCGAGTTCGACTTCGTCCAGCGGGCCCTCTGGTTGTGGACGGCAGTGGAACCAGCCGATAAATGCACCGCCGTCCCTTTCGTGCGCGGCGAAGAGCCCGAGTGCGCCGTCCCACCGCTCGTAGCCGGCAAGGATGCGCGGCAGGTATTCCTCTCGGACGACCTGCGGCGCGGTCGGCTGGCCGCCGGTCAGGTAGCGCATCACCGCCGGGTCGCTGTCCAGCTCGATCAGCAGGTCGGCGTCATCGGCGGTGAAGTGCCGCAGGACCAGGCGCTCGGTCTCCAGATAGGCATCCATGAGTAGATCATGACTGGGGCAAGCCGGGCAGCCCAACGGATTTCCTCGGAACCTCGAGAACTCTGCTGCTTCCAAGACTGCACTGCGACGCCCCGTAATTCCCTCACACTGATGTGAGGTGAAGACAGAGGACGGCCTTCACTCGCGTCAGCGTGAGAGTGGAAAGAGCTCAATGAAGTTGGTCGACGACATGCCTGTTGAGCTGCGCAGACTGGATTGAGTGAGACACCCGACTCGGTCCGTTCGGCAGGGTGATCTTGGTGTCCGCTCAATGGCGATGCCATACGAGCGTGTAGCGCCAGAACAGTCGACGACGCAGTCGTGCGCCGGGCAGCACGTCATGGGACTGACTGACGATGTCGGAAAAGCTCATGTCCGCTGGTCGGGTCAGGGCGGTCATCGAGACCGGCCGGGGTACCCTGCGGCCTTTGTTCTTGAGCCAGCCTGTGGCTGCATTCAGCGGGCTGGCGGCCGCGCCGAGCAGATAGTCTCCGGCAGTCTGCGCCCGGGACAGGCCGACGACCACCAGGGTTCCTCCGGGGGCCAAGTGCTTGCGGAAGACAGTGAGAGCTTCGGTGAAGGGCAGATGGTGGATGGTGGCGACGCAGGTGATGACGTCGTAGGAACTGGCGGGGATCCCGGTCAGCGCATCTGCGACCGTGAAGGTCGCTGGGGTTGACGGAGAAGTCAGCCTCTGCGCCTGGGCTGTGATCACCGGGTCGGAGTCGATTCCCTGGACCTCGTTGGCGCGTGTGGCCAAGCGCCGGACCAGTGCGCCGCTGCCGGAGCCGACGTCCAGCGCACTGTCGAAGCGTTGGGGAAGTTGCCGCATGAGCCACCGGTGGTAGTGGGCGTTGTGGTCCCAAGGGTAGGCGGCATTGAACTGGTCGAGCGCTCGGAGGACTCGCTTCGAGAGGGGCGTCATGTCGTCAGTCCACCAAGTCCCTTGTTCCTGCGACACCTCGATCGAGGAAGTGTTGGCCGAGTCGACGTGCTTGGGTTGTGCGCGGTCTTGGACGCAGCGTCTGATGAGGGCGTACGAGATCGAGGTCTCGTGTTCCTCCATGAGCTGGACCCAGATCGCGCCGGGCCCGTGGCCTGCTTCGATCATGGAGTCGATGAGGTTCTGGACGGGATCGATGGCGGTCGGCCGCCGAGGCAGAGGTTTGCGTGGCGGGGTTCGAGGCCGACCAGGGCGGCTCGAACGGTCCGCCAGGTAGCCCTTTCACGCCCGAGCACACCACCGCAACTCCGCCACCGGATTGAGGAGCATGCCTTCGCGCCGCCGTGGGCCAAGTTCAACAGCCGGGAGGTGGAGTGGGCGGTCAGCCTGCTGGGCCTCGGCGACGCCACGGTGTCGGCGATCGCGTGGCGGCTCGGGTCGGGGGTCGGGGCAGCAGTCATCGGGTGGTTGCGGGGCTGGGCTATTCCTTGACGGCGCCTGCGTTGGCGCCTTGGACGAAGTAGCGCTGGAAGGAGAAGAACAGGGCTGCGACGGGGAGGGTTGCCAGGAGGGCGGCGGCGAGTTTGAGGGGGTATTGGGTGCCGCCGCCCAGGCTGCCGGAGACGAGTCGTGCGAGGCCGGTGGTGAGGGTTTCGTACTGGCTGGACTGGGTGGCTACGAGGAAGTGGGTGAATTCGTTCCATGAGCCTTGGAACGAGAGGATGGTGAGGGTGAGCAGGGCGGGGCGGGCCATGGGCAGGACGACCGACCAGAAGGTGCGGAAGATGCCGGCGCCGTCGACGCGGGCGGCTTCTTCGACTTCGCGGGGGATGGATTCGAAGAACTGTTTCATGATGAAGATGCCCGCTGCGTCGACCATCAGCGGCAGGATCATGCCGGTGTAGGTGTCGAAGAGGCCGAAGGTGTTGAGCACCAGGAAGCGTGGGATGAGCAGGGCCACGCCGGGCACCGCGAGGACGGCGAGGATGAAGGCGAAGAGCAGGGTGCGGCCGGGGAAGCGGAGGCGGGCCAGGGCGTAGCCCGCCATCGAGTCGAACAGCACCCGCCCGGCCGTGACCACGACGGCGATGAACGCCGAGTTGCCCAGCCAGCGCAGGAAGGGCACGCCGTCGCCGGCCTGGCTGAGGCCGAACAGGCGCTGGTAGGCGGCGGTTGTGGGGGTGGTGGGGAGCAGCCCGAGGGGGTGGCCGGCGGCATCCGGGTCGGTTTTGAATCCGGTGACGACCTGGATGACGAACGGCATGAGGTAGAGCAGTCCGAGCGCGGCGATGGTCGTGTATCCGAGGATCCGGAGGGGGAGGGGGAAGCGGCCGAGGACGGGGCCTCCCGGCTCCCGGGAGGCCGTGGCCTTGGCGTTCATCGGTTCCTCCGGGGACGGGTGGTGCGCTCTCGCAGCAGGAAGCGTTGCAGGGCGGTCATGGCCAGGATCAGGGCGAGCAGGATGAAAGCGATGGCGGCGCCCTGTCCGTAGTTGGCGTCGTCGAAGGCGGTTGAGTAGGAGAGGTAGGCAGGGGTGAGGGTGGTGTTTCCGGGGGCGCCCTGGCTCATGACGTAGACCTGGTCGAAGACTTGCCAGGTGCTGATCAGGCCGAGGGTGAGGACGAGGAAGAGGACGGGCCTCAGCGCGGGCAGGGTCACGTAGCGCAGCATCTGGAAGCGGCTCACGCCTTCGAGGGCGGCTGCTTCCTCCAGTTCGCGCGGGATGTCCTGGAGGGCCGCGAGGAAGATCAGCATGAAGGTGCCGGAGGTCGTCCACACGGCGAGCAGGATGATCGTGCACATCGCGACGGACGGTCCGGACAGCCACTCGAACCAGGGCAGTCCCATGAAGGAGTGGTCGGCCAGGGCGCCCGAGTGAGGGGCGGTGTCGATGATGCCGAGTCCGCCGAGCAGGAGGGAGAGGACTCCGCGGGGGTCGTTGAACCAGCTCGGGCCCTTCACCCCGATCCAGGACAGTACGGTGTTGACGGCGCCGCTGCCCTGGAACAGGAACAGGAAGATCGTGGAGACCGCGATCGAGCTGGTGACCGAGGGGAAGAAGAACACGGTGCGCAGGGCGCCACGGCCGCGCACGATCCGCTGGTTGACGAGGAGCGCCAGCCCGAGCGCGAGGACGGTCTGCAGCGGCACGGTCAGCAGCACGTAGTAGGCGGTGTTGCGCAGCGAGGTGGCGAAGAGGGTGCGGTCGAGGCCGTCCTGGGTGAGCAGGGCCCGGTAGTTGTCGAGTCCGACGAACTTCGCCTGGCCGCTGAACGGGTTGGACTGCCCGTCCCAGTGCAGCAGGCTCACCCACAGCGCCATCAGGATCGGCAGGACCAGGAACAGGCCGAGGATGAGCACCATGGGGCTGACGAACAGCCAGCCCCAGGCGCCTTCGCCGCGGCGCCCCACACGCGGGGCGGGCTTGGTGGGGGGCGCCGCGGCCGGGCCGGCCTTGCCGGGCGGGTCAGGGGCGCCCGGCAAGTCGGCCGTCTGGGAGCTGCCGCCTGCTGCCGTAAGGGTGGTGTCACGGGGAGGCATGGTGGCTCAGTGGCCCTTCGTGAGGGCCTGTTCGCCGTTGCGCTTCAGGTCGGCGAGGATCTTCTTCGGGTCGGCGGTGGCCAGCCCGGCGAGGTCGGTGTTGAACTGGGTGAGGACCTTGTCGAAGCCGGCGACGGTCACGGGGCCCTGTGCGTAGGCGCTGGCGTCGGCCCACGCCTTGGCGGAAGGGTTCTGCTTCGCGTACTGGGCCTGGGCGCTGGTACGGGAGGGCATCACGCCGAAGGCGGCGGCGTTCTTCAACTGCTGTGCGCTGGAGGTCAGATACTTCACGAGGTCCACGGCCGCCGCCCGGTGGGAGCTTTCCTGGGCCACGCCCCAGCACTGGCTGAAGGCGAGCGTGCCCTTGCCGGCCGGACCGGCGGGCAGCGGGACCACCTTGTACTTCACATCCGGGAAGTCGGCTTCCATACCGCCGGTGAGCCAGTTGCCCTCGATGGTCATGGCGGCCTTGCCCTTGCCGAGGGCCTCGCCGCCCCAGTTGGTGTCGACCTGGCTGGCGTACTTCATCGAGCCGGACTTCAGCAGCGACTGCACGTAGCCGAGCGCCTCGGTGTTCTGCTTGCTGGCGGCGGCCATCTTCGTCTGGTCCGCGTTGGTGATCCAGCCGCCGGCTTGCTTCATGAAGACGCCGACGCGCGCGTACTCGCCGTTGGTGACCAGCCCGGTGACGCCTCCCGAGGTCAGCTTGGCGGCGACCTTCTTCAGCTGTGCCCAGGTGGTCGGGTAGTCCTTGGCGGTCAGACCGGCCTTCTTCCACAGACGGGTGTTGATCGCCAGGGCGAGGGTGGAGGTGTCCTTGGGCAGGCACACCAGCTTCCCGTCATGGGTGAAGGAGGCGCGCAGCTGGGCGGAGAAGTCCTTCGCGTCCGTGATCTGGTCGCCGTAGGGGTACAGGGAGCCGCCCTTGGCGTAGTTGGCGAACTGGGCGGAGTCGACGTAGAAGGCGTCCGGCGGCTTGTGCCCGGTGAAGGACTGGGCGAGCTGCTGGTTGATGTCCTTGGCCACGTCCACGGTGACGGTGTGGCCGGACTGCTTGGCCCAGGCGGCCGCCGCCTCCTTGACGGCCTTGGCCTCGGCATCGCCCGAGGAGGCAATCAGCACGGAGAGGTGCTGCTTGCCGCTGGAGTCCTGCGCCGTCTTCTTGTCACTGTCGAAGCTCGACGAGCAGCCGGTGACGGCAAGGAGTGCCGCGCAGGTTACGAGTGCCGCTGCGGCCGTACGGTTGACCATGGATTCCTCCGAGGGGATCGGGGTGGTACAGGCGGCTCCACCCGGGCGTGCACAGGGGCGTGGGCCCGGGGTGTGGGGTGGAGGAGACGGGCGTTTCGGGTGAGGGCCGGCGGGCTGGTGGCGCTTACTCGCCGGCGGTGGACGTTGAGGTGGTGCTGTCGCGGACGACCAGGGACGGCTCCAGCAGGAGGCGCTCGGGCGGTGCGTCGGGGGCGGCGATCCGGGCCAGCAGCAGCCGTACGCACTCCCGGCCGACGTCTTCCAGCGGCTGGGCGACGGAGGTCAGGGCGGGCGAGAGGATCTCGGCGGTCGGCGAATCGTCGAAGCCGACCACGGCGACGTCCCCTCCGGGCAGGGCGCCGCGTTCGCGCAGCGTCTGGTAGCAGCCGAGCGCCAGCATGTCGCTGGCCGCGATCACCGCGGTCGCGCCCCCGTCCAGGAGAGGCTTCACGGCGGCGCGGGCCGCGTCGATGTCGTTCACGCTCTGCCCGCGCCGCCCGCGGGTCGGCAGCCCGTGCCGACGCATGGCCCGCTGCCAGCCCTCGGCGCGGTCGTCACCGGCGCCGGAGGTACCGCGCTCCCAGCCCAGGAAGGCGATCTTGCGGTGCCCCTGGGCCACCAGGTGCTCGACCGCGGCGTCCGTACCGCAGGCGCCGTCGACGTCGACCCAGTCACCGATCTGCCGCCCCGACCACATCCGACCGAAGCCGACGAAGGGCACGCCCCGCTTGGCAAGCCATGCCTGGCGCGGGTCGCCGCGGTCGGTGCCGCTCAGGACGAAGCCGTCGACCTCGTGCTGGTCGAGCAGTTCCTCGTATCCGTCCAGGGCCGGGCCGCCGGGCGGGCAGGCGAAGAGCAGGATCCGGTAACCGGCCTCGTCGGCAGCCTGCGACAGGGCGTGCAGGAACCGGTCCAGGACGGGATTGCTGGACGGCGCGGGCTGGATGCCGTAGCCGATCAGCTTGCTGGAACGGGTGCGCAGCGTCTGCGCGGCGCGGCTGGGGCGGTAGCCCATCTCGTCAATCGCGCGGCGGACCCGCTCCAGGGTCTCGGGCCGCAGCATGTCCGGCGAGTTGATCGCGTTCGACACGGTCTGCGGTGAGACCCCGGCCCGGGCGGCGACCCTTGCGAGGGTCACCGGGCCGCCCTGGGCCGATGGGCGTTTGCTGGAGCGGGGCATGCGGCTCTCCGACGTGCAGAGGAGGTGCGGACTTGGTTTTAGCGTTCCAAAGTCGTTGTCAGCGCTCTGAAGAGTGACTTAATGTCTTTGGAACGTTCAAACGCTGAGAGGTTCTACTTCCTTGGACACCAATGTCAAGACCCAGGACACCAACGACCCGGTCACGGCACCCCCGTCCACGGCCGCGGGCCTACAGCCGTTCCTGCATGACGCGGTCATCACGCTGCATGCGCCGAGCCTCGTGATCTCGCATGCAGACGGGCAGCTCAGCGAGGGTGCGGACGGCTTCTACCACGGCGACCGCAGAGCGCTGTCCTGGCTGACCGTCGCGGCTGAGGGCATCGCTCTGGCCCCGGTCCAGGGCGGATTGCGAGGAGCGGATCGCGCAGACTTCCGGGCGATCCTGCGCGGCCTCGGCGAGACCACCCCGGACCCGGCGGTCGCCCTGCACCGGCGTCGCCGCACGGCGGCCGGCCGGCTGGAAGAGACCTTCGAGGTCACCAACGCAGGTATCAAGCACGTCACCCTCCAACTGACGGTGAGCGCCGCCACGGACCTGGCCACCATGGAGCAGGTCAAGTCCGGGCAGATATTCGAGGCGGTGACGCCGCAGGCCGCGGACACCGGCGGCAACGGTCTGTCCTGGAACGACGACGACTTCACCGTCAGCCTGCTCAGCGAGCCCGCCCCGGACACGCTCGAGGTGCCGACGGGGCAGCTGTCGTACGACATTGACCTCCACCCCGGTGCCTCATGGAGCGTGACATTGAGCTGCACCGCGGCCCACGCGGACGGCGACCAGTTCCCGGCCCCGCCCGAGGACCAACTCCCCTGGCGCAGACCGGTGCTGCGCAGTGCGGAACGCGGCCTCGACCGGTGGCTGGAGCAGTCACTCGCCGACCTGGACCGCCTGAGACTGACGGACCCGATGTCACCTCACCCGGACCGCCCGGACCAGTTCCTGGCCGCCGGCGCCCCCTGGTTCCTGACCCTCTTCGGCCGGGACTCCCTGTGGGCCGCCCGCATGCTCCTCCCGCTCGGCACCGACCTGGCCGCCGGCACCCTGCGCACGCTCGCCCGCCGCCAGGGCGCCGTCACCGACCCGACCACGGAGGAACAGCCCGGCAAGATCCTGCACGAAGTACGCCGAGGCACCCTCCAGATCGCCGACCAGCTCTCCCTCCCGCCCCTGTACTACGGCACCGTGGACGCCACCCCCCTGTGGATCATCCTCCTCCACGACGCCTGGCGCTGGGGCCTGCCCCCTCAGGAGGTCGAACAGCTGCTACCGCACGCCGAGTCGGCGCTCGCCTGGATGCGCGACCAGGCAGACGCGAGCGGCGACGGCTTCCTCAAGTACGTCGACCACACCGGCCACGGCCTGTCCAACCAGGGCTGGAAGGACTCCAGCGACTCCATCCGCTACCGCGACGGCCGCCTCGCCACCGCACCGATCGCACTGTGCGAAGTCCAGGGGTACGCCTACGAGGCGGCACGGGGCGGAGCCTCACTGCTCCGGGCCTTCGGCCGCCCCGGGGCCGATGAGTGGGAGGAGTGGGCCGAGCATCTGGCCGACCGCTTCCGCAAGCACTTCTGGGTGGAGGACGCGCAGGGCCCCTACCCGGCGGTCGCCCTGGACGGTGATGGCCGACCAGCGGACGCGGTGACCTCGAGTTTCGGGCACCTACTCGGCACGGGCCTGCTCAACGAGGAGGAAAGCGCCCTGCTGGCCGCCCGGCTCACAGGGCCCGACCTCGACGCAGGCCACGGTCTGCGCACACTGAGCAGCGACTCGGTGGGCTTCAACCCCTACGGCTACCACACCGGCTCGATCTGGCCGCACGACACCGCCATCGCCATACACGGCCTGGTCAGGGCCGGCTTCCCGGACGCCGCTGCGTCTTTGGTGGAGGGGCTGTTGGCTGCTTCGGTCGCGTTCGATGGCCGCTTGCCGGAACTCTTCGCCGGTCATGGCACCGAGGCTGGCGACAGTCCCGCGCCTTACCCGGCGTCCTGCCGACCCCAGGCTTGGGTGGGTGGTTCGTCGGTGTTGGTGTTGTTGGCTGCGGTTGGTTTGGGTGTGGATGT
>NZ_JBVIST010000007.1:0-388608 GCF_055575375.1 Streptomyces sp. NPDC034111 | reverse complement strand
GCCCGCATGGCCCTGCGCGGCGACGGCCGCCACCACGTCTCCCTCGACAAGGTCATCAAGACCATGAAGGACACCGGCGCCGACATGAGCGTCAAGTACAAGGAGACGGCGCGGGGCGGGCTGGCCGTCAACATCATCGAGTGCTGAGGAAACTGGCCCTGACCAGCGCGTTCGTGCCTTTCGGCGCTGTCAGGGCCTTCCCCGCTTACCCAGCGGAAAGTCCCTGGAACCTCCCTGGGACAGTGACGACCAGGTAGGCGATGCCTGCACGGAGGACCGGCCGCGAAGCGCGAAGCACACATACGCGCGGCAGCTGTCGCTCGGCCCGGCCGCGGACCCCTCCGTTTCGCCGGGCTACAGCGCGTCGACCGCGCCGACCTTCCAACCGTCGGCAGTCCGTTGCAGGGTCATCCGCACCCGGTTGAGGTCGAGGCGCGGGCCCGAGACCTGGGTGCTGTTGGTGACCTGGTTCATGAAGAGCAGGACGACGACCTTGTCCGGCGACGCGGACACCACCGACGCCGCCGGGTCGCCGGACGCCGGTTTCGCCACCGTGGCCTTGACCACCCCGTGGTAGCGCTTCGCGGTGGGCGCGACCACCGTCGTCGTGGTCTTGCGGTACTTGTCCCCGAAGTCGCCCGTGATGTGGCTGCGCGCCGCGGCGAAGTCCTTGTCGAGGTGCCGGTAGTCGTAGGACAGAATCGCCGGGGCCGCCTTTTGCGCGGCGGCGAGCGCCTCCGTACGGGCCTCGCTGGTGCGCTCCGCGTCCCGGTAGTCGAGCCCGAGCACCGTCGTGGCGGCGAGACCCGCCACGACGAGGAGCGCGAGTCCGGCGCTGAGCAGGCCGGAGCCGAGCAGGCCGGACCGGCTGCGCTTCGGCTCCGCCGCCGCCTCCGGCTCGGACTTCGCCTTCGGCTTCGGCTCGGCGGCCGCCTTGTCGGCGGACGTGTCCGCCTTCAGCGCGTCGATCAGACCCCTGCGCCGCGGCTCCCCGGCGGGCTCCTCCGCCACTGAGCCGTGCGCCTTATCGGCTCGCTTCGCCGCGGCACGGGCAGCCGCGGCGAAGGAGGAACGGGACCGGGTCGTGCCGCTGCCGGCACTCCCTCGAACGGACAGCTTCGCCACGGTCTTTCTCCTTACCGGCCGGTCAGCCGACGAATTCGACGTTGGACGTCAGCCATCGCCCGCCCTCGTGCACGAGGTCGAGCTGTAGCCGGTAGTTGCGGGCCTGCCCCTTCGGGGCGGCGACGTTGGTGACCTTGCTGTCACCCACGACCAGGACCCGCGCGGACTTCTCGTCGGCCCGGATGATCCCCGCCTCCAGCACCTGCCCCTGCGAGACGGACTTGTTGGCGGCCACCAGCTTGGTGAGCTGCTTGTCCTGCTCGGCGAACTGCTTCTTGAAGTCACCGGTGGCGCCGTCCAGGACGTTCTTGCTGTCCCGGCCGTAGTGCCGGTAGTCGAGCGAGGTGAAGTTGAGCACGGACTGCCGGGCCGCAGCCAGCGCCTCCTGCTCCCGCTGGTCCACCTGGTGGTGCTGATACTTCTGCACGCCGAGGTAGCCGGAGAGGGCCACCAGCAGGACGGCTGCGACGGCCAGCCCCACCGGGAGCGCCCTGCCGCGGCGGGCCGAGCGCACCCCCTTGACGAGGAGGCGAAGCGGCGGCCCGCCGGCGCGGGCGGCCAGCAGCCGGACATTCATGACATTCACGCCATCGGTCCAACGAGCATCCATTGCCATGAGTCCTTTCCGAACACGTTCTGTTCTCCCCCGGTCGAGCCGATCTGGACAGCCCCTCCGCCCGGTCCCTGGATGAGGCCGGACGCGGGATCGTAGGGCGCGACATACGACGCCAGGTCGGCCTGGCTCCCGGAGCCGCCCGGCTGCGGGACGTTCTGCGCACCGCGCACTGAGGTCTTGCTGCCGCGGGGCTCCGTGCAGCGGACCGAGGTGTTCGCCTGTCGCTCGCTGGTGTCCTTGGGGGAGCGGCGCCGGGTGCTGTCGTACCCCTGCCGGCAGGACGGCGGCTCGTCGGAGTTGAGGACCATACCGAAGTGGCTGGTGCCGTCCCCCGGGAGCACCGTGAAGCTGCCGGCGACGACGGCCGGGAAGGTCACCAGGGTCTGCTCCATGCCCGGCAGCCGAGCCGCGCTGACCTGGCCTCCGCTGATGAGGTTCCCCAGCAGCACCGGCAGCGCCTTCTGGTTGGCCTTCAGCAGCGAGTCCATCTCATGCGCGGCCGACGTCTGGCCGTCCATCAGCCTGCGGACGTCGCCGTCGCTGTTCTTGATCTGCTCGGTGAGGTCCGCCAGATCGCGGGAGAAGGACTTGATGGACGAGCCCTTGTCGATCTGGGTCTGCAGCACGCCCTGGGAGTCCTCGATCAACTTGATCGTCTGGGGGAGCGAGTCGCTCGCCTCCTTCACGAGCGCGTTGCCCGAGTCGACCATCCGGGACAGGTGCGGCCCCGTGCCCGCGAACGCCTTGCCCAGCTCGTCGACCGTGATCTTCAGGTCCTTCTTGTCGACGGACGCGACGAACCGGTCGAGCCCCTTGATCAGCTGCGTCGTCTGCAGCGGGGTACGGGTGTCCTTCTGGGCGATCACGGAGCCATCGTGCAGATACGGGCCGCTCCTGGCGCGCGGCTGCAGATCGACGTACTGCTCGCCCACCGCCGAGCGGTTGGCCACCACGGCGAGGGTGTCGGAGGGGATGCGCGAGCCGTCCTCGATGTGCAGGTCCACCGATACACCGACGGAGCTTCCGGAGCCGCCGAGGCGCAGGTCGCCCACGCGGCCCACCGGGATCCCTCGGTAGGTCACCTCGGCGTCCGAGTAGATGCCTCCGGAGTCGGCGAAGTTCGCCCGCACGGTGTAGCCGTGGTCCAGGATCCGGTCGCCGAGGCCGGCGTACTCCGCGCCGACGTAGGACACGCCTACGGCGGTGATGGCGGAGAAGGCGATGAGCTGCGCCTTGACCATACGGGTGATCACGACAGCATCCCCTTCGTCATGAGCCTCGCGAGAGCCAGGTCGAAACCGCCGGGACGGACCGGTCCGCCGGCGCCGGAGTAGGCGCTGTACGAGGTCCGGATTCCGGTGCACAGCGGCAGGCACTGCACGTCGCCACCGCCCGTGTCCTGGCCCCCGTCACCGTCCGGCTTCGGGAGCGACGTCGGATTGAGGAGACCGGGGAACTCCGGCACGTCCGGTGGCTTCGGCGCCTCCGGTACCTCCGGCACGCCGGGCTTCCCGCCGTCGTCCTTCTTGCCCTCGCCCGGCTTCTTCGGCTCGTGGGTGACGTTTCCGTAGATGCTCTTCAGGTCGAGGTCGGCGGTGATGTGCAGGTTGGTGTAGTCGCCCTTGATGGCGTCCGGGGCGTTGCGCGGGAACGGATAGGTGGTCAGCAGCTCCAGCGCGTTCGGCAGGTCGTTGCCCGCCTGGTTGAGCTTGGTGAGGATCGGCTGCAGGTTCCGGAGGTTGGCGATGGCATCGTCCTTGGACGCATTGATCACCTTCGTCGAGACCTTGCCGAGACTGGAGAGGGAACGCAGCATCCGCGTCAGGTTCCGGCGCTGGTCGGCCAGCACCTTGAGCGCGGGCGGGATGGCGTCGACGGCCTCGCCGATCGCGGTCTTCTCCTTCCGGAGCCGCTTGGAGAGCCGGTCGATGCCCTTCAGCGCGCGGACGATTTCGGAGCGCTGCCGGTCGAGCCCGCCGACGAACGTGTCCAGCTCCGTGAGCAGGTTCTTGATCCGCTCCTCTCGGCCTCCCACCGCGCTGTTCAGCTCTTTGGTGATCGTGTGAAGGTGGGCCACGCCGCCGCCGTTGAGCAACGCGGAGAGGGCGGAGAGCACCTCCTCGATCTCCGGTGTACGGCTGCTGCGCGACATCAGGATGCGCGAGCCGTCCTTGAGCTTCCCGACCGGCCGGACGCCCGCCGGCTTGGCCAGCGACACGTACTTCTCGCCGAGCACACTGGTCATCCGCATTTCGGCGACCGCGTTCTCCGGCAGCTTCACATGGTCCGCGAGGCGCAGGCGGACGTTGGCGTGCCAGCCGTTGAGCTCCACCTTCTCGACGGCGCCCACGGTGACGTTGTTGACCTTCACCGCCGACTGCGGCACCAGGTCGAGAACGTCCCGGAACTCGACGGTGACGTGGTACGCGTCGTCGTCCGCGGCGGCGCCGCCCGGCAGCTGGACGTCGTACAGGCCGTTGAACTCGCAGCCGGACAGCAGCACCGACCCGGCGGCCACCCACAGGGCGGCCGTGCGCCGGGCGTTCCGCGCAAAGCCGGTCTTGTGCCGCCGTGCGGGGCGGGCGGCCGCGTTCGGGGCGGTCATGCGCCGGCCCCCAGAATCCCGCCGAGCGTCTTGTCCGTTGTGGCGGTCCCCGCGGAGGCCTGCTGGGGCGCTCCGGTCAGGGGGTCGCCCTTCGGCAGCTCGGGGAGCGAGTCGAAGAGCTTCCGCAGCTCCCCGCAGTCGGACCTGTCCCCCGTTGTCTTGAGGATCGAGCACAGCGCGCTGCCCGGGTCATGCGATTGCTCGCTGTTGTTGCGGGTGTCCAGCGTGCCGGACGCCGGGTTGTACGCGTTGTTGAGGTTGCCGAGACCGGCGGGTGCGACGTCCATCAGCTCCTCCAGCGCGGCGCGCTGCTTGACCAGCACACGCGTCACCTCGCTGAGACCCTTCACATTGGAGGTCAGCGACTTCTTGTTGCCCTTGACGAATCCGGCCACGTCCTTGAGGGCGAACGACAGTTGCCTGAGCGCCTCCCCGAGTTCCTTGCGCTCACCGGAGAGTTGGCCCGCCACGCCGGCCAGGCTGTCGTTGAAGGTCCGGACACTCTTGTCGTCCGCCGCCATCGCGGACGTGAACACCTGAAGGTTCCGGACCGTCCCGAACATGTTCTTGCGGCTGTCCGAAAGGGTGGAGACGGCCAGCGAGAGGTTCTTCACCGTCTGGTGCATCTTCCCGCCCTGCCCCTTCAGGTTGTCCGCGCTGACCCCGAGCAGCCGGTTCAGCGCGCCGTCCTTGTTGGCGCCGCGCGGGCCGAGCGCCTCGGCCGTGGTGTGCAGGCTGTCGTTGATCCGGTCCAGCTCGACCGGGACGGCCGTGCGGTTCTCCGGGATGACGTCGCCGCTCCTCATCTCCGGGCCGCCGCGGTACACCGGCAGCAGCTGGACGTAACGGTCGCTGACCACGGAGGAGTTGATGATGGCGGCCTTGGCGTCCGTGGGCACCTTCTTGTCCGCCTCGTACTCCAGCTCCACCCGCACCCGGGAACCCTGCGGCGTGATCTTCTTGACCTCGCCGATCCGGATGCCCAGCACGCGGACGTCGGAGCCGGGGTAGATGCCGACGGTACGCGGGAAGTACGCGGTGACCTGCACGTTGTCCTTCTGCGGCCACAGCGCGATGGTGAGTCCCGTGACGAGCGCCAGCGCGACGGCGATCGCGATACGGCGCTGCAGTTTGCTCTGAAGCTTGCGCCACGTTCCCGTTCTGTTCCTCCAGGAGGCGGCCCTCATTGCGACCCTCCCGGGGATGTCTGCGCGGATCCGCCGCTGCGGGGCGAGGCGGGTTGAGCCGCGACCATGTTCTGGATGTAGGTGTCGAACCAGCGGCCGTTGCCGAGGGTGTTGGTGAAGGCCCGGGCGAACGGCGCCATCAGCTTGACGCTGCGGTTCAGGCTCTTCTCGTTGCGCTGAAGCATCTGGACGACCGTGTTCAGCCGGGCCAGCGCCGGGCCGATCTGCTTCCGGTTGTCCTCGACGAGCCCCGAGAGCTGCACCCCGAGCGTCGTGGCGTTGACGAGCAGGGTGTGGATGACCTGGCGCCGCTTGCTGATCTCCTCGAACAGCGCGTTGCCGTCCTTCATCATGGAGATGAGCTCGTCCGAGCGGTCGGAGAGCACCCCGGTGACGCCGTTGGCGCGCTTGAGCAGATCGCCCAGCGCCTTGTCGCGCGAGGCCACGGTCTTGGACAGCCGGGACAGACCGTTGAGCGACGCCTTGACCTCGGGCGGCGAGTCCTTGAACGTCGCCGAGATCGTGTCCATCGCCTTGGCCACCTGCTTGGTGTCGACCTTCTCGCTGGTCGTGGTGAGGTCGCTGAACGCCTGCACCACGTCGTACGCCGAGACGGTCCGGTGGATCGGGATCTCGCTGCCGGCCTCCAACTGCCCGGCCCCCTTGGGCTCCAGGGCCAGGTACTTGGCGCCGAGGATCGTCTTGACCCGGATGGCGGCGCCGGTCCGGGTCCCGAACTGCGGCTCGCCCTTGACCCGGAAGGTGACCTTGACGTGGTCACCGTCCAGCTCGACGTCGTCGACCTTGCCGACCTTGACCCCGGCGATCCGGACCTCGTCACCGCCCTTCAGCCCGCCCGCCTCGGAGAAGGCGGCGCTGTACTGATCGCCGCTGCCGATCAGCGGAAGGCTGTCCACATTGAACGCCGCGGCGATCAGCAGCGCGATGGTGGTGAGGCCGGCCGCCCCGATCATTACGGGGTTGCGTTCGCGGAAGGGGATCATCGACCACACCTCGCCTGGTCGACGTGGAGCCGCGGCGTGATGGTCTGCGCGGTGTTCGGCAGCACGACACGGCCGTCGAAGTCGCACAGGTAGAAGTTGAACCAGGAGCCGTACGAGCCGGTGGCGGTCAGCTTGTTGAGCTTGCGCGGGAGCCGCTTCAGGACGCCCTCCACGGTCTTCTCGTTCTTGTTGAGCGTTCCGGTGAGCCGGGACAGCTGGGCGATGTCGGACTTCAGCGCCGGACGTCCGTCCTCGAGCAGGCCCGAGGTGGCGTCGGCCAGCTCGCTGATGCCTCCCAGCGAGTCGCCGATCGCCTTGCGGTCGGCGGACAGCCCGGACATCACCCGCCGCAGCTGCTTGAGGAGGCCGGAGAAGCGCGCACTGCGCCGGTCCAGCGTGCCGAGCACGTCGTTGAGGTTGTCGATCACCGAGCCGATCAGCTCGTCGCGGTCCGCGAGGGTCGTGGTGAGCGACGCGGTGTGCGCGAGCAGGCTGTTGATCGTGCCGCCTTCACCCTGGAGGGTCTTGATGATCTCCGTGGCCAGCTGGTTGGTGTCCTTCGGACTCAGCGCGGCGAACAGCGGCTTGAAGCCGTTGAGCAGCGCGTTGAGGTCGAGAGCGGGCTGGGTCCTGGAGAGCGGGATGGTGGCTCCGGGCCGCAGCCGCTCGCTGCTCTTCCCCGCGCCCTCGGTCAGCGTGATGTACCGCTGTCCGACGAGATTGCGGTAGCGGATGACAGCGCCCGAGGAGGCGAGCAGCGGCCGGTCGCTGGAGGCGGTGAACTCGACCTCGGCCAGCGTACGGTCCTTGATCCGGATGTCCTGGACCTCGCCGACCCTGACCCCGGCCACCCGGATGTCGTCACCCTTCTCCAGGCCTGTGACGTCGCTGAACACCGCCTGGTAGGTGTCCTCGTCCGTGAACCGGATGTTGACGATGGTGGCCGCGAGCAGGGCTGTCGCCAGGGTGGTCACCGCGGCGAAAAGCACGAACTTGATCAGCGGTGCGGCCGTTTCCCGTGCCTTCATGCGACGCTCACCGCCGTTCCGCGAGCCATCGGGCCGAAGAGCAGGGTCGCCACGCCGGGCACCTCATTGGCGGGCACGCCCATGACCGGGGCCACGAGCGAACCGACGACCTGCTGCTCCGCGGCCGTACCGGTGATGCCGCCGAGCGGGCCGGGCGTGGAGTGGGAAGCGGAGCCGGAGCCCTTGGTGCCGTCGTTCAACGCGGCCCCTGGAAACGGCTTGGGCGGACCGGGCAGGCCCCGGCAGCTCGGTCCTGAGCGATCGGCGTATCGCGGCTCCTCGCCGGGGCGGTAGGGCGAGCGGGGCAGGGCGGCCTCCAGAGTGATGTGCATCTTTCCGCCCTCGAAGATCTGCTCGGACAGCGGCTCCGACTTCACCAGGCCGCGCAGCAGACAGGGGTATTCGGGCGAGTAGCGGGCGAGCAGCGCCAGGGTGGGCCGGGAGACCCGGGCCAGGCCGATGAGCCGCTCGGAGTTGTCGTCGATCACGTTCTCCGCGGTGCCCGCGAAGGTGGTGGTCCCGGTCAGGGCAGAGGCGAACGCCTGTTTCTTCTCCACCAGCGTCTTGCTGCTGGTGATCGTGTTGCGCAGGGTCCTCAACAGGTCGGGGGCGGCGTCCCCGTAGATCTCGGCCACGTCCGCGAGCTTCGAGATGTTCGCCTGCATGGCAGGCATGTGCGGGTTGAGTTCGTGGAAATAGCGCTCCACCCGGACGAGGTTGGTGCCGATCTCGTCGCCACGCCCTTCGAGCGCGTCGGCGAACGCGGACAGCGTGGCGTTCAGCTTGCCCGGCTGGACCGCGCGCAGCAGCGGCAGCAGGTCGTCCATCAGCTTCTGGAGTTCGATGCCGGCCTTGGTGCGGTCCTGGGTGATGACGTCTCCGGCCTGGATGGGCGGCTGCGGGGCGTGGTCGGGGACGACCAGGTCGACGTACTTCTCGCCGAACAGCGTCTTGGGCAGCAGCCGGGCCTGGACGTCGGCCGGGATGTGGGACACGTGCTCGGGCTTGAGCGCGAGGTCGAGCGTCGCCTTCTCACCGTCGGCCCGTACGTCCCGGACCTCTCCGACGAGCAGGCCGCGCAGCTTCACGTCGGCGCCCGGATCGAGCTGGTTGCCGGTCGTGCTCGCCTGCAGGGTGATCGGGACGGACGGGGTGAACGCCTTCTGGTAGATGGCGACCGCCAGCGTCAGCAGCAACCCGAGGACGACGAGGAAGACGATGCCGTAGAGGCGCAGCTTGGCGGCGGGCGTCCGGGCCTTCGCCGGGGACGGCGCCGGCGCCGGCGTCTGCATCCGTGTCGGTGTCAGTATCGGCATCTGTCCACTACCCCGCGATCCGCACAGTCGTGGTGGCTCCCCAGATCGCCAGGCTGAGGAAGAAGTCCATGATGTTGACGGCGACGATGGAGGTGCGCACCGCCCGGCCCACCGCGACGCCGACGCCCGCCGGGCCGCCCTTCGCGTAGTAGCCGTAGTAGCAGTGGACGAGAATGATCACGACGGCGAAGACGATCACCTTGCCGAAGGACCACAACACGTCGATGGGCGGCAGGTACTGCTGGAAGTAGTGGTCGTACGTGCCTGCCGACTGCCCGTAGTAACCGGTGGTGATCGTGCGGGCGGCGAAGTACGAGGAGAGCAGCCCGATCACGTACAGCGGGATCACCGCGGCGAAACCGGCGATCATCCTCGTGGTGACCAGAAAGGGCAGCGAGGGGACGCCCATCACCTCCAGCGCGTCGACCTCTTCGCTGATCCGCATCGCGCCGAGCTGGGCGGTGAATCCGGCGCCGACCGTCGCGGAGAGGGCGAGCCCCGAGATCAGCGGCGCGATCTCCCGGGTGTTGAAGTAGGCGGAGATGAACGCCACGAAGTTCGACGTGCCGAGCTGGTTGAGCGCGGTGTACCCCTGGAGGCCGACCTCGGTTCCGGTGAAGAAGGTGAGGAACGCGATGACCCCGACGGTGCCTCCGATGACCGCCAGCGCCCCGCGGCCGAAGCTCACCTCGGCCAGCAGGCGCAGGACTTCCTTCTTGTAGCGGCGCAGCGTGCGGGCGGTCCAGCCGAGCGAGCGGCCATAGAAGGTCAGCTGGCCGCCGAGCTCCTCAAGGGAGCGGAGGGGGCCTGAGAGGAATCGTTCCGACAGCGCCATCGACTAACCCCTCTGCGGAACGATTTGGAAGTAGATCGCTGTCATCACGAAGTTGACGACGAACAGCAACATGAAGGTGATGACGACCGACTGGTTCACCGCGTCGCCGACGCCTTTGGGTCCGCCCTTGGCCGTCAGGCCCTTGTACGAGGCGACGAGCGCGGCGATGGCGCCGAAGAGCAGCGCCTTCAGCTCGGCCCAGTACAGGTCGGGCAACTGCGCCAGGGTGGTGAAGGAGGCCAGATAGGCGCCTGGGGTCCCGTTCTGGAGGACCACGTTGAAGAAGTAGCCACCGGCCACGCCGACCACCGAGACCAGTCCGTTGAGCAGCACCGCGACGGCCATCGAGGCCACCACCCGCGGGACGACCAGTCGGTGGATCGGGTCGATCCCGAGCACCTCCATGGCGTCGATCTCCTCGCGGATCTTGCGCGCCCCGAGGTCCGCGCAGATCGCGGAGCCGCCGGCGCCCGCGATGAGCAGCGCGGTCACGATCGGCGACGCCTCGCGCAGCACTGCGAGGACCGAGGCGGCGCCGGAGAACGACTGCGCCCCCAGCTGCTGGGTCAGACTGCCGATCTGGAGCGCGATCACGGCTCCGAACGGGATGGAGACCAGCGCGGTGGGCAGAATCGTGACGCTCGCGATGAACCAGGACTGCTGGATGAACTCGCGTATCTGGAGCGGACGTCGCGGAAGGGTCCGCAGGACGTCCATGAACAGCGCGAACAGACTGCCGGAATGTTTCAGCGCGTTGGTGGGCGACAGGCTCATATGCCGGTCACCCCCCGACCGTCCACGCCGACCGCACCCTCCGCGGCGACGCGCAGGTCACGCAGCCGCTGCATCTTCTCCTCGTGCTCGGCGATCTCCTCCCAGCGGGGCGGGCGGACGATGCCCTCGCTGGGCAGCAGGCGGGGGGTGACGCCCGCGCCGGACGCGCCCTTGCCGCCCTTGGGGCCGCGGTGGTTGCCGGCATCGAGCTCGGCCAGCTCCTGTTCGACCTGGGCGGCGTCCTTCTCCTCGGCCATCCCGATGGGGCCCTGCATGCGCCCGTTGAGGAACTGGCCGACCACCGGCTCGTCACTGGACAGCAGCTCTTCCCTGGGCCCGAACATCACCAGCTCGCGCCGGAACAGCAGCCCGATGTTGTCCGGCACCAGGCGGGCCGAGGCGATGTCGTGCGTGACGATCAGGAACGTCGCGTCGATCTGCGCGTTCAGATCGACGATCAGCTGGTTCAGATAGGCCACGCGCACCGGGTCGAGGCCGGAGTCGGGCTCGTCGAACAGGATGATCTCCGGATCGAGCACCAGGGCCCGCGCAAGACCGGCCCGCTTGCGCATACCCCCGGATATCTCACCGGGCAGCTTCGCCTCGGCTCCGAGCAGACCGACCATGTCCATCTTCTCGAGCACGATCTGCCGGATCTCGCGCTCGGACTTGCGGGTGTGCTCGCGCAGCGGGAAGGCGATGTTGTCGTAGAGATCCATCGAGCCGAACAGCGCGCCGTCCTGGAAGAGGACGCCGAACAGCTTCCGCACCTCGTAGAGGTCGTGCTCGCGGAGCCGGGTGACGTCCTTCCCGTCGATCCATATGGAGCCTCTGTCGGGCTTGAGCAGGCCGACGAGCGTTTTGAGGAAGACGGACTTACCCGTGCCGGACGGGCCGAGCAGGACGGAGATCTCCCCTGCGGGCAGCGTGAGGGACACGTCCTGCCAGATGACCTGGTGTCCGAAGGATTTCGTCAACCCTTCCACACAGATCTCGACACCCATTCGGTCCGCCCTTCAGCCCCGGGAGCAGCTCTGTCATCTGCTCTACGGGGGCGGGCGGCCCGTCCGTCGCGAGGAATCCGAATTTTTTACGGGCTCGCAATCGCGCTCTGATCAGGGCTGAACGTGGGTGTGCAAGGAGCCCGTGGGCAGCGAGTCGGCGGGCGGCTCGGTGGCGCTGCCGCCCAGGCCGGCCGACGGGTCGACGCCCGAGGGGGAGCTCGAAGCGGAGGGGCCGGACGGCCCGGAAAGTCCGGACAGATCCGACAAGTTCGAGATCTGCGACCGAGCCGAGTCGGAGGTGGGAGCCGACGGAACGTCACCGACCGACGGGGTGCCGGGAACATCCGGGATGTCGGGATGCGACGACACGGACGGGACCGAGGGGACGGTCGGAACCGACGGTATGTGCAGAGCGGGCGGGGCGGCGGGCACGGAGGGAACCGTCAGCGCCGGGAGCGTCACCACCTCGGGCAGCATCGCCTGCACTCCCGAGGTCAGATCGATGCCGAGCTCCCCACCCGCACGGCCGGGCGTGGAGGTGGCACCCCAGGGCGACGCCGGCGCATCGCTGTCGTACGAGGCCGTGGGCCACTCCGCCGTCTCCTTCGGGGAGGCCGTCCCGGGGCGGGCTTCGTCCGGCGCGTACGGGTAGTGGGGCGCGGCGAATCCCAGCACGGCCAGCGTCGCCGCCGTGGACACCAGGGTCGCGACCTGCGCGCCTCCGCCGGCCGCTCGGTGCCGTCCCTGACCGCCCAGCCACAGGGCGGCCCCGAGCGTCGCGGCGAGCGAGTTGCGCAGCGTCCGCCGTGCCCTCGCCAGCAGCGACTCGACCGTGCGGTAGCTCAGCCCCATCTTCCGGGCGACCTGACCGACGTCCAGGTCCTCCGACTTCAGCCAGAGCGCCTCGGCCTGCCGCGCGGGCAGCTCACCGCTCCGGCTCGCCAGCCACTTGGCCTCCGCGCGGTCGCACACCTCTTCCTCGACGGGCGGGGGCGGGGGGACGGCGAACGTCGACCGACTGCCCACCTGTGCCTCGCGGTTGACCTGCCGGTACCGGTCGGCGCACAGCCGCATCGTCACGGTCGTCAGCCACGCCCCGAGCCGCTCCTCGTCGACATGGGGGTTCTCCACCGCGCGCAACATGGCCTCGTGCACCGCGTCCTCGGCGTCCTCAAGGCTCATGGACCTCCGGCGAGCCACCTTCAGCAACTGCTCGCGATGGCTCCACATCCGCTGCCAGCGCTCCTCGGAGCCGCCGTACGACCCACGGGAATGCGCGGGATGATTGTTCGCCGCCATCAGGTCCCCTCGCACTGTCGAGATCGATACCCGCGGCCCCGGAAGCGCCGCCTCCTCTTAGGAGGGCGGTGACATTACCGCCGGGTACCCCCTGGTGGGGAGGGGCAGGACGGACTCAATCCGGGACCGGGGCGGATACGACTGCGGGAACTCCGGGACGATGCGCGACGATCAGCTTGCGACGCATCATGATCCGGCGCCCCGTCCCGTAGCGACCCAGCGCCGATCCCATGGCGATCCGGCACCGGCCCCGTGGAGATCCGGGCCGGGAAATAGCGGCTTTTCTCCGATATTCCCGCTTCAATCAAGCGTCTTACCGCCCGGACGAAGCAGCACGAAGAGCGAGAAGCCCCAGGTCAAGAGCTGAGAGCCGATGCCCCTGAATGCGTACCCCTCGCGTTCCCTCGCGGCCACTTCATCAGCTGACCAGCCCTCGGGAGCGCAGCACAGAAGACCAGGTCAGAAGGCATCTGACCTGGTCTTGAGAAGAGCCGCCTTCGGGGTTCGAACCCGAGACCTACGCATGACGAGTACAGCGGCCCGGTAGGGCGATCGAACGGTCAACATCATCGAGTGCTGAGGACCTGACGGCCCGGGCCGGCGGCCGGACGGCCGCCGGCTCCCGTGCGGGCGGCTATCTGCCGATCTCCCAGGCGAAGGGCGGGAGTTCGCGGGCCCGGGAGTAGACGTCCAGGGCCTGGTCCGTGGGGACGAACGGGTGGACGCGGGCGCCTTCGAGGCCGGCCAGGAGGCGGGCGCAGTGCTGGATGCAGCCGGCGACCTCCTTGCCGTGGCGGTCGACGATGGTGGCGGCGTCGTGCGGCCCCTCGCAGGGCGCGGGGTCCTTGGCCGCGGCGGCCGGGCAGCGGTCCTGGCGGGCCGGGGGTGCGGTGGGCTCACCCTCGGCTGTCGGGTACGGGGCGGAGGCGTCGAGCGGCTGGTTCATTGCGTGGTGTCCCCCTGGTGGCGCGGTGGTGCGTGCCATGAGCGGTGCCGGTGGCGCGATTGCTGCGGTCCCGGCACCCAGGACAGTGGTGCTCGGTGCGGGCGCCGTCCATGCCGCCTTGGGGAAGACCTGGTCGGATCGTCAGCTCTTCATGGGAATGTGCGCCACAGAGGGGCGCGGGGCGCTCGAATAGGGCGCGCGGCGAGCCGTGCACCGTCCGGCGCGACTCACCCGGGCCCCACGGGCCCCGTACCGGAACCGTGCCGGGAGCGGTCCGGGCGGCGGCCGGGGGCCAGGTCGAGGTACCGCTCCATCAGCAGGGCGAGGGTGAGCACGGTGGCGGCCAGCAGCCAGCCGCCGAGGACATCGCCCGGCCAGTGGACACCCAGGTAGACACGGGTGAGGCCGACGGCGGCGGCCCAGACGGCGAGCACCACGCACCAGGTGCGGGCGATGGAGGGGCGGGCCCGGCGGGCGATGCCCCAGGCCAGGATGCCCGCCGCGAGCGCCGCGGTGGTGGCGTGTCCGGAGGGGAAGGCGTACTCGGAGGCGCGTCCTGCCCAGTCGGCTGCGGGTGGCCTGGGCCGGGCGAACAGCTCCATCAGGCCGTAGCGGAGCGCCTGGCCGACGGCGAGGACGACCGCGGCGGCGCCGACCGCGCGGAGCCGGCCGAGGCTGCCGCGTCCGGCCAGCAGGCCCGCGAGTACCGCCATCAGATACGGGACCATGCCGGACCCGGTGGCCGTCAGCGCTTCGGCCGACGAGCGCAGCGGTTCCCCGCGGTGCGCCAGCGACCAGCGCAGGGCGGCCTGTTCGGGGGCGAGCGGAAGGCCGTGCCGTACGGAGACGGTGACGGCCACGGCGGTGAACAGCACCGCCCAGAGCGCGGCGAGGGTGAGGAGCGACCGGGCGGTGGGGCGGGCGTGCGGTCCGGGGCGTGAGTCGGGGGGACCACCCCACGCCTCCGGAACGGAGCCTCGCCCCGGCCCCGTTCCCGGCGCCCGCTCCGGTCCGGGCTCCGGTCCGCGTTCGGGCCCCGTCACCGCGCGGCCCCCACAGGGCGCAGCCGGGTGGCGCGGATCCGCTCGACGGCGGGGGCCGCGCGGCGGTCGAGCGGGGTTCCGCCGAAGGCGAGGTGGTTCACGGGTGCTCCTTGGCGGCATGCGAGGTCGTACGTGGTGCGGGGCGCGCGGGCACGGTGGGTCGGCTGCGGGGTGACGTCGTGCCGTCGGCGGACGTCGCTGCCGGGCGGCGGCGGGAGCGCAGCACTTCGGGGGCGAGGGATCAGCGGGACCGGGTCGTCCGGACCGCCGCCGCACCCGCCTTCCCGCCTGTCATCCCGCCTGTCACCTGCGCAAATGCGGCGGCTACGGCCATGTCGGTGGGCCCTCCCATAATGGGTTGCGGGCCTGCTGAACGGCCGGCCCGACCGACTACAGTCACGTAGACGGTCTACGGAACTGTAGACGACCTGCAGGCGAAGGGCGTTCCATGTCGGAGACATCACCCGTGCAGCGGCGCCCCGCAGGCGAGCTGGAGGCGAGCGTGCTCGCGGCGCTCTGGGCGGCCGAGGGGCCGCTGAGCCCCGCCGAGGTGCAGAGCGCACTGGGCGGCCGGCTGGCGCGTACCACCGTCACCACGATCCTGACCCGGCTGCACGACAAGGGCGCGGTGTCCCGCTCCCGGGCCGGCCGCGGCTTCGCCTACTCGCCGATACAGGACTCCGCGGGGCTGACCGCCCGGCGGATGCGCAGCGAACTCGACAAGCAGCACGACCGGGGCACCGCACTGGCCCGCTTCGTCTCCCAGCTGACCAGCGAGGACGAACAGCTGCTGCGCTCCCTCCTGGTGGGCGCGGAGGACAGCGCGGACCAGGCGCCGGACGCCGGCCCGCGCCCCGGCGCCGCACCATGATCGTCACGGCAGGGGTTCCGCCGCTGATGCCGCTGGCGGCGGTACCGGCCGCCCACTGAGCGGCGCCGCACCGCCGCGGTCGCCCGCCCTGCCGTGGTCGCCCGCCCGGCCGTGGCCGACACCCCGCCCCGCCCTCAGTCGCCCGCCCTGCCCCGGTCGCCTGCCGCGGCCCCCGTGTGCTTCCCCCGCCCCACCGTGAAGCCCAGGGTCGCGCCGCCGCCCGGACGGTGGGCGGCGAAGGCGTGGCCGCCGTGTGCGGTGGCGATCTCCCGGACGATGGCGAGGCCGAGCCCGGAACCGGGGAGGCCGCGGGCGGCCGGTGCCCGGTAGAAGCGGTCGAAGACCCGGGTGAGGTCGGCCTCCGCTATGCCGGGGCCGCGGTCGAGGACTGCGATACGGGCGCCGGTGACCTGGACCTCGATCGGCTCCGTCCCGCCCGCGTCGAACTTGGCGGCGTTCTCCAGCAGATTGGTCAGCGCCCGGTTCAGCGCTCCCGGCCGGCCCTCGACCACGGCCGGGCGCACGGTCCGTACGGTGATCTCGCGGCCGGTGCGGCGGCGGGCCGAGGCGGCCGCCTTCTGTGCGACCTCGGCCAGTCCCACCTCGGCCAGCGGGTCGTCGTCGTGCTGTCCGGCCGCCAGGTCGACCAGCTCGTTGACCAGGTCGGTGAGCTCCCTGGCCTCGCCCGCGAGGTCGGCGAGCAGCTCCTCGCGGGCCTCCGGCGGCAGTTCGTCGAACCGCTTGAGCAGCGAGATGTTGGTACGCAGCGAGGTCAGCGGTGTGCGCAGCTCATGCCCTGCGTCCTGGACGAGGCGCTGCTGGTCCTGCACCGCGCTGGCCAGCCGCCCGAGCATGTCGTCGAAGGCCCGCCCCAGCCGGGCGACCTCGTCCCGGCCCGCCACCGGAACCGGTACGTCCAGCCGGCCGTGCTCGGCCACGCTCTCGGCGACCGAGGTCAGCCGCACCAGCCGGCCGGTGATCCGGCGCGCCAGCCACCACCCGGCCGCCCCGGCCAGCGCGATGACCGCGGCCGCCAGCAGCGCGGTGCGCTGCTGGAGCGCGGAGAGCAGGTCCTCGGTCTCGCTGAACTTCTGGGCGACCTGGACCGCCCCGCGGCCGCCGCCGAGCGCGACGGTCGCGACGTGGTACTCCTCGTCGCCGATGTCCGCCTCGCGCTGCATGTGCCGGCCGGCGTGCCGGTCCATGGCGATCCGGCGTTCCGCGGGACCGGCCGGCAGGGCGGGGCGCCCGCCTTCCACGATCCGGCCGCCGGCGCCCAGGATCTGCACGTCCGTACGGGTGGGGCGGGTGAGGTCGTCGCGCGGCCCGTCGTGGTCGGGGTCCGAACTCGCATAGTCGGCGGGCTCGAACTGCTTCTCCTGGACCTGGGTCCGCAGATCCCGTACGACCTCGGAGAACACCGACTTCTCGTCCACCCGCACCAGCCGGGCCGCCGCGTCATAGCTGAGGAACCCGACGAGCACGGTCACCGCCGCGGCCCCGACGGCGAAGGCCACCGCGAAGGTGGTCCGCAGACTGGCGGGCCTACGGGTGCGCAGCCAGGCGGCCTGCCCGCCGCGCCGCCAGGAACGGATCCGGGACCGCAGCCGGGCGTACGGCCGGCGCCCGCGCCGGGTGCCGGGCTCTCCGGTCCCGGTACCGCCGCGCGGCCCGGGCATCTCAGTCCTCCCGCAGGACGTAGCCGACGCCCCGCACCGTGTGGATCAGCGGCCGGCTGCCCGGGACATCGACCTTGCGCCGCAGATAACCGACGTACACCGCGAGGTTCTTGGAGCCGGGCCCGAAGTCGTAGCCCCAGATCCGGTCGTAGATCGTCGAGTGGTCGAGGACGATCCCGGCGTTCCTGGCGAGCAGCTCCAGCAGCTCGAACTCGGTGCGGGTCAGCTCCAGTTCCCTGCCGCCGCGCCAGGCCCGGCGCGAGGGCCCGTCGATCCGCAGATCGGCGGCTTCGACCACACCGCTGTCCGCCATCCGGTCCCCGTACGCCTCGTCCGGCTCCGCCGCCTCACCGGCCGCCTCCGCCCCGGGCCCGGTCCCGGCCGCCTCCCCCGTGCCGTCCCCCGCCGTACGCCGCAGCAGCGCCCGCAGCCGGGCGAAGACCTCCTCGACCTCGAACGGTTTGACCACATAGTCGTCGGCCCCGGCATCCAGTCCGGCGATCCGGTCGGCCGTCTCGACCCGGGCGGTCAGCATCAGGATCGGGGTGCGGTCCTGCTCGGCCCGCAGCACCTGGCACACCTGGAGCCCGTCGATGCCGGGCATCATCACATCCAGCAGGATCACATCCGGCCGCTCGCGGTGCGCGGCGGCGAGCGCCTGGATGCCGTCCGCGACGGCGGTGACCCGGTACCCCTCCAGGGTCAGGGCACGCTCCAGCGCGGTGCGGATGGGGCGGTCGTCCTCGGCGAGCAATACGGAATGGGTCACGCGGCAAGTCTGCCAAGATCACGCAGGGGGCGAGGGGGTCCCCCCGCCCGGCCGGGGCCGCGTGCAGGGAGCGCAGCGGGCCCGCGGTGGTTCTCTTACCCGGCTCTCACCCGTCGTTCTTACCGGCCTCTCACTCCGGGCACGTCCTCGGCTTACCCCTTACCGCCACGGTTGCCCCGGTGCCGGACGGATCGGTTACGGCGCCCCGGCCGCGACCAGGGTCCCGGCCGACCTGATTGACCGGTCGCCTCTCGGGAAGACGCCGCACCGTATGAAGATCACCCTCCTGCTGCACAACGCCTACGCCATCGGCGGCACCATCCGCACCACCCTCAACCTCGCCGCCGCGCTCGCCGACCGGCACGAGGTCGAGATCGTGTCGATGATGCGGCACCGCGAGGTCCCCCGGTTCACCGTGGACCCCCGGGTGCGGCTGATCCCCCTGGTGGACACCCGGGTCGGCAGCGCGGACATGGCGGATCCGCTCTTCGGCGAGCCCGCACGGGACTTCCCGCTCGCCGAGCAGCGGTACGACCAGTACAGCCGGCTGATCGACCTGCGCGCCGCGGAGTTCCTGCGCGGCACGGACGCGGACGTACTGATCGGCACCCGGCCCGGCATCAACGTCTACCTGGCCCGCTTCGGCCCCCGCCGGGCGCTGCGGATCGCGCAGGAGCATCTGCGTCACGATGCGCACGGCAAGCGGCTGCGCGCCGAACTCGCCCGCCATTACCGGACGCTGGACGCCCTGGTCACCACGACCGAGGCGGACGCCGCCGTCTACCGCGCACGGATGCCGCTGCCGGGCGTCCGGGTACTGGCGGTGCCCAACATCGTGCCCGCCCCGGCCGGGCCGCCGTCCGAGGGCACCTCGAAGGTGATCGCCGCGGCCGGGCGGCTGGTCCGCGGCAAGCGCTTCGACCTGCTCATCGAGGCGTTCTCCACGGTCGCCGACAAGCACCCCGACTGGCGGCTGCGCATACACGGCGGCGGCGCCGAACGCGCACGGCTCCAGGAGCTGATCGACGAGCTCGGACTCGACGGACACGCGGAGCTGACCGGCCCCCGGTCGCCGATCGAGGCGGAGTTCGCCAAGGCATCGATCGTGGCCTCGGCCTCGGACGCCGAGTCGTTCGGCATGACGCTCGTCGAGGCGATGCGCTGCGGGGTGCCCGTCGTGAGCACCAACTGCCCGCTGGGCCCGGCCGAGATCATCGACGACGGCAGGAACGGACTGCTGGTGCCGGCCGGCGACGGGCAGGCGCTGGCCACCGGTCTGCTCGACCTCATCGAGGACCCCGGGCGCCGCCGGAGGATGGCCGGGGCCGCGCTGGAGAGCGCGCACCGCTACGACCCGGAACCCATCGCCGAGCGCTACCAACTCCTCTTCCAGGAGCTCCGCTCGACCCGCATCGGCCGCGCCGGCCGTCGTTCCCTGGGCCGGGCCCGGGCCCGCGCGCGCCGGCTGCTGCGGCGGACGCTGCCGGGAACTCTGCGGGGAACTCGTCCGCGTTAGGGCGGGCATGCCGCGGGGCGGCCGTTCCGTACGGCGGCCCGCCGAGTTGTGCGGCCTTCAACAGGACCGCCTCTCAAGGAACTTCCCGACCCGTATCTGGCGTCTCCGGTACCGGACATGCTGAACTGCTGGAACGAACCGACACACCGTCATATCGCACGGTGACGCAGGGAACGCAGGGCGCATACGGAACGCATCGCCGCCGAGAGCCCCGGCCGGCAACGTGACGCAGGTACGCAGTAACGCAGGCACGCAGAACACAGGAACACACCGGAACGCGAGCACCACCGGAACACGTTTCAACGCTGTTGCCCGTTCGAGCAGTTGGCGCTTCGAATCCGCAGGTCCGATCGGCAGGAGGCCGTTCATGCTGCACGGTGTCGATGTCAGCTCCTACAACTCCTCGTATTCCGCCGAGGGGCTGGACTTCGTTTTCGTCAAGGCGACCGAAGGCCGCTCCTACATCAATCCGCACCAGAACGCGCAGGCGGCAAAGGCCCGTAAAGCAGGCTGCGTGGTCGGTTTCTACCACTTTCTCTGGCCCGGAAATATCGCCGCCCAGGCGCGGTATTTCGTCGAGAAGTGCGCCTCGGTCCAGGGCGACATCCTGGCGTGCGACTGGGAGCGCACCGGCGAGGGGACATATGCGAGTAATGCGCAGAAGGACCAGTTCCTGGTCGCGGTGAAGAAGCTGCGCCCCACGCACCGCGTGATGCTCTACTGCAACCGCGATTTCTGGCTCCACCACGACACCACGTCCTACGCGGCCGACGGCCTGTGGATCGCCGACTACGTCTCCGCCGGGCATCCGCGGATCAAGGCGAAGTGGCGCATCCACCAGTACACGGACCGACCACTGGACAAGGACGTCGCGGACTTCTCCAGCAAGGCCGCCCTCAAGAAATGGGCGCACCCGGCATAAGGTTTCCTACCGGCACGCGGATGTCATGCCTCCGGGAACCGCGCGTACGCCCACGACGCACCCTGCGTACACGCCCCGGGAACAGCCTGTGACACCACCGCGACACGCCGCGGCACATACCGCGGCGAACGCCGTGACAAAAGCCGCGAAGAGCACCATACGGTGCAGCGAGAGAACCAAGAGGAGCAGCCGTGACCGACCCGGCGTCCAAGGCCCTGCAACAGGAGATCGCCCGGGATCTCCAGGTGACCGCGTCCTTCGACGCCGAGCAGGAGATCGAGCGCCGGGTGGCCTTCCTCACAGAGCGGCTGACCTCCACGGGCCTGCGCTCGCTCGTGCTGGGGATCAGCGGCGGCGTCGACTCCACGACCACCGGCCGGCTCTGCCAGCTCGCCGTGGAGCGGGCCCGCGCCACCGGGCACGACGCGACGTTCTACGCGATGCGGCTGCCCTACGGCGTCCAGGCGGACGAGAAGGACGCCCAGCGGGCGCTGGAGTTCATCCGGGCCGACCGGGAGCTGACCGTCGACATCCGCCCGGCGAGCGATGCGGCGCTCCAGTCCGTGCTGGACGGCGGGCTCACCTTCCGCGACGCGCACCACCAGGACTTCGTCCAGGGCAACATCAAGGCGCGGCAGCGCATGATCGCGCAGTACGCGGTCGCCGGAGCGCACGACGGTCTGGTCGTGGGCACCGACCACGCGGCCGAGGCGGTCTCCGGCTTCTTCACCAAGTTCGGTGACGGCGCGGCGGACGTGGTGCCGCTGACCGGGCTCACCAAGCGCCGGGTGCGCGCGGTGGCGGCGGTGCTGGGCGCCCCGCAGGAGCTGGTCACCAAGGTGCCGACGGCCGACCTGGAGACGCTCGACCCGGGCAAGCCCGACGAGGTCGCGCTCGGTGTGAGCTACGACCAGATCGACGACTTCCTGGAGGGCAAGCCGGTCGAGGCCACCGCCTTCCAGGCGATCGTCCGCCGCTACCGCTTCACCGAGCACAAGCGGGCCCTGCCGATCGCGCCGTGAGCCGGCCTTCGTAGCTCTCCCCCGCCCCCTCCCCCTCCGGGGGAGGGGGCGGGGGGTGGGTTCGCGGGTGGGGGGAGCCGCCCCGGTACGGGGAGCCGAACCCCGGCGGAGGGGAGCCGAATCCCGGCGGAGGGGAGCCGCCCCCCCGGTGGAAGGGGACCGACCCCCGCCGGGAGAGCCGAACCCCGCATGTCACGCTTCCGCAAGAGGACAGTCACCCTCCCGGTGCTAAATCGTGGGCGGGAGCGGGCATGCATCCGGCCATGGGAAGCCGCGAAGTCCGATCGGAAGATCAACTGTCAGTGGGGCCGCCTACGCTCCGGGACATGGGTTACGCAAACCTGCGCGAACTCCAGACCGCGCTGACCACCGCCTCCGACCTCGCCCGTACTCTGCAATCCGCGCCGACCCGGCACGATGCGGACCGGCTCGTCGACGTCCTCCGCCAGGCGCTGACCGCCGCCGGCTCACTGGGCGCCGAGACCGGCCCGACCGGCTGCGCCCTCCATCCGCACGGCGCGGTCGACCCGCTGTACGGCGACCCGGAGGACCCCCTCCCGCCGGGCTACGGCAAGTGCCTGCTGTGCAACGACCGCCGGCGCCGGGCCGACGCCCACCATCCGCATGTACGGCCGCACGCCCGCCCACACCCCCGCTGGCGTCGCCCACTCAGCGCCTGAGGCCCTGATCCGAGCACCGGACGGGCCTGGACACTTACCGGGGCCGGAGCGGGAGCGGACTACCATCCGCGCATGCGACCTGCCAGATACAGCGATGAGGATCTCGAACAGCACTCCCTGCGCCGACGGGTCTCCGACGACGGGCAGCGGTCCGGATTCGAGCACGACGTGGACCGGATCCTGTACTCGACGCAGTGGCGGGCGCTGGCCGGCAAGAGCCAGGTGGTGGCGAGCGCCGAGCTGGGCGCGTACCACACCCGGCTGACGCACTCGATGAAGGTCGCCCAGCTCGGCCGCCGGATGGCGGAGCGGCTGGAGCGCAAGTACGGCGGTCCGAACCCGGCCCTCGTCGAGGCGGCGTGCATGGCGCACGACATCGGCCATCCGCCCTTCGGACACGCCGGCGAGCTGGCGCTGCGCGCCACGATGGACGAACTGCACTTCGCGGACGGGGTGCTGGACAGCTTCGAGGGAAATGCCCAGACCCTGCGGGTGCTGACCTTCCTCGCCGCCCACAAATACCCGGGCCACCGCGGACTGCATCTGACCCGCGCCTGTCTGGACGCCGCCACCAAGTACCCGTGGGAGCGCGCGCCGGTCGACCAGGATCCGGCGCGGCATGTGAAGTGGGGCGTCTACGTCGCCGACCGGGAGGCGTTCTCCTGGGTGCGGGCCGGCCGCGACGACACCGCCGTACCGGTCGAGGAGCAGGTGATGGACTGGGCGGACGATGTCACCTACGCCTGCCATGACGTGGAGGACTTCTACCGTACGGGCCTGATCCCGCTGGCCGCGCTCTTCCCGCCGGACGGTTCCGCGGGCGGTGACACCGAACGGGAGACCCGCCGCTTCCTGGACTATGTGCAGGCCAAGCGGGCGCGCGCGGGTGAGCCCTTCGAGCGCGAGGCGGCGCTGGTGATGATGGCGGACATCGGCAAGCGGCTGGCGGTGCCCGCCCCGTACAGCGGCAGCCATGAGGACGCGGTCGCGGTCAACCGCCGCACCGCCGACCTGATCTCGTACTTCACCCGGGGCATCGAGCTGGAGGTGGGCGGTACCGCGGCGATCCGGTACGGGGCGCGGCTGGTGATCCCGGAGGACCGCCGGGCCGCCTGCGATCTCCTCAAGGAGCTGGTGTGGTGCTACGTCATCGACCGGCCCGCGCTCGCCACTCAGCAGCACGGCAAGCGACGGATCGTCAGCCAGCTGCTGCGCTGGACCCATGACGCACCCGAGCTGCTGCCGCCGGACCGCGCCGAGGAACTGGCGCTGCACGGCGACCCGCTGCGCGCCGCGGCCGACCATGTCGCCTCGCTCACCGAGGACCAGGCGCTGGCGCTGCACCGGCGGCTGTCGGGGACGGGTCTGGGCTCGGTGAACGACAACGTGTGGCTCTGAGGGGTCCGGAGGCCGGCGGGGCGGGTCTTCCGGCCCGCCCCGCCCGGTCCTGCGCGTCCCCGTGCCGGGCGGCTACTCCGCCCCGTCGCCCCGCCGCTTCTCCGGCCGCAGGGCGATCCGTCCCAGCACCCCGGCCACGATCAGGGCGCCCACCGCGACCAGTACGTAGTCCGGTACGCCGGCCCCGATCCGGGTGGCCCACTCCTCGACCCGGAATTCGGCGTCCGCGTCGAGGATTCCGGGCAGCGCGCTGGTCCCGTTGAAGCGCAGGAAGAGGACGCCGATGCCGATGAAGAACACCCCGGACAGCAGCGAGGTGGTGTGCAACCGCAGCCTGCCGAGGGTGAGTTCACGGCCCCGCAGCCAGCCGCGGCTGCCGAGCCGGAAGCGGTCCCACAGCAGCGCGAGGACGAACAGGGGCAGCGCCATGCCCAGCGCGTACACGGCGAGCATCGAGGCCCCGTACACCGGATTCCCGCTGACCGCCGTCACGGTCAGCACCGCGCCGAGGATCGGTCCTGCGCAGAATCCCGCGAGGCCGTAGACACAGCCGAGCAGGAAGGTGGAGACCGCCGAGCGCGGGGTGATCCGGGCGGCCGCGGACTGGGCGCGCCGGGAGGCGAAGCCCAGGCCCAGGATCTGGGCGAGGCCCATCGCGATGACGACCCAGCCGCCGACCGCGACCAGCAGCTCGCGGTGGCCGTTGAACAGCCGGCTGGCCGCCGTACTGGCCGCGCCGAGCGGCACCAGGGTCGTGGCCAGCCCCAGGTAGAACACGCCGGTGCGGGCCAGCAGCCGGCCGGGGCTCGCCAGGGAGTACGCGAAGAACGCCGGCAGCAGCAGTGCGCTGCACGGGCTGACCAGGGCGAGCGTCCCGCCGAGAAACGCCGCGAGGTAGCCGATGTCGGTCGTCACTTCTTGCCCCCCGCGGCCTTCGCACCCGCCTTCGCCGCCGCGTCCTCGATGGCCTGCGCGAAGACCTCGGTGGGCTGGGCCCCGGCCACCGGCCGGCCGTTGACCAGGAAGGACGGCGTGGACTGCACCCCGAGCCGGTAGCCCTCGTCCTGGTCCTTCTTCAGCGCCCGCTCGGCGTCCGCGCTCTTGAGGTCCGCACGGAACCTGTCGAGGTCGGTCACGCCGCTGGTGCGGGCCATTTCGACCAGCTTGTCCTCGGCCAGTGCGCCGCCCTTACGGGTCTTGGCGTACAGCACATCGTGCAGCTGCCAGAATTTGCCCTGCCGGCCGGCGGCCCAGGAGGCGCGGGCGGCCCGCTCGGAGTGGGCGCCGAAGACGGGGAAGTTGCGGAACTCGATGCGCAGGGTGCCCGCATCGACGTACTTCTTGATCAGCTCGGGCTGGGTCTCACGGGTGAAGCGCCCGCAGAACGAGCACTGGTAGTCGGCGTACTCGACCAGCACCACGGGGGCGTCCTTCTTCCCCACGGCCAGCGGGTCGCCGTCCTGGCGGCGGCTGGTCTGCCGGGCGAGGTCGTCGTACAACTTCTGCTGTGCGGGGTCGTTCTCGGCCCCGACGGAGGCGGCGGCCTCCGGCTCGCCGGTGCGGCCGGTGTCCCGGCCGCCCTCGACGGCCTTGCCGACGGCGATGCCGACCGCGATCACGGCGACGACAAGGGCGATGACCGCGCCGATGGCGGCCAGTTTGCGGGTGGGAGAGGCGGAAGTGGGCATGCGAAAGCTCCAGACGTACGGAGGGGTATCAGGCAGGGCGCGTGCGGGCGCCGGCCTATATCCGCAGTACGGGCAGGAGCGCGGTGTGGTCGATGGCGGCGGCGCTGTCGGTCGGCGGCCTGGCGAGCGCGAACTGCGCCGGCAGGTCGGCTGCGAGCGGCCCGGCGCCGGTGGTGGCGGGCGCCAGGGGCTCACCGCGGTGCGGTGTGGGCAGCGGGGCGGACTCCTGAGGGCCGGGGGCATGCCGGTCCGAGCACCGCTTGGGCGCGGCGACCACCTCGACGGGGCGGTTGGCCTCGGCCTGCCGGCCGCCCTGCACCACGGCCGTCCGTGCGCTCTCGCCCACGGCGGGCACGGCCGGGCCGGGCACCCTGGCCGGGTCGCCCCCGCTCCGGCACAGCAGCGGCCCGAAGGCCACGGTGAGAAGGAGCAGCAGCATCACCGCCGGCCGGCGCACCTGGTGCATGCCCCTCCTTCCCGTATCTGCCGCGAGCATGAACAGCCCATCCTACGGACCGTCCTTGCCCGCCCCGCGCACCCACCGTCGCTCGGCGAGCGGCGGCCCGTCGGGTGCCTGCCCCGGTCGGGTGGCCGCGTGGCCGGCCAACACGGCGGGGGGGGAGGAACCGCAGGTCCCGGCCGCCGACACGGCTCAGCGGTCGGTGACCCGCATCTCGAACCAGCTCGTCTTGCCGCGCGGCAGCAGGTCCACGCCCCAGCGGTCGGAGAGCTTGTCGACGAGGAAGAGACCGCGGCCGCTGGTGTCCATCGCCTGGACGGGCATGAGACAGGGCAGGCCGCGGGACGGGTCGCGCACCTCGATGCGGATCCAGCCACGGCGGCGGAGCATCCGCAGTCCGAAGGTGCGGGCGCCGGTGTGGCGTACGGCGTTGCCGACGAGTTCGGAGACGAGCAGCACGGCGTGCTCGGTGAGCTGGGGGGTGAGGGACCACTGTTTCAGGAGTACCGAGGCGGTCAGCCGGCGGGCGATGCCGGCGGACTGGGGACGGGACGGCAGCCGGACCTCGCCGAGAGTGGGATCACCGACCAGATCGAGCGCCGCGGACGCCGGTCCGCGGGGAGCCGGAGCGGGGCTTCTGTCCGCACCGGGGATGCCCCATCGTGTGGCGGCCGGATCGCTCCGCGGCCGCGGCTGCTCCATTCCTTCGAGGCCCGCCATGCCCCCCATCATGGCTGCTACTTGGCGGTCACGGGGGCGGAACCAACGGAATCCTTTGCCCGGAATCGTCGGTTCCAGACCCCCGGCGGGACATATGCCAAAGGCAGTTAAGGTTCCGGGATGCCGCGACTGACCTGCGACGACACCCGGCGTACGAAGAGGCCGGCCGGGCGGGCCAACAAGGTTGCCTTAAGGCACAATTAAGTCATCGGCGATTCGCCCACACGAGGCATCGGACCCCGGTCAAACCTCATAGGTCCCGTCAACACCAGCTGTTTCAGCGGAACTTGGCCTTGCCCGGCCCCTCCTCGACGAAACTGCGCATCCCGGTCTCCCGGTCCTCGGTCGCGAACAGCCCCGCGAACCAGTTGCGTTCAACCGTCAGGCCGGTGTCGATGTCGGTCTCCAGGCCGGCGTCGACGGACTCCTTCGCGGCCCGCAGCGCAAGCGCGGGGCCGGCCGCCAGCCGGGCCGCCCAGGCGTGCGCCTGCTCATGGACCTCCGCGGCCGGCACCACCCGGTCGACCAGTCCGATGGCCAGCGCCTCCTCGGCCTTGACCTGCCGGCCGGTGAAGATCAGGTCCTTGGCCTTGGACGGACCCACCAGCCGCGCCAGCCGCTGGGTGCCGCCGGCGCCCGGGATCAGGCCCAGCAGGATCTCCGGCTGGCCGAGCTTGGCGTTGTCCGCCGCGATCCGGAAGTCGGCACAGAGCGCCAACTCGCAGCCCCCGCCCAGCGCATATCCGGTGATCGCGGCGACCACCGGCTTGGGGATCCGGGCCACGGCGGTGAACGAGTCCTGGAGCGCCTTGGACCGGACGACCATGGCCGCATGGTCCATGGCCTGCATTTCCTTGATGTCCGCACCGGCCGCGAACACCTTCTCGCCGCCCCATACGACGACGGCGCGCACCTCGTCGCGGCGGGTGACCTCTTCGGCGAGCTCGCGCAGCCGGTCCTGGGTGGCGATGTCCAGTGCGTTCATCGGCGGGCGGTCCAGGCGGATGGTGCCGACGCCGTCGGCGACCTCGAGATTCACAGTCATGCCGGAAGGTTAGTACGCGTTAACGACGGCGGACCCGGTGCGCTGTGTCACAGTGCACCGGGTCCGGTCGTCTTCCGGCCGCCGTCGCTACTGCGCGGCCTTCCACTGCTCCCAGGACAGGTTCCAGTCGCTGAACCCGTTGTCCGGCTGGATCGTTTCGTCGTGCGAGTTCTTGACGATGACCACATCGCCGATGAGCGAGTTGCGGAAGAACCACGCCGCCGGGGTGGAGCCGTCACCGCCGCCGCGCGAGTCGAACAGGCCCACACAGCCGTGGCTGGCGTTGCGGGTGCCGAACGTCGGGCGCCCTGACCAGTAGTTGCCGTGGATGAAGGTGCCGGACGTGCTCAGCCGCATCGCGTGCGGGACGTCCTTGATGTCGTACTCGCCGCCGAAGCCGACCGTATCGCCGTTCATCCGCGTCACCGGGTGCTTCTCGCTGATGACCATCGTGCCGTTGTACGTCTCGGTGCCGGGGGCGCCGGAAGTGATCGGGATGGTCTTGATCTTCTTGCCGTCGCGGACCACGGTCATCTGCTTCGACTTGGCGTCGACCGTGCTCACCTGGCTGCGGCCGACGGTGAAGGAGACTTCCTTGGCCTGGGTGCCGTAGACGCCGGGCCGGCCCTCGACGCCGTTGAGGTCGAGCCTGAGGGTGACCTTGGTGCCGGGCGCCCAGTACTTCTCCGGGCGGAAGTCGAGCCGGTCGTTGCCGAACCAGTGGCCCTCTATCGGGACCGACGGTTTCGCCGTGACTTTGATGGCGTCCTCGACGGCCTTGGGGTCCGTGATGCCGCGGGTGAAGTGGATCGAGACCGGCATCCCGACGCCGACCTGCTGGCCGTTCTCCGGGCTGTACTGGCCGATGAAGGTGTTCTTGGGGACGAGCGTGGTGAACGCGGAGTGCTCGGCGGCCTCCCGGCCCTGGCCGTCCACCGCGACCGCGTCGACGGTGTAGTGCGTCGAGGCGCCCAGATGACCGCTCGGCTGCCACAGGGCGCCGTTGCCGGATATCTTCCCGTCGACCTCGTTGCCCTTGCCGTCCTTGACCTTGACGGACTTCAGCCGGCCCTTCTGGGCGGTCACCTTGAGGGCACCGCTGGTGGCGACGTCGTCCGCCCCGTCCTTGGGCGCTATCGTCACGGCGGCCTGCGAGGCGGCCTTCTCGCCACCCGCCTTGCCGGCCGGCTTGCCGTCCTCCCCGTCATCGCCGCCGCACCCGCTGACCAGCAGCAGCGTCGCGCCGAGGAGCAACGCGAGCGGGCCCCGGCCCCCTCGGCCCCGGTGCGGCCACCGACGCCGGCGAGCCGGCACCCCCCGAATCGGCTGGACGTTCACGATTGGCCCCTTTTCCCCTCGCACGGCCCGCGGTCGCCGGCACGCGTCTGCGGACAGCCGCGCGCTTGCCGTTAGATAACCACACCGCGGTGACAGTCAACTCCCCGCGAATGTCACCGTTTAGTCCCAAGTGCGAGGGTGGCGCGGGGGCGCCGGGGGCGGGCGGCCGTGCGCCACGGCGCCGTGACCGCCCCGGCTCAGCGCAGGGCCGAGCCGGCCCGCCACTGGTCCCAGGTCATGTTCCAGCCACCGAGGCCGTTGTCCGGTGCGACCGTGCGCTCCGGTGAGTTCTGGACCACCACGGTGTCGCCGAGGATCGACTGGCCGAAGAACCAGCCGGCCGGGGTGCCGGTGCCGCCGCCCCTGACGTCCTTGAGGCCCACGCAGCCGTGGCTGGTGTTCAGGCCGCCGAAGACCTCAGGCGGCGCCCAGTAGTTGCCGTGCAGAAAGGTCCCGGACCTCGTCAGGCGCATGGCGTGCGGGACGTCCGCGATGTCGTACTCGCCGCCGAAGCCGACGGTGCCGCCGTCCATCCGCGTCACCGAATGCCGCTCCAGGATCACCATCCGCCCGTTGTAGGTGGGGTTCTCGGCGTCGCCCGCGGTGATGGGCAGCACCGCCACCACCCGGCCGCCGCGCCGCACCGTCATGGTGTGCCGGGCGGCATCGATGATGCTGATCTGGTCCCGGGCCACCCGGTAGCGGACGGTGCGGTGCTGGGTCCCGTAGGTGTGCGGTCCGGCCTTCACCCCGCGCAGCCGCAGCTGCACGGTGATCTCGGTGCCGGGCCGCCAGCGGTCGCGGGGCCGGAAGTCGAGGCGGCGGCGGCCGAACCAGTGGGCGGCGACCTCGGCATGCGGCCGGGCGGCGACCCTGACGGCGCGTTCGACGGCGGCGCGGTCGGCGACCGGCCGGTTGAAGACCATCGAGAGGATCAGGCCGGTGCCCACGGTGGCGTCGCGCTGGGGCGAGAAGCGGGCGGTGAGGCGGTGGACGGGTGCGGCGGTGGTGAAGGTCGTACGGCGGGCGGAGCGGTGGCCCGCACCGTCCAGTGCCACCGCGTCGACGGTGTACTTCGCGCCGAGGTGGAGCGGGCGGTGGGCCGGCCGCCAGACCAGGCCGTCCGGTGAGATCCGGCCGGCGACGGACTGCCGGCGCCCGGCCGCGCCGGTCCGGCTGACCTCGACCCGCTCCAGCCGGCCCTCCGGCACCCGGATCTCGAACCGGCCGTCGCCCCGTACGCCGTGCGCGCCGTTGTGCGGGACGACCTGGATCGTCTCCTCCGGGGAGCGCGGGATGCCCGGGTCGAAGACGGCGGAGTCCGCGCAGCCGGTGAGCGTCACCGCCCCGGCGAGCCCGGCCACCGCGGCGAGGGCGACCCGGAGACGGCGCGCCGCCCGCCCGCCGTCCTGGTGGCACGCCGCCTGGCGCCGCGCGCGGTCCGGCCCCCGGCCCCGCGCCCTGATGCCCCCGCGGTGCTGCGCTCGGTCCCCTGCTCGGTCCTGCTGATGGGCGGTCATATACCGGATTGTGACGGATAGCACCCGGGTCGGGAGGTATGGCGCGTAACGGAATGTCACCGGTATGGCCCCGAAAGGGCATGGACGAACAATGAGCCCCGGCGGCGGGACAACGTGAGCCAACGCCCGGTTGCGGGAAGAACAACGGGGAGGGCGGGGACGCACGCACGGCCGGGACTCCCCCAGCCAACGCTGGGAGGTGCCCCCCTGCTGGGACACCGCCCGACCGAGCCATGAGCCGCAGGAGGCCGGCACGTGTCGAGCGCACCCGAGCAGGAGGCGGTGGCGGACGAACCCCTCGCCCCGCCTGCGGACATCCGCCCCGGCAGCCCGACCCCCCTGGGGGCCCGCTACCGCACCGGCCCCGACGGCGTCGCGGGCACCAACTTCGCCCTGTGGGCGGGTGGCGCCGAGGCCGTGGAGCTGTGTCTCTTCGACGAGGCGGAGCACGAGACGCGCCACCCGCTCACCGAGCTCACCCATGAGATCTGGCACGGCTTCCTGCCCGGTGTCCGCCCCGGCCGGCGCTACGGCTACCGGGTGCACGGGCGCTGGGACCCGTGGACCGGCGCCCGCTGGAACCCGGCGAAGCTGCTGCTCGACCCGTACGCCAGGGCCGTGGACGGCGACTTCGGCGCGTGTACGGAGCCGGCCGGCGCCGGGACCGCGCTGCCCGCCCAGCTGTACGGGCACGTCCGCGACTGGCCGCAGCAGCAGGTCGCCGACACCGTGCGCGACGACCGGGACTCGGCGCCGTATGTCCCCAAGGGCGTGGTGGTCGGCGAGGGCACCGCGGACGAGGGCGGCGCGGACGAGTGGCAGGACGACGTCCGGCCCAAGACGCCCTGGCCGGATTCGGTCCTCTACGAGCTGCATGTGCGCGGCTTCACGATGCGTCACCCCGGTATCCCGGAGCGGCTGCGCGGCACCTACGCGGGCCTGGCGCACCCGGCCGCACTGGAGCATCTGGTCCGGCTCGGCGTCACCGCCGTCGAGCTGCTGCCGGTCCATCAGTTCGCACACGAGGACCATCTGATGCGCCGGGGGCTGCGCAACTATTGGGGCTACAACTCCATCGGCTACTTCGCGCCGCACGCCGGCTACGCCGCGACCGGTACCCGCGGCCAGCAGGTCGGCGAGTTCAAGCGGATGGTGCGGGCGCTGCACGACGCCGGCATCGAGGTGATCCTCGACGTCGTCTACAACCACACCGCGGAGGCCGGCGAGCTCGGCCCGACGCTCTCCCTGCGCGGCATCGACAACCGCGGCTACTACCGGCTGGCCGGCGACGCCCGCCGCTACGCCGACTACACCGGCTGCGGCAACACCCTGCACGTCGTCCAGCCCCATGTCCTGCGGCTGATCACCGACTCGCTGCGCTACTGGGTCACCGAAATGGGGGTGGACGGCTTCCGCTTCGATCTGGCCGCCGCGCTGGCCCGTTCCCTGCACGACGTCGACATGCTCTCCCCGTTCCTCGCCGTGATCGCCCAGGACCCCGTACTGCGCCGGGTCAAACTGATCGCCGAACCGTGGGACGTGGGTTCCGGCGGCTATCAGGTCGGCGCGTTCCCGCCCCTGTGGACGGAGTGGAACGACCGCTACCGCGACACCGTCCGCGACTTCTGGCGCGGCGCCCAGCACGACGTCCGCGACCTGGGCTACCGGCTGTCCGGGTCGAGCGACCTCTACGCCTGGGGCGGCCGCCGCCCGTACGCCTCGGTCAACTTCATCACCGCACACGACGGCTTCACCCTGCGCGACCTGGTCACCTACGAGCACAAGCGCAACGACGGCAACGGTGAGAACAACCGCGACGGCACCCACGACAACCGCTCCTGGAACTGCGGCGCCGAGGGCGAGACCGACGACCCCGAAATCACCGCGCTGCGCCGCCGCCAGCTGCGCAACCTGGTGACCACCCTGCTGCTGTCCACCGGCGTGCCGATGCTGGTGGCCGGCGACGAGATGGGCCGCACCCAGCACGGCAACAACAACGCCTACTGCCAGGACAACCCCACCAGCTGGGTCGACTGGTCGCTCCTCGACGACCCCGACTGGCGCGCGCTGGCCGGCCTGACGGCCCGGCTGATCGCGCTGCGCCGCGCCCACCCCGTCCTCCGCCGCCGCGCCTTCTTCTCCGGGCGGCCGCACGGGCAGGGCGGCCTGCGCGACCTCGCCTGGTTCACCGCGGACGGTACGGAGATGACCGAACAGGACTGGTACACCCCGGGCGCCACGCTGGGCATGTACCTCTCCGGGAACGACATCTCCCAGCGCGACGACCGCGGCATCCGCATCGTCGACGACAGCTTCCTCGCCGTGCTGCACGCCGCCGCGCATCCCCGCGCGGTCACCCTCCCGGGCCCGCCCTGGGCGCAGTCCTACGAGCTCCTGGTCGACACCGCCCGGGACCAGCAGCCGGGGCCGGCGGAGCCGCCGTACGCGGCGGGCGGCACGCTCACGCTCGCCGGCCGGTCGGTGGTGCTGTTCCGGGCGGTGCCGGGCTGACGCTGCGGTACGGCCGCGGTGCGGCGGCGGTACGACGGCGGTACGCGGCGGTGCGGCCGAAATCCACATGAGCGTTGTCAGTGGTGCGCCTTACCCTCGCGAGTGATGGCCGAGACGACGCTCACGACGAATCAGACCGACCGGACCGCCCTCTCCCAACGCTCCGCCGTGCGGGCGCTGTTACGGCTGTGGCCGTATGTGCGCCCGGTGCGGGCACGCCTGTGTACCGCCGCGGTGGTGGCGGTGGTCGCCTCGTGTCTGAGCCTGGTCATCCCCCTGGTCCTCAAGTGGCTGGTGGACGGGCCGGTGGCGGCGGGCGACGGAGGCGGGGTGTGGCTGGGCGGCGGATACCTGCTGCTGCTCGGGCTCGCCGAGGCGGGGCTGTTCGGGCTGCGGCGCTGGCTGGTCGCCCGCCCGCTGGCCGGTGTGGAGGCGGCGATGCGCGAGGCGCTCTACCGCCACCTCCAGCGGCTGCCGATCGCCTTCCACGACCGCTGGTCCTCGGGCCAGCTGCTGTCACGGGGCACCACCGACCTCCAGACACTGCGCCTGTTCCTGGCCTTTCCTCTGACGTTCCTGCTGGTCAACGGCGTGACCATCCTGGTGGGGTGTGTGATCCTGCTGGCCCAGCGCTGGTCGCTGGGGCTGGTCCTGCTCGCACCGGTGGTACCGCTGATGGTGCTGTGCTCGGTCTTCGAGGCGAAGTACGGGCAGGCGGCGCGCCGCACCCAGGACCAGCTCGGCGATCTGACGACGGTGGTCGAGGAGTCGGTGCTCGGCATCCGCATCATCAAGGGCTTCGGGCGGCACCGGAGTCAGGCCCGCGCCTTCCGGGAGCTGGCCCGCGCCCTGCGGACGTCCGAGCTCCGCAAGGCGCGGCTGCTGGCCTGGATCTGGGGGGTCAACACGGCCCTTCCGGAGCTCGCGATCGGCGCCGCCCTGGTGCTCGGCACGGTCCAGGTGGCCGACGGGGCACTGTCCGCGGGCACCCTCGTCGCGTTCCTCTCGGCGGCCCTGGCGCTGCGCTGGCCGGTGGAGTCGATCGGCTTCCTGCTGGCGATGAGCACCGAGGCGGCCGCGGCCACCGACCGCTACTTCGAGGTGCTGGACACGCCGGCGGTGACGGACGGGCAGAGACCCGGCGGCGGGGACGGCGTCGAGCGGGGCGGCGAGGGGAGCGGCCCCGGGGGTGGTGAGCCCCCCGACGGGCTGGTGTTCTCCGGGGTCGCCTTCCGCTACCCGGACGCGCCACCGGACAGCCCGCCCGTCCTCAAGGACATCACGCTGCACATCAGACCGGGCGAGACCATGGCGCTGGTCGGGGCGACCGGCAGCGGCAAGACCACGCTCACCGCGCTGGTGCCGCGGCTGTACGACCCCACCGCGGGCCGGATCACCCTCGACGGGCGCGATCTGGCGACGATCGGCCGGGAGGAGGCCCGCTCGCTGGTCGCGGTGGCCTTCGAGGATCCGACGCTCTTCTCGGCGACCGTCGCGGAGAACGTCCTGATGGGCGCGGAGGAGGCATCCCCGTCACAAGAGGCCGGTCTCCGGCGGGCGTTGAAGGTGGCACAGGCCGAGGGGTTCGTCGACGCCCTACCCGAGGGCAGCGGGACCCAGGTCGGCGAGCAGGGGCTGAGCCTGTCGGGCGGCCAGCGCCAGCGGCTCGCGCTGGCCCGTGCCGTGGTCGGCCGGCCCCGCTTCCTGATCCTGGACGATCCGCTCTCCGCCCTCGACGTCCACACCGAGGCCCTGGTGGAGGCGGCGCTGCGCCAGGTCCTGGCGACCACCACGGCCCTGGTCGTCGCCCACCGTCCGTCCACGGTCCTGCTCGCCGACCGGGTGGCGCTGCTGTCCGACGGCCGGATCAGCGCCGTCGGCACCCACCACCAACTCCTGCGGGAGAACCCCGAGTACGCCGCGCTGATGTCCGGCGGGGAAGAGGGCGCCCGATGACGAGCACCACGACCGGCCTCCCGTCCGAGAGCCCAGGCAACCGCCCCGGACCGCGCCAGGACGGGCCGCAGCAGCAGCCGGAGCCCGCGGACTCCTTCGAACAGGACCGGCTCCCCGCCCCCAAGGGCGCCGCCCGCGCGCTGCTCGCCTCCTTGCTGGCGCCGCACCGCCGGGGCGTCGGTGCGGCGACCGTGCTGCTCCTCCTCCAGCAGGCCGCCGTGCAGGCCGGGCCGCTGCTGGTCGCCTATGCGCTGGACCGGGCGGTGCCCGCGCTGCGGGCGGGCGACGGCGGGCCGCTGCTGGCGCTGGGGGTGGTGGCCGCGGTGTGCGCCGTGACGTCCGGCGGGTTGCAGTTCGGCTTCATCCAGCTCTCCGCCCGGGTCAGCCAGGACGTGCTGCTCGACCTGCGCGGCCGGATCTTCCGGCACGGCCAGGCCCTGAGCCTGGACTTCCACGAGCGCTATACGTCCGGGCGGCTGATCTCGCGGGCCACCACCGACGTCGAGTCGCTGCGCGAACTCCTGGAGGAGGGTCTTCAGGAGCTGGTCACGATCGCCCTGGCGACGGTCTACATCACCGCCACCCTGCTGTATCTGGACGGCGGCTTCGGGGCGGCCGCCCTGGTCTCCGCCGGGCCGCTGTACCTCCTCGTACGCTCCTACCGGCGCCGCTCGCACCGGGTCTTCAGCGCGAAGTCCACCGCCATGGCGGACGTGATCGTGAAGTTCACCGAGACCCTCAACGGCATCCGCCCGGTGCAGGCGTTCCGCCGGGAGCGGCCGAACGAGGCCGCGTTCGCCCGGCTGAACCACCGCCATGAGCGGGTCAACGGCGACACCTTCCTGGAGATGGCCCGCTATGTCGTCGCCTCCCGGCTGGTGGCCAATGTCGCGATCGCCGCCGTCGTCCTGTGGGGGGCCTACCGCGTGGCCACCGGAAGCCTGGCGCTCGGCGTGCTGGCCGCCGCGGTGCTCTATCTGCGCCGGCTCTACGACCCGATCGACCGGCTGGGGATGTTCCTCAACTCCTATGAATCCGCGGCCGCTTCACTTCAGAAGATCGCCGGACTGCTCGCCCAGCGCCCCACGGTCCCCGAACCGGCCGCGCCCGCCTCGCTCCCGGCGCCGGCCGAGGGCCGTCCGGGCCGCGAGGTGGCCTTCCACGGCGTCCGCTTCGCCTACCGCACCGGCGGCGAGGTGCTGCCCCGCTTCGCACTGACCCTCGCGGCCGGTACGACCGTCGCCGTGGTGGGCGCCACCGGCGCCGGCAAGTCCACCCTCGCCAAGCTGCTGGCCCGCTTCTACGACCCCACGGAGGGCCGGATCCTGCTCGACGGCGTCGATCTGCGCGAGCTGACCACCACCGAGCTGCGCCGCGCCGTCGTGATGGTCACCCAGGAGGCGTTCCTCTTCTCCGGCACGGTCGCCGACAACATCGCCCTCGGCCGCCCGGACGCCTCCCGCGCCGAGATCGAACGCGCCGCGAAGGCCATCGGCGCCCATGACTTCATCACCGCCCTACCGGACGGCTATGACACCGACGTCCGCAAGCGGGGCGGCCGGATCTCGGCCGGCCAGCGCCAGCTCGTCGGCTTCGCCCGCGCGCTCCTCGCCGACCCGGCCGTGCTGATCCTCGACGAGGCGACCAGTTCCCTGGACATCCCCGGTGAGCGCGCCGTCCAGGCCGCCATGGACACTGTCCTCCAGGGCCGCACCGCCCTGGTCATCGCGCACCGCCTCTCGACCGTCGAGCGGGCCGACCGGGTCCTGGTCATGTCCGACGGCCGGATCGTCGAGGACGGCCCACCGGATCAACTCATCGCCGACCGCGGCCGGTTCGCGGAGCTGCACCAGGCGTGGCGGGACAGCGTGGGGTAGGCGCAACGACGACGGGGGGAAGCAATGGCCGGCACACCAGGAGGTCCTGGTGCCCGTGTCCGCCGCAGTGCCGGGCGGTATCTGTGGTGGCTGGTGCTCAGTCAGCGGTGGCGGGTCGCGGCGGGGGCGTCGTACGGCAGCCTGTGGATGGTGGGGCTGATGCTGCCGCCGTATGTGCTGTCGCGGGCGATCGACGAGGGGCTGGCACCCGGCCGGCTGCCGGTGCTCGTCGGATGGGCCGCGGCGCTGCTGGGCGTCGGGGTGCTCAACGCCGTGCTGGGGACGCTGCGGCACCGCACGATGACCAGGATCCGGATGGACGCCACCTTCCGTACGGTACGCACGATCGTGGCGCACACCCTGCGGCTGGGCGCGGCGCTGCCGCAGAAGGTGACGGCCGGTGAGGTCGTCACGATCGGGATCGGCGATGTAGCCGTGATCAGCCAGACGCTGACGATGACCGGGCCCGGGGTCGGCGGGGTCGTGGCGTACGGGGTGGTCGCCGTGCTGCTGCTGGACGTCTCGCCGCTGCTCGCCGGGGTGGTGCTGCTGGGCGTACCGCTGCTCGCGCTGCTGGTGGGGCCGCTGCTGGGGCGGTTGCAGGGGGCGGAGACGCGGTACCGCGAGCGGCAGAGCGGGCTGGCGGCGCGGCTGACGGATCTGGTCGGCGGGCTGCGGGTGCTGGGCGGCCTGGGCGGCAAGGAGGTGTTCGCCGACCGCTACCGGCGCGATTCACAGGTGCTGCGGCGCGAGGGCTACCGGGTCGGCGCGGTGACGAGCTGGATCCAGGCGCTCGGGGTGGGCCTGCCGACGCTGTTCCTGGCCGCGGTGGTCTGGCTCGCGGCGCGGATGGCGGCCCAAGGGCAGATCACCGTGGGCGAGTTGGTGGCGGTCTACGGCTATGCGGCGGCGCTGGTGGTGCCGGTGTCGTTCTTCATCGAGGGCGGCTACGACCTCACCCGGGGGCTGGTGGCCGCCGGGCGGGTGGTGCGGTTCCTCCGGCTGGAACCGGACACCGCGGACGGCCGGGAGGCCGGCGCCGCCGCGGCGCGGGCGCCCGAGGGCCCGGCCGTGCTGCGGGATCCGGTGTCCGGCGTGGAGGTGGTGCCCGGGCAGTTGACGGCGCTGGTCGCCGCCCGGCCGGCGGAGTCGGCGGCGGTGGTCGACCGCCTGGGGCGGTTCGCCGATTCGGCGGCGACCTGGGGCGCGGTGCGCCTCGACGAGGTCCCGCTGTCCGAGGTCCGGGACCGGATCCTGGTGGCGGACAACGAGGCGGATCTGTTCGCCGGGACGCTGCGTGAGGTGGCCGCCGGGCGGCGGGACCGTACGGAGAAGGCGATCGGGGACGCCGTGCGGACGGCGATGGCCGAGGACATCGTCCGCGGTCTGCCGGACGGGCTGGACTCACCGGTGGAGGCGCAGGGCCGCAATCTCTCCGGCGGGCAGCGGCAGCGGCTGCGCCTGGTGCGGGCGCTGCTGGCCGACCCCGAGGTGCTGCTCGCGGTCGAACCGACCTCGGCGGTCGACGCGCACACCGAGGCGGGCATCGCGGCCCGGCTGCACACCGCGCGGGCGGGCCGTACGACCGTCGTCACCAGCACCTCCCCGCTGCTGCTCGACCGTGCCGACACCGTGTGCTTCCTCGTCGACGGCGAGGTAGCCGCCGTCGGCAGCCACCGCCGGCTCCTCGACGAGCAGCCCGGGTACCGGCGTCTGGTGTCGCGCGGCGAAGAACACCAGGACGGCACGGACGGCGGGGACGGCGGGACCGCCCGGGCCGGCGGGGCCGGCGAAGGACCGGCGGGCGCCACCGTCCTGCTCCCCCGGCCCGCATCCGCGGCAGAGGAGGGCACACGATGACGGCGACGGCCACCACGACCCGGCGCGGGCGGAACGGCACCGGTGCCCTGCCGGACGGCGCCGCGCTGCCGGTCGCCGACCCCGCCACGACCCGGCGGGCGGCGCTCCGGCTGATCCGGCGGGACGGGCGGGCGTTCGCCCTGATGCTCACGCTCAATGCGCTGGCCGCCGGCGCCGGACTGGCCGGCCCCTGGCTGCTCGGCCGGATCGTGGACACGGTCCGGGCGGGCGGCGGGGTGCGCACGGTCGACCGGCTGGCGCTGGTCATCCTGGCCGCCGCGGTGGCGCAGCTGCTGCTCGCGCGCTTCGCGCGGTATGCCGGGCACCGCTTCGGTGAGCGGACCGTGGCGCGGGTCCGCGAGCAGTTCGTGGACCGGGCGCTGGCGCTGCCGGCGGCGGTCGTGGAGCGGGCCGGCAGCGGCGATCTGACGGCCCGTGGCACGACGGACGTCACCTCGGTCGCCCGGACGCTGCGGGACGCCGTACCGGAGGTGTGCATCGCGTCGGCGCAGGCGCTGTGCCTGCTCGGCGCGGTGGTGGTGCTCGATCCCCTGCTCGGGCTGTGCGGGCTGGGGCTGCTGGGCGGGGTGCTGGCGGTCCGCTGGTATCTGCGGCGGGCGCACCAGGCGTATCTCGCGGAGGGGGCGGCGACGTCGGAGCTCGCCGAACTGCTGGCGGCGACCGCGGCGGGCGCCCGGACCGTGGAGGCGCTGGGGCTCCAGGAGCGCCGGCGGGCGGCGGCCGAGCGGGCGGTCGAGCGCTGCCGCCGCACCCGGATCCGGACGCTGTTCCTGCGCAGTGTGCTGCTGCCCGCCGTGGATGTCTCGTATGTCGTCCCGGTGGTGGGGGTGCTGCTGGCCGGCGGGGTGCTGCACGGGCGGGGCGGGGTCAGCCTGGGGGTGGTGGTCGCCGCGGCGCTGTATCTGCGGCAGCTGTCCGAGCCGCTGGAGACGGTTCTGCTGTGGGTCGAGCAACTCCAGTCCAGTGGCGCCGCGTTCGCCCGCGTCGAGGGCCTGGGCCGGGCCGCGCCGCAGGCCCCGAAGGCCGCCGGGGCCGGCCCGCTCCCCGAGGACGACCGTATCGAGGTCACCGCCGTCCGCTACGCCTACGACCAGGCGTCCGGCGAGGTGCTGCGCGGCGTCGACCTGACCGTCCGGCCCGGGGAGCGGATCGCCCTGGTCGGTCCCTCCGGGGCCGGGAAGTCCACGCTGGGGCGGCTGCTGGCGGGCATCGACGCCCCGATCAGCGGCTCGGTGACGGTCGGGCGGGTGCCGGTGGCCGAGCTGGACCCCGCAGTGCTGCGGCAGCAGGTCGTGCTCGTCACCCAGGAGCACCATGTGTTCCTGGGCACCGTCCGCGACAATCTGCGGATCGCCGCGCCCGGTGCCGGGGACGCCGCCCTGTATGCCGCGCTGGCCGCCGTCGGGGCCGACTGGGCCGAGGAGCTGCCGGAGGGGCTGGACACCGAGCTGGGCCCCGGCGGCCACCGCCCGGACGGCTCGCAGTCGCAGCAACTCGCCCTGGCGCGGGTGGTGCTGGCGGATCCGCACACGGTGATCCTGGACGAGGCGACCGCGCTGCTCGATCCGCGCACCGCACGCCACGCCGAGCGCGCCCTGGCCGCCGTCCTCACGGGCCGTACGGTCATCGCCATCGCCCACCGTCTGCACACCGCGCATGACGCGGACCGGGTCGCGGTCATGGAGTCCGGCCGGCTCACCGAACTGGGCACCCATGACGAGCTGGTGGCGGCGAACGGCGCCTATGCGGCGCTGTGGAACTCCTGGCACGGGCCCGCGCGGCCGTGACGGCGCTCACACATCGTCCGGCTTTCGGACGTCGATTTCGCGCAACGGACGTTTTCCGGCCAATTAGTTGAACGGAGCCTGACAATTTCCCGTGCGTAGTGGGACTCTTCCCCGCAACCGCCGCCGCACGGCCCCCACAGCACCACTCCCTGCGGCCCCGGTCCGACAGCGCACCACCCGTCCCACCCGTACATCGAGTGCACCGAGCACCTCGAGTACCTCGCGTACGTCTCCCCCCACACGCTCCATGTGTTCTGCCTCGCTCTGCCCGGACGGCCGTTCGCCTTCCGGTCCCCCTCGGCCGCACCGTCACGTCGCGGCCCCGCAGAAGGAGTCAGTGTGAGACGCACCCCCCATAGACGCGCCGTGGCAACCGGCGCGCTCGTCGCCGTCACGGCGATGCTGGCCGTCGGTGTACAGGCCGGTACCGGCGCGGCGGCTCCGGTACGTCCCGGCACCTCGCATGCCGTACCGGATCCCGGCGCAGTACCTGCCAAGCTGTCCCCGTCCCAGCGTGCGGAGCTGATACGGGCAGCCAGGGCCACCACCGCCGAGACCGCGCGGCAGCTCAAGCTCGGCGCGAAGGAGAAGCTGGTCGTCAAGGACGTCTCGAAGGACGTCGACGGCACCGTGCACACCCGCTACGAGCGCACCTACGACGGGCTGCCGGTCCTCGGCGGCGACCTCGTGGTGCACAAGAGCAAGGCCGGCAAGCTCCAGGGCGTCACCAAGGCCGTACGCTCCCAGCTCAAGGTCGCGAGCACCACCGCGAAGGTCAGGCCGGCCACCGCCGCGGCGAAGGCCGTCACCTCGGCACAGGCGCTCGGCTCGAAGCGGACCGAGGCCGCCGAGGCGCCGCGCAAGGTGGTCTGGGTCGCCGACGGCAAGCCGGTCCTCGCCTACGAGACGGTGGTCGGCGGGCTCCAGGACGACGGCACGCCCAGCCAGCTGCACGTCATCACGGACGCCGTCACCGGCGCCGAGATCTTCCAGTACCAGGGGATCGAGAACGGCGTCGGCAACACCCAGTACAGCGGCAAGGTCACCGTCGGATCGTCGGGCTCGGCGCCGAACTTCTCGCTGACCGACCCCACCCGGGGCAACCACAAGACCTACGACCTCAAGCACGGCTCGTCCGGCACCGGTTCGCTCTTCACCGACGCCGACGACACCTGGGGCGACGGCACCCCGCAGAACGCCCAGACGGCGGGTGCCGACGCGGCCTTCGGTGCCCAGGTGACCTGGGACTACTACAAGAACGTGCACGGCCGCAGCGGCATCAAGGGCGACGGCGTCGGCGCCTACTCCCGTGTCCACTACGGCAACAGCTACGTCAACGCCTTCTGGGACGACGGCTGCTTCTGCATGACCTACGGCGACGGCAGCGGCAACACCCACCCGCTGACCTCCATCGACGTGGCCGGCCACGAGATGTCGCACGGTGTCACCGCGGCCACCGCCGACCTCACCTACAGCGGTGAGTCCGGCGGCCTCAACGAGGCGACCTCCGACATCTTCGGCACGGCGGTGGAGTTCTACGCCAACAACTCCGCCGACCCCGGTGACTACCTCATCGGCGAGAAGATCGACATCAACGGTGACGGCTCGCCGCTGCGCTACATGGACAAGCCCAGCAAGGACGGCGCCTCGGCGGACTACTGGTCGAGCAACGTCGGCAACAAGGACGTGCACTACTCGTCCGGTGTCGCCAACCACTTCTTCTACCTGCTGTCCGAGGGCAGCGGCCCGAAGGACATCGGCGGCGTCCACTACGACAGCCCGACCTTCGACAACCTGCCGGTGCCGGGCATCGGCCGGGCCAACGCCGAGAAGGTGTGGTTCAAGGCGCTCAGCCAGTACATGAGCGCCAACACCAACTACGCGGCCGCCCGCACCGCCACCCTGAAGGCCGCGGCGGACCTTTTCGGCCAGGGCAGCGCGTCGTACAACACGGTCGCCAACACCTGGGCGGCGGTCAACGTCGGCTCCCGGGTCCCGGACGGCGGCGGGGTCACCGTCACCAACCCGGGCAACCAGACCAGCACCGTGGGCCAGCCGGCGAGCCTCCAGATCAAGGCGACCAGCGGCACCGCGGGCGCGCTGACCTACGCGGCGACCGGGCTGCCGGCCGGGCTGTCGCTCAACACGAGCACCGGTCTGATCTCCGGTACCCCGACCACGGCCGGCACCAGCAATGTCACGGTGACGGTCACCGACTCCGCGAAGAAGACCGGTACGGCCGCCTTCACCTGGACGGTCAACACGGGCGGCGGCGGCAGCGTCTTCGAGAACTCCGACGACGTGCCGATCCCGGACGCGGGCGCCGCGGTCACCTCGCCGCTCGCCGTCACCCGCAGCGGCAATGCGCCGAGCACGCTGAAGGTCGGGGTGGACATCGTCCACACCTACCGCGGTGACCTGGTCATCGACCTGATCGCCCCGGACGGTACGGCCTACCGCCTGAAGAACTCCAACGCGTACGACGACGCGGCGAATGTGAAGACGACGTACACCGTCAACGCCTCCTCCAAGGCGGCCGGCGGCACCTGGAAGCTGCGGGTCCAGGACGTCTACGCACAGGACAGCGGCTACATCAACGGCTGGAAGCTGACGTTCTGACGGTGCGGCATCATCTGGGCGTCACCCTGGTGTGAAATAAGCCGCCGGGCAGGCCGCAAAGGATCACAACTGGTCTGCTGAGCAAACAAGTTGGGCGTCGCTCCCGGATTTCCGGGGGCGGCGCCCGGCTCCGTTATACGGACAGCGCGCCCCTCTCTACGGACGATTTCTGGCCAAGTTGTTAACAACCTCATGACATGCACGCGTTCGAATGGCAGTCTTCCCGACGCATGTCACACCCGCATCGCTTTGCACCCCCACCACTTGGCAAAGTTGAAGGAGCACGCGTGACCCCCCACATATCCCGTAAGACCCGTGTGACCGGTACCGCCCTCGCGGCCGCGGCCCTGCTGGCCGCCGGCATCACCGTCGGTACCGCCGGCGCCTCCCCGGCCCCCACGCCGGCGAAGGACGCCTCTCCGCTCAAGCTCAGCGCCTCGCACCGCGCGGAACTGCTGCGTGACGCGGGCGCCGTCCGGGCGCAGACCGCCAAGGCGCTCGGCCTCGGCTCGCAGGAGAAGCTGGTCGCCAAGGACGTCATCAAGGACGCCGACGGCACCACGCACACCCGCTACGACCGCACCTACGCCGGACTCCCGGTCCTCGGCGGCGACCTGGTCGTGCACAGCGCCAAGGGCGGCGCGATCAAGTCCACCACCAAGGCGACCGACAAGAGCATCAAGGTCGCCTCCACGACCGCGAAGATCGCCCCGTCGGCCGCCGCGACGTCGGCCCAGGGCACCGCCGCGAAGTCGCTCGCCGCGAAGAAGGCCGACGCGCAGGCCCCGAAGAAGGTCGTCTGGGCCGCCTCCGGCACCCCCGTCCTCGCCTACGACACCGTCGTCAAGGGCGTCCAGAAGGACGGCACGCCCAGCCGGATGCACGTCATCACCGACGCCAACAGCGGCAAGAAGCTCTTCCAGTACGACGAGATCCGTACCGGCAAGGGCGAGAGCGAGTACAGCGGCAGCGTCGAGCTGGGCACCTCCAAGGAGGGCAACGGCTTCACGCTGACCGACGGTGAGCGCGGCGGTCACAAGACCACCAACCTGGAGAACAGCGAGAACGGCGAGGGCAAGCCGTTCACGGACGACGACGACACCTGGGGCACCGGCAAGCCCGACGACCCGCAGACCGCAGCCGTCGACGCGCACTACGGTGCGGCCGAGACCTGGGACTACTACAAGACCGTGCACGGCCGCAGCGGCATCAAGGGCGACGGCAAGGGCGCCTCGTCCCGCGTCCACTACGGCGACAGCTACGTCAACGCCTTCTGGGACGACAGCTGCTTCTGCATGACGTACGGCGACGGCGAGGGCAACAAGAAGCCGCTCACCGCCATCGACGTCGCGGCGCACGAGATGTCGCACGGTGTCACCTCCGCCACCGCCAACCTGACCTACAGCGGTGAGTCCGGCGGCCTCAACGAGGCTACCTCGGACATCTTCGGTACCTCGGTCGAGTTCTACGCCAAGAACGACAAGGACCCGGGCGACTACCTCATCGGCGAGAAGATCGACATCAACGGTGACGGCAAGCCGCTGCGCTACATGGACAAGCCGTCCAAGGACGGTCAGTCGCAGGACAACTGGGACTCCAACACCGGTGGCCTCGACCCGCACTACTCCTCGGGCGTCGCCAACCACTTCTTCTACCTGCTGTCCGAGGGCAGCGGTCCGAAGGAGATCGGTGGCGTCAAGTACGACAGCCCGACGGCGGACGGCTCCAAGGTCGAGGGCATCGGCCGGGACAAGGCCGAGAAGATCTGGTTCAAGGCCCTGACCGAGTACATGACCTCGAACACCGACTACAAGGCCGCGCGCGAGGCGACCGTCAAGGCCGCCACCGACCTGTACAAGGCCGGCAGCCCGGAGGTCAAGGGCGTCGAGGCCGCCTGGGCCGGTGTCGCCGTCAAGTGACGCAAGCGCCCCAGCGCGCTGATCGTCCCGGGGTGAGATGACCCCAGAACGCGGGCGGTGTCCGGAGATCATCCGGGCACCGCCCGCACGTATGACGGGGCGGGTAGCGGCAGTTGAGCCGGGCCGTGGCCGCCCGTGCCCGGGACGGCGGACCGACCCGGACGCGAGCGCGAGGCGCTGGGCCTGGCCGGCGCCGTGCCGCCTCGGTGCCCGCCCCCGCGCCGGGCGGCCGCTGCTGCCGTTCTTCGCGCTGGACGCCCCTCCGGACGGCACCCCGCCGCCCCCGCCCGGCCGCTCCTGTGCGTACTACAGCCTCGCCCCGGACTCCGACGCAGCCTACGAGCTCCGCTTCACCGACGACCGCCTGATCTCCAAGCGCACGGTGAGACCGCAAGAGACCACTGAAACCGACGCCCAACTCCCTTCCCAGCATGGGGAGTTCACCCATTGGGACGCTCTCCGGAACCTTCCCTACCGCCGCGTCCGCCGATATGGCTGATTCCACCCCCTCATGCGCCCTTGTACGGACTCCCTCCTGGGGGGAGGCTGCGGTGTGCGCCGACGGGCCCCGGCGCGACACCGGACATCCGCACACCGCAACTCCGCTGTGATCACACCGAGTTGAGGAGGCGAACGCCGACCGTGTCAGCGCACTGCTGCCGCCGCCCGGACAGGGGCGGGCGTACGTCCGCCGGATCACGGCGGGTCCGCGGCCACGAACCAGTGGTTCACCTTCCCCCCGATTTCCCGGGCGCCGCCCGGGGGAAGGTTCACCGAGTACACCCCGGCCGGCCGTGCCCTCCGCCAGCCGGGTGAAAGCGGGCTGGAGCGCCGCCGCCCGCACCCGGTCCCCCTGCCGCGGAGCGGATACAAAGGACAAAACCCCGCAAAGCATCACAAGCCCAGGTGAGCCCATGATCGGTCGCATCCCTGTTCTGGACATCCGCCCGCAGATCGATTGCGGCCGTCGCCCGGCGAAAGCCGTGGTGGGCGAGGCGTTCGAGGTCTCGGCCACCGTCTTCCGAGAAGGCCATGACGCGGTCGCCGCCAATGTGGTGCTGCGCAACCCCGCCGGCCGCTGCGGCCCCTGGACCCCGATGCGGGAGCGGGCGCCCGGCACCGACCGCTGGAGCACCGAGGTCACCCCGGACGTCGAGGGCCGCTGGACCTTCACCGTCGAGGCCTGGGCCGACCCGCTCGCCACCTGGCGCAAACACGCCTCGGTCAAGATCCCGGCGGGCATCGACACCGAACTGGTGCTCGCCGAGGGCGCCGAACTGCACGAGCGGGCGGCCACCGACGTCCCCAAGAGCGACGGCCGGGAGTCGGTGCTCAGCGCCGTGGACACCCTGCGCAACCCCGAGCTGCCCGCCGCCACCCGGCTCGCCGCGGCGCTCTCCCCGCAGGTCGTCGAGGCCCTGGACCGCCATCCGCTGCGCGAACTGCTCACCGTCTCGCGCCCCATGCCGCTGGTCGTCGAGCGCCGCCGGGCCCTGTACGGCTCGTGGTACGAGCTCTTTCCGCGCTCCGAGGGGGCCGTCGTCACCGCGGACGGCACCGCGGTCAGCGGCACCCTGCGCACCGCCGCCGAACGGCTGCCGGCCATCGCCGCCATGGGCTTCGACGTGGTGTACCTCCCGCCCGTCCACCCGATCGGCACCTCCTTCCGCAAGGGCCCCAACAACACCCTCTCGGCCGGCCCGGACGACGTCGGCTCCCCCTGGGCGATCGGCTCGGCGGCCGGCGGCCATGACGCCCTCCACCCCGACCTGGGCACCTTCGAGGACTTCGAGCACTTCGTGCGGACGGCCCGCGACCTGCGGATGGAGGTGGCCCTGGACTTCGCGCTCCAGTGCTCCCCCGACCACCCCTGGGTCACCCTCCACCCGCAGTGGTTCCACCACCGCGTGGACGGCTCGATCGCCTACGCCGAGAACCCGCCGAAGAAGTACCAGGACATCTACCCCCTCGCCTTCGACACCGACTACCGCGGGCTGGTGCGCGAAACCGAGCGGCTGCTGCGCTTCTGGATGAACAAGGGCGTACGGATCTTCCGGGTGGACAATCCGCACACCAAACCGGTGGCCTTCTGGGAGAAGGTGATCGGCGACATCAACCGCACCGACCCGGACGTGCTCTTCCTCGCCGAGGCGTTCACCCGCCCGGCCATGCTGCACACCCTCGCCCAGATCGGCTTCCAGCAGTCGTACACCTACTTCACCTGGCGCAACACCAAGCAGGAGCTGACCGACTACCTCACGGAGCTGACCGGCGAGTCCGCGTCCTATCTGCGGCCCAACTTCTTCGTGAACACCCCGGACATCCTGCACGCCTACCTCCAGGAAGGCGGCCGCCCCGCCTTCGAGATCCGTGCCGTGCTGGCCGCCACCCTGTCCCCCAGCTGGGGCGTCTACGCCGGATACGAACTGTGTGAGTCGACCCCGCTGCGCCGCGGCAGCGAGGAGTACCTCGACTCGGAGAAGTACCAACTCAGGCCGCGCGACTGGGATGCGGCCGCGCGGGAGGGGCGCACCATCGCCCCGCTGATCACCACCCTCAACCGCATCCGCCGCCGGCACCCTGCCCTGCAACAGCTGCGCCATCTGCACTTCCACCACACCGACAACGACGCCGTGCTCGCGTTCTCCAAACGCGCCGGGCAAGGCGCCGGGGGCGACACGGTGCTCACGGTGGTCAACCTGGACCCGCACCACACCCACGAGGCGACGGTGTCGTTGGACATGCCGGAACTCGGCCTCGGCCGGCACGAGTCCTTCCCGGTGCGCGACGAGCTCACCGGCGATACCTACCACTGGGGCAGGGACAACTATGTGCGCCTGGAGCCGGGCCGCTCGCTCGCGCCCGCCCATGTGCTGTCGCTGCGACCGTCCTCACCGATCGGAGGGTCACCCAATTGATCGTCAATGAGCCAGTCCCCGACACATTCGAGGACACACCGGCGAAGGACCGCGATCCCGACTGGTTCAAACGGGCCGTCTTCTACGAAGTCCTGGTGCGCTCGTTCCAGGACAGCAACGGCGACGGTATCGGCGACCTCAAGGGCCTCACGGCCAAGCTCGACTACCTTCAGTGGCTGGGGGTGGACTGCCTCTGGCTGCCGCCGTTCTTCAAATCCCCGCTACGGGACGGCGGTTACGACGTCGCCGACTACACCGCGGTGCTCCCCGAATTCGGTGATCTGGCGGACTTCGTGGAATTCGTCGACGCCGCACACCACCGTGGGATGCGGGTCATCATCGACATGGTGATGAACCACACCAGCGACCAGCATCCGTGGTTCCAGGAATCGCGCACCGACCCCGAGGGCCCGTACGGCGACTATTACGTCTGGGCGGACGACGACAAGCAGTACGCCGACGCGCGGATCATCTTCGTCGATACCGAGGCCTCCAACTGGACCTTCGACCCGGTACGCAAGCAGTACTACTGGCACCGCTTCTTCTCCCACCAGCCGGACCTCAATTACGAGAACCCCGCGGTCCAGGAGGAGATGATCTCCGCCCTGCGCTTCTGGCTCGACCTGGGCATCGACGGCTTCCGGCTGGACGCGGTGCCGTACCTCTACGCCGAGGAGGGCACCAACTGCGAGAACCTGCCCGCCTCGCACGCCTTCCTCAAGCGGGTCAGGGCGGAGATCGACGCGCACTACCCGGACACCGTGCTGCTGGCCGAGGCGAACCAATGGCCGGAGGACGTCGTCGACTACTTCGGCGATTACGCCGTCGGCGGCGACGAATGCCATATGGCATTCCATTTCCCGGTCATGCCGCGCATCTTCATGGCGGTGCGCCGCGAATCGCGCTACCCGGTGTCGGAAGTCCTCGCCAAGACCCCGGCGATCCCGTCCGGCTGCCAATGGGGCATCTTCCTGCGTAACCACGATGAGCTGACCCTCGAAATGGTCACGGACGAAGAGCGCGACTACATGTACGCGGAGTACGCCAAGGACCCGCGGATGCGCGCCAATATCGGCATCCGCCGGCGACTGGCCCCGCTGCTCGACAACGACCGCAATCAGATCGAGCTCTTCACCGCCCTGCTGCTGTCGCTGCCCGGCTCGCCGATCCTCTATTACGGCGACGAGATCGGCATGGGCGACAACATCTGGCTCGGCGACCGGGACGCGGTGCGCACCCCGATGCAGTGGACCCCGGACCGCAACGCCGGATTCTCCTCCTGCGACCCGGGCCGGCTCTTCCTGCCGACCATCATGGACCCGGTCTACGGCTACCAGGTCACCAATGTCGAGGCCGCGATGAGTTCGCCCTCGTCGCTGCTGCACTGGACCCGCCGGATGATCGAGATCCGGAAGCAGAACCCGGCCTTCGGGCTCGGCAGCTACACCGAGCTGTCGTCCACCAACCCGGCGGTGCTGGCCTTTCTGCGCGCCTCGCCGGGCACCGGCGGCGCGGACGACGACCTGGTGCTGTGCGTGCACAACTTCTCCCGGTTCGCCCAGCCGACGGAGCTGGACCTGCGGTCGTTCAGCGGCCGCCATCCGGTGGAGCTCATCGGCGGTGTCCGCTTCCCCCCGATCGGGGAGCTGCCGTATCTGCTGACCCTGGCGGGGCACGGGTTCTACTGGTTCCGGCTGCGCAAGAACGCAGGAAAAGCCTAGGGCGTGTCCTGACCGGGCACGGGTGCCGAGACCACCGCCCGTACGCGGCCGCATGGCGCGTACGGGCGTTTTTTGACCTTTCGCACGGGCAGTCTCCCTACTACCGCACGGGCCGGGTGAGCCACCGTCGGTCCCCCGGCTTCGGAGGGGACCGCCACGCGGCGGAAGCGCGGAGGCCGAAGACACTCCCGAAGACACTCCTTTCGGGGGTACCCGCACAGCCTCCGTACGGGGGTACTGCCACCGCGCCACCGCACAGTGAAGGCCGCATTCCGGGACACTTTGCCCTACCTGTCGTGTGCCCGGGGAAAGGACGCGACGCCATGTCGGACACCGCCCCGACCCGTGCCACCCGCTACAGCCCTGACCGCCGCCCGCTCGTCACCGCACCCGACCTGCTGTCCTCACTGGTGCCCCTGCTCGCGGAATGGGTGCCCCGCCAGCGCTGGTTCGCCGGCAAGGGACGGCTGATCACCGGCTTCACCCTGCTCTCGGCCACCGAGCTGCTGCCGTGCACCGGCGACGGCACCGCTCCCGGCCTGCTCCATATGCTCGTACGCGCCCAGCAGAGCGCGCCGCCGAGCCGTACGCCGGCCGGCGGGGACTCCTACCAACTGCTGCTGGGGGTACATCCGGCGCCGCCGCCGCAGCTGGCGCGGGCGGTGATCGGCCGTCCGGGCGGCGGTCCGCTGCGGGGCCGTTCGGTCTATGACGCGCTGCTCGACAACCGGCTGTGCGGGCTGCTGCTGGAGCGGCTGCGGGTGCCGGGACGGCTCGGGGGTCTGCGCTTCTGCCGGGAACCGGGGGTGGACATCCCGCCCGGGCTGCCGGCCCGGCCGATCGCCGTCGAGCAGTCCAACTCCTCGATCGTCTTTGGCGATACGTTCATCCTGAAGGTCTTCCGGCGGATCGAACCGGGCGTCAACCCGGATCTGGAGCTGCCGCGGGCACTGGCGAACGCCCACTGTGCGCGGGTGCCCGCGCCCGCCGCGTGGTTCGAGTCGGCGGCCGCCGACGAGAGCGGTGAGGCCACCACGCTCGGCGTGCTCCAGCCGTTTCTGCCGGGCTCGGCGGACGGCTGGCAGCTGGCGCTCAATGCGCTGGCGGTACGCGCCGACTTCACCGGCTCGGCGCGGGCGCTCGGGCACGCCACCGCGGAGGTGCACACCGCGCTCGCCCAGGCGCTGCCGACCACCGAGCTGCGCCGCCCGCAGCTGGATGTGATCGCCGCTCAGATGAACGAGCGGCTGGAGGCCACCGCCCGCGCCGTGCCCGTACTCCAGCCCTACCGCGCACGGCTGCGCACCGCCTTCGACGCGCTGGCCGCGATGGGCCACGACGGCCGCAGCTGGGCCGCCCAGCGCATCCACGGCGATCTGCACCTGGGGCAGACGCTGCGCTCCGCCGAGGAGGGCCGCTGGTCGCTGATCGACTTCGAGGGGGAACCGGCCCGCCCGCTGGCCGAGCGGCGGCGGCTTCAGCCGGCCGTGCGCGATGTCGCGGCGATGCTGCGCTCCTTCGACTACGCCGCCCGCAGCGGGCCGGCCGGCGGGGACCCCTGGGCGGTGGACTGGGCGCGGCGGACCCGGGCCGCCTACTGCCTGGGGTACGCCGAGGCCGGCGGGCTCGATCCGCGCTCCGCGCCCGAACTGATGCGCGCATACGAGACCGACAAGGCCGTCTACGAGGTGCTGTACGAGGCCCGGCACCGGCCCGACTGGCTGTCCGTCCCGATGGCCGCCATCCGCCGGCTGGCGGCGGGCGGGGAGCCGGCCGCGCGCATGGACGGAGCCGGCCCGGCCCGCTCCGCCGGGTCCGACGGCCGGGGGTGAGCGGACCGGCCGAACCCCCGCAGCACCGACCCGCCCGAAGCGCCGCAGGATCCCGCCCCGAGGAGACCCCAGTCGTGACATCCCGCCCGTCGCCCGCCACCACCCCGTCCGGAACGGCTTCGCCGTCCCCCTCCGGATCTCCGCCGTCCCACCGCCACCCCGTCCCCGAGACCTTCCGCACCCCCGCCGTGCCGCCGTCCGCTCCCCAGGAGTCCGCTGACGCCCGCCCGCGCGCCACGATGCCGGCGTCCGCGGGGCGTGGGGTGCGGCCCGCCGAACCGCTGTCCGACGAGGACCGCGGACGGCTGCTCGGCGGTGCGCACCACGACCCGCATGCGCTGCTCGGCGCGCACCCCGTACGCGGCGGGCTGCTCATCCGGGCCCTGCGGCCCTTCGCGCGGAGCGTGACCGTCCTCGGCAAGGGCCTGCGTGCCGAGCTGCCGTCGGAGGGCGACGGGCTGTTCGCCGGGGTGCTGCCGCTGCGCACCGTTCCGGAGTACGAGCTGCTGGTCGACTACGGCGACAGCACCGTGACCGTGCACGACCCCTACCGCTTCCTGCCGGCCCTCGGCGAGCTGGATCTGCATCTGTTCGGCGAGGGCCGGCACGAGCAGCTGTGGCAGGCGCTCGGCGCGCGGCCCATGGACCACCAGGGCGTGACCGGTACCCGCTTCACGGTCTGGGCGCCCAACGCCCAGGGGGTCCGGGTCGTCGGCAACTTCAACTACTGGGACGGCACCGGCTTCCCGATGCGGTCGCTGGGCTCCTCCGGTGTCTGGGAGCTGTTCCTCCCCGGCATCGGCGAGGGCGAGCTGTACAAGTTCGAGATCACCCGGCCGGACGGGTCGAAGACCGTACGCGCCGACCCGATGGCCCGGCGGACCGAGTGCCCGCCCGCCAATGCCTCGGTCGTGGCGGAGTCGCACCACCGCTGGCAGGACGCCGCGTGGATGGCCCGGCGCGGCGAGCGGCCGGTGCACGAGGCGCCGTTCTCGGTCTACGAGGTGCACCTGCCGTCCTGGCGTCCCGGACTCACCTACCGCCAGCTGGCCGCTCAACTCCCCGGCTACGTCAAGGATCTGGGGTTCACCCACGTCGAGTTCATGCCGGTCGCCGAGCACCCCTTCGGCGGGTCCTGGGGCTACCAGGTGACCGGTTTCTACGCGCCCACGGCCAGGATGGGCACCCCGGACGACTTCAAGTTCCTGATCGACGCGCTGCACCGGGCCGGGATCGGCGTCCTGATGGACTGGGTGCCGGCGCACTTCCCGCGCGACGACTGGGCGCTGGCGGAGTTCGACGGCCGCCCGCTCTACGAGCCACAGGACCCGGCACGGGCCGCGCACCCGGACTGGGGCACCCTGGAGTTCGACTACGGCCGCACCGAGGTCCGTAACTTCCTCGTCGCCAACGCCGTGTACTGGTGCGAGGAGTTCCATATCGACGGGCTGCGGGTGGACGCCGTCGCCTCGATGCTCTACCTCGACTACTCGCGCGAGGACGGCAACTGGACCCCGAACGTCAACGGCGGACGGGAGAACCTGGACGCGGTCGCCTTCCTCCAGGAGATGAACGCGACGGTCTACCGCCGCTGCCCGGGCGTCGTCACCATCGCCGAGGAGTCCACCGCCTGGGACGGCGTCACCCGCGCCACGCACCACGTCGGGCCCGGCGGCTTCGGCGGGCTGGGCTTCGGGCTGAAGTGGAACATGGGCTGGATGCACGACTCCCTCGGCTATGTCTCCAAGGAGCCGGTGCACCGCAAGTACCACCACGGCGAGATGACCTTCTCGATGATCTACGCCTACTCGGAGAACTACGTCCTGCCGATCTCCCATGACGAGGTGGTGCACGGCAAGCGGGCGCTGGTGTCGAAGATGCCCGGCGACTGGTGGCAGCAGCGCGCCAACCACCGGGCCTACCTGGGCTTCATGTGGGCCCATCCGGGCAAGCAACTCCTCTTCATGGGGCAGGAGTTCGCCCAGGGCGCGGAGTGGGCGGAGAGCCACGGCCCGGACTGGTGGCTGCTCGACCCGTCCTACGACGCGGAGCCCGACCACCGCGGCGTACGCGACCTCGTCCGCGACCTGAACCGCCATTACGCCGCCCTCCCCGCCCTGTGGGAACGTGACACCGACCCGGTCGGCTTCCGCTGGATCGACGGCGATGCCGGCGAGGACAATGTCTTCTCCTTTCTGCGCTTCGCCGCCGACGGCTCCCCGCTGATCTCGGTCACCAACTTCTCCCCCGTCGTACGCCACGCCTACCGGCTCGGCGTCCCCGAGGACGTCCCCGCCTGGCGTGAGGTCCTCAACACCGACGCGCCGCACTACGGCGGCAGCGGCGTCGCCAACCCCGGCCCCCTGAAGGCCGAACGCACCCCCTGGAACGGCCGCAGCTGCTCCGTCTCCACCGTCCTCCCCCCGCTGGCGACCCTCTGGCTGCGGCCGGCCTGAGCCCCCGCACGGGCGGTCGCCGTCGCCCCCGGTACCCGCCGGGGTACGCCGAAGGGGCGGGTGCCGGATCCGGCACCCGCCCCCTCTCCCCTCCTGCGCGGCAGGTTCAGGCCGAGGCGGACTCCTTCGCCGTACCGCCGTCGCGCGGTCCCACGACCTTGGCGGCCGGCGGCCCGTCCGGAGCGTCCTCGGGCGCACCGTGACCGTCGGCGTTGAGCGTCTTCTCGTCGAACGGGATCCGGCCGGCCAGCACCTCGGCCGCCCGGGGCTTGTCGATCTCCTTGGTCCAGGTGCCGATCAGGACCGTGGCCACCGCGTTGCCCGCGAAGTTGGTCAGGGCGCGCGCCTCGCTCATGAAGCGGTCGATGCCGACGATCAGGCCGACGCCGTCGACGAGTTCGGGGCGGTGCGACTGGAGACCGCCGGCGAGCGTCGCCAGTCCGGCGCCGGTGACGCCCGCCGCACCCTTCGACGCGATGATCATGAAGACCAGCAGCGAGATCTGCTGGCCGAGCGAGAGCGGCTTGCCCATCGCCTCGGCCACGAACAGCGAGGACATCGTCAGGTAGATGGCGGTGCCGTCGAGGTTGAAGCTGTAGCCGGTCGGCACGGTGATGCCGGCCACCGGCTTGCTGACACCCAGGTGCTCCATCTTGGCGATCAGGCGGGGCAGCGCCGACTCCGAGGAGGAGGTCGACAGGATCAGCAGGAACTCGCGGCCGAGGTACTTCAGCAGCGTGAAGATGTTGATCCCGGCGACCAGCCGGAGCAGCGCGCCGAGCACCACGAACACGAACAGCAGACAGGTCGTGTAGAAGCCGACCATGATGATGGCCAGCGACTTCAGCGCGTCCAGGCCGGTCTCACCGACCACCGCGGCGATCGCGCCGAAGGCACCCACCGGCGCCACCCACATGATCATGGCGAGCACCCGGAAGACCAGCTTCTGGAGATGCCCGACGCCGCGCAGCACCGGCTCGCCCGACGCGCCCAGCGCCTGGAGGCCGAAGCCGACCAGCAGCGCCACCAGCAGCGTCTGGAGCACCTCGCCCTGGGTGAAGGCGGACACCAGGGTGGTGGGGATCATGCCGAGCAGGAACTCGGGCAGCGATTCGCCGCCGCCCGAGGTCTGGGCGTGGCCCGCGTGCCGTACGGCCTCGGTCACATGCAGCCCGGAACCGGGCTCCAGGAGGTTGCCGACGACCAGGCCGATGGCGAGTGCGACGGTGGACATCACCATGAAGTAGCCGAGGGCCAGTCCGCCCACCGCGCCGACCTTGGCCGCCTTACGGACCGAGCCGACGCCCAGCACGATCGTGCAGAAGATGACCGGCGAAATCATCATCTTGATCAGGTTCACGAACCCGGTGCCGAGCGGCTTGAGCTGGACGGCCACACCGGGGGCCGCGAAGCCCACGATGATGCCGAGCAGCACCGCCCCGATGACGGCGATGTAGAGGAAGTGGGTCCGGTCCCGCTTCGGTGGCGCGGTCGCGCCGGTGGTGCCCCCACGCGGCGGGGTCTGTGCAGCCACGGCTGCCTCCTCGGGTCTACGGTTGTGCGCTGATCTGCGGCTCGCCCGCACAACAAGTCCCGGCGACTATGCACGCCGCTGTGGCGCACGTCACCCTTACGTTCATTTCGTTCACGCAAAAGCTGACCGTGCAGACTGTTCTGTATGCGACTCCCCCGACCCCGCGGGCCCCGGTGGCCCGGCCGGCTGCGCGGCCCCCGCAGCCTCGCCGGCCAGCTCTTCGCCATGCAGGCGGTGCTGGTGGCGGCGGTCGTCGTGGGCTGCGCAGTCTTCGCGTACGTCAGTGCCGGCCGGCAGGCGGAGGAGACCGCCCGGCGGCAGGCGACCGCGGCGGCCACCGCCGTCGCCGACTCCCCCGCCGTCGTGGCGGCGGCCCGCACCCCGGACCCCACCGCCGTGCTCCAGCCGTACGCCGAGCGGCTGCGGCGCGATGCGGGCGTCGACTTCGTGGTGGTGATGGCCCCGAACGGGACCCGCTGGACGCACCCGGAGCCGTCCGCGATCGGCAAGAAGTACCTCGGGCACACCGGCCCGGCGCTGCGCGGCAAGATCTTCCCCGAGACCCATATGGGCGTACTCGGCCCGTCCGTACGGGTGGTCGCCCCGGTCCACGACCCACAGCGCGGCGGCCGGATCACCGCGCTGGTCAGCTCCGGGATCACCATCAAGACCATCAGCGAGCAGCTGCGCGACCAGGTGCTGTCGCTGGCCGGGGTGGCCGCGGCGGCGCTGGCCCTCGGCGGCGCGGGCACATACGTCGTCAACGCCCGGCTGCGGCGGCACACCCACGGGATGAACGCCCAGGAGCTCAGCAGGATGCACGACTACCACCAGGCCGCGCTGCACGCGGTACGCGAGGGGTTGCTGATGCTCGACGGACAGCGCAGGGTCGCCCTGATCAACGACGGCGGGCGGGAGCTGCTGGGGCTGTCCGAGGACGCGGTGGGCCGGCCGGTCGCCGGACTGGGGCTGCCCGAGGCGCTGACCGAGGCGCTGCTGGCGCCCGGCCCGCGGGTCGACGAGCTGCATCTGACCGGCGAGCGGGTGCTGGTCGTCAACTCCGCCCCGGTCTCCGGCGGCGAACAGCGCGGCAGCGTGGTCACCCTGCGCGACCACACCGAACTCCAGGCGCTGTCCGGCGAGTTGGACTCGGTACGTGGCTTCGCCGAGGCGCTGCGCTCGCAGGCCCACGAGGCCGCCAACCGGCTGCACACGGTCGTCTCGCTGATCGAGCTGGGGCGGGCCGAGGAGGCCGTGGAGTTCGCCACCGCGGAGCTGGAGCTGGCGCAGGCGCTGACCGACCAGGTCGTCGGTGCGGTCGCCGAGCCGGTGCTCGCCGCGCTGCTGCTGGGCAAGGCCGCCCAGGCCAATGAGCGCGGGGTCGAGCTGACCCTGACGCCCGACAGCCGGATCGACGACGGACTGCTGCCGCCCGGTCTGCCGGCCCGCGATCTGGTGACGGTGCTGGGCAACCTCCTCGACAACGCCATCGAGGCCGCGGCCCCCACCGAGGAGCACGGCGCCGCCGAGCCGCCGCGGGTACGGGTCACCGCGCGGGCGGCCGGCGGCGAACTGCTGCTGCGGGTGGCGGACAACGGGCCGGGGGTGGCCGCGGACGCCGCCGAGGAGATCTTCCGGCGCGGCTGGACCACCAAACAGTCCCCCACCGCCCATGGCCACGGCCTGGGGCTGGCCCTGGTCCAGCAGGCCGTACGGCGCAACGGCGGCACCGTCACGCTGGACCGGGCACCGGAGGGCGGCGCACGCTTCACCGTACGGCTGCCGCTGCGGACGGGGGCGACGGCATGAGCGGGCCGACGGGCGACAGACGCCCGGCCACGAGAGGATGTGCCCGGTGAGACCCTCCGACATCCGGGTCCTGGTCGTCGAGGACGACCCGGTGGCCGCCGCCGCGCACGCCCTGTACGTGGGACGGATGCCCGGCTTCACCGTCTCCGGCACCGTGCACTCGATGGGCGACGCCCGCCGCCACCTCGACCAGCACGCCGTCGATCTGCTGCTGCTCGACCTCTATCTGCCCGACGGCCACGGGCTGGCGCTGGTACGGACGCTGCGCGCGGCCGGCCACACCGCCGACATCATCGCGGTCACCTCGGCCCGCGATCTGACGATGGTGCGCGAGGGCGTCTCGCTCGGTGTGGTGCAGTACGTGCTGAAGCCGTTCACCTTCTCCACGCTGCGCGACCGCCTCACCCGTTACGCCGAGTTCCGCGCCACCACCGGGGAGGCCAGCGGCCAGGACGAGGTCGACCGGGCGATCGCGGCCCTGCGCGCACCGCGCCCGGCCGCCCTGCCCAAGGGGCTGACCGCGGCGACCCTGCGCGCGGTGACCGAGGTGCTGCGGGCCGCCGAGCGGGGCCTGACGGCGGCCGAGGCGGCCGCCGATGTGGGCATCTCCCGGATCACCGCGCGGCGCTACCTCGAACACCTCGTGGAGAGCGGCCGGGCCGTCCGCGCCCCGCAGTACGGCCAGGTCGGACGCCCCGAATTGCGCTACCGCTGGTCGGGCCATTGACCCGGTGTGACCGGTGACTTACTTTCAGCAGGCAGTACGCCGTGGTTGATTGACCGTGGTCCGTAGCCGGAGGTAGTGCCGTGCGCCCCACCGCCCCGCTGATTCTGCTCACCGCCACCGTCGTGGCCGCCGGTACGCTCACCGCCTGCGGCAGCGGGTCAGGGAGCGAGAAGAACACCGTCAAGGTCGCCTTCATCAAGGACACCAACGCCAAGGTCACCGTCCGCGACGACTACATCCGCCTGGTGGCGAAGGAGTTCGAGAAGAACAACCCCGGCAAGAAGGTCCGGCTGATCCCGATCCAGGCGTCGGAGAACGACTACTACACCAAGATCCAGCAGATGATGCGCTCCCCCAGGACCGCACCGGACCTGGTCTACGAGGACACCTTCCTGGTCAACTCCGACATCAAGGCGGGGCTGTTACGGCCGCTGGACGCCCATGTCGACACCTGGGAGGACTGGCGGCAGTTCGAGCCGGCCGCGAAGGCCGCGGCCAGGGGGCAGGACGGGAAGACCTACGGCGTCCCGGACGGTACGGACACCCGCGGGCTGTGGTTCAACAAGAAGATCTTCAAGAAGGCCGGGCTGCCGGCCGACTGGCGGCCCAAGAACTGGGACGAGGTGCTGGACGCCGCCCGGACGATCAAGCGCAAGGTGCCCGGCGTCATCCCACTGAACGTCTTCACCGGCAAGGGCGCGGGCGAGGCCGCCGTGATGCAGGGCTTCGAGATGCTGCTGTACGGCACCGGCGAGAATCAGCTCTACGACCCGGGAAGCAAGAGGTGGGTCACCGGCACCAAGGGCTTCAAGGACAGTCTGGCCTTCATCGACACGGTCTACGAGGAGAAGCTGGGGCCCGACGTCTCCGATGCCCTCAGCCCCAACATCCAGACCAATGTGGCCGCCGAGCTGCTGCCGGAGGAGAAGCTGGCGATCGACCTCGACGGCTCCTGGCTGGGCCAGCAGTGGCAGAAGACCGGCGGCGGCAACCCCTGGCCGGAGTGGTCGACGACGCTGGGCCAGACGCCGTTCCCCACCCAGCACGGTGCACCGCCCGGAAAGGTCAGCCTGGCCGGCGGCTGGACCTGGTCGGTGCCCCGGCAGGCCCAACAGCCCGAGCTTGCCTGGAAGTTGATCGAGACCTTCCAGTCGAAGGCGAACGCCCTGGAGTGGTGCGTACGGGGCGCCCAGATCGCGGTCCGCAAGGACGTCGCGGCCGACCCCCGCTATCTGAGGTCCGTGCCCGGTATCGGCTTCTTCACCGGGCTGGTCAAGGTCAGCCGGTACCGGCCGGCGCTGCCCGCGTACCCGAAGGTCGCCGCGGCGATCGGTGAGGCGATGGAGGCGGTCACCGCCGGCGACTCCGCACCCGGGAAAGCGGCCGAGGACTACGACGAGGCGCTGAAGTCCCTCGTGGACGGCCGTACGGTCGCCAAGCCATGACGGCCGGCACCGCAGGCCGGGCCACCGCCGTCACCCGCGCCCCGCGCACCGCCCCGGCCCGTACGCGGCTGCTGCGCTGGCTCCCGCTCGTCCCGGCCACCGTCCTGCTGCTGGTCTTCCTCGCAGGACCGATCGGCTACTGCGTCTCCATCGCCTTCACCGACACCCAGCTGACCGGCCAGGAGTCGGCGTCCTTCGTCGGCCTGGCCAACTTCCAACGCGCCTTCGCCGACCCGGCCTTCCGCAATGCGGTGGTGCTCACCCTGGTCTTCACCGTGGTCTCCTCGATCCTCGGGCAGAACACCCTGGGTCTTGCGCTGGCCGCTCTGATGCGGCGCGCCTCGCGGCCCGTACGGTCGCTGACCGGAGCCATGGTGATCACCGCCTGGGTGCTCCCGGAGATCGTCGCGGGCTTTCTGCTCTACACCTTCTTCGAGCGGCGCGGCACCCTCAACGCGCTGCTGGGGTGGCTCCATCTGCCCGCCCAGAACTGGCTGTTCACACTGCCCGTGCTGGCCGTGTCGTTCGCCAACGTCTGGCGTGGCACGGCGTTCTCGATGCTGATCTACTCCGCGGCGCTCTCCGGGATACCCCAGGAGGTCACCGAGTCCGCCGCGGTGGACGGGGCGGGCGGGCTGCGGCGGCTGTGGCACATCACCCTGCCGATGATCCGCCGCTCGATCGGCACCAATCTGATGCTCAACACCCTCCAGACGCTCTCCGTCTTCGGGCTGATCTGGGCGATGACCCGGGGCGGTCCGGGCAACCGCAGTCAGACGCTGCCGGTGTTCATGTACGACCAGGCCTTCATGAAGTCGCTGATCGGCTACGGCACCGCGGTGGCGCTGCTGTTGCTGCTGGTGGGCGCGTTGTTCTCGGCCGTGTATCTGCGCCTGATGCGCGAGGAGGTCTGAGCCGTGCCGCGCCCCCTCCCCCGAGCTCTCCGGCCCGCTCCGCGCAGGGGGCGCCGCCAGGTCCTCCGCCGGCTGGCCGCCGATGCCGGGCTGCTGGCCGCCGCGGTGGCGTTCGCGGTTCCGCTGGTCTGGCTGGTGCTGTCGTCGCTGGACGCGGAGGCGACGCTGCGGGTGCGGCTGCCGAAGTCCGCGACGACGGCGAACTTCTCGGCGGTGCTGACCGACGAGATCACCTTCACCCCGATGCTCAACAGCCTGCTGATCTGCGGCGGCGCCACCCTGCTCACGGTGGTCTGCGCGGCGCTGGCCGCCTATCCGCTCTCCCGCTACCGCTCGCGCTTCGCCCGCCCGTACCTGCTGACGGTCCTGTTCTCGACCTGTCTGCCGATCACCGCGGTGATGGTCCCGGTCTACGGGCTGTTCGTGCAGGTCAATCTGATCGACACCCGGTACGGCACGGCACTGTTCCTGGCCGCCGCCCAACTCCCGTTCGCCATCTGGCTGATGAAGAACTTCATGGACGGTGTGCCGAGGGTGCTGGAGGAGGCGGCCTGGACGGACGGCGCCTCCTGGCCGCAGACCCTGCTGCGGGTGATCCTGCCGCTGATGGGGCCGGGCGTCGCGGTCGTCGCGATCTATACCTTCATCATGATGTGGGGCAATTTCTTTGTGCCCTTCATGCTGCTGCTCTCTCCGGAGCAACTGCCCGCCTCGGTCAGCATTTTCACTTTCTTCGGCAATTACGGCGCCATCGCCTTCGGTGAACTCTCGGCATTTTCCCTCCTCTATTCGACACCGGTCGTCCTCCTGTACCTGCTCATTTCGAGGCGACTGGGCGGCGGCTTTGCGCTGGGCGGTGCGGTGAAGGGCTAGGGGGTGCCGCCCCCGATCTCCGCGGAAAACCGGCCCACTGGTAGGTTCCTACGACCTTGCACCTTGGATATCCGCACAATAGGTGCGAAGCCACCCCGTCACCTACCGTGTGCCGGTGAACACGCAAGCCCGGGAGCCGCGCAGGCCCCCCTTCAATGCCGAGGCCGCCCGCCGTTGTCGCGAAGCCCTCGGCATGACCCCTGCCCATGTCGCCTATGGAATATGGGCCGCTTTCGGAATACGTATAGCGCCGGCAACGGTGACGTCCTGGGAATTGGGCGAATCCGCCCCGGCGCAGGCCGAACTGACCGCACTGGCCGGCGCCCTGTGGTGCGCACCCGGGGACCTGCTGGGCGCACCGGACACCCTGCGCGAATACCGCCTCGCGCTCGGCCTCGCCCCGGACGCGCTCGCGCTGGCCATCGGCATGGACCAGAGCGCGTACGAGCGGCTGGAGGCCGGCGGGAAGTGGAGCGGCAACGACCGGCAGGCCGCGGCGCTCGCCGAGACCCTGGATCTGCCCCTGCCCGCGCTGCTCCGCTTCACCGGCCGGGACGGCAGGCTGACCGAGCTGCTGACCAGCGCCGCCACCACCCGCTGGCAGGCCTATGTGCGCCCGGTGGGCAAGCTCGTACCGCTGCCCAAGGAGCAGATCCAGGACGTCCTTGCGCAGCTGCACGCCGACTATCAGGCGGCCATGACGGCTACGCTCAACTGGGGCGGCGGGGACGGCACCGAGGAGTCCGGCGAGGCGGGGCGCGCCTTTCTCGACGGCATCCTGGCGGAGTTCTGGGCGCGGACCGGCCACTAGAAGTATTGACCCGGAGCGTTGTTCACGCCGGGAAGAGCCCTCTCCAGGGCCCCGGCACCCTGACCGGTCCCGTCGGCCCCAGGTCGGAGGAGCGTCCGTCCAGAGAATGACGCGGTGGGCGGTGATGGCACTTCCGGCCGGTCCGGCTTTCGGTCCCTGCGGGTGAGGACCGGGCTGACCTGCGCATTCGAGAATAAGGACGTCGAAATTCTTCCTCTTCCGTCCCTTCTCCAGGAGTCCCCGTGTCCCACGCGGCCGCTTTCCCGGGCTTTCCCGGCTCCCCCGCATCCACCCGCGCCGCCACCGCCGTCGCCGCCCGGGCAACGGATCTGAGCAAGGTCTACGGCCAGGGCGAGACCCGGGTCGTCGCACTGGACTCGGTCTCGGTCGAGTTCGGCAGGGCCCGGTTCACCGCGATCATGGGCCCGTCCGGCTCCGGCAAGTCGACGCTGATGCACTGCATGGCGGGCCTGGACGCGATCTCGTCCGGTTCGGCCCGGATCGGCGACGTGGAACTGGCCTCGCTCAACGACAAGCAGCTGACCCGGCTGCGCCGGGACAAGATCGGCTTCATCTTCCAGGCGTTCAACCTGCTGCCGACGCTCTCCGCGCTGGAGAACATCACCCTGCCGATGGACATCGCCGGCCGTAAGCCCGACCAGGAGTGGATCAGCGCGGTCATCGAGACCGTCGGGCTGTCCGAACGCCTTGCCCACCGGCCGGCGCAGCTCTCCGGCGGCCAGCAGCAGCGGGTCGCGGTCGCCCGGGCCCTGGCCGCCCAGCCGGAGATCATCTTCGCGGACGAGCCGACCGGCAACCTCGACTCCCGCTCCGGCGCCGAAGTGCTGGGCTTCCTGCGGGAGTCGGTGCAGGCGATGGGCCAGACGGTGGTGATGGTCACCCATGACCCGGTCGCGGCCGGCTACGCGGACCGGGTGGTCTTCCTCGCGGACGGCCGGATCGTCGAGGAGCTCCACGAGCCGACCGCGGACGCCGTCCTGGACCGGATGCGGCTGTTCGACTCCAAGGGCCGTACCAGCTGACGCGGCTCGTCCCGCCCGCGGCGCCCAGGGCGCCCCCTTCCGTATCCCGAGCACCGGACCCAGGACTGACACCACCACCATGCTGCGTACTGCCTTGCGCAACGTGCTTGCGCACAAAGCCCGCTTGATGATGACCGCGCTCGCGGTACTGCTCGGCGTCGCGTTCGTCGCCGGCACCCTCATCTTCAGCGACACCGTCGGCGAGGCCGTCAAGAACGCCTCCGCCAAGAACCTCAAGGACGTGGCCGTCTCCGTCCAGGCCGCCGACTCGGGCCCCGATGCCCCCGACGTCGTCGGCGCCGGCAAGGACGGCAAGCGGGCCACCGCCCTCGACGACAAGCTCGCGGACCGGATCCGTGCCCTGCCGGGCGTGGCCTCCGTACGCTCGAACGTCACCGGCACGGCCACCCTCGCCGGCCGCGACGACCAGCCGGTCGGCAACGGCTGGCAGAACCGCGCCGTCAACTACCAGCCGGGCAAGGACGGCAAGGACAGCCGCTATCCGCTCGTCCAGGGCCGCGGCCCGGCGAACGACGGCGAGATGGCGCTGGCCGAGTCCACCGCGAAGGCGGCCGGCGTCTCGCTCGGCGACACCGTGCGGTTCGCCACCGACGGGCCGGTGCTGAAGAAGAAGCTGGTCGGCATCGTGGCCAGCGACGACCCGCAGGTGACCGCGGGCGGCAGCCTGGCGCTGTTCGACACCGCCACCGCGCAGAAGCTGTATCTGCACCCCGGCCAGTTCGACGAGCTGATCGTGACCGCCACGCCCGGCACCGACGAGCGGGCACTGACCGCGAAGGTCCGCGAGGTGCTGCCGGCGAAGCGCGCGGAGGCGACCAGCGGTGCCGAGCTGGCCGCCCAGCAGTCCCGGATGATCGCCGAGCAGAACCGCGCGCTGAGCAAGACCCTGCTGACCTTCGCCGGGATCGCCCTGTTCGTCGGGGTGTTCATCATCGCCAATACCTTCACCATGCTGATCTCCCAGCGCAGCCGGGAGATCGCACTGCTGCGCGCGGTCGGCGCCTCGCGCCGGCAGGTCGTCCGCTCGGTGCTCGCCGAGGCGGGGCTGCTGGGGCTGATCTCCTCGGTCGTCGGCTTCGCGCTGGGAACCGGTCTCGCGGTGGTACTGCGGGCGGTGCTGAACGCCAACGGGGTGGGCTTCCCGGACGGGCCGCTGATCATCAGCCCGGCCGCGGTGCTCTCCGCGCTGGGCGTGGGCGTCGTGGTGACCGTCCTGGCCGCCTGGCTGCCGTCCCGCAAGGCGGCGAAGATCGCGCCGGTGGAGGCGCTGAGCTCGGTGGAGGCGCCGCCCAAGCTGCGCAGCCTGGTCGTCCGCAACATCATCGGCGCGTTGATCACCCTGCCGGGCGTCGCGGTGATGCTCTGGATATCGACCCTCGACAACGGTGACAACCTGCCGATCGCGATGCTGGGTTCGGCGCTGACGCTGACCGGCGTGATCGTTCTGGCCCCGCTGCTGTCCCGTCCGCTGGTCTCACTGGCGGGCCTGGTCACCACCCGGCTGTTCGGTGTCGGCGGCAAGCTGGCCAAGGAGAACGCGCTGCGCAATCCGCGCCGTACGGCGGCCACCGCGTCGGCGCTGATGATCGGTCTCACCCTGATCACCGGGATGACGGTCGTCGGGCACTCGGCGCAGCTGGGCATGGACAAGATGGCGGGCGTCGGGCTGAAGGCCGACTACCAGATCGAGACCTCGACCTTTGTGGGGCTGGACGCCGAGCTGTCGAAGAAGGTGGCGAAGGTCCCGGGCGTACAGGCGATGGCGCCGCTGCGCGGCACCACTTACGGCACCACCGACGGCGACTACGGCTTCCTCCAGGGCACCGACCTCACACAGATCGACAAGGTCACCCAACTCACCTTCCGGGAGGGCTCGTTGGCCGATGTGCGGGCCGGCGGGGTGGCCGTCTCGCAGGACGAGGCCAAGCGGCGCGGCTGGCATGCCGGAGACACGGCGACCGTGGAGTTCGACGACAAGAAGAAGGCCCGGCTGAAGATCGCGGCCGTCTACGCGGACAACGAGGTGCTGGGCGACGCCTTCGGTGACGTCTCGCTGGTCGACCCACACCTGTCGCGCCTCAAGAACGAGAAACTGCTGGTGAAGTCCGCCGACGGCGCCTCCCCCGCGCTGGCCAAGGACATCCGCCACGCGCTCGACGACAGCCCGCTGCTGAAGATCGAGAACCGTGACGACATGCGCAAGGAGGCCGCCGGGCAGATCGACACCATCGTGAACATGGTCTACGGGCTGCTGGGCATGGCCGTCATCATCGCGGTGGTCGGCGTGGTCAACACCCTGGCGATGTCGGTGTTCGAGCGGACCCGGGAGATCGGGATGCTGCGGGCCATCGGACTGGCGCGCAGCGGCATCAAGCAGATGGTGCGCCTGGAGTCGGTGGTCATCTCGCTCTTCGGCGCGGTGCTCGGCATCGGGGTGGGGATCTTCCTGGCCTGGGCCGGCGGCAGCCTCGTCGGCTCGTCGTTCCCGACGTACGAAATGGTCCTGCCCTGGGGCAGGCTCGGGCTGTTCCTGCTGATCTCGCTGGTGGTGGGCGTGCTGGCGGCGGTGTGGCCGGCCCGCCGCGCGGCCCGGCTGAACATGCTGGAGGCCATCGGCTCCCAGTGACACGGAGCGCGCAAACGGCGGCGCGCCTGCCCTCGGCCGAGGGGAGGCGCGCCGCCGTCGTGTGCGTGCAGGGGTGCGGAGGGTCAGAAGACCGACTCGGCCTCGTCCATCCGCCAGGCGGGCACGGTCTTGAGCTCGGTGACCGCCTCGGCCAGCGGCACCATCGTGATGTCGGTGCCGCGCAGCGCGGTCATCTTGCCGAAGTCGCCGCGGTGCGCGGCCTCGACGGCGTGCCAGCCGAAGCGGGTGGCGAGCACCCGGTCGTAGGCGGTGGGGGTGCCGCCGCGCTGGACGTGGCCGAGGATGACCGGGCGGGCCTCCTTGCCGAGGCGCTTCTCCAGTTCGTGGGCGAGCGCGGTGCCGATGCCGGAGAACCGCTCGTGCCCGTACTGGTCGATGGCGCCCTTCTTGTAGTCCATGGTGCCGGGGGCCGGGTGGGCACCCTCGGCGACGCAGATCACGGCGAACTTCTTGCCCCGGGCGAACCGCTCCTCGACCATCGTGACCAGGTCGTTGACGTCGAACCCGCGCTCCGGCAGACAGATGCCGTGGGCGCCGCCGGCCATCCCGGACTCCAGCGCGATCCAGCCGGCGTGCCGGCCCATCACCTCGACGACCATCACGCGCTGGTGCGACTCGGCGGTGGTCTTGAGGCGGTCGATCGCCTCGGTCGCCACGCCGACGGCGGTGTCGAAGCCGAAGGTGCGGTCGGTGGAGGAGATGTCGTTGTCGATGGTCTTGGGGACGCCGACGACCGGCAGCCCGGCGTCCGACAGCATCCGGGCGGCGGTGAGGGTGCCCTCGCCGCCGATCGGGATGAGGACGTCGATGCCGTAGTCCTTGGAGTGGTCCTTGGCGTCCTCGCAGGCCTGCTGGAGCCGGGCCCGCTCCAGCCGGGAGGAGCCGAGGATGGTGCCGCCGCGGGCGAGGATGCCGCTGACGCCTTCCAGGTCGAGCTTGCGGAAGCGGCCGTCGAGCAGGCCCTTGAAGCCGTCCTCGAAACCGATGACCTCGTCGCCGTGGCCGGTGAGGGCGCGATGAACAACAGACCTGATCACAGCATTCAGGCCGGGGCAGTCGCCGCCTGCGGTGAGGACTCCGATACGCATCGTGCTGTGTCTCCTGTGCTCGCTCGTCGGTTCCCTGACCCGGTCCGATTGTTTCACGGTCCGACAGGCCCCGGCCGCACACGAGGGCCCGACCCCTACTGTCCCCGCCCGGCCCCCACAAGGGAAACTGGGAGAGCGGCCTAGCCACCCGCGCAGGTATTGTCAAGAGGGGCAAGCCCACAATAACGGCTGATTTTGACCTTGCGACCAACGGAATGGATCGGAGAGCACGCGTGACGCGCAGCGTGTACGTGACCGGTATCGACCGCGGCGACGGCCGTCAGGTCGTCGAACTGGGAGTCATGGAGCTCCTGACCCGCCATGTCGACCGGGTGGGGGTCTTCCGCCCGCTGATCCACGAGGGACCCGACCGGCTGTTCGAACTGCTGCGGGCCCGCTACCGGCTCACCCAGCCCGCCGACACCGTATACGGCCTCAGTTACGACGAGGCGGCCGCCCTCCAGGCCGAGCGCGGCACCGACGAGCTGGTCTCCCGGCTCGTCGGCCGCTTCCACGACGTGGCCAGGGACTACGAGTACGTCCTGGTCCTCGGCTCGGACTACGCGGCCACCGCCCTCCCGGCCGAGCTCAACCTCAACGCCCGGCTCGCCAACGAATTCGGCGCCTCGGTGATCGCCGTCGTCGGCGGCCAGGGCCAGGAGGCGGAGTCGGTACGCGCCGAGGCCCGTAACGCCTACCGCGCCTACACCTCGCTGGGCTGCGATGTCGTCGCCATGGTCGTCAACCGGGTGGCGCCCCAGCACCGCGAGGCGGTCGTCGAGCGGCTCGCCGCCCGGCTGCCGGTGCCCTGCTACGCGCTCCCCGAGGACGGCTCGCTCTCCGCGCCGACCGTCGGCCAGATCGTGCACACCCTCGGCGCCGAGGTGCTGCTCGGCGACGACTCCGGGCTCGCCAGGGACGCCCGCGACTTCGTCTTCGGCGGCGCGATGCTGCCGACGTTCCTCAAGGCGCTCACCCCAGGCTGCCTCGTGGTGACCCCCGGCGACCGCGCCGACCTGGTCATCGGCTCGCTCGCCGCGCACAGCGCCGGCGCCCCGCCGATCGCCGGTGTGCTGCTCACCCTCGACGAGCGGCCCGGCCCCGACATCATGGCGCTGGCGAGCCGGCTGGCGCCCGGGACCCCGGTCGTCTCCGTACCGGGCGGTTCCTTCCCGACCGCCGCCGAGCTGTTCGCGATCGAGGGCAAGCTGAACGCCGCCTCACCGCGCAAGGCGGAGACCGCGCTGGGCCTCTTCGAGCGCCATGTGGACACCGTCGAGCTCACCAACCGGATCTCGGTGGCCCGCTCCGGCCGGGTCACGCCGATGATGTTCGAGCACGAGCTGATCGAGCGCTCCCGCTCGGGCCGCCGCCGCGTCGTCCTCCCGGAGGGCGGCGAGGAGCGGGTGCTGCGCGCCGCCGACGTCCTGCTGCGCCGCGACGTCTGCGACCTGACGCTGCTGGGCGAGGAGGAGGCGATCCGCAAGCGCGCCGCCGACCTGGCCATCGACCTGGCGGACGCCCAGATCATCGACCCGCAGACCTCCGAGCTGCGCGAGCGGTTCGCCGAGCTGTACGCGAAGCTGCGCGCCCACAAGGGCGTCAGCTATGAGCTGGCCTACGACGTGGTCGCCGATGTCTCGTACTTCGGCACGCTGATGGTCCAGGAGGGCCTGGCCGACGGCATGGTCTCCGGCGCGGTGCACTCCACCGCGGCCACCATCCGGCCCGCCTTCGAGATCATCAAGACCAAGCCGAACGCCCAGATCGTCTCCTCGGTCTTCTTCATGTGCCTGGCCGACCGGGTGCTGGTCTACGGCGACTGCGCGGTCAACCCGGACCCGAACGCCGAGCAGCTGGCCGACATCGCCATCCAGTCGGCCACCACGGCCGCCCAGTTCGGCGTCGAGCCCAGGATCGCGATGCTGTCGTACTCCACCGGCACCTCCGGCTCCGGTGCGGACGTCGACAAGGTCCGCAAGGCCACCGAGATCGTCCGCGAGCTCCGCCCCGACCTGCTGGTCGAGGGCCCGATCCAGTACGACGCCGCGGTGGACGCGGCGGTCGCGCGGACCAAGCTCCCCGAGTCCGACGTGGCCGGCAAGGCCACCGTGCTGATCTTCCCCGACCTCAACACCGGCAACAACACCTACAAGGCCGTGCAGCGCTCGGCCGGTGCGGTCGCCGTCGGCCCGGTCCTCCAGGGTCTGCGCAAGCCCGTCAACGACCTCTCGCGCGGCGCCCTGGTCCAGGACATCGTCAACACCGTGGCCATCACCGCGATCCAGGCACAGGGCGCCCAGCCCGGCGCCGCACACACCGCCTGAGCCCGTAAGCCCACTCGCCCCACCCCACCGGAAAGCCCTCCATGACTGTCAAAGCCACCCGCGTCCTCGTCCTCAACTCCGGCTCCTCCTCGGTGAAGTACCAGCTGCTCGACATGCGCGACGGCACGCGTCTCGCCGTCGGCCTCGTCGAGCGGATCGGGGAGGAGACCTCGCGTCTGGCGCACACCCCGCTGGCCACCGGCGGTGAGAAGCGCGAGACCGAGGGCGCGATAGCCGACCACGAGGCCGCGCTGAAGGCCGTCGCCGCGGAGCTGGCCGCCGACGGTCTCGGCCTGGACTCCCCCGAGCTGGCCGCGATCGGGCACCGGGTGGTGCACGGCGGGCTGAAGTTCACCCAGCCGACCGTCATCGACGACGCGGTGCTCAAGGAGATCGAGCGGCTGGTGCCGGTCGCCCCGCTGCACAACCCGGCGAACATCACCGGCATCAGGACCGCCCAGGCGCTCCGCCCCGACCTGCCGCAGGTCGCGGTCTTCGACACCGCCTTCCACACCACGATGCCGGAGTACGCGGCCCGCTACGCCATCGACGTGGAGACCGCCGACGCCCACCGCATCCGCCGCTACGGCTTCCACGGCACCTCGCACGCCTATGTCTCCCGCAGGACCGCGGAGCTGCTGGGCAAGGCGCCGGAAGAGGTCAATGTGATCGTCCTCCACCTGGGCAACGGCGCCTCGGCGTCCGCCGTCCAGGGCGGCCGCTGTGTGGACACCTCGATGGGCCTGACCCCGCTGGAGGGCCTGGTCATGGGCACCCGCTCCGGTGACATCGACCCGGCGGTCACCTTCCACCTCAAGCGGGTGGCGGGGATGGACGAGGACGAGGTGGACGTCCTGCTCAACAAGAAGAGCGGGCTGATCGGCCTGTGCGGCGACAACGACATGCGGGAGATCCGGCGCCGGATCGACGAGGGCGACGAGCGCGCCCGGCTCGCCTTCGACATCTACATCCACCGGCTGAAGAAGTACATCGGCGCCTACAGCGCGGTGCTCGGCCGGGTCGACGCGGTGGCCTTTACCGCGGGCGTCGGCGAGAACGCCGCCCCGGTGCGGGAGGCCGCGATCGCCGGGCTGGAGGAGATGGGCATGGCCGTGGACGCCGCGCTCAACGCCGTACGCTCCGGCGAGCCCCGGCTGATCTCGCCCGAGTACGCCCGCGTCGCGGTCGCCGTGGTGCCGACGGACGAGGAACTGGAGATCGCTCAGCAGACATACGCCCTGGTCAACGCTTGATCCCTGGGCTTTCCGCCAGCTGGAATATTCCGCTCGTAAACAAACCGATAGGATCCCGCCCATGCGCCGTTCCAAAATCGTCTGCACCCTGGGCCCCGCCGTCGACTCCTACGACCAGCTGAAGACGCTGATCGAGGCCGGCATGAACGTGGCCCGATTCAATATGAGCCACGGGACCCAGCCCGAGCACGAGGAGCGGTACCACCGCCTCCGCAAGGCCGCCGAGGAGACCGGCCGCGCGGTCGGTGTGCTGGCCGACCTCCAGGGCCCCAAGATCCGCCTGGAGACCTTCGCCGACGGCCCGGTGGAGCTGGTGCGCGGCGATGAGTTCGTCATCACCACCGAGGACGTGCCCGGCGACAAGACCATCTGCGGCACCACGTACAAGGGCCTGCCCGGCGATGTCTCCAAGGGCGACCCGGTCCTGATCAACGACGGCAACGTCGCCCTCCAGGTCGTCGAGGTCGAGGGTCCGCGGGTGCGCACCATCGTCATCGAGGGCGGGGTCATCTCCGACCACAAGGGCATCAACCTGCCCGGCGCCGCGGTGAACGTGCCCGCGCTGTCCGAGAAGGACGTCGAGGACCTCAAGTTCGCCCTGAAGCTGGGCTGCGACATGGTCGCGCTGTCCTTCGTCCGGGACGCCAAGGACGTCCAGGACGTGCACCGCGTCATGGACGAGGTGGGCCGCCGGGTCCCGGTCATCGCCAAGGTGGAGAAGCCGCAGGCGGTGGCGAACATGGAGGAGGTCGTGATGGCCTTCGACGCCGTCATGGTCGCCCGTGGTGACCTGGCGGTGGAGTACCCGCTGGAGAAGGTCCCGATGGTGCAGAAGCGCCTGGTGGAGCTGTGCCGCCGGAACGCCAAGCCGGTGATCGTCGCGACCCAGATGATGGAGTCGATGATCACCAACTCCCGGCCGACCCGCGCCGAGGCCTCCGACGTCGCCAACGCCATCCTCGACGGCGCGGACGCGGTGATGCTCTCCGCGGAGTCGTCGGTCGGCCAGTACCCGATCGAGACCGTCAAGACGATGTCGAAGATCGTCGAGGCGGCCGAGGAGGAGCTGCTGTCCAAGGGCCTTCAGCCGCTGGTGCCCGGCAAGAAGCCGCGTACGCAGGGTGGTTCGGTCGCCCGGGCGGCCTGCGAGATGGCCGACTTCCTGGACGGCAAGGCGCTGGTGGCCTTCACCAAGTCCGGTGACACCGCCCGCCGGCTCTCCCGCTACCGCGCGGCCCAGCCGATCCTGGCCTTCACCACCGACACCTCCACCCGCAACCAGCTCACGCTGAGCTGGGGCGTGGACAGCTTCGTGGTGGAGCACGTCAACAACACCGACGCGATGGTCGACCTGGTGGACGCCGAGCTGCTCAAGCTCAAGCGCTACAGCAAGGGCGACACCATGCTCATCACGGCCGGTTCGCCCCCCGGCGTCCCCGGCACCACCAACATGGTCCGGGTGCACCACCTGGGCGGCGAGCGCGCCTGACGCGCCCGTAAGCAGAACGGCGGTGGGCCGCCCCCTCCAGGAGGGGGCGGCCCACCGCCGTTTTCTGCGGCTCCCGAACGGGTCGGTGGCCCGGGGCGTCCTCAGCCGGTCATGAACTGGTGCAGACCCGGGACGTGGAGGTTGCCGCCGAACTGGCCCGCCTGGTCGATCTTCACCTTGGTGAAGTACGCGAACGGGACGTTGAGCGGCGGCGGATGCTCGGGGTCGAAGACGATCGGGATCAGCCCGAAGAGGTTGCCCTGCAACCGCTCGGTGTACATCGTCACCTTGCCGCCGCGGATCGTGGACGTGGACCCCGCGGACGCCTGCACGTGGTACTTCTTGCCGGACTGCCGGTCGTCGACGATCTGGTGCAGATCGCCGATGTCGACGCTGTCGGCGGTGAACTTCAGGGCCTGCTTGGTGTGCCCGTTCTGGGTGGTGACATTGACGACGCCCTCGTAGTTCAGACCGCGCAGGGTGAGCGCGCTGGACTCCAGGTGCCAGGGGTCGTCGGGCAGGGTGACGGGGGTCTGCTCGTCCTTGCCCTTCTGCTTGTTCTCGACGACACAGGGGTACGACTTCTTGCCGTCGCTGTCCTTGCCGTCCAGCCCGCCGCCGGGCAGCGCGTTGTCCGCCGCGCCCACGGCGCCGTGGACGGTGTCGTTGACCGTCTTGGACCCGTCCTTGACGCTGTCACCGGCCTTGTCGGCACCGTCCTTGACACCGTCGAGGGTGTCCTTGAGCGGCTCGGTGACCTTGTCGGTGGCGGATCCGGAGCCGGTCGCCTGCGGCGTGGCTTCCTTGGTGGCGGACTCGGACGGCGACGGGCTCGGCGAAGCGGCCGGCTCCGCGGACTTGTCGTCGTCGCCGCCCAGGAGACCGCCGAGCGCATCACCGATGCCGCCCAGCAGACTCCCGTCGTCCTTGCTCTCCTCGGAGGCCGACGGCGACGGGGTCGCGGAGCCCGAGGGCTCGTCGGTCTTCTCGGAGGCGGACGGCGTGGGCGCGGGCGCCTTCTCCGCGTCCTCGCCGGCCGACGGCGAGGGCGAGGGGGAAGGCTTGGCGGAGGGCTTGGCGGACGGCTCGGCGGTCGGTGAGGCACCGTCCTTGCTGTCCGTGCTGCCCTTCGCGCCGTCCTTGGACTTGGCGTCCTTCCCCTCCACCTTGTCGGGAGCGGTGACGCAGGGGCCGTCCTTGAAAGGGCTCTTGGGCGGCGCCGGCTTGGCGATCGCCATCTGGGGCGTCAGCCCCATACCCATGAGCACGGCGGACGGCATGGCGGCGATGGCTATCGCCTTGCCCGCGGGCACATGCAGCCGAGTCAGCAGCGGCTTCTTGGGCGCCGCATGCCTCGGCCCGGTTCTCGCCCCGGCGGCTGCAGTCTCCTCGTGCAGCTCGTCACCCGGCACGGTGCCTCCTGTTGGTTCCGTTGGTCGGGCCTGACAGGTCGTCCAGTCCATTGCCCAACGCGGGCCCGGCCGGCGCGGGGTTGGTGGCCACCACCGGTCCGGCGATCGTGCGCGCCGGCCCGTCGGTGTCCTCCTCGCTCCGTTCGGCCTTGCCCGGCGCCCAGGCCACTCCCAGCGCACCGCCGATCAGCCCCATGAGGAAGCCGATCATGAAGGCGCCGAAGTTGGAGACGACCAGGGAGACCAGGGCGAGCAGGATCGCCGCCACGCCCGCAAAGACGCGCGAGGCCGGCTGGAACCACATGGTCAGACCGAGCACGACCAGGAGGACGCCGATGATCAGCGAGCCGGCGCCGGCGGTGGTCGCCATGCGGACGGTCAGGGAACCGATCGTGAGATTCGCGTAAGGGATGTACATGATCGGGATGCCGGCCAGCAGAGTCAGCAATCCGCCCCAGAACGGGCGGTGTCCGCGCCACTCCCGGAACGAAATCCGCTTCCGGCCGACGGTCTCGATCAGCCGTGGTCGCGTATCGGCGCTCATGTCGTACAGCTCCTCGGGACTGGCAAATCGGTGGTTCTGAGCTGAGGTGTGCTACCTGGCTACCCGGCGTACGGGCACGGGGAACGGCAACTCGCGCCGCGCAGCTCTGCCCCGCGCCCGTACGCTCAGTGCGTCAGTAGCACTCGTTCTTGCCCTTGGCGACGCTCATCTTGAGGCCGCTGAGCTTGAACGTGCCGGCCGTAGTGGCCCATGCCGTCTGCTTGACGTGGGTCAGCGTGGCCGAGTCGGCCTGCTGGGCGAACGAGCCCGGGTCGGCCTTGTCGCCCTTGTGCATGCCCGGACCCTTGGTCGTCGAGCCCGCAGCAACACCGATGTCGATGTTGTTGAAGGTCGCGTCCGCGTCCAGCTGATCGAGGTCGATGTAGAGGTTCTTCGCCTCGACAGGCGTGTCACCGCCACCGGCCGACAGCTTCATCGACACATCGCCGAAGACCGGGACCGGCACCACTACCGACTGGCAGAGGTTCTTGATCTTGGCGTTCGAGAACCCCGAGACCGCCACCGGGACCTGCTTGCCGCCCTTCTGGGCGTCAATGGCTCCGTACTGCACAAAGCCGGTGCCGTCCAGCCGGTCCGTAGTGACCTTGAACTGCTGGCCGGACACGCTGAACGATGCCGCGAGCGCACCCTGCGAAAGGGCGACGCCGATCGCGGCGGTCGCCGCGACGCTGGGCACCATGACGACGGCGAACCGCTTCCATCTGGTCCCGCCACGAGCCAGGGACTCCATGACTTTCCTCCTTCTCGGACGTACATCTCCGGTACCGGCGGCCCCCGTTGGGACGGCCGTACCTGGGATGGGAGAAGTGCTACGTCCTCGGGAAGGAGAGCGCCCGTCCTCGGAGGCACATCGTGTTCCGAATACCGGCGATCACCCCCGAGCGACAACCACTGGCCACGCTCTCGCGCAACCTCCTGGACAGGCCCTGCCGGGTGGGGCAGAGACCCCCCTGTCCACGGCCGGCGCCACTGCCGCCGACCACTCGGTGGGGACCCAAGTGCCCCGCCGCGCCGACCGGATGCCGGGCTGCGGGAATGGACCGAGCGTGGCCGATCGTGGTCCATTCACGCCCTGGACACAAGAGGCTCGTTACTTGCGGGTAACGGGCTGATAACCGCGCCACGACGCACCGGGATCGACCACGCACACAGGGTCGCCGCTTACTACAAGGGGACATACGAAAATTGCGGACAGAATGCCGCAAGGAGGTCGGCCGAACTTACTCCAAGTAACAGCGGCCACGTTTACCAAGATTTGGTAAAACGTGGCCGCTGCTTCGTTTGTTTGGTCAGCGTGCGGAGCCCGTACAGGTCAGAAGCGGGCGCCTCGTACAACAGTGGGTCAGAACAGCACCCTGGCAAGCGCGGTCCGCGCCGCCGTCACCCGCGGATCGTCCGCTCCGATGACCTCGAACAGCTCCAGCAGCCGGACCCGCGCGGCCTCCCGGTCGTCCCCGGCCGTCCGCTTGACCGCGTCGACCAACCGCCCGAAAGCGTCCTCGACATGCCCGCCGACCAGGTCGAGGTCCGCGGCACGGATCTGCGCCGGCACATCGGCCGGGTTCTCCGCGGCCTCCTTGCGCACCGCCTGCGGGTCGAGGTCCCGCACCCGGCTCAGGAGCTCGGCCTGCGCGAGACCGAGCTTGGCCTCCGGGTTGGCCGGGTCGTCGGCCAGCACGTTCTTGTACGCCTGGACCGCGCCGCCCAGATCGCCGGAGTCCAGCGCCTGGCTGGCCGCCTCCAGCAGCGCGTCGTACGGACCGGCCGGCGCCGGCGCCTCGGCCGGTGCCTCCTCGCCCGCGGCGGCCGCGTCGACCGGCGCGCCCACGATGCCGAACTGCTGCTCGGCGGCCTGCACCAGCTGGTCGAGCACCTGCCGGATCTGCGCCTCGGGGGCCGCACCCTGGAACAGCGGGATCGGCTGACCGGCGACCACCGCGAAGACCGCCGGGATGCCCTGCACCCCGAACTGCTGGAACAGCATCTGGTTCGCGTCGACGTCGATCTTCGCCAGCACGAACTTGCCGGCGTACTCGCCCGCGAGGCGCTCCAGCAGCGGACCCAGCTGCTTGCACGGCTCGCACCACTCGGCCCAGAAGTCGATGACGACCGGGACCTCGGTGGAGCGTTGCAGGACGTCCTGCTGGAACCCCGCCTCGTCGACGTCGTACACCAGACGGGCGGCGCCCGCCGGCGCCCGTCCCGTACGGGCGGCCTCGGCGCGTGCCTGCTCCGCCTTCTGCTTCGCTTCCCCGGCCGCCTTCACCGCTGCGAGATCGACGACTCCGCTCATGGACATATTGCGTGGCTGCATGGGTCCATCCTCCCCCCTGAGCGGTCCGTTCCGGAAAGCGATCCGGAAAGCGATGACGGCGGTGGCGCGATCGGCGCGGTGGTCGGTCCGGCGATCGGTACTGCGAGGCCCGGGCAGGGCCGTGGTGCGCGGCCATGGGTCCCCACCCACGGCCAGTGGCTGTCGCTCTTACGCTACGACCCGTAGCGTAACTCGCCGTCGCCCCCGGACGACAACCGGTTCCGGCCCCGCCCGGAGTGATCTCCCTCACGAGGCGCGCCGCCCGGCCCCGTACTCGCCGGTATGGTCGCCCGCATGCACCACTCCGCCAGCCCCCGGAAAGGCCGCACGGGACGCCCCCGCAGCGCCGAGACCGACCACGCGATCCTCCACGCGACCCGGGCCGCGCTCGTCGAGCTGGGCTGGGGACGGCTGACCATGAGCGATGTGGCGGCCCGGGCCGGCGTCGCCAAGACGACGCTCTACCGCCGCTGGGCCAACAAGAACGAGCTCGTCGTGGACGCCGTGGCGGTCCTGTTCGACGAGCTCGAACTCCCCGACCGGGGCTCGCTGCGGGCCGACATCGAGGGCGTGGTGCTCCAGTTCGGCGCCCTGCTCGCCCGGCCCGAGACCAAGACCGCGCTGATGGCCGTGGTCGCCGAGTCCACCACCGACGAGGCGCTGCGCGAACGGATCCGCTCGGCGATCGTCGACCGCCAGAAGCGGCTGGTGCTGCTGGGCCGCTCACGCGCCCAGGTCCGGGGCGAACTGCCGCCGGACACCCCCGGTGAGGAGGGTGCCCGGACGGCGGCCCGCGCCATGGACCTGATCTTCGATGTGATCGCCGGGGCGATCGTGCACCGCACCCTGGTCAGCGGTGAGCCCGTGGACGCCGCCTGGGCCCGCGACTTCGCCGCGCTCTTCCTCACCGGGCTGGCCGGCCTGGGCGACCAGGAGCAGCCGCCCGCCGCGGATCAGACCTGGTAACGGTCGGCCGCGAAGAGGTGCAGATTCTCCGCGACCCACTCCGAGGTCCGCTTCAGGCCCTCCTCCAAGGAGACCTCCGGCTGCCATGAAGCCCACTGGCGCGCCCGGGAGTTGTCCGACAGCAGCCGCTCGACCTCGCTGCCCGAGGGCCGCAGCCGCGCCGGGTCGACGACCACCTCGGCCTCCCGGCCCGAGGCGGCGATCAGCGCCTCGGCGAGCGCCCCGATGGCGATCTCCCGCCCGGTACCGAGGTTGACGACCTGTCCCAGCGCCCGGTCGCAGTCGGCCATCGCCAGGAACCCGGCCGCGGTGTCCGTGACATAGGTGAAGTCACGGGTCGGGGTGAGCGAGCCGAGCTTGATCTGCCGTGCACCGGCGTGGAGTTGGGCCAGGATCGTGGGGATCACGGCGCGCGCGGACTGCCGGGGCCCATAGGTGTTGAACGGCCGCACCACGGTCACCGGCAGCTCGAAGGCGTGCCAGTGCGACAGCGCCATCATGTCCGCGCCGATCTTCGAGGCGGAGTACGGCGACTGCGGCTGGAGCGGGTGATCCTCACTGATCGGCGCGGTCCGCGCGGTCCCGTAGACCTCGCTGGTGGAGGTGTGCACCAGCCGGCGTACGGCGTGCCGCCGGCAGGCCTCCGCCACGTTCTCCGTACCGACCACGTTCGTCTGCACATACGCGCCCGGCGAGTCATAGCTGTACGGGATGCCGATCAGCGCGGCCAGATGGAAGACCGTGTCGCAGCCCGCGACCGCGTCCATGACCCGCCCGGCGTCCCGGACGTCCCCCGCGACCATCTCCACCGGGCTGTCCGGCCCCAGATAGCGGGCCAGATTGCCCTTCTCCGCGTACGGCTTGTAGTGCACAAGGGCGCGTACCTCGGCGCCGGCCTCGACCAGCATGTCGACCAGGACCGAGCCGATGAACCCCTCGGCCCCGGTGACCAGGACCCTCCGGCCGGTCCACTGCTGGGTGGTGCTGCTGCTCATGCTGACTCCTTCAGGTGGGTGTACAGGTGGTGTGCGTGGGGGTGGCCGGCCAGCGCCAGCGTCTTGGCGGCGAGCAGGTCGGCGGCGCGGGCGTGGGTGCCCGGGTCGGCGGCCGCGCCCATGGCGGCGAGCCGGCCGGGGTCGTCGAGGAGGGGGGTGACCAGTTCGTCCAGCCGCTCCGCCGAGGCCTCGGCATCGGGCAGCAGCAGCCCCGCCCCGGCGTCGGAGAGCACCCGCGCGTTGTGCGTCTGGTGGTCGCCGGGGGCGTGCGGATACGGGACGAGGACGGCCGGCATGCCGATCGTGGCCAGCTCGGCGACGGTCGCCGAACCGGCCCGGCACACCACGAGATCGGCCGCGGCGTACGCCAGGTCCATCCGGTCCAGATACGGCACCGCCTCGGCGACCGCCGCCCCGCCGTTGGCCGCCAGCAGGGCCCGGGTCTCCTCCAGTGCCGCCGGGCCGGTCTTGATCAGCAGCCGCAGGTCGGTCCGCGACCGGTAGCGGGCGGCGAGCCCCACCGCCGCCTCGGTCAGCCGGGCCGCGCCCAGGCTGCCGCCGTTGACCAGCAGCAGCCGCGCGCCCGTCGGGACGCCCAGCGCCTGCCGGGCGGCCGGCCGCAGCGCCGTACGGTCCAGCTCGGCCAGCGGCCCCACCAGCGGCATCCCCACCGTCTCGGCCCGCTCGCCACCGGTCAGATGCTCCCGGCTGCGGTCGAAGGCGAGGGCGAGGTGCGGGGTGAGCCGGGCGGCGAACTTGTTGGCCCGGCCGGGCACCGCATTGGATTCATGGATCAGGCTCGGCAGCCCGGCCAGCCGCGCCCCGACGATCACCGGAGCGCTCGGATAGCCGCCCATACCGACCGCGACCTGGGCGTTCTGTTCCTTGAGGAGGGCCCGGCACTGGGCGCCCGAGCGCAGCAGCGCGGCCGGGAGCAGATAGCGTCGGGCACCGAGCGAGGGGTCGAAGGGGATCATGTCGACGGTGTGCAGCCGGTAGCCGGCCTGGGGTATCAGCCGGGTCTCCAGGCCGCGTTCGGTGCCGACGAACGAGATCACGGCATCGGGCACGGCCCGGCGGAGCGCGTCGGCGAGGGCGAGTCCGGGATAGATATGGCCGCCGGTGCCGCCCGCACCGATGACGACCGAGAGTGGTGTGCGCATGGCCGCCACGCTCGCCACGCGGACTAAGAGTGTTCTAAGAGAGGTGTTTGGCAGCCTATGTCCATGCCACAGTCCCCGCCCGGGCCCACCCCGGCCGCCAAGATCCTGGTCGTCGACGACGAACCGGAGGTGCGCGCCGCCGTCGAGGACGGCCTCGCCGTGGAGGGGTACGAGGTGCGGGGCGCGGCCGACGGCCTGGCCGCCCTCTCGGAGGTCGCCTCCTGGCAGCCGGACGCCATCGTGCTGGACGTGATGATGCCCGTGCTGGACGGGCTGGCCGTCTGCCGCCGGCTGCGCGCGCTGGACGACCGCACCCCCATCCTCGTACTGACCGCACTGGACTCGGTCAGCGAACGGGTCGACGGGCTCGACGCCGGTGCCGACGACTACCTGGTCAAACCGTTCGCACTGGACGAACTGGTCGCCCGCATCCGGGCGCTGCTGCGCCGCGCCTCGGCCGGCGCCGTCGAGGACACCCGGCTCTCCTTCGACGATCTGGTCGTCGATCCGGTGACCCGCAGCGGCCACCGGGCGGGCCGCCCCCTGGAGTTCAGCCGCACCGAATGGGCGCTGCTGGAGCTGCTGCTGCACCACCCCGGCCAGGTGCTGCCGCGCGAGATGATCCTGGAACGCGTCTGGGGCCGCGACTTCGGCCCGGACTCCAACTCGCTGGCCGTCTACATCGGTTACCTCCGCCGCAAGCTGGAGGCGGGCGGCGAGCCCCGGCTCGTCCACACCGTGCACGGCATCGGCTACCGCCTCGGCCACCCGGAGGAGCGGTGACCGGCACCCGCGGTCTGGGCGCCCGCTGGCGCCGCCGCCGTCCGCTGCGGACCCGTCTGGCACTGGCCACCTCCGCCGCGGTGGCCGTGGTGGCCATCGGGGTCTGCGCCGCCGCCTTCGTCCTCATCCGCTACGAGATGACCCGCCAGCTCGAGCTCAACCTCGCCCAGACGGCCACCCAGGTCATCCAGCGAACCCGCGGCTGGGGCCCGACCCCCGCCGACGCCACCTGCCGGTACCCGGCCACCCCGTGCACCCAGATCGTCTCCGCCGACCCGACGAAGGACCCCCGCGGCGGCTACTCCGTCCTGCCGGTCACCCCCGCCACCCGCGAGGTCGCCGCCGGCAAGCGCACCGCCTTCTACACCGAACTCACCGTCGCCGGACAGCCCGTCCGGATGTACACCACCCGGTCCCCCGGCAAGCACCAGGCGCTCCAGCTGGCGTTGCGCTCGGACGCCGTCGAGCACGGCGTGGAGCAGGCCGCCTGGGTGCTGTCACTGGTCGGCACCGCCGGTGTCCTGCTGGCCGCCGCACTGGGCTACTGGGTCTCCCGTACGGGCCTGGCCCCGGTCGCCCGCCTCACCGCCACCGCGGAGCGCATCGCCACCACCCGCGACGCCCGCCACCGCATCGAGCTCCCGTCCGGCCCGCCGTCCCGCGAGGACGAGATCACCCGCCTCGCCACCAGCTTCAACACCATGCTCGGCGAGCTGGAACAGTCCGTCACCGCCCAGCGCCGGCTGGTCGCCGACGCCTCCCACGAACTGCGCACCCCGCTGACCGCGCTCCGCACCAACGCCGAACTCCTCGCCCGGGCCGACCGCCTGACCGACGCCCAGCGCGACCGCGCCGCCACGGCCCTGGGCCGTCAGCTCCGCGAGGTCACCACCCTCGTCAACGACCTCATCGAACTCGCCCGCGACGAGGAACCCCGGCCCCTGGTCGAGCAGGTACGCCCGGCCGCCCTCCTGGAGCATGCGGTCGGCGCCGCCCGCGAACACTGGCCGGAAATCACCTTCACCGCCACCCTCGACCCGGCCACCACCGACCTCACCCTCCCCGGCGTCCCCGCCCGCCTCACCCGGCTGCTGTCCAACCTCCTCGACAACGCCGCCAAGTTCTCCCCGCCGGGCGGCCCGGTGGACACCGAACTCACCCTGCACGAAGGCGAGTTGCAGCTGACCGTGCGCGACCACGGCCCCGGCATCGCACCCGAGGACCTCCCCCATGTCTTCGACCGCTTCTACCGCGCGAAGGCCGCCCGCGCGCTGCCCGGCTCGGGCCTGGGCCTGGCCATGGCCCGACAGATCGCCCGCGCCCACGGCGCCGGCCTCACGGCCGAGCAGGCCCCGGGCGGCGGCGCCCTCTTCCGGCTGCGGATGCCGGCCGGAGTGGCGTAACGGGGACGCCCTCACACTTCACGAGGCCGGTACGTGGCGCCACCCCCCTCGGCCTCCGCTTCCTCTGCCTTCTCCTCGACCTTCGCACGGACCGCCTGCCGGTCCTGCGGCGACATCGACCGCCAGCTCTCCCTCATCCCCGAAATGCCGTCGGTGAGCGCCCGGAACCCTGACGGGTCGTCGAGGACGTCCTTGAGCTCCAGGCGGCCGCCGAGCATCTTGCGGGCGATGTCCTGGAGTTCGGAGGGAGCGTTGGCGTTGTCGCGCACGGCGCGCAGGGTGGAGGTGAGATGCTCGTTCTGCTCCTCGGAGAGGTCCCTCTCCTCGATGGGGTATTCGCGGTCGCCGGGGTTGGTGAAGGCGTTGTTGCCGGTCATGGGGCAGGGCTCCTGTCGGACGGTACGGGTCTGCGTCAGCCGAAGGCGTTGCGGACGCGTGCGGCCTCGTCCTGGTCGCTCTCGCCGTCCTGGTCGGCGGCTTCGGTGTCGGGAATGCCGTCCGCGAGGCGGGACCTCGTACCGCCCGCCGGGGCGGCCGACGCCCCGTCGGCGCCACCGCCGGAGGAGGACGAACCGCCGGAGCCGCCGTCGGACGACGAGCCCGACGAACCCCCGGAGCCCGACCCGCCCTCGGACGACGAGTCCGACGAACCCCCGGAGCCCGAATCGCCGCCGGACGACGAGCCGCTGCCCGTACCGTCCCCCTCGGCCGGCGCCTCCCCCTTCTTCTTGTAGGCGATGTCGTAGACGCTCTTGGCGCCGTCGGCGGTCTCCTGCTGCCCCGCGAGGAAGTCCTTGCCGCCCTTGGCGAAGTCGCCCTGCGTCATCTCGCCGACGCCCTCGGCCATGTGGTACGCACCGGTGCCGACCTTGCCGACGTCCTTGGCCTTCTCCACCACGGGGTTGGCCGCCGCCTTCGCCGCGTCCTTGACGTCGAACCCGTCCTGCGCCCCGAAGTAGTTCTTGATGCCCTGCGAGGCGAGGTTTCCCCCGAGCTTCTTGGCCGCGTCCTTGGCGAGGTCCAGGCCCAGGTCCTTGAGCATGTCCTTCCAGTTCTTCCGAAGCTCCTTCGCCAGGGCCTCCTTGACGGCCTGAACGATCTTCGTCTTCGCCTCGTCGAAGATCTTGCGGACGATCGTCCGGGTGGTCGCGGTGGCCGCGGCCGCCCCGGCCTCGGAGGCGCCCAGCGTGACCGGCGCGGCGGCCTGGGCCATCGCCAGCTCGATGGCCAGCGCGATGAGCTGCACGATCACCGCGATCTTCATAATCATGACAATCATCGCCACCACCTGGAGCAGGATGGCGATCGTCTCGGCGGCGTCGGCGGCGTCGTCGAGGAACCCGGCGTCGCCCGCGAACTTGTTCCAGTGGTTGTTGAACCCCTCGACGGCCTCACCGGAGTTGGCGCCGCGCACGGTGTTCGCCGCGGTGGCACCGTCCGCTGCCGCCTGGCGGCAGGCCTCGGCGAAGTGGCTCCAGGCCTCGGCCGCCTCCCGCATCTTGTCTTCGTCGACATTGGGCCACTGGAAGCCCAGGAGGTCGAGGATCCAGTCGACCTCTGTCGGAAGCATGATGGTGGCCACGGTGAGTCACTCCCCCGGAAGCGCGTGATCGTTGGAACGTTGGTGCGGTGGGCACAGGTGGGGCGGGCCGAGCGAATGCCGCGTCAGCCCGTGATGTCGGGACGGCTGGCCGCGTACTTGTCGAGGTGCTGCTGCTGGTCGTGTTCGGTGGCGGCGTACTGCGCGCCCATTGCCGCCAGCTTTTCGCCGATCTTGGTGATTTCCTCACCGAGATGCGGCATCGAATCGACGATGCCCTCGCTCACCGGCTTGTAGAAGTCATTGAAGATCGTGACGAACTCGTCACTACCCCACTCCTCGGCATCCTTGAGAGCCGCCTTCAACTTCTTTGCGGCCGTACTGAATTCGGAGCCGATATCACCGAAAATGCCGCCCTGCGTCTTGAGGACGGCCGGATCGACGTCGTACCCGGAGCCTGCCATGAGTCCCCCTTCACCTGCGGCGTAAGGATCGGATAAATCGCATGGCGTACGGTATCCGATGCCCGCCGCGGCGGAAGTGACCGAGCCGTGAAGATCCTTTTCACATTTGACGCACCACCTACGCCCGACGCGCTACCGGAAATGGACGTCGCCCCCGTCAGCGACCAGGAAAGGGAACAATCCGCCATGCCCACGCCACGCCGCATGTCCGGAAAAACCTCATTCAGGATGCGATGGATCGGATGGGGGCTCCTCATTATCGTTCTGCTGGCGAGCACCGTGTTTGTCATGAAAGGACTGACCGCGGCGGGCCTCACGGGCACGCACGGAACATTCACGGTCAAGGAGTGCACGGAGGAAGCCGCCACCAGGCGTTCGAATAAACCCACGAATGAATTCGAATGCTCCGGAGTCTTCCGCCCCGACGGCGGGAGCACCGTCGACGACAAGGCGTCCCTGGACAGCTTCAACAAGGACTACGACGCGGGCACCAGCCTGTCGGTCCAGCACAACGACGCCGGCGTTCTCGGGCTCCTGACGTCGGGCTACCTCCTCGCCGACGGCGCCCAGGTCTCGACGAACTTCATGTGCGCCTTCGGCGTCCTGCTCGCCATCCCCGTGATGCTCTTTGTCCGGCTCACCGGATTCGGCTCGGACGGCGTCACCTACCGCCAGTTCCGGGCGACCTGGCGCGCGACCGCGGGCACGCGAACCCGCACGATCGTGCTCACGAGCACGACGGTGGTCCTCGTCGGCATGTTCGTCGTCAGTACGGTCCTGGGGCACGTCCTGCCCGGACTCGGCTGAGCGGGCCTGCCGGCGCGCCACACGGGCGACGCCCCGGGGGTCGTGCCCCCGGGGCGTCGCACACGGTGAGGGTGCGTCAGAAGCCGGCCGGTTCGGTGTAGACCCCCCACTCGTCCCGCAGCACCCCGCAGATCTCGCCGAGCGTCGCCTCGGCGCGTACCGCCTCCAGCATCGGCTCGATCATGTTGCCGCCGTTGCGGGCGACGGTGAGCATGTCCTCCAGTGCGGCCCGCACCTGGGCGTCGTCGCGGGCCGCCTTGCGCTCGGCGAGGACCCGCACCTGCTCGCGTTCGACCTCGTGGCTGACCCGCAGGATCTCCAGGTCGCCGGTGACCGAGCCGTGGTGGCAGTTGACGCCGACGACCCTCTTCTCGCCCTTTTCCAGGGCCTGCTGGTACTGGAAGGCGGATTCGGCGATCTCGCCGGTGAACCAGCCGTCCTCGATCCCGCGGAGAATTCCGGACGTCATCGGGCCGATCGGGTGCTGACCGTCCGGTACCGCCCGTGCGCCGCGCTCCTTGATCCGGTCGAAGATCCGCTCGGCGTCGGCCTCGATGCGGTCCGTCAGCTGCTCGACGAACCATGAACCGCCCAGCGGGTCGGCGACATTGGCGACGCCGGTCTCCTCCATCAGCACCTGCTGGGTGCGCAGCGCGATCTCCGCGGCCTGCTCGCTGGGCAGCGCCAGGGTCTCGTCGAGGGCGTTGGTGTGCAGGGAGTTCGTGCCGCCCAGCACCGCGGCAAGGGCCTCGACCGCGGTCCGTACCACGTTGTTGTACGGCTGCTGGGCGGTCAGCGAGACACCGGCGGTCTGGGTGTGGAAGCGCAGCCACTGCGCCTTTTCGCTCGTCGCGCCGTATACGTCGCGCATCCAGCGGGCCCAGATCCTGCGCGCCGCCCGGAACTTGGCGATCTCCTCGAAGAAGTCGACATGGGCGTCGAAGAAGAAGGAGAGGCCGGGCGCGAAGGTGTTGACGTCCAGGCCGCGGCTGAGGCCCAGTTCCACGTACCCGAAGCCGTCCGCGAGGGTGTACGCCAGCTCCTGTGCGGCGGTGGCCCCGGCCTCGCGGATGTGATAGCCGGAGACCGACAGCGGCTTGTACGCGGGGATGCCGCGCGCACAGTGCTCCATCAGGTCGCCGATGAGGCGCAGATGGGGCTCGGGCTGGAAGAGCCACTCCTTCTGGGCGATGTACTCCTTGAAGATGTCCGTCTGGAGCGTGCCGTTGAGGACGGCGGGGTCGATGCCCTGACGCTCGGCGGCGACCAGGTACATGCAGAAGACGGGGACGGCCGGGCCCGAGATCGTCATGGAGGTCGTGACATCGCCCAGCGGGATGTCCTTGAAGAGGACCTCCATGTCGGCGGCGGAGTCGATCGCGACGCCGCAGTGCCCGACCTCGCCCAGCGAGCGCGGGTCGTCGGAGTCACGGCCCATGAGGGTCGGCATGTCGAAGGCGACGGAGAGGCCGCCCCCGCCCGCCTTGAGGATCATCTTGTAGCGCTCGTTGGTCTGCTCGGCGTTGCCGAAGCCGGCGAACTGGCGGATCGTCCAGGTCCGGCCCCGGTAGCCGGTCGGGTACAGGCCCCGGGTGTACGGGAACTCGCCCGGCCAGCCGATCCGCTCGAACCCCTCGTACGCGTCCCCGGGGCGGGGCCCGTACACCGGCTCGACGGGGTCGCCCGAGAGCGTGCTGAAGTCCGCGTCCCGCTTCCGGGCCGAGTCGTACCGAGCCTGCCAGCGACGGCGGCCTTCATCGATCGCGTCAGCGTCCATACCTTCGAATTTACTAGGACGTCCTAGTAGTTGTCGACGGGAGAGGCTTGTGAGTCGTAGGGCATTACGGTGCGTGAGCGGCTACATGCGCCTGGGGAGAACACAAACGCGCCTGTCCAAGGGCAGGACAGGCGCGTAAGGGACGGCGAAGGTGCCGGGCGTCAGGCCTTGACCGGCTCCGGAGCGTCACCGGTGAGCAGCGGCTCGACCTCCCGCACCACCTTGCGCTCCACGAAGAACGCGGCCGTGGGGATCGTGCCGGAGACCAACACCCACAGCAGCTTGCCGAACGGCCACTTGGCCTTGGAGCCCAGGTCGAAGGCGAAGACCAGGTAGATGATGTAGAGCACGCCGTGGATCTGCGAGACGACGAGGGTGAGGTCCTTGCCCGTCCCGAAGCCGTACTTGAAGATCATGCACGTGCAGAGCACCAGCAGCATCACGGCGGTGATGTAGGCCATCGCCCGGTAGCGGGTCAGGACGCTTCGCTTCATGCCCCCGAGCGTAACCACCCGTTCCGGGGCGATCTTCACCGGCCCCCGCGGAAACCGGGCCCCGTCCCGGAAGCCAGGACCCCCGTCCCGGCAGGCCGGCCCGCGGCTACTCGTCCTTGAAATCGCCCGCCGCCAGCCGCAGCGGCCGCAGCATCGCGAAGATCTCGGCGCACTCCTCGGTGTCGTACGCCCCCAGCCCGAAGTCCATCGCCATCAGCTCCCGGGTCGCGGCGTCACACACCTCACGCCCCTTGTCCGTGATCGAGGCGAGCGTGCCGCGCCCGTCGTTCGGATTGGGCCGCTTGGCGACCAGACCGGACTTCACCAGCCGGTCGACGGTGTTGGTGACCGAGGTGGGGTGCACCATCAGCCGCTCGCCGATCTTCGACATCGGCAGCTCACCGGCCTTGGAGAAGGTCAGCAGCACCAGCGCCTCATAGCGCGCGAAGGTCAGCCCGTACGGCTTGACCACCGCGTCCACCTCGGACAGCAGGATCTGATGGGCGCGCATGATCGAGGTGATCGCGGCCATCGACGGCACGGCACCCCATCGCTGCCGCCACAGTTCGTCGGCGCGGGCGATGGGATCGAAAGCAAGGCTGAGCGGCTTCGACACGCTTCCGACCCTACCCGGCGGTCATATTGTGGTCAGCCGTGTCTCAGTTTTCGGTCGCACCGGGAACGCCCCGCGGGACCGCCCCCGGTACGCCGTACCTCGGCGATCACCGCCAGGACGCAGACCGCGCCGGCCACCCCCGCCGCCGGCATCACCACCCGTAAGGGGGCCAGCTCCGCGGCCGCTCCGGCGGCGCCCATCGCCAGGCCCATGGCCGTCATCCGGCCGGCCTGGCTCAGCGTCATCGCCCGGCCCAGCAGTTTCTCCGGGACGGCGGCGACGAACCAGCGGTCGACGCCGAAGTTGTACGAGATCCCGGTGCCGGTCAGCACCAGCAGCAGCACCGACCAGCCGAGCGAGGGCTCCGCGGCGAAGCCGAGGGACGGCAGTACGGCGAACACCCCCATGGGGAAGGTGAGCCGGGTGCGGGCCCTGGGGCCGAGGAACGAGCCGACCAGGCCTTCGGCCACCATCGCGCCGACGGGCATGCTGCACATCAGCAGCCCCGCGCCTGCCGGGCCGACGCCGAGCCGGCCCGCGTACGCGATCAGCAGCGCCTCCGGGACGACCACGAACGCCGGCGGCAGCCAGGTGAGCAGCAGCAGCGCCCGTACCCGGCGGTCGGCGAGCAGCCGCCGTACGCCGCCCAGCGAAGCGCCCAGCAGCGCCTTACGGCCCGCTCCCCCGGCCCCGTCGCGGGCCGGCCGGAGACGCGTCCCCACCCGCAGCAGCACCGCCGAGCAGAGGAACGTCCCGGCGGTGAGCGCGAGCACCGCCTCCGGGGACGCCACCACCAGCAGCAGACCGCCGGCCCCGAACCCGGCCAGCTGTGCGCCCTGGTTGACGATCCGGATCACCGAACGCCCCAGCACGAACCGTTCACCCTCGCCGAGGATGTCGCCCAGCGTCGCGGCCCGCGTCCCGCCGAAGACCGGCGCGATGGCGGCGATCACACAGCGCAGGGCCAGCAGCACCGCGACCGGCGTACCCGGCAGCACCATGGCCGCGGCGGCCGGAGCACACAGCACATCGCAGACGACCAGCACCCGACGGGCCGGGTAGCGGTCCGCGACGGCCGACAGCACGGTGCCGCCGAGCACGTACGGCAGCAGGCCCAGCGCAAAGGTCAGGGCGCTGAGCAGCGGCGAGTTTGTACGGCGGAAGACGAGCACGGACAGCGCGAGCTCACAGACGACCACGCCGAGGGAGGAGAGCAGATGGGCGGCGAAGACGTACCGGAATTCGGGGACGGCAAAGACGGCCCGGTAGCCGGGCGAGCGGCCCGGCCCGGCCTCGGCCCGGGCACCGTCCTCATCAGGGCAGGCGGGGGTGCGGCCCGGCGGTACGGGCCCGGTGGTCGCGGACATGACGGCAGCCTGCCGGGCCCCGCCCGCGCGCCGTAGTCTTTCGGCTGCAGCCGAATCCTGGGGGGCCGCGGTATGCCGCTGCATCTGCACTTCGGCGCCGACGATCTGCTCCGTATCCGCTTCGCCGTCTCGCCGCTGTGCGAGACCCACGAGGCGGTACGGACCCTGCGGCGCGCCGACCGGCACGGCTACCACACGCCCTGGCTCCGCCGGATGCGCAGAACACTGGCCGGGCTGGACCTGACCCCGCTGTGGCTGTTCATGCCGTCACCGCCGCCCGGCTACACACCGGACTTCCTGGGCCGCCCGCCGGAGAGCCCACTGGCCGATTTCGACGAGGAGCTGGCGCGGCTGCGGGCCACCGACCCGGCCCTGGCCCGCGCCGAGATGGCCAAGTCGCTGGCGTGCACGCCCGGTGCGCTGGAGTCGGAGCGGGGCCGGGCCGCACTGGCGGATCCGGCCGCGGCGATCCGTGAACTGGCCGACGTCACCGAGCGGGCCTGGCAGACGCTGCTCGCCCCGGACTGGCCGCGGCTGCGCGCGCTGCTGGAGGCCGAGATCACCTACCGGTCGGCCCAGCTGGCCGGCGGCGGGCTCCAGCGGCTGTTCGCCGATCTCCATCCGCTGGTGTCCTGGGAGGGCGACACCCTCACGGTCCGCACCCGGATCGACTTCGTCCAGATGCAGAAGCTCGACGGCCGCGGGGTACTGCTGCTGCCCAGCGTCTTCGTATGGCCGGACGTGGTCAGCGGCTTCGACCCGCCCTGGCAGCCGACCGTCATCTACCCGGCGCGCGGCATCGGCGGCCTGTGGCACGAGCCGGAGACCGGCCCGGCGCTGGCGCGACTGCTCGGGGCGAACCGCGCCGCGGTCCTGACCGCCCTGGACGCCCCGTCGACGACAACCGCCCTGGCCCACCGCCTCGGGCTGGCACCGTCATCGGTCTCGGCACATCTGTCCGTACTGCGCGACGCCGGTCTGCTCACCGCCCACCGGCACGGACACCAGGTGCGCTACGAACGGACGCCGCTGGGGATGGCGTTGGCTGCGCCTGCCTGACGCTTGGCTGGCCTTCCCACGTTTTCGGCTGTCCCGCCGTGGTGGCTTGTCGCCGTTGCTCCCCCACTGCCTGAAGGGCGTGGGAGGTACCCCCACGCGGCGGGCGTGGGTTGTCGGGTGCGGTGCCGCTCCTCCGGACTTCGTCCTGCGGCGCGGCCCCTCCCGTGAGTGGGGGGATTTCTCGTGGGGGCGGGCGTGGTCTTTCTCACTGCGCGCTGATGACGGTCTGCGTGCACCCCCACCAATCTTCTTCCACCCACCCACGGGAGGGGGCGGACCGCAGGACGAAGTCCGGAGGGGCGCACCCGCAGCGAACAGCCCCGCGCAGCGGCAACAGCCCGCCGCAGGCGCAACGGCGGGAAAGCCAGAACATCGGCCGAGGCAAAGCGCAGCGGACGGGCCCGCCGCCAGGCGCAACGGCGACAAACCACCACGGCGGGACGGACAAAAACGTGGGGGTTAACCCTCGGAGAGATACCTCTCGACCGTGTCCACCTTCGACGTCAGGCCGTCCTTGACGCCGGGCCGGATGTCGGCCTTGAGGACCAGCGAGACGCGTCCCGAGCGTGCCTCGACGGCCGCGACGGCGCGTTTGACGACGTCCATGACCTCGTCCCATTCGCCTTCTATCGAGGTGAACATCGCGTCCGTACGGTTGGGCAGCCCCGATTCGCGCACGACCCGGACCGCGTCGGCGACGTACTCGCCGACGTCCTCGCCCACGCCCAGCGGGCTCACGGAGAAGGCGACGATCATGCGTTCACGACACCTTCCTTGCGGGCGCGCGCGGCGATCACACCGGCCTCCTCCTCGCGCTTGAGGACCCGGTCCCCGTAGAGGCCGCCGAACGGCAGGATCGCCAGCACGAAGAAGAACGCGACGCGCTTGAAGGGCCACTTGGTGCGGTTCCACACGTCGAGCAGCAGCACCACGTACGTGATGAAGAGCAGGCCGTGGATCAGGCCGAGCGGCATCACCAGGGCGTCGTAGTCGAAGGCCAGACGGAAGCCGGTGCCGAAGATCAGCAGCGCGGGGAAGGAGATCGCCTCCGGGATGGAGGCCAGGCGCAGGCGGTGCAGGGCGGCGGCGGTCTTGATGTCCACAACAACCTCGTTCGGGTACAGATGGGCGGTCGGCGCGCAGCGCCGTCTTCTGGGGGTGGAGGTCGGGCGACGGGCGGGCGCATGCTTGTGCAAGGGTTCACAAGCGCCCCCCATTGTTACAGCCGCTCCAGGGAGCACTGCGCCGGGGGGACGTCGGAAAGCATGGCAAGGGGCGCGGGGTACGGCATGGGGGAGGCCGTCCGGGGCCGGCGTGGGGGAGATCTCAGGGCAATGTCAGGGGGATGTCAGGACCGAAGGCCCTGCCCGTCGCGGCCCGCGCCGACTACCGTCTGACCCGTGGCTCAGTTTCGGCTCCAGGGGAGCAAAGTGCTCGCCGTCGACATGACCGGCGACGCCGTCAAGGCGAAAAACGGTGCGATGGTCGCGTACGACGGCCAGATGACGTTCAAGAAGATGTCCGGCGGCGGCGAGGGGCTGCGCGGCATGGTGACCCGGCGGCTGACGGGCGAACAGATGGCCGTGATGGAGGTGAAGGGCCACGGCACCTGCTACTTCGCCGACCGCGCCAGCGAGATCAATCTGGTGCAGCTGCGGGGCGAGAAGCTGTACGTGGAGGCCAGCAATCTGCTGTGCACGGACGCCGCGCTGCGCACCGGCACGACCTTCACCGGTCTGCGCGGTGCCTCGCAGGGCAACGGCCTGTTCACCACGACCGTCGAGGGCAGCGGCCAGGCGGCGATCACCTCGCACGGGCAGGCGCTGGTGCTGCGCGTCACCAAGCAGTACCCGCTCCAGGTCGACCCGGGCGCCTATGTGGCGCACACCGGCGATCTCAAGCAGCACTTCCAGTCCGGAGTGAACTTCCGCACCTTCATCGGGGAGGGCTCGGGTGAGGCCTTCCAGATCCGCTTCGAGGGCGAGGGCCTGGTCTACGTGCAGCCCAGCGAGCGCAACACCGTGGGTGGTGAGGTCTGATGCCGTTCACGGCGCTCAACTCCCGCATGGTGGAGGCCAGGATCGGCCCCGGCCAGCGGATGTTCAGCCAGCGCGGGGCGATGCTCGCCTACCGCGGCGAGGTCAGCTTCACCCCGAACATCCAGGGCGGCCAGGGCGGTGTCGGCTCGATGCTCGGCCGCCGGATCGCCGGTGAGGCCACGCCCCTGATGACGGTGGAGGGCACCGGCACGGTCATGTTCGGGCACGGCGGCCACCACGTCCATGTCGTCGACCTGACGGGCGAGACGCTGTACGTCGAGGCCGACCGGCTGCTGGCCTTCGACGGGTCGCTTCAGCAGGGCACGATGTTCATGGGCTCGCAGGGCGGGGTGATGGGCATGGTGCGCGGCCAGGTCACCGGCCAGGGCCTGTTCACCACGACCCTCAAGGGCGTCGGCTCGGCCGCGGTGATGGCTCACGGCGGCGTGATCGAGCTGCCGATCACCCCGCAGCGCCCGGTCCATGTCGACCCGCAGGCGTATGTCGCCCACCGCGGCGAGGTCCGCAACAAACTGTCCACCGCGCTCGGCTGGCGCGACATGGTCGGCCGCGGCTCGGGCGAGGCCTTCCAGCTGGAGCTGTCGGGCCAGGGCACCGTCTATGTACAGGCGTCGGAGGAGAAGCTGTGACCGGTCCCGTCATCCACGACGTCCATGCGCTCCCCGTCGACGACAACGTCAACCCCTATGCCTTCAGCGTGGATCTGAACGGCCAGTGGTTCCTCCAGAAGGGGAAGATGATCGCCTACTACGGGCAGATCGACTTCCAGGGCATCGGACACGGGCGGCTGGACCGGCTGGTCGCCGGAAGTTTCCATTCGCCACTGCACGCATCCGACTGGGTCGTCGCCGAGGGCCAGGGGAAGATGCTGCTCGCGGACCGGGCCTTCGATGTGAATTCCTTCGATCTCGACGAAGGGAACCTCACCATTCGCTCGGGCAACCTGCTCGCGTTTCAGCCATCTCTGTCGCTGAAGCAGTCGATCATCCCGGGCTTCCTCACCCTCATCGGCACGGGCAAGTTCGTGGCCGCGTCCAACGGTCCTGTGGTGTTCATGGAGCCGCCGATCCGGGTGGACCCGCAGGCGCTCGTCGGCTGGGCGGACTGCCCCTCGCCGTGCCACCACTACGACCACCAGTACCTGCGGGGATTCCTGGGCGGGCTGCGGGCGCACACCGGTATCGGCGGAGCCTCGGGCGAGGAGCACCAATTCGAGTTCGTCGGAGCCGGCACGGTTCTGTTGCAGTCGACGGAGCAGCTGATGCCGGAGCTGGAAACCGGTGCAGTACCGACGGAGGCGGGTGTTCCGGGCGGGGGCGGACAGGTCCCGCAAAGTGGCTCACAACTGCCCCAGTTGCCCGGCAATCTGGGGAGCCTCCAGCGTCGCTTCGGGCTGTGAGCGGTAGTCTGCGGACGGTGACCTCGAACGTCTGACCAACACCGGCCCCGGCCGGACGACGTCACTGCCCTCAATACCCTCACGCCCCGATTAATTCATTATTCAACTTTTACGGGTAGAATTCATCCATGACGACCGACAGCGACACCCCCTGGCTGACCGACCAGGAGCAGCGTGCCTGGCGCACTCATCTGGACGTCAGCAGGCTGCTGATGCACCAACTCGAGCGCGATCTCCAGCCGTTCGGCCTGACGAACAACGACTACGAGATCCTGGTCAACCTCTCCGAGGCCGAGGACCACCGGCTCCGGATGAGCGACCTGGCTGCCAGCACGCTCCAGTCCAAGAGCCGTCTCTCCCACCAGATCACGCGGATGGAGAACGCCGGTCTGGTGCGCCGCGAGAGTTGCGAGTCGGACCGTCGTGGCCTGTACGCCGTGCTGACCGAGGAGGGCTGGGACACCATGCGCCGGGTCGCCCCGCACCATGTCGCCTCGGTCCGCAAGCACTTCATCGACCTCTTCTCCTCCGAGGACCTCGAAGCGCTGCGGGTCTCCCTCACCCCCGTCGCCGAACACCTCCGCTCGCACCGCGGCGGCCTCTGACCCAGGACCCGCGGCCCCGCTCGGGGCCGCGGCGTCCGCTCAGCCGGTGGATTCCACCGCGCCGGCGACCGGAAGCCGCAGTTCGAAGACCGAACCCTCGCGCACGGCCAGCGTGCCGCCGTGCCGCACCGCGACGTCCCGCGCGATGGCCAGCCCCAGCCCGGCCCCGCCGTCGTCCCGCGCCCGCGCCTCATCGAGCCGTACGAACCGCTCGAAGATCCGCTCCCGCTGGTCCTCCGGCACCCCCGGCCCGTCGTCCTCGACGCGCAGCACCGCCCACTCCCCCGCCCGCACCACGGCCACCGTCACCCGCGAGACCGCATGCCGCTGCGCGTTGTCCAGCAGATTGCCCAGCACCCGCGCCAACTGGCTCCGGGACCCCAGCACTTCCAGGTCCGCCAGCTCCCCCCGCCGCACCGGGACCCGGTCACCGGTCCGCTGTGAGGTCTCCTCGCGCACCATCGCCGCCAGACCCACCCGGGCATCCGCGGGCCGCTCCCCCGCGTCCAGCCGGGCCAGCAGCAGCAGATCGGCCGCCAGCCGCTGGAGCCGTACGGTGTCGGCCACCGCGCCCGGCACATCGAGCAGTTCCGGGTGCGCCACCCCCACCTCCAGCTGGGTGCGCAGACTCGCGATCGGGCTGCGCAGCTCGTGCGAGGCGTCCGCGACGAACCGCCGCTGCCGCTCGACGCTCGTCTCCAGCGCGGCCAGCGTCTCGTTGGTGGTCCGCGCCAGCCGGGCGATCTCGTCCCGGGACGCCGGCTCCGGCACCCGTCGCGACAGGTCCGTACTCGCCGTGATCGACGCCATCTCCGACCGGATGCCCTCCACCGGCCGCAGCGCCCGCCGGGTCACCAGCCAGGTCACCCCGGCCACGACCATCAGCAGCAGCGGCAGCCCGACCAGCATCGCGTCGCGTACCGACCCGACGGCCGCGCGCTCCGGCGCCAGCGCCGAACCGGCCCGCACGGTGGCCTTCTCCCCCCGGCCGTCCTTGGCCTCCACCACCGCGAAGCGGTAATCGGCCACCGTGCCGTCCACCCGCGCGGTCCCGTCCCGGACGTGCACCTCGTCATCGACCTCGCCGGGCCGGGGCCCGCCCGCCGCGTCGTCCTCGTCCTCGTCGTCGTCATCGTCGTCGGCCGGCGGCTGCGTCCCGACGCGCCCCGCCCCCGGACCGGCACCCCGCACGGGCTTCCCGTCCACGGCCTGTACGTCCTCGCCGGCCGCCAGCACCCGGCCGTCCTCATCGGTGACCACCACCGGGTGATCGTCGTCGTCCGGCAGATCGAGCCGGTCGTACGCGGTGTCCGTGGCGATCTGCGCGGCCACCTCGCGCGCCGCGACCTCCGCCCGCAGCCCGGCCTGGCCCTCAAGTTTTGCGCTCAGCACCAGCAGCACCGCGGTGCCCGCCGCGAGCAGGGCCACCGCCACCACCAGGGTCGCCCCGGCCGCCGCCCTGGCCCGTACGGAACCCGGCAGGCGGAGGCGTGGCTGTGGCTGTGGCTGTGGCTGTGGCTGTTTCCTCGTACTAGCCACCGTGCACCAGCCGGTACCCCGCGCCGCGCACCGTCACGATGTGGCCCGCGCCGAGCTTGCGCCGCAGCGCGCTCACATAGACCTCGATGATGTTGAGGTCGCCCTCGTACGCGAAGTCCCAGACGTGCTCCAGGATCTCCGCCTTCGAGACCACCTCGCCCGCCCGCACCGCCAGCTGCTCCAGCACCGCGAACTCCTTCGCGGTCAGCGCCACTTCGGCGCCGTCCCGCTCGACCCGCCGGGCGCCCTGGTCGATGGCCAGCGGCCCCACCCGCAGCACCGGCCGGGCGCCGCTCCCGCGCCGCCGCAGCAGCGCCTTCACCCGCGCCACCAGCACCACATACGAGAACGGCTTGGTCAGATAGTCGTCGGCGCCGGTGTCCAGCCCCTCGGCCTCGTCGTACTCACCGTCCTTGGCGGTCAGCATCAGGATCGGTACCTCATGGCCGGCCGCCCGCAGGGCCGCGCAGACGTGGTAGCCGTTCATGCCCGGCAGCATGATGTCCAGCACGATCAGGTCGTAACTGCCCTCACCCGCCCGGTGCAGCCCCTCCCGTCCGTCGTGCACCACATCGACCGCATACCCCTCGGCGGCCAGCCCCTTCGCCAGCGACAGGGCCAGCCGCTTCTCGTCCTCCACGATCAGGAGCCTCATAGGCCCCCACCCTGCCACCCCGAACCTGAAGGCCTCTTCAGCCGCCTTCAGCTCCCCTTCAGCTTCGTCCGGCCAGTGTGGCAACACAGCGTTCACCCAGCGCTGGCACAACCGACCAAGGGGAGATTCCATGAAGCGCCACCTCGTCATCGCCACCGCGGCCGCGGCCGCCCTCGTCGCCGGCGGTACGGTCACCGCCGTCGCGGTCGGCGGCGGCAGCTCCCACACCGGACCGTCCGCCGTCCAGCCGCGGGACACGGACGACCACGGCCGCCCGGACACCGAGGACAGCCGCGAGGCCGCCGCCGCGCAGGTGACCGCTCCCGAGGCCGCGGCCGCCGCCCTGAAGGCCGTCCCCGGCACCGTGAGCAGCCTCGACCTCGACCGGGACCGGCCCGGGCTGGTCTGGGACGCGGACGTGCTGGGCAAGGACGGCGCATGGCACGAGATCACCCTCGACGCCGGCACCGCGCGGGTGATCAACCAGCACGTCGAGCAGGGGGACGACGACGATCACGCCCGGGAGAGCGCCGCCCTCAAGAGCGCCCGGACCGACGCCGCGGCGGCCGCGCGCAAGGCCGCGGCCGCACACGGCACCGTGACCTCCGTCGAACTGGACGGCGACCACCGGGCCAAGGCCGTCTGGGAGGTCGAGACGGTCACCAAGGACCACAGGGAACACCGGCTGCTGGTGGACCCGCAGACCGGCAAGGTGACCGCCGCCCCTGCCCACGACGCGGACGACGACGACAACGACGGCGCCGACGACTGACGCACCGTTACCACCTGCCGGGGGCCGCATCTGCGGCCCCCGCGCCCGTTCGCGGCCCGGTCAGCCGCCGTTCGTCAGCCCGTCCACCAGTTCGTCCGCCGCCCGGTACGGATCGGTCTCACCGGCCACTATGCGCTCGGCCAGGGCATCGAGCCTGCGGTCGCCGCCGAGGTCACCGATCCGCTCCCGCAGCGCGGTGACCGCGATCGTCTCGACCTCGTGGGCGGCCCGCGCACGGCGCCGTTCAGCCAGGACGCCGCGCTCCTCCATCCAGGCGCGGTGCTTCTCCAGGGCCTCGACGACCTCGTCCACGCCCTCGCTGCGGGCCGCGACCGTCTTGACGATCGGCGGCCGCCAGTCGCCCGGCGACCGGGACTCGCCCAGGCCCAGCATGTGATTGAGCTCCCGGGCGGTGGCGTCGGCCCCGTCCCGGTCGGCCTTGTTGACGACATAGACGTCGCCGATCTCCAGGATCCCGGCCTTCGCCGCCTGGATCCCGTCACCCATACCGGGCGCCAGCAGCACCACGCTGGTGTCGGCCTGGGAGGCGATCTCCACCTCGGACTGCCCGACGCCGACCGTCTCGACGAGGATCACCTCACAGCCGGCCCCGTCCAGGACCCGGATCGCCTGCGGCGCGGCCCAGGCCAGGCCGCCCAGATGGCCGCGGGTGGCCATCGAGCGGATGTAGACGCCGGGATCGGAGGCGTGCTCGCTCATCCGGACCCGGTCGCCGAGCAGCGCCCCGCCGGAGAACGGCGAGGACGGGTCGACGGCGAGCACGCCGACCCGTTTGCCCGTCTTGCGGTACGCCGTCACCAGGGCGGAGGTGGTGGTGGACTTCCCGACACCGGGTGAGCCGGTCAGTCCGACCACATAGGCGTTGCCGGTGAGCGGCGCCAGCGCCGCCATCACCTCGCGCAGCTCCGGCGCCGCCCCCTCCACGAGGGAGATCAGCCGGGCCACCGCCCTCGGCCGGCCCTGCCGTGCCTGCTCCACCAGCTGGGGAACGTCCACCATTGCCGCCCGTCTCCTTCGGCTCGCTCGTCCGCGTTCGGCCCGCCCGTACGCGCTTACTTACCCGGCACGCGAATGATCAGCGCGTCGCCCTGACCGCCGCCACCACACAGCGCGGCGGCACCCACGCCACCGCCCCGCCGGCGCAGCTCCAGGGCGAGGTGGAGCACGATGCGGGCGCCGGACATCCCGATCGGGTGACCCAGGGCAATCGCGCCGCCGTTGACATTCACCTTTTCGGGCGAGACCCCGAGGTCCTTCATTGACTGCACCGCAACGGCCGCGAAGGCCTCGTTGATCTCGATCAGGTCAAGATCCTGGACGGTCAGGCCCTCCTTGCCCAGCGCGTGGTTGATGGCGTTGGACGGCTGGGACTGGAGCGAGTTGTCCGGGCCCGCGACATTGCCGTGCGCACCGATCTCCGCGATCCACTCCAGGCCCAGCGCCTGGGCCTTGGCCTTGCTCATCACGACCACGGCGGCCGCGCCGTCGGAGATCTGCGAGGAGGTGCCGGCGGTGATCGTGCCGTCCTTGGCGAACGCCGGGCGCAGCTTGCCCAGCGACTCGGCGGTGGTCTCCGCGCGGATGCCCTCGTCCTTGCTGAAGAGGACCGGGTCGCCCTTGCGCTGCGGGATCTCCACGGGGGTGATCTCGGCCTCGAAGAGCCCGTTCTTCTGGGCCACGGCGGCCCGCTGGTGGGAGCGCGCGGCGATCTCGTCCTGCTCCGGACGGGCGATTCCCAGCCGGGTGTTGTGCTTCTCGGTCGACTCGCCCATGGCGATGCCCTCGAAGGAGTCCGTGAGGCCGTCGTGGGCCATCGCGTCGAGCATCTCGACGGCGCCGTACTTGAAGCCCTCACGGGACTTGGGGAGCAGGTGCGGGGCGTTGGACATGGACTCCTGGCCGCCGGCCACGATCACGTCGAACTCGCCGGCGCGGATCAGCTGGTCGGCCAGCGCAATGGCGTCGAGGCCCGACAGACAGACCTTGTTGACGGTCAGCGCGGGGACGTTCATGGGGATGCCGGCCTTGACGGCGGCCTGGCGTGCCGGGATCTGCCCTGCGCCGGCCTGTAGCACCTGGCCCATGATCACGTACTGCACCTGGTCGCCGCCGATGCCCGCCCGGTCCAGCGCCGCCTTGATGGCGAACCCGCCCAGGTCGGCGCCGGAGAAGGTCCGCAGGGACCCCAGGAGCCGGCCCATGGGGGTGCGCGCGCCCGCCACGATTACTGAGGTGGTGCCGTTCGTGCCGTTGGTTTCAGACATGCGATGCGGCCCTTCCTTTGCAGGGAAGTTAACGAGGGTTCCGGTCAATGTACTGAGCGGTAGGCGCCGGGTCACCGGCAAGCAGGTGTGACGGCGCGCACGTTGCGTAACCAGCCGTGCGAGCGGTGCACTGGAGCCATGCTGACGCGAATCGACCACATCGGGATCGCCTGTTTCGACCTCGACAAGACTGTCGAGTTCTACCGTGCCACGTATGGCTTCGAGGTGTTCCACACCGAGATCAACGAGGAGCAGGGCGTCCGGGAGGCCATGCTCAAGATCAACGAGACGTCCGACGGCGGCGCCTCGTACCTCCAGCTGCTGGAGCCGACCCGCGAGGACTCCGCGGTGGGCAAGTGGCTGGCCAAGAACGGCGAGGGCGTCCACCACATCGCCTTCGGCACCGCGGACGTCGACGGTGACTCCGAGGCCATCCGCGAAAAGGGCGTACGGGTCCTCTACGACGAGCCGCGGAAGGGCTCGATGGGCTCCCGGATCACCTTCCTGCACCCCAAGGACTGCCACGGAGTGCTCACCGAACTCGTCACCGCCGCGCCCCCTGCCGCGACGGACCACTGACCTTCACCTTCCCCGGCCGGTAGAGTGCAGCTTCGGCCGGGGTACGGGAATGGGGCTCGGCCCATACTCTGCCGATGATCTGACACCATTTCTTCGGAAGGGGCGGCTCCAATGGGCGTGAGTCCGTACGACGTGACGTGTACGGGACGACCGCTGCAAGGACCGGAGCCGGCCGCCACCATGACCAGGGGACGGATGGGACCGCGCAGTGCGGGGCAACGACCGCTACGAGGCTGACGACCACCTCTCGCAGTTCGAAGCCGAGATGGAGCGGCTGAAGACCGAGCGGGACAAGGCCGTCCAGCACGCCGACGACCTCGGCTACCAGGTCGAGGTGCTGCGCGCCAAGCTGCATGAGGCGCGCCGCAACCTCGCGACCCGCCCTGCCTACGACAACCTCAGTCACCAGGCCGAACAGCTGCTGCGCAATGCGCAGATCCAGGCGGACCAACTGCGTTCGGACGCCGAGCGCGAGCTGCGCGAGGCGCGGGCCCAGACCCAGCGGCTGCTCCAGGAGCAGGCCGAGCGGCAGGCCCGGCTGGAGGCCGAGCTGCACGCCGAGGCGGTCAGCCGCCGCCAGCGCCTCGACGAGGAGCTCAACGAGCGCCGGCAGACCGTCGAATCGCATGTCAACGAGAACGTCGCCTGGGCCGAACAGCTGCGTGCCCGTACGGAGTCGCAGGCCCGCCGGCTGATGGAGGAGTCCCGGGCGGAGGCCGAGCAGGCGCTGGCGTCCGCGCGGGCCGAGGCCCAGCGGCTGGCCGACCAGGCCCGGGAACGGCTGGGCACGGCGGCGGAAGAGGCCCGCGCCGAAGCCGAATCCATCCTGCGCCGGGCGCGTACGGACGCCGAGCGGCTGCTGACCGCGGCCTCCAACCAGGCCCAGGAGGCCACCGATCAGGCCGAGCAGCTGCGTACCAGCGCCGGCTCCGAATCGGAGGAGGCCCGCCGGCAGGCCGCCGAGCTGACCCGCGCCGCGGAGGCCCGGATCCAGGAGGCGGACACGGCGCTGCGCGAGGCGCGCGCCGAGGCCGAGAAGCTGCTGGAGGAGGCACAGCAGAGCGCCGGCAAGCGGCTGTCGGCCGCCGAGTCGGAGAACGAGCAGCGCACCCGTACGGCCAAGGCGGAGGTCGCCCGGCTGGTGGCCGAGGCCACCAAGGAGGCCGAGGCGGTCAAGGCCGAGGCCGAGCAACTGCGCGCCGACGCCCGCACGGAGGCGGAGCGGCTGGTCGCCGAGGCGCAGGAGGCCGCGCGCTCGAAGGTGGCGGAGGACTCCGCGGCACAGCTGGCGAAGGCCGCGCGGTCCGCCGAGGAGGTGCTGACCAAGGCGTCGGAGGACGCCAAGGCCACCATCAAGGCGGCCACCGAGGAGGCCGAACGGCTGCGCAGCGAGGCCGAGTCCGAGGCGGACCGGCTGCGCGAGGAGGCGCATGACACCGCGGCCCAGCTCAAGGGCGCCGCGAAGGACGACACCAAGGAGTACCGCGCCAAGACCGTCGAGCTCCAGGAGGAGGCGCGGCGGCTGCGCGGGGAGGCCGAGCAGCTGCGGGCGGACGCGGTCGCCGAGGGCGAGCGGATCCGCAGCGAGGCCCGCCGGGAGGCGGTCCAGCAGATCGAGGAGGCGGCCGGTACCGCCGAGGAGCTGCTGTCCAAGGCCAAGTCGGACGCCGAGGAGACCCGTTCGGGTGCCGTCTCGGAGAGCGAGCGGGTACGGACCGAGGCCATCGAGCGCGCCACGGCGCTGCGCCGGCAGGCCGAGGACGCGCTGGAGCGGGCCCGTGCGGAGGCCGAACAGCTGCTGACCGAGGGCGCCGAGGCCGCCGAGCTGGTCACCACCGAGGCCGAGAAGGCCGCGGCCAAGCTGCGCGCGGAGGCCGAGGAGGCCGCCGAGGAGCGGCGCGCCGAGGCGCAGGCGGAGCTGGACCGGCTGCGCAGCGAGGCGGAGGACAAGGTCACCGCCGCCGAGGAGTCGCTGCGCGAGGCCCGCGCGGAGGCCGAGCGGCTGCGCAGGGAGACCCAGGAGGAGGCGGCCCGCCTCAAGGCGGAGGCCGCCGAGCGGCGCCGGACGCTCCAGCAGGAGGCCGAGGAGGAGGCCGAGCGGCTGCGCGCGGAGGCCGCCGCGGACGCCTCGGCGGCGCGCTCCGAGAGCGAGTCGGTGGCCGTACGGCTGCGCAGCGAGGCGGCGGCCGAGGCGGAGCGGCTGAAGTCGGAGGCGCAGGAGACCGCGGACCGGGTGCGCGCGGAGGCGGCGGCCGCCGCGGAGCGTACGGGTACCGAGGCGGCGCAGGCGCTGGCCGAGGCCCAGGAGGAGGCCGCGCGGCGGCGCCGGGAGGCCGAGCAACTGCTGGGCGAGGCCCGCGAGGAGGCCCACCAGGAGCGCACCGCGGCCCGCGAGCAGAGCGAGGAGCTGCTGGCCTCGGCCCGTAACCGGGTGAGCGAGGCGCAGACGGAGGCCGAGCGGCTGGTCGAGGAGGCGGACCGGCGGGCCGGCGAGCTGGTGGCGGCGGCCGAGCAGACCGCGCAGCAGGTGCGGGATTCCGTCGCGGGGCTGCACGAGCAGGCCGGTGAGGAGATCGCCGGGCTGCGGTCGGCGGCCGAGCACGCCGCGGAGCGCACCAAGGCGGAGGCCCAGGAAGAGGCCGACCGGGTCCGCAAGGACGCCTACGACGAGCGGGAGCGCGCCTCGGAGGACGCGGCGCGGATGCGGCAGGAGGCGCAGGAGGCGACCGAGGCCGCGAAGTCCCTCGCGGAGCGGGCGGTTTCCGAGGCCATCGAGGAGGCCGAGCGGCTGCGCACCGAGGCGGCCGGGGTGGTCGACGAGGCGCGCCGGGACGCGCATACGGCGCGTACGGAGGCCGCCGAGCAGGCCGACCGGCTGGTGTCGGAGGCGACGGCGCAGGCCGAAAAGCTGGTCGCGGACGCCACGGCGAAGGCGCAGCAGCTGCGGACCGACGCCTCCAACGCACTGGCGTCGGGCGAGCAGGACGCGGCGCGGGCCCGTGCGGAGGCGCGCGACGACGCGAACCGGATGCGTTCGGACGCCGCGGAGCAGGCGGACCGGCTGCTGGCCGAGGCGCGGACCGAAGCCGAACGGATCGTCACCGAGGCGACCGAGCTGACGTCTTCGGCGCAGGACGACGCGGACCGTACGGTCGCCGAGGGCCGGGAGGCCGCCGAGCGGCTGCGCACCGAGGGCGAGCAGCAGGCCCGCTCCCTGGTGGCGGAGGCGACCGAGACCGCCGAGCGGCTGCGGACCGAGGCCGCCGAGGTGCTGGAGAAGGCCCGTACGGAGGCGGAGCGCACCGGCGACCAGGCGCGCGAGGCGGCCAACAAGACGCGTTCGGACGCCGCGGAGCAGGCCGACCAGCTGATGTCGGAGGCCGCGACCGAGGCGGAGCGGCTGCGTACGGAGGCGGCGGAGACCACCGCGGACGCCGAGCGGGACGCCGACCGCACCCGGGCCGACGCCCGCGAGCAGGCGGACCGGATGCTCGCGCAGGCCACCGCGGAGGCGGACCGGCTGCGGGCCGAGGCGGCCGAGACGGTCACCGCCGCGCAGGAGCACGCCACCCGCACCCGCAGCGAGTCCGCGAAGATCAAGGAGGACGCCGAGGCCGCGGCCGAGCAGACCCGCAGCGAGGCCCAGCAGGAGGCGGACCGGCTGCTCGACGAGGCCCGTAAGGACGCCGCCAAGCGCCGCGGGGACGCCGCCGAGCAGGCCGACCAGCTCGTCGCCAAGGCCCAGGAGGAGGCGCTCAAGGCGGCCACCGCCGCCGAGGAGCAGGCCGACACGATGGTCGCGGCGGCCCGCAAGGAGGCCGACCGGATCGTCACCGAGGCGACCGCCGACGGCAACGCCCGGGTGGAGAAGTCCCGTACCGACGCGAACACGCTGCTGGAGGAGGCCCGGCGCGACGCCACCGGCATCCGGGAGCGCGCCGAGGAGCTGCGCCAGCGGATCGAGTCCGAGGTCGAGGAGCTGCACGAGCGGGCCCGCCGGGAGTCGGCGGAGGCGATGAAGAACGCCGGCGAGCGGGTCGACAAGCTCATCGCGCAGGCCACCGCCCAGCAGGTGGAGGCCGAGGAGAAGGCCGACCAGATGATGGCGGACGCGAACAGCGAGGCGAGCAAGGTCCGGATCGCGGCGGTGAAGAAGGCCGAGGGCCTGATCAAGGAGGCCGAGAACAAGAAGGCCGCGGCGGTGCGCGACGCGGAGCGGATGCGCAACGAGGCCACGGCGGAGGCCACCCGGATCGTGGACGAGGGCAAGCGGGAGCTGGAGGTCCTGGTGCGCCGGCGCGAGGACATCAACGCCGAAATCTCCCGTGTTCAGGACGTTCTGGAAGCCCTGGAGTCGTTCGAGGCACCCGGCGGGGGCGGCGGAGAGAAGGGCAATGGGGTCAAAGCGGCCGCTGGGGCAGGTGCAACTCGTTCGAGTGGCAAGCAGTCTGAAGGGTAGCCACTCAAATGAGGGGTCATTCTCCAGATCAAACCGGCAATGACTCGATGACACGCCGTTGTGACCCCTAGGATTCTCCTTATCACCTCACCGGTCTCTTCGACAGGAACCCCATGAGCGACACTTCCTCCCCCTTCGGCTTCGAGCTCGTGCGGCGTGGGTACGACCGCGGTCAGGTGGACGACCGCATCACGAAGCTCGTCGCCGACCGCGACAGCGCGCTGGCCCGCATCACGTCGCTGGAAAAGCGGATCGAGGAGCTGCACCTCGAGACGCAGAACGCCCAGGCGCAGGTCAATGACGCCGAACCGTCCTACGCGGGCCTCGGTGCGCGCGTGGAGAAGATCCTCCGTCTCGCCGAGGAGGAGGCCAAGGACCTGCGCGAGGAGGCCCGCCGGGCCGCCGAGCAGCACCGCGAGCTGGCCGAGTCGGCCGCCCAGCAGGTCCGTAACGACGCGGAGGCGTTCGCCGCCGAGCGCAAGGCGAAGGCGGAGGACGACGCCGCCCGGGTCGTCGAGAAGGCCAAGGGCGAGGCGTCCTCGCTGCGGGCCGAGGCGCAGAAGGACGCGCAGTCCAAGCGCGAGGAGGCGGACTCCCTCTTCGAGGAGACCCGTGCCAAGGCCGCCCAGGCCGCCGCCGACTTCGAGACCAACCTCGCCAAGCGCCGTGAGCAGTCCGAGCGCGACCTGGCCTCGCGTCAGGCCAAGGCCGAGAAGCGGCTCGCGGAGATCGAGCACCGCGCCGAGCAGCTCCGCCTGGAGGCCGAGAAGCTGCGTACGGACGCCGAGCGCCGGGCCCGCCAGACGGTGGAGACCGCGCAGCGCCAGGCCGAGGACATCGTGGCGGACGCCAACGCCAAGGCGGACCGTATCCGCAGCGAATCCGAGCGCGAGCTGGCGGCGCTGACCAACCGCCGCGACTCGATCAACGCGCAGCTGACCAACGTCCGCGAGATGCTGGCGACGCTGACCGGCGCGGCGGTGGCCGCGGCGGGCGCCCCCGGCGACGAGGAGACCATCTCCCGCGGCGTCCCGGCCCAGCAGAGCCGCTGAACCTCCCCCAGCCAACGCTGGGAGGTGCCCCCAGGAAGGTTTCGCCTCCGTACGACCGCGCCCCCGTCACCGCCACCGCCGGCGGTACGGGGGCGCTGCCGTATCCGGGGTCAGCCGGGCGGCCCCGCCCCGGTGGCAGGCGCCACCGGGCGCACCTAGCGTGCAGTACATGATCGATCTCGAGGGGCTGACCAAGCACTACGGCGACAAGGTCGCCGTGGACCACCTCACCTTCACGGTGCGGCCCGGTATCGTCACCGGCTTCCTCGGCCCCAACGGTGCGGGCAAGTCGACGACCATGCGGATGATGCTCGACCTGGACAACCCGACATCGGGGACGGTCCGGATCGACGGCAAGCACTACCGGCAGCTCCAGGATCCGCTGACGTACATCGGCGCGCTGCTGGAGGCCAAGGCGGTGCACGGGGGCCGCAGCGCCGCCAACCATCTGCTGTGCCTGGCACAGAGCAACGGCATCCCGCGCAGCCGGGTCGGCGAGGTGCTCGAAATGGTGGGGCTGTCCTCGGTCGCGAAGAAACACGCCAAGGGTTTCTCACTCGGTATGAGCCAGCGGCTCGGTATCGCGGCGGCGCTGCTCGGCGATCCGCAGGTGCTGCTCTTCGACGAACCGGTCAACGGCCTCGACCCCGAGGGCATCCACTGGATCCGCAATCTGATGAAGAACCTCGCGGCCCAGGGCCGTACGGTCTTCGTCTCCTCCCACCTGATGAGCGAGATGGCGCTGACCGCCGACCATCTGGTGGTGATCGGGCAGGGCCGGCTGATGGCCGACACATCGATGAAGGACTTCATCCACCAGAACTCCCGGTCCTACGTCCGGATGCGCTCCCCCGAGCAGGAGAAGCTGCTCGATGTGCTTCAGCGCGAGGGGATCCATGCGGTGGCGGTCGGCAACGGCTCGCTGGAGATCGACGGGGTGCCCGCCGACCGGCTCGGCGAACTGGCCGCCGCCCACCAGCTGGCCCTGCACGAGCTGAGCCCCCAGCAGGCGTCCCTGGAAGAGGCGTTCATGCGGCTGACGGCCGGTTCGGTGGAGTACCACGCACACGACGGCGATCCGGTACCGGCGCAGGCCGGCCTCCCGCCGGACACACCCCTTACGGGGGAACCGCAGCCGGCCGGCTGGGGCGCGGACTGGCAGAAGAAGAGGAGCTGACGGATGGCGGCGGTCGGACAGGTCCTCCGGTCGGAGTGGACCAAGATCAGGTCAGTGCGGTCGACGGTGTGGACCCTGGGCATCGCGGTCGTGGTCACCGTGGTGCTGGGCGTGCTGCTCTGCATGCTGGCCAGCAACGACTTCTCCTCGATGCCGCCCCGGGACCGGCTGTCGTTCGACCCCACCAATGTGAGCTTCGCCGGCATGGGCCTGGGTCAGCTCGCGATGATCGTCTTCGGTGTGCTGGTGGTCTCGAACGAGTACAGCACCGGCATGATCCGCGCCTCGCTCGCGGCCGTACCGCAGCGCGGCACCTTGCTCTTCTGCAAGCTGACGGTGGCCACCGCGCTGGTGTTCGTGGTCGGCCTGGCGACCAGCTTCGCGGCGTTCTTCGCCGGCCAGACGGCGCTGGGCGAGAACCTCCGCGCCCACCTCGGCGACCCGGGCGTACTGCGCGCGGTGATCGGCGGCGGCCTCTATATGACCCTGATCGCGCTGTTCTCGATGGCGGTCGCCACGATGCTGCGCAGCCCGATGCTCTCGCTGGGCATCCTGATGCCGTTCTTCTTCCTGATCTCCAACATCCTCGGAAACGTGTCCGCCACGCGGAAGGTCGGCCGCTATCTCCCGGACCAGGCCGGCTCGAAGATCATGCAGGTGGTTCCCCGGGCCGGCGAGGACCTCCCGTACGGCCCGTGGGGAGGGCTGGCGATCATGATCGCTTGGACGGTGGCGGCGTTGATCGGAGGCTACGTCCTCCTTAAGCGGAGGGACGCGTAGGCGCTGCGCTTGGCTGGCTTCCCACGTTTTCGGCTGTCCCGCCGTGGTGGTGTCTCGACGTTGCGCCTGCGGCGGGCGTGGGTTTGTCGGGTGCGGTGACGGTCCTCCGGGGCAGGGTTTCCGGACTGCTTCGCTTTACGTCCGGAAACCCTGCCCCTCCGGCCCGTCCCCTCCCGTGGGTGGGAGGAAGGAAGACCGGTGGGGGTGCCCGTAAGTGGGCGGGTGCACGCTCGTGGATCCAGTCACAGCAACCGGACACGCCCGCCCCCACCGGCCTTTCCCTTCCCCCCCAACGGGAGGGGACGGGCCGGAGGGGCCTTGTTTGTGGACGTAAAGCGAAGCAGTCCACCAACAAGGCCCCGGAGGTCCGTCACCGCACCCAACAACCAACGCCCGCCGCAGGCGCAACGGCGAGCAACAACCACGGCGGGACGGACAAAAACGTGGGAAGGCCCCCGCACCGCGGAACCGTCAACGCCCCGATAGCCTCCTAATCCTCACGGGGGTACGAGAGCGCCTCTGCCCCGAAGCATCTGCGAGGGGCGGAGAATGATCGAGGCAGTCGGCCTGACGAAGCGCTACGGCGCCAAGACGGCCGTGTACAACCTGTCGTTCCAAGTGCGGCCGGGCACGGTGACCGGCTTTCTGGGGCCCAACGGTTCCGGCAAGTCCACGACCATGCGCATGATTCTGGGTCTGGACGCACCGACGTCGGGACATGCCACCATCGCCGGCCGCCCCTTCCGCAACCTCACCAACGCGCCCCGCCAGGTGGGCGCGCTGCTCGACGCCAAGGCCGTGCACGGGGGCCGCAGCGCGCGGCACCATCTGCTCTCGCTCGCCCAGCTGTCCGGTATCCCGGCCCGCCGGGTCGACGAAGTGCTCGGCGTGGTCGGCCTCCAGGACGTGGCGGGCCGCCGTTCCAAGGGCTTCTCGCTCGGCATGGGCCAGCGGCTCGGCATCGCGGCGGCGCTGCTCGGCGACCCGCAGGTGCTGCTCTTCGACGAGCCGGTCAACGGCCTCGACCCCGAGGGCATCCTGTGGGTGCGCAATCTGATGAAGCAGCTGGCGGCGGAGGGACGTACGGTCTTCGTCTCGTCGCACCTGATGAGCGAAATGGCGCTCACCGCCGAGCACTTGATCGTGATCGGCCGCGGGCAGCTGCTGGCGGATATGTCGGTCAAGGACTTCATCTCGGCCAACTCCGCCGATTTCGCCCGGGTACGGACCCCCGACACCGAGCCGGAGCAGCGCGAGAAGCTGACCGTCGCGCTCGGTGAGGCGGGCGGACAGGTCACGCCCGAGCCGGACGGGGCGCTGCGGGTGGCCGGGCTGCCGCTCCCCCGGATCAGTGATCTCGCGCACGGTGCCGATGTCCGGCTGTGGGAGCTGTCGCCGCACCAGGCGTCCCTGGAAGAGGCCTATATGCAGATGACGCAGAGCGTCGTCGACTACCGCTCGACAGCCGATCAGCGCGCCGGTCTCCAGCAGGCCCCCGCCGGGTACGCCCCGCAGGGTGCGCCGCAGGGGTACGGGGGCGGCCCGGGGTACGCGGGTCAGCCCGGTATGCCCGGCCAGGGGCAGCCGAATCCGTATGCGCAGCCGGATCCGTACGGCCGGGCGCCCGGGGGCGCTCCGGGGGCGGGCTATCCGCCGCCGGCGCAAGGTCACCCGTACGGGGGACCCGAGTCGTACGGGGCACCCCACCCTTACGGGCAGCCCCCCGCCGCGCCGATGCCGCCCGCCGCGCCGGCCCCGCAGCCCGCCGACATGCCCACGCCGCAGAACGAGGACGCCCGATGACCACCCCTCAGCAGCAGCCGCAGCCTGAGCCCGGACCGCACGGCGCCGGCGCGCAGCCACAGCCGACGCCGGCCGCACCGCCGATGCCGCCCGCCGCGCCGCCCCAGCCGCAGGCCCAGCCGGCCCAGGAGCAGCCCGCGCCGGCCAAGGAAGCGGGCACGATGATGCTCCAGGCCCAGCCCGCGCCCGGTCAGCCCGCCCCGGCCAAGGAAGCCGGCACGATGATGCTCCAGGCCCAGCCGATGCCCGAGCCGCGGCCGCTCGCGGCGCACGGTCCGGGCAAGGACGGGGGCACGATGATGCTCCAGGCCCAGGCCCAGGCTCAGCCCCCGGCACCGCAGCCGCAGGCCCAGGCACATCCGCAGGCCCCCCAGCCGCAGGCCCAGGCGCCCGCCCCCGCGCAGCCCCACCAGCAGCCCGGCCCCGTCGGCGCGGGTGGCGGCTATGTCTCGCCGATCCCGGTGCGCCCCACCCACCTCGGCCATGCGCTGGCCTCCGAGTGGACCAAGATCCGCTCGGTGCGCTCGACGATCTGGACGCTCGGTGTGATGGCGGTCCTCGTCCTCGGCATCGGCGTGCTGGTCGCCACGTCCGTCTCGACGAACGAGACCATCGGCGCGGTATCGCCGCTCTTCTTCGGGTTCTTCGGGATGCTGCTGGGGATTCTCTGCGTCCTCCCGCTCGGTGTGCTGGTGACGTCTTCCGAGTACGGCACCGGCATGATCCGTACGACCCTGACCGCCTGCCCCGCCCGGGGCCGGGTGCTCGCGGCCAAGGCAATCGTCTTCTTCGGGCTGACCTTCGTGGTCACCACCGTCGTCACCGGACTGGTCGCGCTCGCCGACAGCGCCATGCTCGGTGACCTCAGCAAGGTGGAGCTCACCGGCGCCCAGTGGCTCAAGTCGACCGTGGGGGTCAGCCTTTACGTCGCGTTCCTGGGGCTGCTGGCGCTCGCCGTCGGCTCGCTGATCCGGCACTCCGCGGGCGCGATCACGATCATGATCGGGGTCGTGCTGCTGCCGTTCGTGCTGTCGATGTTCATGCTCACCGAGAGCCTGGACGAGCTGCGGAACTTCCTGCTCGGCTACTCGATCCCCAACCAGCTCACGGTCATGTACGGCAGCAAGTTCCCGTTCGTGGACGGCGGTCCGTCCGGCTGGCAGCCGCTGTGGATCGTGATGGGGCTCGCCGCCGTCGCCCTCGGCGGCGCGTACGCCGCCATGCGGCAGCGCGACGTCTGACGCTCAGTACCTGGGCGCATTCCGGGACCGCTGGAGCCGCGCGCTCCGGCGGTCCCGTGCGTTCCAGCACGCCCGGTGCCAGTGCCTGCGGTCGTCGACGTCGCCGTGCTGCGGCCAGGCGACGACATGCGGGACGCCGGGCGGGATCTCCTGGTCGCAGCCGGGGCAGCGGTAGTGCTTGGCCGCGCCGCCGCCCCCGACCTGCCGTACCACCCAGTCCTCGCCACGCCACTCCTCCGTGGTCTCCCAGCCGCCTCCGAGGGGTCCCCCCATCAGGCCGTTGTGGTCGCCGCCCGTGCGGCCGGCGGGCTTCGCACCGCCGCGCTGGCGGTTTCGACGCGGGGACACAGAACACCTCGGGATGCGTACGGGGTCACGGGATGTCACCAGCGTACGCGGCGGGCCCGCGGGCCTGCGCCGGCACACGGGATTCTGCGATCATCGGGAAATTTCGCGCCAGGCCGTGCCCTTGGCACGTGTCGGCCGTTGTTGCCTGTGAGGGGGAGTCGCGTCGGCTGCGAGGAGGCAGAAGAGCGATGCGCGTTGGGGCTTTCATCCTGGCCGCCCAATTCCCCGGCCAGGGACAGGGGGAAGCACTGCACCGCGCGGTGCGCTCCGCGGAGGTCGCGGAGCAGGCCGGACTCGACGATGTCTGGCTGGCGGAACACCACTTCGTACCCTACGGCGTCTGTCCGAACGCCGTGACGCTGGCCGCGCTGCTGCTGGGGCGCACCCGCCGGATCGGCGTCGGGACGGCGGTCAGCGTGCTGCCGACCCAGCATCCGGTGGCGCTCGGTGAGCAGGCCGCGCTGCTCCATCTCACCGCCGAGGGCCGTTTCACGCTCGGTGTGGGCCGCGGCGGTCCCTGGGTGGATCTGGAGGTCTTCGGCTCCGGACTCGCCGCGTACGACCACGGCTTCCCCGAGTCGCTCGATCTGCTGCTGCGCTGGCTGCGCGAGCCCCGGGTCGGCGCGCAGGGCGAGCGCTACGCCTTCCGGGAGGTGGCGGTCGTACCGCGGCCGGATCAGGCGCTGGGCGATCCGGACGACCCGTGCGCCGGTCCGACGGGCCCGCCCGTGGTGGTGGCGTGCACCTCCCCCGCGTCCGTACGGACGGCCGCCGAGCGCGGACTGCCGATGCTGCTGGGTATGCACTGTGGCGACGAGGAGAAGGCCGAGATGGTGGCGCTGTGGCGGACCGCAGCGCGGGAGGCCGGCCGGGACGGCGACGAGATCGCCGCGGCCGCGCATGTCTCGGCGGGGGTGGTGCAGATCGCCGATGGCAGGGCCGCCGCGACCGAGACCCTGACCAAGGCGATGCCCGGCTGGCTACGGCAGGGGCTGGGCGCGCATGTGACGGTCGACGGCCGCTACCGCGCGATGCGCGATCCGCTGGCGTATACGGAGTTGCTGTGCGCGCTGCATCCCGTCGGCCCGCCGCGGCTGTGCGCGGACCGGCTGGCGGCGACCGCGGAGCGCACCGGCATCACCCGCTTCGCGCTGCTGGTCGAGGGCTCCGGCGATCTCGCGGCGACGGAGGAGAACGTCCGCCGGTTGGGCACGGAGGTGCTGCCGCAGCTGGGGTGAGCAACGGGGCGTGGTCGTGCGGTGGTGCTGCCGCTGGCGCACGATGTACCACGGGGCGCGCCCAACCCCGCGTACGCAGCGGCAGCAACTCCGATCAGCAGTCGCGGAGTTCAGGCGACTGGTTCAGCAGCTGGCCCCGGATCGAGGTGAATTTGGCCAGGCGGTCGTCCACCGCCGGGTCGAGCGGGAAGACCGCGACCCGGTGGCAGTTCTGGAAGGCGAGCCGCACACCGAAGTGGCGCTCCAGCGAACCACGGATGGCGTCACTCGCCAGTGCGCGCAGCAGCTGGCCGCGCGCCTGCTCGTCCGGCGGCGGCGTCTGATTGTCGGCGAACTGTCCGCCGTCGACCTTCAGCTGGGCCACCAGAGAGCTGATCATCTCCCAGGCAAAGGGCAGGGAGTTCCGGACGCAGTCGACAAATGCGGCTTCGTCGACCTCGCCTCGCTCGGCCTGTTCGAGGAGGGCCGGTGAGACGTCGAGCGACATGAGGTTCTCCTCTCGCGGCCCCGCCGGGACGGACGGGGCCTAGGGACGGGACTAGGGGTTCCGCGACGGAGCGTGTTCGCCTCACAACCCCCCGCTTCAACGGTATGCCGCGCAAGAGGCCCGCACCAGGAGATTGCACATACAACCGGCCAATGGCGAACGCCGGGGGTGCGGGGATTTCCGCCGTAAAGGCCCCCCGGTCCAGGGCGAATCGCGTCGGGGGCCTCCGGTCGAGTAGCGTGACGCCCCATGCGTCTCGTCATCGCCCGCTGCTCCGTGGACTACGCGGGCCGGCTCACTGCCCATCTCCCCTCCGCCCCTCGCCTCATCCTGGTGAAGGCGGACGGCTCCGTCTCCGTTCACGCGGACGACCGGGCCTACAAACCCCTCAACTGGATGTCCCCGCCCTGCACTCTCAAGGAGGGCGACGGGGATGTGTGGACGGTGGAGAACAAGGGCGGCGAGAAGCTGATCATCACGCTTGAGGAGGTCATGCACGACTCCTCGCACGAGCTCGGCGTCGACCCGGGGCTCATCAAGGACGGTGTGGAGGCCCACCTTCAGGAACTGCTCGCGGACCGGATCGAAACCCTCGGCGAGGGCTACTCCCTGATTCGGCGTGAATACCCCACTGCCATTGGCCCGGTGGATATCTTGTGCCGGGACGCCGACAGCCAGACCGTTGCCGTCGAGATCAAGCGGCGCGGTGAGATCGACGGGGTCGAGCAGCTCACCCGTTACCTCGAACTCCTCAACCGCGACCCGCACTTGGCCCCGGTCAAGGGGATCTTCGCGGCCCAGGAGATCAAGCCGCAGGCGCGGGTGCTGGCCACCGACCGCGGTATCGGCTGTGTCGTGCTGGACTACGACGCGCTGCGCGGCATCGAGGACGACAAGCTCCGGCTGTTCTGATCCCGGCCGGCTCCGGCGGACCACACAGCGGGGCGGCCCGGTACGCACGTACCGGGCCGCCCGCTGTTTTGCCCGGGTGTCAGGCGGCCGGGGCGCTCTGCGTGCCGGAGGAGGTGCCGCCGCTGTCGCTCGGCGTGCCGCCTTCCGTGGTGCCGGCGGCCGAGGAGGCGGCGGAACTCTGCGACGGGCTCTGGGTCGTCGGGTCGTCGGTGGGGGTGGTCGGCGGATCCGTCGGCTCGTCGGTGGGCGTGGTCGGCGGATCCGTCGGCTCGTCGGTCGGCGTGTGCGTGGGGCGGGTCGGCCGGGAGGTGGGCTCGGTGGGCCGTCCGGTCGGCTCGTCGGGACCGGTGGTGGGGTCCGTCGGCCCGGTGGCGGAGTCGGTCGGCGCGCCGCTGGTGGCGGGGCCGCTGGTCGACGGGGAGGGGCTGGCGGAACGGCCGGTGCTGCCGGGCCTGGTGCTGCCGGAGCCTGCGGTCGGCCGGCCGGAGTCCGTGTCCGGTGCCTCGGCCGGCAGCTCCGGGGTGCTGTCGTCCGTGGTCTGTTCCGTGCTGACCTTGTCGTCGTGGGTGTCGTCGGCGCCGGACATCGCGCCGAGGGTGACGACGGTGCCGAGGACGGCCACCAGCAGCGCCCCGGCGCCCGCGGCGACGAGGTTCCGGCGGCTCCCGCCGAGCACCCGCCGGGCGCCCTTGGCGGTGCTGCCGGCAGCCGCGGCCGGGACGGCGGCGGTGGCGGCGGTCTGCGCGGCGCCCCGGGCGGCGGCCGTGGCCGCGGTGGTCGCCGCGCCCGGCGCCCGCAGCTTGGCGGTCGACACCCCGTCGGGCGGGGTGGCGGCCCGGTCCTTGCGGGCGTCCGGCCGGCGGTCGCCGCCGGGGGCCGCGGCGATCTGCGGGACGGCCGTGGTGGGCGCCGAGGCGGCCCGTGCGCGGTCGGTGACCAGAGCCAGCGCCCGCCGGCCGGCCACCGCGCCATTGCGGTCCGAGAGGACCCCGCGCAGCCCGATGGACGCCTCCAGCTCGGCGCGCGCCCGGTCGAGGCTGCCGGTGCACAGCGCCAGCACGCCCAGCTCATGGTGGAAGTAGGCCTCTTCGGCGACCTCCCCGGCGAGCCGCGCGGCCTCCTGGCCGTGCCGCAGGCTGCGCTCCCAGGCGCTCCAGTGCAGCGCAGCGGCGAACGCGGGGGCGGCCGTACGGGCCAGGAGCACGGCAGCGCTGGCGTGCCCGCTCTCCCGGCTTCCGGTCAGCACGCTCATGGCGGCCAGCGCCACATCCGCCTCGGCGGCGGCCCGCTCGGGGGTGACCGAGGGGTGCCCGGCCCACCAGGCGTAGTGCTGGGCGGCGGTGTGGGCGCGGGCGGCGGCACCCTCGGCGTAGCCGGCCGCGGTCAGCTGGTCCAGGACGGTGGCGGCGAGCCGGTAGTGGCTGCCGACGGGGGTGATCAGTCCGCAGGCCAGCAGCTCGCCGAGGGCGGCGTCGGCGTGGGTGTCCTCGGTGAGGGCCGGCAGATGCGCCTGGTGCGGCAGTTCGCCGCCGAGCGCGACGGCGAAGCGCAGGGTTTCGCGGGCGGACTCGCTCAGCCGGGAGGCGAGCAGGGGGGCGGGGGCGGCGGCCTCGCCGAGCGACGGCAGCGTCGGCTCGGAGCGCTCACCGGCCTCGGCGTCGCTGCCGTCGGTGCCGTCCGTCGCCGGCTGCTCCGCGGGGAACATGCCGTAGCCGTCGTCGAGGGCGCCGGGCCGGGTGGTCGTCCGCTCGCGCTGCCGCAGCAGGGCGGCGGCCTGCACAAAGCGCAGCGGCAGCCCCTCGGACTCGAACCAGAGGTCGGCGGCCCAGGCCTCCTCGTCGTCGGTCAGCGGCCGGTCCACGGCGCGCTCCAGCATCCGTACGCAGCCCTCCCGGCCGATGCCGCCGAGGAAGACCTCTTCGAGGTGCGAGCCGGCGCTGGGGGCCGCGACGTCGGGGGTCGCGGAGATCAGGAAGGCGCACTCGGGGGTGGCGTCCAGCAGCTCGTCGAGCGCGGCACCGCCGAACTCCAGGTCGTCCAGGACGACGATCGCGCCGATCTCGGCGGCCATACGCAGCAGCTCGGGCCGGTCCGGGCGGTGCTGCGGGGCCCGGTGGACCGAGGCGAACAGTGCGTACAGCAGGTCGGTGGCGGTGCGGTGGTAGCCGGAGAGCCGGATCACGCCGTCGGGGGCGAGGTCGGCGCAGGAGGTGGCGACGGCGTCCAGCAGCCGGGTGCGGCCCGAGCCGGAGGGGCCGGTGACGCGTACCGAGCGGCCGCGGGAGAGCAGCCGGACCAGGCGCTCGACGTCCTCGGTGCGCTCTTCGAGCTCGGTGGCGGGGCCGGCGGAGCCGGGCGGGCCCGGGGGCAGCGGGGGCGCTGCGGCGCGGGCGGCCGCGGCGCGCTCCTGCGGATCGAGCTTTCCGGGGGCGGCGGGGCGCTCTCCGGGCGGGCAGGGTGCTATCTCGCTGCCGTCGACCGGGTTGACGGTGACGAGGTAGGGGCCCGAGACCAGCCGGACGACGCGGGCGAGCCCCCCGGAGCCGCCCTGCGGGCCGCCGAACGCGGGGGCCGGCGGCCGGGCAGGGGTGTCCTGCTCGCCGTACTCCTCGGATCCCCGGTGAGTGTTCGGGTCCATGCTGCAAGCTCCCAGGTGCTTCGTTCCGCTCCGCCTCCGCAGGCAGCTCCACCCGCAGGGCGGAGCGCCGTGCCGGATGCGCTCCCGCGTCCGCACTCCGCCGGCTCCGGCAGGTCGTACTCGGCCGTCGCGTCCGGTCCGGTGCCCGCCGCGGATGATGGCATACGGGCGGGATCCGAACCTTAGACCTGGAGCGCGGAACGCCGCACCGCCGGGGGCGGCTCCTGACCGGAACTTCCGGGATTGGCCGCTCTCCGGCGGTTTACGACATTTCTACCGGTCAGCTCTGTCGTGCTTTATACGGTCTTTCTCGCCCGGGGGAACGTCCCGCCCCGGGCACGGCCTTGGGGCGGCCGCGGCCCGTGCCTCAGACGCGAGGAAGCGATTCCGCTTCGATGCCGCCCTCGATGGCGAGGATGCGGTGGAGCCGGGTGGCGACCAGCAGGCGCTGCATCTGGGGCGGCACCCCGCGCAGCACGAGCCTGCGGTTGACCCGGCCGGCCCGGCGGTGCGCGCCCATGATCACGCCGAGGCCGGTGGCGTCCCAGGAATCCAGCTCGGTCAGGTCCAGCACCAGATCACCGCGACCGGAGTCGACGGCGGTGTGCAGGGCCGTACGGGCGTCCGCCGCGCTGCGGACGTCGAGGCGGCCCTCGACGACCAGCTCGGCGTGGTCGCCCCTGATGTGCATATGCGCTCCCCTGTGTCATGGGTTCATGCCTGGACGTCTACAGATCTGACTGCCTCTCATGCGGCGAAGTTGCCGCCTGTAAGCGAACCGATACCGAATTCACCCCACCGGGTGACCCCATCAGGCCCAGGCCTTGACTTTTCAGCTCGGCCCGGCACCTTGACCCGGTATCAGTGCTCGTAGAAGCCTTGCCCACTCTTGCGGCCGATATCGCCGGCGTCGACCATCCGCCGCATGATCTCCGGCGGGGCGAACTTCTCGTCCTGGGACTCGGTGTAGATGTTGTCGGTGGCGTGCAGCAGGATGTCGATGCCGGTCAGGTCGGCGGTGGCCAGCGGGCCCATCGCGTGGCCGAAGCCCAACTTGCAGGCGGTGTCGATGTCCTCGGCGCTGGCCACGCCGGACTCGTAGAGCTTGGCGGCCTCGACGACCAGCGCCGAGATCAGCCGGGTGGTGACGAAGCCGGCCACGTCACGGTTGACGACGACGCAGGTCTTGCCGACGGACTCGGCGAACGCCCGGGCCGTGGCGAGGGTTTCGTCGCTGGTCTTGTACCCGCGGACCAGCTCGCACAGCTGCATCATCGGCACCGGCGAGAAGAAGTGCGTCCCCACGACCCGCTCGGGGCGGGAGGTGGCCGCGGCGATCTTGGTGATCGGGATGGCGGAGGTGTTGGAGGCCAGCACCGCCTCGTCCTTGACGATCTTGTCCAGCGTCTGGAAGATCTCCCGCTTGACGTCGATCCGCTCGAAGACCGCCTCGACGACGATATCGGCGTCGGCGGTGGCCTCCAGGTCGGTCGTGGTGGTGATGCGGGCCAGCGCCTGCTCGGCGTCGGCCGCCGCCAGCTTCCCCTTGGAGACGAACTTCTCGTACGAGGCCTCGATGCCGCCCTTCCCCCGGGCCAGCGCCTCGTCCGTCACATCGCGGAGGACCACGTCCCAGCCCGCCTGGGCGGAGACCTGCGCGATACCGGACCCCATCAGTCCGGCGCCGATGACGGCGAGCTTCTTTGCCACTGCTGTCCCCTCACACCCTGTGCATTTGAAAGCCTGTCGGTCTTCGGGTGACGTTAGCGGTCGTTGGCGATCCTTTGGCGGGTAAGAGATGCGCGTCACTCCCGCCCGTCACCCAACCACCGCCCCTCAACGAGGCCCTTCGGGCCGCCACGCCGGTTTGTCCATGACGGACATCACACCGAGCCCGCGGCTGAGTACGGCGCGCCGTCCTCAGCCGGCTGCCCGTACGGCGTAGTTGAGCACCCTCGCGCTCAGCAGTTCCTCCATCTCGTCGAGGAGCACCAGCGCCTCACGGGAGACCACCTCGGGCTTGCGGCCGGCGATCATCTCCTGCGCGATGGTGGTCATCAAGGTCTGGTGGACCCAGTTGATCTGGCCGGCCATCAGACCGGGCATCGGGTCGTCGTCGGCGACGCCGGTCTCCTGCCGGAGCGTGGCTTCGAGGTCCTCGTACTGCTCGCGCTGGAGGTGCCACAGGCGGGCCTGGAGGACCGCCGAGCCGTGGACGACCTTCATGAAGCGCTCATATCCCTCGATGAGGCCGACCTTGGGCGAGACGCTCTCCACCTCTTCGCGCAGTTCGCGCAGCACCGCGGCGGCGGCCGACTCCCCCGCGGGGCGGGCCCGTACGAACCGCGACAGCCGGTCGACCAGCCCCTTGCTCCGGTCGAAGAAGAGGTCCTCCTTGGCCGGGAAGTAGTTGTAGACGGTGTTGACCGAGACATCCGCGGCCTCGGCGATCTCCGCGATGGTCACCGCGTCGAAGCCGCGCTCCATGAACAGACCCGTGGCCATGTCCGAGATGTACTGCCTGGTCTGGCGCTTCTTCCGCTCCCTGAGTCCCTCTGCCATGCCCTCAGCCTACCTTTCGCTGGGCCTCGTTAAATTTTGGGGACGTTGCAATTTTTCAGTCCCTCTGTTTTTCTGTGGGCATGCCAGTCATCAGCACGTCCGGACTCGCCCGGACCTTCACCACCAAGCGCGGCCCCGTCGAAGCCGTACGGGGTATCGACCTCACCGCCGAGCGCGGCGAGATCCTGGGCTTCCTCGGCCCCAACGGCGCCGGCAAGACCACCACCCTGCGGATGCTCACCACCCTGCTGACGCCCACCGGCGGCAGCGCGACCGTCGCGGGCTGCGACCTGGTCCGCGATCCCGCGGGGGTGCGCCGCGCCTCCGGGTACGTCGCCCAGTCCGGCGGCGTCGACCCCAACATCTCGGTACGCGAGGAGCTGGTCACCCAGGCCCGCCTCTACCGCCTCGGCAAGGCCGAAGCCCTGGCCCGTACCGAGGAGTTGGCCGCAGACCTCGGCCTGCACGGACTGCTGGACCGCAAGACCGCCACGCTCTCGGGCGGCCAGCGGCGTCGGCTGGACATCGCGATGGGCCTCACCCACCGCCCACAGGTGCTCTTCCTCGACGAGCCGACCACCGGACTCGACCCGGGCAGCCGCGCCGACCTGTGGGAGCTGGTCCGCCGGATCCGCGCCGAGCACGGCACCACGGTCTTCCTGACCACCCACTACCTCGACGAGGCCGATGCGCTCGCCGACCGGCTGGTGATCGTCGACAAGGGCGTGGTGGTCGCCGAGGGCACCCCGGACGCGCTCAAGCGCGCCCACGCCGGCTCCCCCGACGCATCCCTCCAGGACACCTTCCTCGCCATCACCGGGCGCACTACGGCGCCCCAGGACCCCGCCCCCGTCGCCATCTAGGAGCCCCCATGTCGTCCCTTGTCTCCGACACCGCGCTGATCTTCGGGCGCTACGCCCGCCAGACGCTGCGCTCCAAGCTCCAGATGCTCTTCGGCGTGCTGATGCCGCTGCTGTACCTGCTCTTCTTCGGCCCGCTGCTGACCGAACTGCCGCTGTCCTCGTCCGGCAGCTCCTGGCAGGTGCTGGTGCCCGGGCTGCTGCTCCAACTCGGCCTGTTCGGGGCCGCGTTCTGCGGTTTCGGCATCATCATCGAGAAGCAGTTCGGGGTCGTGGAGCGGATGCGGGTGACGCCGGTGAGCCGGCTGGCGCTGCTGCTCGGGCGGGTCCTGCGCGATGCGCTGCTGTTCGTCTTCCAGGCCGCGCTGCTGGTGCTGGCCGCCCTGGCCATGGGGCTGCGCGCGCCCCTGCCCGGCGTCCTCATCGGCTTCGCGTTCGTCGCCGTACTGACCGTGGCACTGGCCTCGCTGTCGTACGCGCTGGCGCTGAAGGTCAACACCCCGCAGGAGTTCGGGCCGGTCATCAACGCCGTCACCATGCCCTCGATGCTGCTGTCCGGGCTGATGCTGCCGATGACGCTGGGCCCGCGGTGGCTGGACGTGCTCTCGCACCTCATGCCGTTCCGCTACCTCGTGGACGCGGTACGGGCGGCGTTCGTCGGCGCGTACACCTCCTCGGCGGTGCTCTACGGCGTCCTGGTGGCGCTCGCCTTCGCCGCACTGTCGGTGACCTTGTGCACCCGGGCCTTCCGCAGGTCCGCGGCGTAGGCTCGCCTCATGGTGAATCTGACGCGCATCTACACCCGTACGGGCGACAAGGGCACCACCGCCCTGGGCGATATGAGCCGCACCGCCAAGACCGATTCGCGCATCGCGGCGTATGCGGACGCCAACGAGGCCAACGCCGCGATCGGCGTGGCGCTGGCCCTCGGCACGCTGCCGGAGGAGGTCGCCGCGGTGCTCCTGCGGGTGCAGAACGACCTCTTCGACGTCGGCGCGGATCTGTCGACACCGGTGGTGGAGAACCCGGAATTCCCGCCGCTGCGCGTCGAGCAGAGCTATATCGACAAACTGGAGGCCGACTGCGACCGGTTCCTGGCGGACCTGGAGAAGCTGCGCAGCTTCATCCTCCCCGGCGGCACCCCCGGCGCCGCCCTCCTCCACCAGGCCTGCACCGTGGTCCGGCGCGCCGAACGCTCCACCTGGGCGGCCCTGGAGGAGCACGGCAGCGCCGAGACCGGCGGCAGCATGAACCCGCTGACCGCCACCTACCTCAACCGCCTCTCCGACCTGCTGTTCATCCTGGCCCGTACGGCCAACAAGGAGGTCGGCGACGTCCTGTGGGTGCCGGGCGGCGAGCGCTGACGGCCGGTCAGCTCAGGGTCTTCTGGCCGGGCCGGGCCGCCTCCTCAGCGGCGGCGCCCCGGCCCCGGTCCGGGTCCTTCTTCTGGAAGAGGAAGTAGCTCAGCGCGATCACGCCGTGGATGAGGAGGATCCGCAGCGAGGTGGCCTGCCACTCGTGCAGCGACGCGGTGTCGCCGCCCTCGCCGACGTACCAGATCGCGACCTGGAGCAGGCCGATCGAGAGGGCCACCCACAGCACCGTACGCAGCCACAGCATCCCCTCGTGCCGGGCGCGGGCCAGACCGTAGCGCGGCGGCTTGACCGGTGGCGGACCGCCCGCGAACCGGTGCACGAAGTGCCCGTCGATCCATTTGATCGTGTAGTGGCCGTACGCGACGGTGTAGCCGATGTAGAGGGCGGCAAGCCCGTGTTTCCAGTCGGCGGTCGCCCCGTTCTTCAGATCGATCGCGGTGACGATCAGCAGTACCAGCTCCAGCACCGGCTCCATCAGGAGCACCGCCGCTCCGGTACGCGGCATCCGCGCCAGGTACCGCAGCGCCAGACCGGCCACCAGCAGCACCCAGAAGCCGACCTCGCAGGCGATGATCAGCGCGACGACCACGGCTGTCTCCTTTCAGGGCCCTTCACCGAACACTTCAAGGCTCCCAGCGGCCGCCGCCCCAAACGTCGTCGCACACGACGATCCCGGACTGCATCTTTCGATGTAGCGCGCGTGGCACGGGGATGACCCGGACGTGGAGGCAGCGGGCCCCGGCGCCGTGTTTGATGGAGGGGTGACCGTCAGATCCCCCGCCGCCGTCGGCCGGCCGCACCGTCTCGATGTGCTCATCGCGGGCGGCGGGCTGCTCGGCGGACTGCTGCTCTGGGCGCTGCATCTCCAGGGCGGGCCGGCGCGCCTGGGACTGCCGCCCTCGCTCACCCTGGTCGCGCTCGGCACGATGTCGGCGGCGGAGCTGCTGCGCCGTACGGCCCCGATGGCGGCGCTGGCCCTCGCGGTGCCCGCGCTGGCACTGGACATCTGCACCGGCACCCTGGTCGCCACCGTCCTGATGTTCACGGACGTGGTCTATGCGGCGGTGCTCTACGGCCCTGCGCGGGCGGCCCGCCGGATCCCGCTGCACGCGGTACTGGCGACCGTCGTGGCGGCCGTCGCGCTCACCGCGCTGTGGCAGAACCCGCAGGTGGTGATGGCGGTCATCGGCATCGCGGTGATCACCATCGGCCCGGCCTGGACGGGCGCGATCATCCGCAACCACCGCGACGCCGCCCAGGCCGCCCGGCTCCGGGCCGAACGGATCGCGCTGCTGGCCGAACGGGACCGCACCCGGGCGGTGGCCGGCGAGCGCGCCCGGATGGCCCGTGAGCTGCACGACATGGTCGCCAACCATCTGTCCGCCATCGCGATCCACGCCACCGCCGCACAGTCCGTCGACGATCCGTCGGCGACCCGCGAGGCGCTCGATGTGATCCGTACGAACAGCGTGCAAGGTCTGGCCGAAATGCGCCGCCTGATCGGGCTGTTGCGCGACCCGAGGACGAGCGAGGATACGGAGGAGCCCGCCGCGACGCCCACCCTGGGCGGGCTGGACGCGCTGCTCGCCCAGGCCCGCGCACACGGCGCGAGCAGCGGGCTGACCTTCGTCCTGGACGACGCCCGGGCCACCGACGGCAGGCTGCGGCCGACGGCGCCGGCCGAACTGGCCGCGTACCGCATCGTCCAGGAGTCGCTGACCAATGCGCTCAAGCACGCCGCCGCCGGCGAGGTGCGGGTGCGGCTCGCCCATGAGCGCGACGGGGCGCTCACCGTCACCGTCCGCAGCCCGTTCGATGACCGGCCCGGCCCCCGGGCCCCGGGCTCCGGTACCGGTCTGGTCGGGATGCGGGAGAGAATCGCCCTGCTGGGCGGGGCATTCGAGGCCGGTCCGGAGAGCGGGCCGGCCGGCAGAGTCTGGCTGGTGCGGGCAGCGTTGCCCGCTGCCGAGGAGGAAGAGCAACGATGACAGGCGCCGACGCGCAGCCGATCCGGGTTCTCGTCGCCGAGGACCAGTCCGCCGTACGGGCCGGGCTGGTCCTCATCCTGCGCTCCGCCCCCGACATCGATGTCGTCGGGGAGGCGGAGGACGGCGAGGAGGCGGTGCGGCTCGCCCGTGAGCTGCGCCCCACCCTCGTCCTCATGGACATCCAGATGCCCCGGCTCGACGGGGTCTCCGCCACCCGGCAGGTGGTCGCCGAGAAGCTGGCCGACGTACTGGTGTTGACCACCTTCGACCTGGACGAGTACGTCTTCGGGGCGCTGCGGGCCGGCGCCGCGGGCTTTCTGCTCAAGGACAGCGATGCGGCCGCGCTGCTGACCGCGGTGCGCACGGTGGCGTCCGGCGAGGGGCTGATCGCACCGGCGGTGACCCGCCGGCTGATCGCCGAGTTCGCCAGTCCGCGCAGCGCGGCGCGGCCCGCGCGGGACGGCGCCGCGCCGGATCCGACGGTGCTGGACGCGCTGACACCGCGCGAGCGGGAAGTGCTGGGGTGTCTGGGCCGGGGGCTGTCCAACGCCGATATCGCCTTACGGCTGGCGATGGCGGAGGCCACCGTGAAGACCCATGTCAGCCGGCTGCTGGCGAAGCTGGATCTGCGCAGCCGGGTCCAAGCAGCCGTACTGGCCCAGGAGTTGGGGGTGGACGGGCCGTAGGGGCGGGCGGGCCGGGGGGCGGGGCGGAGGGGGCGAGGGGCGGCCGGGCGGGTGGAGGGGGCGGGCCGTAGGGGGTGGCCGAACGCATCCCGTAGGGGGCACGAGCCCCCCCTTGCGGGGCCACAATGCGCCGGAGGCGGAGGCTATTCCCAGGACCGCTCGGATCAGGCCACTCGGCTCACGCCACTCGGATCACACCACTGCGATCACGCCACTGGGATCAGGCCACGTTCACCCTCTGGCCGGGCGGGGCCGCCTCCAGCCAGGCCAGGAAGCCGGTGAGCGCGTCCTCGCTCATCGCCAGCTCCAGACGGGTGCCACGGTGCCGGCAGGCCAGCACGAGGGAGTCGGAGAGCAGCGCCAGCTCCTCCTCACCCTGGGGGGTGCGGCGCTCCAGGACCTCGATCGCGGAGCGCTCCAGGAGGCGGCGGGGCCGGGGCGCGTACGAGAACACCCGGAACCATTCGACGCGGTCTCCGTTGTAGCGCGCCACACCGTAGATCCAGCCCTTGCCGCCGGTCTCGTTCTCCGGCACGTTCCAGCGCAGGCTGCAGTCGAAGGTGCCGCCGGACCGCTGGATCAGCCGCCGTCTCAGTCCGAAGACGAACAGCCCCAGCAGCACCAGCACCACGACCGCGCCGCTCACAAGCAGAGCGAGGACCATCCCGACCGACCTCCTCGCCTCGATGGGGGTCCCCCCACGCCGTTCAGGCGTGAGGGAGGGAAACGCACCTGCATTGCCTCAGCCGCGGGCCGCTCCGGAGAATTCCGGGCAGCCCGCGGCTGAGGATCGATCTCGTCGGTGCGGGGCTCAGTGAACACCCGTCACCGCACGCAGCCGGACATCGGCGCGGCGCTCGGCGGCCGCGTCGGCCTCCGACTTCGCACGCTCCAGGGCCCGCTCCGCGCGCTGGACATCGATCTCGTCCGACAGCTCGGCCACCTCTGCGAGCAGGGACAGCTTGTTGTCGGCGAACGAGATGAAGCCGCCGTGCACCGCGGCGACGACGGTGCCGTCCCCGCTCTCGCCGGTCGTACGGATCGTCACCGGGCCCGACTGCAGCACGCCGAGCAGCGGCTGGTGTCCGGGCATGACGCCGATGTCGCCCGACGAGGTGCGCGCGACGACCAGGCTGGCCTCGCCGGACCAGACCTGACGGTCCGCGGCGACCAACTCGACGTGCAGCTCAGCCACGATGGCTCCTCGGGTCTCCACCTGCCTGGCATGGCAGATGTTGGGTCAAATACTAGTGGTCGTACGGACCGGGGGCGGCCAGGGCCGCCCCCGGGGCCGTTGCCGGGGTCAGGAGACGCCCAGCTCCTTGGCGTTGGCCTTCAGGTCCTCAAGGCCACCGCACATGAAGAACGCCTGCTCGGGGAAGTGGTCGTAGTCACCGTCGGCGATCGCGTTGAACGCGGCGATGGACTCGTCCAGCGGCACGTCCGAACCGTCCACACCGGTGAACTGCTTCGCCACGTGGGTGTTCTGCGACAGGAACCGCTCGATACGACGCGCGCGGTGGACGGTGAGCTTGTCCTCCTCGCCGAGCTCGTCGATACCCAGAATCGCGATGATGTCCTGGAGGTCCTTGTACTTCTGCAGGATCGTCTTGACGCGCGAGGCGCAGTCGTAGTGCTCCTGCGAGATGTAGCGGGGGTCCAGGATCCGGGACGTCGAGTCCAGCGGGTCCACCGCCGGGTAGATGCCCTTCTCCGAGATCGGGCGCGACAGAACGGTCGTCGCGTCCAGGTGGGCGAAGGTGGTGGCCGGCGCCGGGTCGGTCAGGTCGTCCGCGGGGACGTAGATCGCCTGCATCGAGGTGATCGAGTGACCACGGGTCGAGGTGATGCGCTCCTGGAGGAGACCCATCTCGTCGGCCAGGTTCGGCTGGTAGCCCACCGCGGAGGGCATCCGGCCGAGCAGGGTCGACACCTCGGAACCGGCCTGGGTGTAGCGGAAGATGTTGTCGATGAAGAAGAGCACGTCCTGCTTCTGCACATCGCGGAAGTACTCCGCCATGGTCAGACCGGCAAGGGCGACCCGCAGACGGGTGCCCGGCGGCTCGTCCATCTGGCCGAAGACCAGCGCCGTCTTGTCGATGACGCCGGAGTCCGTCATCTCCTCGATGAGGTCGTTGCCCTCACGGGTGCGCTCACCGACACCGGCGAACACCGACACACCGTCGTGGTTGTTGGCCACGCGGTAGATCATTTCCTGGATCAGAACGGTCTTGCCGACACCGGCACCACCGAACAGACCGATCTTGCCGCCCTTGACGTACGGGGTCAGCAGGTCGATGACCTTGACGCCGGTCTCGAACATCTCGGTCTTGGACTCGAGCTGGTCGAAGGACGGGGCCTTGCGGTGGATGGGCCAGCGCTCGGTGACCTCGGACGCGGCCTCCGGCTTGTTCAGGATCTCACCGAGGGTGTTGAAGACCTTGCCCTTGGTGATGTCGCCGACGGGCACGGTGATGCCCGCACCGGTGTCGGTCACCGGGGCCTGGCGGACCAGACCGTCGGTGGGCTGCATGGAGATCGCACGGACCAGGCCCTCGCCGAGGTGCTGGGCAACCTCGAGGGTCAGGGTCTTCTTGACACCGGCCTCGGCCGGGTCGGCGACCTCGACGGTCAGCGCGTTGTAGATGTCCGGCATCGCGTCGACGGGGAACTCCACGTCGACGACGGGGCCGATGACCCGCGCGACGCGGCCAGCGGCCACGCCAGCCGCGGCGGTCGGCTCAACAGTGGTGGTCATAGTTGTCAGTCACTCCCCGCGGTCGCGTCGGCCAGTGCGCTTGCGCCACCGACGATCTCGCTGATTTCCTGGGTGATTTCGGCCTGTCGGGCCGCGTTGGCAAGCCGCGAGAGCGACTTGATGAGCTCTTCTGCGTTGTCGGTCGCCGACTTCATCGCACGGCGCGTGGCGGCGTGCTTGGAGGCGGCGGCCTGCAAGAGCGCGTTGTAGATCCGCGACTCGACGTACCGCGGAAGCAGGGCGTCGAGGACGTCCTCGGCCGACGGCTCGAAGTCGAACAGCGGAAGGATCTCGCCCTTGGACTCCGCCGCCGACTCCTCGGCGGCCTTGTCCAGGGACAGCGGCAGCAGCCGGTCGTCGAGCGCCGTCTGCGTCATCATCGAGATGAACTCGGTGTAGACGATGTGGAGTTCGTCGACCCCGCCCTCGGCGGTGTCCTGCTGGACGGCCGCGATGAGCGGTGCGGCGATCGCCTTCGCGTCCCCGTACGTCGGGCTGTCGGTGAAGCCGGTCCACGACTCCACGACCTTGCGCTCGCGGAAGCTGTAGTACGACACCCCCTTGCGGCCGACGATGTAGACGTCGACCTCCTTGCCCTCGGCCTTGAGCCGCTCGGTGAGCTGCTCCGCGGCCTTGATGACGTTGGAGGAGTAGCCGCCGGCCAGACCGCGGTCGCTCGTGATGAGCAGCAGCGCGGCCCGGGCCGGGGACTCCGCCTCGGTCGTCAGCGGGTGCTGGGTGTTCGAACCGGTGGCAACCGCTGTCACCGCGCGGGTCAGTTCACTCGCGTACGGCGTCGACGCCGCCACCTGGCGCTGCGCCTTGACGACGCGCGAGGCGGCGATCATCTCCATCGCCTTGGTGATCTTCTTGGTCGCGGTGACGGAGCGGATGCGACGCTTGTAGACCCGGAGCTTGGCTCCCATGGATCAGGTCCCTTCCGTCGTCACTTGCCGGGGCCGGCCGGGGCGTCCTCGCCGAGCAGCTTGCCGTCCGAGGTCTCGAACTGCCGCTTGAAGCCGTCGACGGCATCGGAGATCGCCCCGATGGTGTCGTCGGACATCTTGGCGCCCTCGCGGATGCTGGTCAGCAGGTCCTTCTTCTCCCGGTGGAGGTGGTCGAGGAGCTCCCGCTCGAAGCGGCGGATGTCCTCGACCGGGACGTCGTCCATCTTGCCGTTGGTGCCGGCCCAGATGGAGACGACCTGGTCCTCGGTCGCGTACGGGGAGTACTGCGGCTGCTTCAGCAGCTCGGTCATCCGCTTACCGCGCTCCAGCTGCGCCTTGGAGGCCGCGTCCAGGTCGGAACCGAAGGCGGCGAACGCCTCCAGCTCGCGGTACTGGGCGAGGTCCACACGGAGGCGGCCGGAGACCTGGCGCATGGCCTTGTGCTGGGCCGAGCCACCGACACGGGAGACGGAGATACCGACGTTCAGCGCCGGGCGCTGGCCCGCGTTGAACAGGTCCGACTCCAGGAAGCACTGGCCGTCGGTGATGGAGATGACGTTGGTCGGGATGAACGCCGACACGTCGTTCGCCTTGGTCTCGACGATCGGGAGACCGGTCATCGAGCCGGCGCCCATGTCGTCGGAGAGCTTGGCGCAGCGCTCCAGCAGACGCGAGTGCAGGTAGAAGACGTCGCCCGGGTAGGCCTCACGGCCCGGCGGACGGCGCAGCAGCAGGGACACGGCGCGGTAGGCGTCGGCCTGCTTCGAGAGGTCGTCGAAGATGATCAGGACGTGCTTGCCCTGGTACATCCAGTGCTGGCCGATGGCCGAGCCGGTGTAGGGCGCGAGGTACTTGAAGCCCGCCGGGTCGGACGCCGGGGCGGCGACGATGGTGGTGTACTCCAGGGCGCCGGCCTCCTCCAGCGCACCGCGCACGGACGCGATGGTGGAGCCCTTCTGGCCGATGGCGACGTAGATGCAGCGGACCTGCTTCTTCGGGTCGCCGGTGCGCCAGTTGTCGCGCTGGTTGATGATCGTGTCGACGGCCAGCGCGGTCTTGCCGGTCTGGCGGTCACCGATGATCAGCTGACGCTGGCCGCGGCCGATCGGCACCATCGAGTCGACGGCCTTGTAGCCGGTCTCCATCGGCTCGTGCACCGACTTACGGACCATGACGCCCGGAGCCTGAAGCTCCAGGGCGCGGCGGCCCTCGGACGCGATCTCGCCGAGGCCGTCGATCGGGTTGCCCAGCGGGTCGACGACGCGGCCGAGGTAGCCCTCGCCCACGGCGACCGAGAGCACCTCACCGGTGCGCTGCACCGGCTGGCCCTGCTCGATGCCGCTGAACTCACCGAGGATGACTGCACCGATCTCGCGCTCTTCCAGGTTCAGCGCAAGACCGAGCGTGCCGTCCTCGAACTTCAGCAGCTCGTTCGCCATCGCCGAGGGAAGACCCTCGACCTTCGCGATGCCGTCACCGGCCTCGCTTACCGTGCCGACCTCCTCGCGCGAGGCCGCGTCCGGCTTGTACGCCTGGACGAAGTTCTCCAGCGCGTCCCGGATCTCCTCCGGCCGGATCGTGAGCTCCGCCATCTGGGTTCCCTGCTCTCCTTGTTGGGCCCGAAGTTACTTGCGGGGGTCTGGGGGGCTGCCCCAGGGGGTTTCCGCTTACGGCCCAACTCGGGCCGCCGTCATGCTTGTGCTGGTCCCCGGGGCTTCTTCCGGACCGCAGCCGGACCTCTCGGTCCGGCCGGCTGGTCCGGCGCCTGGCCGCCGGTTGTGCAGCTCTTGAGTTGGTGGCTGGGTCAGCCGGCCATCCGCCGGGTCGCCTCGTCGAGGCGCTCCGCGATGGTCCCGTTGATGACCTCGTCGCCGATCCGGATCTGGACACCGCCGAGGACCTCGGGGTCCACGTCGAGGTTCAGGTGGATCTGCCGTCCGTACAGCGAGGTCAGGGAGGCGCTCAGGCGCTCCCGCTGCCCGTCACTGAGGGGCACCGCGGAGGTGACCACCGCGACCATCCGGTCCCGGCGGTGCGCCGCCAGCTTGGAGAGGGCGTCGAGCCCCGCTTCCAGGCTACGGCCCCGCGGCTGTACGACAAGACGGATCACGATCCGCTCGGTGACCGGGTTGGCCCGGCCGCCCAGCAGCGAACGCAGCAGCTCCGTCTTGGCCGAGGCCGTCGCGTTCTTGTCGGTCAGCGCACGGCGCAGATCGCCGCTGGAGCTGACGATCCGGCCGAACCGGAACAGCTCGTCCTCGACGTCGTCGAGCGCACCGGCGCGCTGGGCCGCGGCGAGGTCGGCGCTGTACGCCAGCTCCTCGATCGCGTCAGCCAGCTCACGCGAGCGCGACCAGCGGTCGCGGACCATGCCGGTGACCAGGTCGACGGCCGGGCCGCCGATCTGGCTGCCGAGCAGCCGCCGGGCCAGTTCGGCCCGCGCTTCGCCGGTCTGCGCCGGGTCGGTCAGGACCCGACGCAGCGACACCTCGCGGTCGAGCAGAGCGGTGACGGCAGCCAGCTCCTCGGCGAGCTTCGCCGCGTCGACGGAGGTGTCGTCCGTCAGCGCGTCGAGCCGCTCGCGTGCGGAGGCGAGTGCCTCGCGGCTCGCTCCGTTCATCGGCCGGCCTCAGCCTTCGTCGCGTCCGACGCCGCCTTGGCCTCGAGCTCGTCGAGGAAGCGGTCGATGGTCCGGCTCTGCCGGGCGTGGTCCTCCAGGGACTCACCGACGAGCTTGCCGGCCAGGTCGGTGGCGAGCTTGCCCACGTCCTGGCGCAGCGCCTGCGCAGCCGTCTTGCGGTCCGCCTCGATCTGGGCGTGACCGGCAGCGATGATCTCCTCACGCTGCCGCTGGCCCTCGGCGCGCATCTCAGCAATGAGAGTCGCACCCTGCTCCTGCGCCTCCTGGCGCAGGCGCGCGGCCTCGTGGCGGGCGTCGGCCAGCTGGGCCCGGTAGTCCGCGAGCACCTGCTGAGCCTCGGCCTGAGCCGCTTCGGCGTCCTCCATGCGGCCTTCGATCAGCTTCCGCCGCTCGTCCAGAACGTTGTTGATGTTCGGGAGGAGCTTCTTGGCGAGGAAGCCGAAGACGATGAAGAAAGCGATCAGGCCGATGACCAGCTCTGGAATCGGCGGGACCAGGGGGTTCTCAGGAACCTCCGCCGCCAGGTTCAGGGCGTTCACATCAGTGCCTTCCGTCTCAATGGGTGTCGATGAGCTTTGTTTACTTGTAAACGAAGCCCATGACGATGCCGATCAGGGCGAGCGCCTCACAGAACGCGAAGCCCATGATCTGGTTGGTGCGGATCAGGCCGGCGGCCTCGGGCTGACGGGCCAGGGCCTGGGTGCCGTTACCGAAGATGATGCCGACGCCGACGCCGGGGCCGATGGCGGCCAGGCCGTAACCGACGGAGGCGATGTTGCCGACCAGGGCGGACTTGGCGGTGTCACCGGCAGCGGCGAGGTTGACCAGTTCCAGAGCAGCGGACATGCCGTTACTTCCTTCTCATTTCACGTACCGGTGGGGGTTGGCCACCGAACAGCTGTTGGGCGGGGAGGCGGGTGCGCTCAGTGGTGCTCGGCGAGCGCGCCCTGAACGTAGTTGCAGGCCAGGAGGACGAAGACGTACGCCTGGACGGCCTGGATGAACAGCTCGAACGCCGTCATCACGATGGTCATGAGGAACGAGGCCCCGGCGTAGACGACGCCGATGCCGTTCAGCAGGTACCAGCTGGCGATGGTGAACATCAGGATCAGCAGGTGGCCCGCGAACATGTTGGCGAAGAGCCGGACCGCGTGGGTGAAGGGGCGGATGATCAGGTTCGAGAAGAACTCGATGACCATGAGCAGCGGCAGGACCCAGCCGAGCGACTTGTCATAGCCGGTGATGTTCTTCCAGCCACCGACGAAGCCGTGCTTCTTGAAGGTCAGGTAGACCCACAGGACATAGACGAGCAGCGCGAGGCCCGCGGGGAACGCGATGATCGAGGTCACCGGGAACGCCATGACCGGGATGATCGACCACAGGTTCATGATCCACACGAAGAAGAACAGCGAGACCATGAAGGGGACGTACTTTTCGCCCTCCTTCTTGCCCAGCGCGTCATAGACGAGTCCGCGGCGCACGAAGTCGTAGCCCGCCTCGCCGATCATCTGGAGCTTTCCGGGGACCACCTTCGCCTTGCCGAATGCGACCCAGAAGAAGCCGACAACGACGACCGTGCTCAGCAGGGCCAGCAGCATCGGCTTGTTGAACTCGTAGCCGCCGATGGTGAAGAGCGGCTGGAAGACGAAGTTATGAAGCCCGGGGGCATCGAAGCCGCACCCGGAAAAGATGTGGCAGTCGGTCTCGAAGGCGAGCATCGTTTCAGCACTCACCGCGAGCTCCTTCAGCGTGGCGCATGGGTACGGCAACCTCGTTGTGTCGGCGCGGCGTTGAGCCACGGAGCGGCACTGGACTGGTCTTACGGATTAGGGGGCGGCCGGCCGGCGCTGGGCCGGGCCGAATCACAGGCTTCGGCCGCGAGAACATCCCGTTCCCTCGCTCGGAACTCGGGAGCTCAGCCGCCTGCGCCATCTGTGCCGCAGTTGGCACCGGACGATAGCAGGCCCGCATGAGGGCATTTATCTCGGCCCTACGTGTCACGTCGACGACCCCGCCGTCTCCGCCTTCTTCGACTCGGCGGAGTGGGGATCCACGTACAGAATCTTCGCCTTCATATGACCGCGGGTCTGCGCCGCGATCCACACGAGAACGGCACCGAGCAGGGTGAACGCAAATGCCTTGGTGTCAAAGAGCGTTGTGTCCTTGAACGCGAGCAGGAAGAGCAGCACGAACAGGATCTGCGTCGTGTAGAGCAGCAGGCCCATCATCTGGAACAGCTGCGGAAGACTCTTCGCGGTCTTCTGGAGGACCACGAGGCCGACCCCCATGACGAGCATCACCAGCACCGTGCCGACGACGGCGCCGATCGCTCCCTTCGCGCCTGCGACCACCGCGCTCACGGCAACGGCGACAACGCCGAGGGCGAGCGTGGGCACAACGGCGTGAAGGAGTAGTCGGGCGTCATTCGACTGCATGGCGGCGCTCCGGCAAGGGGTGGGGATTGTGTCGTCAGGGACGAGCGTAGACCCGGCCTGAGGCGGAACCTGGGGCTGAAGAACCGTCGCACTACGGTCCTTCGGCTCTGTCGCCGGGTTTCGTGAACGGTATCACAAACTATTTGATGAGGTCTTTACCTGGTTCGTGTGGACCCTGTCACACTTGAGCATGAACCTGCGCGTTGGTGCACTGACAGGAGGTTTTTTGTCTGGTATAGGGTCAACAAGTCCGGTTTTCGATGCCCGTTCGGGCGATCACCTCGCTGGCTCAGTGATGACTGCCCGCCCGCCGGCGGTCCACGAAGCGTGACCGGTCGCCGATCGCGGTGGCCCCGTTGATCCCCGCCGGGACCGGCTCGCGGTCCTCCTCCGCCGTCGCCCCGTCGCCCTCACCGCCGTCCGCCTCGGCCGGCGCCAGCGCCGTCCGGACCACCCTGCGGTAACGCGGCGGAACCATCCGCTCCGCCCAGCGCGGCGCCCGCGGCGTGAAGCGCGGCAGCAGGAGCAGCACCAGCCCCACCGCGCTCAGCAGCACGATGCCCAGCACGATCCACATGCTGGCGTTGTTCACGGAGTAGGCGACCGCGCCGAAGGCGATCAGCGCCGACCAGAAGTACATGATCAGCACGGCCCGGCTGTGCGAGTGCCCGATCTCCAGCAGCCGGTGGTGCAGATGGCCGCGGTCGGCGGCGAACGGCGACTGGCCCTTCCACGTACGGCGCACGATCGCCAGGATCAGGTCGGCGACCGGCACCGCGATGACGGTCAGCGGCAGCAGCAGCGGGATGTAGACCGGCACCATCGCGTGGGTGGCCTCCCGCAGACCGCCCGCCTTGACGTTGAGCAGGTCCGGGTCGACCTGGCCGGTCACCGAGACCGCACCGGCCGCCATCACCAGGCCGATCAGCATCGAGCCCGAGTCGCCCATGAAGATCCGCGCCGGGTGCATGTTGTGCGGCAGGAAGCCCAGGCACATGCCCATCAGAACGACCGAGAACAGGGTTGCGGGCGCGGCCGCCTCGATGCCGTAGCCGAACCACATCCGGTACGCGTACATGAAGAACGCCGCGGCGGCGATGCACACCATGCCGGAGGCCAGACCGTCCAGGCCGTCGACGAAGTTCACCGCGTTGATGGTGATCACGACCAGCGCGACGGTCAGCAGCGTGCCCTGCATCGGGGTCAGCGAGACCGTGCCGACGCCGGGGATGGGGATCCACAGGATCGTCAGGCCCTGGAGGACCATCACACCCGCGGCGATCATCTGGCCGCCCAGCTTGACCAGCGCGTCCACGCCCCACTTGTCGTCCAGCACGCCGAGGATCCAGATCAGCGCGGCGCCCGACAGCAGCGCCCGGGGCTCGTTGGAGTTCTCGAAGACGCTCTTGAGGTTGGTCAGGTGCGAGGCGACCAGCAGACCGGCGCACAGCCCGCCGAACATCGCGATACCGCCGAGCCGGGGTGTCGGTTCGCGGTGCACATCACGCGCACGGATCTCCGGCATCGCACCGGCCGCGATCGCGAACTTCCGCACCGGCCCGGTCAGCAAGTAGGTCACCGCGGCCGTGACGCACAGCGTCAGCAGGTATTCACGCACGGGCTGCCCCATTGGTATAGCTGGCCATCACAGCCCCACACCCTATGCGTGTCCGCCCCCTGGCCGTGAATACAGGAGGAGACGCACTGCGCCGGCGTACGGTTCCGGCCTCATCCGTGATCGGGATAAGGCGGAAAGCCGTGGACCAAAGCGACGGTCCTGGAGCGGGCCGTGGCGTCCTGCCGCAGCGCCGCCACGATCAGCTCGGCGACCTGCTGCATCTCGGCCTCGCCCATCCCCTGGGTGGTCACCGCCGCGGTGCCCAGCCGGATCCCGGTCCGGCGGGTCGCGGGCGCGTCGGCGCAGGGCAGCGCGCAGGTGTCCAGCACGATCCCGGCGGCCGCCAGCCGGCCCCGGGCGGTGCGCGCGTCCAGTCCGAGGGGCGCGGTGTCGGCGGTGATCAGATGTGTGTCGGTGCCGCCGGTGGTGAGCGTCAGGCCCTGCCCGGCCAGCGCCTCGGCGAGCGCCCCGGCATTGGCGGTGACCTGGTGGGCGTACGCGGCGAAGGCGGGCGTGGCGGCCTCCGCGAAGGCAACGGCCTTGGCGGCGACCGAGTTCATCTGTGCACCCCCCTGGGTGAACGGGAACACCGCACGGTCGATCCGCTCGGCCAGCTTCGCCCCGCACAGGATCAGCCCGCCGCGCGGCCCGCGCAGCACCTTGTGGGTGGTGCCGCACACCACATGGGCGTACGGGACGGGGCTGGGTGCCGCTCCCCCGGCGATCAGCCCGAGGGGGTGCGCGACGTCCGCGATCAGGTAAGCGCCGGTCTCGTCGGCGATATCGCGGAAGGCCGCGTAGTCGAGGTGACGGGGGTAGGAGATCGAACCGCAGACGATCGCCTTGGGGCGGCGGGCGAGCGCCAGGTCGCGGATCGCGTCGTAATCCAGCAGGCCGGTCTCCTCGTCGACGCCGTAGCCCACGAAGTCGAACCAGCGGCCGGAGAAGTTGGCGGGCGATCCGTGGGTGAGGTGCCCGCCGTGCGGCAGGGACATGGCCAGCACGGTGTCACCAGGGCGCAGCAGGGCGGCGTAGGCGGCCAGTACGGCCGAAGACCCGGAGTGGGCCTGGACGTTGGCGTGTTCGGCGCCGAAAAGGGCCTTGGCGCGCTCCACCGCGATCCGCTCGGCGAGGTCGACGATCTCGCAGCCGCCGTGGTGCCGGGCGCCCGGATAGCCCTCGGCGTATTTATTGCCCAGCAGGGAGCCGAGGGCGGCCAGTACGGCCGGTGAGGTGAAGTTCTCCGCGGCGATCAGCTGGAGCCCGTCGCTCTGCCGGGCGCTCTCGCCGAGCAGTACGCCGGCGATCTCCGGGTCCTGGCGCAGCAGCGCGGCGAAGTCCGGCGCGCCTGCCGGGTGGCTGAGGCCTTCGCGGGCGGCGGCCCTGGCCCGGTCCTCGATCGTCTCGGGCACACCGGCTCCGGGGCCGGCGGCGGACTCGGCGGCCGGTACACGGCCGGCCGCGGATTCGCTGCGGTGTGACGCGGTGGTGGCGGGCATCGCTGGCTCCGGGCCTCGTACGGGACGTAGTCCCAATGTAGGCGCGCGGCAGCGATCGGGCGCGGTGTGCGGTCCTTCCGGGGGCCACGGGGGCCGCACCCGCCCCCGGGCGGCCCGCTACGCCCGCGCCGGGACCCCCGTCAGGGCCGTGACGACGGGGTCCAGCGCCTGGTTGATCTCGTCGCCGATGGAGCGGAAGAAGGTGATCGGGGCGCCGTAGGGGTCGTAGACCTCGTCGGACTCCGGGTTGGGCGCCAGCAGCCAGCCGCGCAGCGCCGCGGCGGCACCCACCAGCGCCCGGGCCCGCTCGACCAGCCCGCCGTCCGGGAGGGCCGGGTCGGGCTCGGGCAGCGTGGCGGGGTCTATGGCCCGCACCAGCCGGTTGAACTCCTTGAGCGTGAAGGTGCGCAGCCCCGCGGAGTGCCCCATCGAGATGACCTGGGCACGGTGGTCGCGGGTGGCGGTGAGCACCAGGTCGGCCCGGATGACGTGCTCGTCCAGCAGCTCCCGGCCGAGGAACCCGGCCGGGTCGGCGCCGTAGTCCGTGAGCACCGTCGCGGCGTGCGCCTCCATCGGGGCGCCTTCATGGCCCCAGGTGCCGGCGCTCTCCACGACCAGTCCCCCGCTGTGCGCCCCGCCGAGCCGCAGCTCCAGGGCATGGCGGTGCAGCCGCTCGGTGATCGGCGAGCGGCACACGTTGCCGGTGCTGACGTGGAGGATCCGGAAGAGGGGTGAGGGGGACGCGGGGGGAAGGGGGTTGTCGTCGCCGGGTCCTGCTATGCCACGCCCCAGGGGCGCCATCAATTGGCCACCTCGAGCTCGGGTACCACCTTGCGCAGCTCCTCGGCGCTGATCGCGCCTTCCCGCAGCAGCACGGGGACCTGGCCGGTGACGTCGACGATCGAGGACGGCACGGCGGCGGGCGTCGGGCCCCCGTCGAGGTAGACGGAGACCGAGTCGCCCAGCATCTCCTGTGCGGCGTCGCAGTCCTGCGGGGAGGGGTGGCCGGTCAGGTTGGCGCTGGAGACGGCCATCGGGCCGAACTCGGTCAGCAGCTCGATGGCGACCGGGTGCAGCGGCATCCGTACGGCCACCGTGCCCCGGGTCTCGCCGAGGTCCCAGGTCAGCGACGGCTGGTGCTTGGCGACGAGGGTGAGGGCGCCGGGCCAGAAGGCGTCGACCAGCTCCCAGGCCTGCTCGGAGAAGTCGGTGACCAGGCCGTGCAGGGTGTTGGGCGACCCGACGAGCACCGGGGAGGGCATCCCGCGGCCGCGGCCCTTGGCCTCCAGCAGATCGGCGACGGCCTCGGCGCTGAAGGCGTCCGCGCCGATGCCGTAGACGGTGTCGGTCGGCAGCACGACCAGCTCACCGCGGCGGACGGCCGAGGCGGCCTCGCGCAGACCGGTGGCGCGGTCGGTCGCGTCGCTGCAGTCGTATCGCCGTGCCATTAGCGGTCCTCCTGGTGCCGAACGGTTGGGGGGTGATTCGGGGCGGCGGTCGTCATGGCGTCGCCCGGCGCGCGGTGGCGAAACGGGGCCTGTTGTTGAGGTCGGGGTGGTCGGCCGCGTCGGCCCAGCCCCGCTCTTCGGTGAAGATCCACGGCACCTGTCCGCCCTGGGTGTCGGCGTGCTCGATGACGACCACGCCACCGGGCCGCAGCAGGCGGTGTGCGGTCCGCTCGATGCCACGGATGGTGTCCAGGCCGTCCTGGCCCGAGAACAGCGCCAGCTCGGGGTCGTGGTCGCGCGCCTCGGGGGCGACGTACTCCCACTCGGTCAGCGGGATGTACGGCGGGTTGGAGACGACCAGGTCGACCTGCCCGTCCAGTTCGGGAAGCGCGGTCAGCGCATCGCCGTGATGGAGAACGACGCGGGACCCCTCGACGTTCTTGCGGGCGTAGTCCAGGGCCTCTTCGGACAGCTCCACGGCGTGCACCCGCGAGCGCGGCACCTCCTGGGCCAGCGCCAGGGCGATCGCCCCGGAGCCGGTGCACAGGTCGACGATCAGCGGCTCGACGACGTCCATCGCCCGTACCGCGTCTATCGCCCAGCCGACCACCGACTCGGTCTCCGGGCGGGGCACGAACACCCCAGGACCGACGTGGAGTTCGAGGTAGCGGAAGAACGCCCGGCCGGTGATGTGCTGAAGCGGCTCACGGGCCTCGCGGCGGGCGATGGCCTCCCAGTAGCGGGCGTCGAAGTCCGCGTCGGGGACCGTGTGCAGCTGGCTCCGCTTGACGCCGTGCACATGCGCGGCGAGCTCCTCGGCGTCGAAGCGGGGTGAGGGCACACCGGCGTCGGCCAGCCGCTGGGTGGCCTGGGCCACCTCGGCGAGCAGCAGGTTCACGGGCCTTCCTCCTGGTGCGCTGCGTCTTCCTTGGCCGGGGCCCGGGGGTTGTCCCCCGGGGATGCGGTCTCCAGCCGGTACGTACGGGTGTTGCGGGCTTACTGGGCGGCGGCGAGCTTGGCGGCCGAGTCGGCGTCGACGCACGCCTGGATGACCGGGTCGAGCTCGCCGTCGAGCACCTGGTCCAAGTTGTACGCCTTGAAGCCGACCCGGTGGTCCGAGATGCGGTTTTCCGGGAAGTTGTACGTACGGATGCGCTCGGAGCGGTCGACCGTGCGGACCTGGCTGCGCCGGGCGTCGGACGCCTCGCGCTCGGCCTCTTCCTGGGCGGCGGCCAGCAGCCGGGAGCGCAGGATGCGCATCGCCTGCTCCTTGTTCTGCAACTGGCTCTTCTCGTTCTGGCAGGAGACGACGATGCCGGTGGGCAGGTGGGTGATACGGACCGCGGAGTCGGTGGTGTTGACGGACTGGCCGCCGGGCCCCGAGGAGCGGTAGACGTCGATCCGCAGGTCGTTGGCCTGGATCTCCACCTCGACCTCCTCGGCCTCGGGCGTGACCAGCACACCGGCCGCGGAGGTGTGGATACGGCCCTGCGACTCGGTGGCGGGCACGCGCTGGACGCGGTGCACCCCGCCCTCGTACTTCAGCCGCGCCCAGACGCCCTGGCCGGGCTCGGTGGCGCCGCCCCCGCCCTTGGTCTTCACCGCGACCTGGACGTCCTTGTAGCCGCCGAGGTCGGACTCGTTGGCGTCCAGGATCTCGGTCTTCCAGCCGACCCGCTCGGCGTAGCGCAGGTACATCCGCAGCAGGTCGCCGGCGAACAGCGCGGACTCCTCGCCGCCCTCACCGGCCTTGACCTCGAGGATGACGTCCTTGTCGTCGCTGGGGTCGCGCGGGACGAGCAGCAGCCGCAGCTTCTCGGTCAGCTCCTCGCGCCGGGCGTCGAGCTCCTTGACCTCGTCGGCGAAGTCCGGGTCGTCCGCGGCGAATTCGCGCGCGGTCTCCATGTCGTCGCCGGTCTGCTTCCAGTCGCGGTACGTCGCGATGATCGGGGTCAGCTCGGCGTAGCGCTTGTTGAGCCGCATGGCCTCGCGCTGGTCGGCGTGGACCGCGGGGTCGGCCAGCCGCTTCTCGAGATCGGCGTGCTCGCCGATCAGTTCTTCGACCGCCTCGAACATCGTGGGTTCCTCTGCTGGCTGGCTGACTGTGTCTACCGCGGGGGGGCATCCCCTGCCCCCGGCCGGATGACGGGAGGCCTGGACGACAAAGACGCCGGCCCGGTCGCCCCTGCGCAGGGGCGACCGGATGCCGGCGCCTTTCGGGTCGCTACTTCTTGGCGGACCCGGCGGCCTTGCCGAAGCGGGCCTCGAAGCGGGCCACGCGGCCGCCCGTGTCCATGATCTTCTGCTTGCCGGTGTAGAACGGGTGGCACTCGGAGCAGATGTCGGCACGGATGCTGCCGCCGGCAACGGTGCTGCGGGTGGTGAAGGACGCGCCACAGGTGCAGCTGACCTGGGTCTCGACGTACTCCGGGTGGATGTCGCGCTTCAAGGGATTCTCCTAGGTTCGGGAGTGCACCGGGTCGTGTCGCGGGTTGCGTCACGTGAACCGGGGCCGACGGTCCAGTCTGCCAGGACTAGCCGTATCTCCCAAAACCGGGGTACCGGCGCAACTATTCCCGGCGGTCCGCGGCGGCCCCGCCGTTACTTGACGTAGTTGTCGGTGCCGCCCTTGTCGCCGGCCGAGCCCTTGATCGCCGCCTTGGGGATGTCCTGGTCCTTCTGCAGCGCGTCCCAGACCTGCTTGCTCTGCCGGGTCAGCGGCACCACGCGGTCGGGGTTGGCGGTGTCGTAGGTGACCGGCAGCGTCACCATGTTGATGTTCTCCGACCCGATGGAGCCCAGGCTCTTGGCCAGTCCGGTGAGCTCGCTGACCGAGTTGAGGTCGGTGTCGGTGGTGATGGCCTTGGTGGCCGTGTCGGCGATGTCGTAGAGCTTGGCGGGGTTGGTGAGCACCCCGACGTTCTTGACCTGGTTCATCAGGGCCTTGAGGAACGTCTGCTGGAGCTGGATGCGGCCGAGGTCGCTGCCGTCGCCGCCGGGGACTCCGTGCCGGGTCCGCACCAGGCCGAGCGACTGCTCGCCGTTGAGGATGTGCTTGCCGGGCTGGAGGTGCAGATGGCTGCTGTTGTCGTCGATCGCCTTGCTGGTGGTGATGCTCACCCCGCCCAGCGCGTCGATGAGCTTCTTGAAGCCGGTGAAGTCGACCTCGATGAAGTGGTCCATCCGGATCCCGCTGATCGACTCGACGGTCTTGACCGCACAGGCCGGTCCGCCGACCTCGAACGCGGTGTTGAACATCGCCCGCCGGTCACCGGGGACGTTCTTGCCGTTGTTGGTGCAGTCGGGCCGGGTGACCAGGGTGTCGCGCGGAATGCTGACGACGCTGGCCTTCTTGTGGCCCTTGTAGACGTGCACCATCATCGCGGTGTCGGAGCGCGCCCCGCCCTCGTCCCTGCCGTACTCGCCGTTCTTGCCGGCGCGGGAGTCGGACCCCATGACGAGGATGTCCATCGAGCCGTTGTCGACGTTGGTGGGCCGGTCGTGGCCGAGGGCGGCGTTGATGTCGACGCCCTTCAGGTTGCCGTTGAGCTTGAAGTAGACGTATCCGAGTCCCGCACCACCGAGCAGTACGGCGCTGGTCAGCGCGCACACGGTGATGGTCACGGCCCTGCGGCGCCGGCTGGGTGCCTTGCGCCGGCGGCCCGTGGCACGTATGCCGCGAGCGCGGCTTTCGGCCGTCGCGGTCCCGTTGCTGTCCGCCATCTGCTCCTCAGTCCTTGTTCGCTCGGCTGCCCCTCGCCGCCACCGTGCTGCGTGCCGTCACGGCTCGTTGCTCCTTGTCAGACGGGAGGCTGACGGGAAGGGTTGCACAGCGAGTGATGAGCAACTTCTTAGAAATCAGCGGCGGCGGCCGACGGCGGCGCGGGACCTACGCCCCTCTCACCAGGACGTTCGTCCTGTTTTCGGCCATGGCCGAAACGTTGCGTCCGTTACGGATCTGTGCGGAAGGTCTCAAACAGGGCAGCGGTACCGCCTGGCACCGGGCGGCGCAGCTCACAGATCACCCGGCCGCGGCACACCGCCGTACGGGGCACCCAGCGCAAAGCCCCCCTCACCCGTAAGGGCGAGGGGGGCTTCCTGAACGGTGCCAGGACGCGGGCTGCGGGCGTCAGTCGTTGCCGTTGCCCGCGGTCGGCGTCGTCTTCTGGATCTGGAGCAGGAACTCCGCGTTGGACTTGGTCTGCTTCATCTTGTCCAGCAGCAGCTCGATGGCCTGCTGCTGGTCCAGGGCGTGCAGCACCCGGCGCAGCTTCCAGACGATGGCCAGCTCGTCGCTGCCCATCAGGATCTCTTCCTTACGGGTACCGGACGCGTCCACGTCCACCGCCGGGAAGATGCGCTTGTCGGCGAGCTTCCGGTCGAGCTTGAGCTCCATGTTGCCGGTGCCCTTGAACTCCTCGAAGATCACCTCGTCCATCCGCGAGCCGGTCTCGACCAGCGCGGTGGCCAGGATGGTCAGCGAACCGCCGTCCTCGATGTTGCGCGCCGCACCGAAGAACTTCTTCGGCGGGTAGAGCGCCGTGGAGTCGACACCACCGGACAGGATGCGGCCCGACGCCGGGGCGGCGAGGTTGTACGCACGGCCCAGTCGGGTGATCGAGTCCAGCAGGACGACCACGTCGTGGCCCAGTTCCACCAGGCGCTTGGCGCGCTCGATGGCGAGCTCGGCGACGGTGGTGTGGTCCTCGGCCGGGCGGTCGAAGGTCGAGGAGATGACCTCGCCCTTGACCGACCGCTGCATGTCGGTGACCTCTTCAGGACGCTCGTCCACGAGGACGACCATCAGGTGGCACTCGGGGTTGTTGCGGGTGATCGCGTTGGCGATCGACTGCATGATCATGGTCTTGCCGGCCTTCGGCGGCGAGACGATCAGACCACGCTGGCCCTTGCCGATCGGCGCGACGAGGTCGATGATCCGCGGCGTCAGCGCGCCCGGCTCGCTCTCCAGCCGCAGTCGCTCCTGCGGGTAGAGCGGCGTCAGCTTGCCGAACTCCGGCCGCCCGCGGCCCTGTTCGGGCGCCACGCTGTTGACCGTGTCGAGGCGCACCAGCGCGTTGAACTTCTCGCGCCGCTCGCCGTCCTTGGGCTGGCGGACCGCACCGGTGACGTGGTCACCCTTGCGCAGGCCGTTCTTGCGGACCTGGGCGAGCGAGACGTACACGTCGTTCGGACCGGGCAGGTAGCCGGAGGTCCGGATGAACGCGTAGTTGTCGAGGATGTCGAGGATGCCCGCGACCGGGATCAGCACATCGTCCTCGGACACCTGCGGCTCGTTGCCGAAGTCCTCGCGGCCCCCGCGACGGCCCCGGCGGTCGCGGTAGCGGCCGCGACGGCCGCGACGGCCGCCCTCGAAGTCGTCGTCGTCATCCCGGCGGTCGCGCTGGCGCTGTCCGCCCTGGCCGCCCTGACCGCCGTCGCCCGCGTCGCCCTTACGGCCGCCGCGGTCGCCGCGGTCACGCTGACGCCGCTCACCGCGGTCGCCCTTCTGCCCGCGGTCCTGGCGGTCGCCGCGGTCCTGGCGCTCGCCCTTGCCGGGCCGGCCCTCGCCGGTCTCCTGCGGGGAGACCGCGGTGTCGGTCTTGGCGTCGGCCTTGACCTCGGTCTTCGCCTCGACCCTGGTGTCGGTCTTGAGGTCGCCCGCGGCCTCGGGGGCACCCGCGGCGGCGGTGGCGCGGCGGCGGCGACGCTCACCGGCCGGCTGCTCGTCGCTGACCGGCTGACCGGGGATGTCGATCTGCTGCTGGGCGCCGGCCTTGTCCGCGGCCTTGTCGGCCTTGGCGCCGCGCTCGGCCTTGTCGGCCTTGGCGGCCGGCTCCGCGCCCTCGTCGCCGGTGCGGGCCTTGGAGGTCGTACGGCGCTTGGGCTTGGTCTCGGTGTCGGCGGGCGCGTCGGCCTTGGCTGCGGTGCCCGAGCCTCCGGCCTGGCGCTCCTTGATGACCTCGATCAGCTGGCTCTTGCGCATCCGCGCGGTGCCCTTGATACCGAGGCCGGAGGCGACCTGCTGGAGCTCTGCCAGGACCATGCCGTCAAGGCCGGTGCCGGAACGGCGGCGCCGCGTGGTTGCGGGCGCGGCGGGAGCGTCCGTGGCGGGCGTGGTGGCACTGCCATCGGTGCGCGCGCCCATCAGATCGGTGGTGTCGCTCACGAAGGGTCCTTCCCTGGAGCGGGCGTCGGCCTGTCTGGCTCGGCGACCGGTTGTGCTGTCCGGCTGGGTCCTTAGGTCTTGCGGACCGGGGCCGGGGCGGTGGTCCCGCCGGAAGTGGCGGAGAGATCAGTTCATGATTCCGGCGCGAAGAGATGCAAGGTGACCCATGTCGTCACGCCGATTCCGGAGCATGCTCGCCTCTGCTCAGGCAACTGCTCCAAGCAGTCTGGGAGGCTCCCGGAAGAAAGGTGGTCCCGAATGGGGACACGAAGCACAGCGCCACTGCGGCGTCTCGTACTCACTTGAGGTTAACACTACCGGATCCAACAAACATTCCCCCTCTCCAAGACCGGCAATCGTCGATCACCCGGCGAGCGGCAGTACACAGGCCCCCGCGGCATCGAGGGTCAGCCGGTTGGCGGCCCACCCCTCTCCCGCCAGTGCCGCGACCTTCTCGGCCGCCGCGTCCTCGACCAGTGCGAGCACCGTGGGGCCCGCACCGGATACGACCGCGGGGACGCCGTCCGCGCGCAGTCGGTTCACCAGGGCCACACTCTCCGGCATCGCGGGGGCGCGGTATTCCTGGTGAAGTCGGTCCTCGGTCGCGGCCAGCAGCAGCTCGGGGCGCCTGGTCAGGGCCTCGACGAGCAGTGCGGCGCGGCCGGCGTTGGCCGCGGCGTCCACATGCGGGACGGTGCGCGGCAGCAGTCCGCGGGCGGTCTCGGTGAGCACCGGCTTTCCGGGCACGAAGACCACCGGAACGATGGAATCGGCGGGATCCATCCGGATCGCCCGCGCGGTTCCGGTGTCCATCCAGGCGAGCGTGAAGCCGCCCAGCAGACAGGCGGCGACATTGTCGGGGTGGCCCTCGATCTCGGTGGCCAGCTCCAGCAGTGCGGTGTCGTCGAGCTTCTGCTCGCCGCCTATGGTCACGGCGCGGGCGGCGACGATGCCCGCGCAGATGGCGGCCGACGAGGAGCCCAGGCCGCGGCCGTGCGGGATGCGGTTGGCGCAGACGATTTCCAGGCCGCGCGGCTGGCCGCCGAGCAGGTCGAAGGCGGCGCGCATCGACCGTACGAGCAGGTGGCTCTCGTCGCGCGGCAGGGTCTCGGCGCCCTCACCTGCGATGTCGATGTGCAGCCCGGAGTCGGCGACGCGCACCACGACATCGTCGTACAGGCCCAGGGAAAGACCCAGGGCATCGAAGCCGGGACCGAGATTGGCGCTGGTAGCGGGGGTGCGCACCCGGACGGCGGCGGCGCGGAACGCGGGACCGGCCATCGCTCGATGACTCTCCTTGATTGATGCTGCGGTACTGCCCCAGGGCGCCGCGGCACCGAGGTGCCCGGCCGGCTCGTGGGGTCTGTTCTGACCTGCCCTGAACACCACTGCGTTATGCCGTGGGGAGGGGAGTTGGCTGCCAGCCTATCGAAGGAAGGTTCTGTCGCGACATAGGGCGCACAGGAGGCGCACGATGCGTGTCGCGCGCCTTACCGTGCCCCGATGCTGCCTTCTTCGGGCTTTGCAGGCCTTTGCACAGTTTGCTGTGCGGACGGTGACGGGACGCCGGACGCCCCGTCACCGTATGCCGTAAGCGCAGGTCAGCGCCTACGGCGGGGCTTGCCTAGGCGAGGCCGAGGCGCTCGGCGGCGGCGTCCGCGTCGATCGGGACCGTCACCGGCTGCGGCGCACCGGCCACCGCCCAGTCCGGGTCCTTGAGGCCGTTGCCGGTGACCGTGCAGACGATGCGCTGGCCGGGGTCGACCTTGCCCTCCTCGGCGGCCTTGAGCAGACCGGCCACCGAAGCGGCCGAGGCGGGCTCCACGAAGACGCCCTCCTGCGCGGCCAACAGCCGGTACGCGGCCAGGATTTGACGGTCGGTCACGTCATCGATGAAGCCGCCGGACTCGTCCCGTGCCCGCTCGGCGTTGGCCCACGAGGCGGGGTTGCCGATCCGGATCGCGGTGGCGATGGTCGTCGGGTCCTTGACCACCTCACCGCGCACGAGCGGCGCGCTGCCGGAGGCCTGGAAGCCCCACATGCGCGGCGTGTGGGTGGCGATACCGTCGGCCGCGTACTCCCCGTAGCCCTTCCAGTACGCGGTGATGTTGCCGGCGTTGCCGACCGGCAGCACATGGATGTCGGGCGCGTCGCCGAGCATGTCGACGATTTCGAAGGCCGCGGTCTTCTGGCCCTCGATGCGCACCGGGTTGACGGAGTTCACAAGTGCGACGGGGTAGTTGTCGGACAGGCCACGGGCCAGCGTCAGACAGTCGTCGAAATTTCCGTCGATCTGGAGAATCTTCGCGCCATGCACCAGCGCCTGGCCCATCTTGCCGAGCGCGATCTTGCCCTGCGGGACGAGCACGGCGCAGACCATCCCGGCCCGGACCGCGTAGGCGGCGGCCGAGGCGGAGGTGTTGCCGGTGGAGGCGCAGATGACGGCCTTGGCGCCCTCCTCCTTGGCGCGCGTGATGGCCATCGTCATGCCCCGGTCCTTGAAGGAGCCGGTGGGGTTGGCACCCTCGACCTTGAGATGCACCTCACAGCCGGTGCGCTCGGACAGCACCTGGGCCGGTACGAGGGGAGTGCCGCCCTCCCGGAGGGTGACGACCTCGGTCGTGTCGCTGACCGGAAGCCGGTCACGGTATTCCTCGATGATTCCGCGCCACTGACTGCTTGTCTTGGTCACGGTGGAATTGGCAGACATGGGTTCCTTTACTCCCCTTCGACCCGCATGATGCTGGCGACACCGCGGACGGTGTCCAGCTCGCGCAGTGCCCCGACGGTCGACGACAGCGCCGCGTCGGCCGCCCGGTGGGTGACGACGACGAGGGAGGCCTCGCCGTCCTTGCCCTGCTGACGGACCGTATCGATCGATACGCCGTGTTCGGCGAAGACCGTCGCGACCTGCGCAAGAACGCCGGGCTTGTCGGCCACGTCGAGACTGATGTGGTACCGCGTGACGACCTCGCCCATGGGGCTGACGGGCAGGGCGGTGTACGCGGATTCTCCCGGTCCGGTGGCCCCGGCGAGCTTGTTGCGGCAGACCGCGACGAGGTCGCCGAGGACCGCGGAGGCGGTGGGCGCGCCGCCGGCACCCGGTCCGTAGAACATCAGCTGACCGGCCGCGTCGGCCTCGATGAAGACCGCGTTGTACGCCTCGCGGACGGAGGCCAGCGGATGCGTCAGCGGAATCATGGCGGGGTGCACCCGCGCGGTGACCGAGGCGCCGTCCGCGGCCCGCTCGCAGATGGCCAGCAGCTTGACGGTGCAGCCCATCCGCTTGGCCGAGGCGATATCGGCCGCGGTGACCTCGGTCAGCCCCTCGCGGTGCACATCGTCGATGGTCACCCGGGTGTGGAAGGCGATACCGGCCAGGATCGCGGCCTTGGCGGCGGCGTCGAACCCCTCGACATCGGCGGTCGGGTCGGCCTCGGCGTAGCCCAGCGCGGTCGCCTCGTCCAGCGCCTCGCTGTAGCCGGCGCCGGTCGAATCCATCTTGTCGAGGATGAAGTTGGTGGTCCCGTTGACGATGCCGAGGACCCGGTTGACCTTGTCACCGGCCAGCGACTCGCGCAGCGGCCGCACCAGCGGGATCGCCCCCGCGACGGCCGCCTCGTAGTACAGGTCGGCGTCGTTGGCCTCGGCCGCCGCGTGCAGCGCCGCGCCATCGGCCGCCACCAGCGCCTTGTTGGCCGAAACCACGCTCGCGCCGTGCTCGAAAGCGGTGGTGATGAGCGTACGGGCCGGCTCGATACCGCCGATGACCTCGATCACCACATCGATGTCACCGCGTTTGACGAGCGCGGTCGCATCGGTGGTGACCAGCTCGGCCGGGACGCCGTCGCGCACCTTGTCGGGGCGGCGTACCGCGATCCCGGCGAGCTCCACCGGCGCGCCGATACGGGCCGTGAGGTCGTCCGCGTGCGTCGTCATGATGCGTGCCACCTCTGAGCCGACCACACCACAGCCCAGGAGCGCCACCTTCAGCGGACGCGTACGCATCATTCGACCTCTGCTTCTCATCGATCAGCGATTTCAGCTTGCTCTTGCACCAGTCTCACGCACCGGACGGCAGTTTCCGTCCGTCGTCCGGATACCGAGACATTTATTTCATCCGGGGCCGGGCCCCGGCGATCCGGTCCTACCCGACATCCAGCCGCAGGAGATCTTCCTCCGTCTCACGCCGGACGATCACCCTGGCCTCGCCGTCCTTGACCGCTACGACCGGGGGCCGCAGCGCATGGTTGTAGTTGCTCGCCATGGAACGGCAGTACGCACCGGTGGCCGGTACCGCGAGCAGATCCCCCGGCGCCACATCGGCCGGCAGGAAGGCGTCGCGGACGACGATGTCACCGCTCTCACAGTGCTTGCCGACCACCCGCGAGAGCATCGGCTCGGCGTCGGACGTCCGCGAGACCAGTGCCACGCTGTACTCCGCGTCGTACAGGGCGGTACGGATGTTGTCCGACATCCCCCCGTCCACGGACACATAGGTCCGCAGCCCCTCCAGCTCCTTGACCGTGCCGACCTCGTAGAGCGTGAAGGCCGTCGGCCCCACGATCGCCCGGCCCGGCTCGACCGACAGCCGCGGCATGCGCAGCCCGGCCGCCGCGCACTCCTTGCTCACGATCTCGCTCAGCGCCTTGGCGATCTCGTGCGGCTCGCGCGGATCGTCCTCCGAGGTGTACGCGATGCCGAGCCCGCCACCGAGGTCGATCTCCGGCAGCTCGATGCCGTGCTCGTCGCGCACCTCGGTCAGCAGCTGCACCACGCGGCGGGCGGAGACCTCGAAGCCCGCCATGTCGAAGATCTGCGACCCGATATGGCTGTGAATACCGATGAGTTCCAGCCCGTCCAGCTTCAGGGCGCGGCGTACCGCCTCGGCCGCCTGCCCGTCCGCCAGCGCGATGCCGAACTTCTGGTCCTCGTGGGCGGTCGCGATGAATTCATGGGTATGCGCCTCGACACCGACCGTCACCCGGATCTGCACGCGCTGCCGCTTACCGAGCTTCGCCGCGATATGCGCGACCCGGACGATCTCCTGGAACGAATCGAGCACGATCCGCCCCACCCCGGCCTCCACGGCCCGGGTGATCTCCTCGGTGCTCTTGTTGTTGCCGTGCAGGGCGATCCGTTCGGCGGGCATCCCCGCCCCCAGCGCGGTCGCCAGCTCGCCGCCGGAGCAGACGTCGAGATTCAGCCCTTCCTCGTGCAGCCACCGCACGATGGCCCGGGACAGGAAGGCCTTCCCGGCGTAGAAGACATCGGCGCCCGGCCCGAAGGCGTCCTTCCAGGCCCGGCAGCGCGCCCGGAAGTCCTCCTCGTCCAGGAAGTACGCCGGGGTGCCGAACTCCTCGGCCAGCGAGGCGACGTCGAGCCCGCCGACGGTGACCACACCGTCGGCATTGCGCCGGACCGTACGGGACCAGACGCGCGGGTCAAGGGTGTTGAGGTCGGCGGGCGGCCCGGCGTAATGCCCCTCGGGCAGCACATCGGCGTGCCGGGGCCCTGCGGGATGCGCGGAACGACTCATGACAGTGGGGTCCCCTCAAGGTCTTTCAGAGGTGTTCGGGAGCGGAGATGCCGAGCAGACGCAGGCCGTTGGCGAGCACCGTTCCGGCGGCCTCGGCAAGGGCCAGCCGGGCGCGGTGCACGGCCAAGGGTTTCTGCTCCCCGACGGGCAACGGCGGAAAGAGGTCGTGCCACCGGAAGAACGCGTCCGCCGTGGCCTCCAGATGCCGCACCACCCGGTCCGGTGCCCGTAGCCGCGCGGCGCTTTCGATTGCGGAGGGGTAGCCGGCGAGGAGGATGCGCAGTTCCTGGAGCACATGCTCGCCCACGTCCCGGTGGGCCGTCGGGCCCCCCAGCCCTCCCAGCTCCCCCATCTCCCCCACCGCACTCACAAACCCCAGGTCCCGCGCATTGCGCACCAGCGCCCGGCTCCGGGCGTACGCGTACTGCACCCGGAACCGCGGGTTGCTCTCCCGCTGCACGGGGCGCTCGGGCACCCGTACCGGGTCATGGGCGGCGGGCCGCAGCAGAACCCAGCGGGCCTCGTCGCGGCCCAGACGGGCGGTGAGGGTGGCGAGATCGTGGGGCGCGGGGGCGAGGACGGGGTGGCCGTCGGACCGTCCGCCGACGCCTCCGGCCGCCTGGTCGATCCGTGCCAGCGCCTCGGCGACGACCACTTCCCTGGCCCCCGGACCGGCCGGGGAACCCACGGCGGCCGGGCCGTCCGCCGCCGCACTGCGGTCCCCGTACGCCGCGCCCTGCGCCAGTACCTCCCGTACGAGCGCCACCAGCGCCCCGTCCCCCAGCGTGAAGTTCAGAAAGCCGGGCCCGGCGATCTCCACGCGGGAGATCCCGGGACTGCCGGCCAGCCGCTTGCGCAGAATCTCGGCGACCTCACGGGCCGGCCGGCCCGCCGGCTTGGCGAGTTGCAGCGCCACATTGGAGGCGTAGTCCCCGCACCCGGGCCGCGGCGGAGGCTGCACCACGATCCGCGCCGGCACGGGCACGGAGAGCTCCTGCTCCTCAACGGCACCACGCACGGAGCGCAGAACGGTGCGGGAGAGCTCGGCGGGGGTCACGGGACAAGCGTATGGGAGACCAGGGGCAGCCATGCGACCCGGTTTCGCCCTGTGGACACTTCCCCGCCCCTGCCGGCCCCGGCCCGGCCGCTCCGGCCTCCGGCGCACGAGCGGAACAACCGCTCACCGGAGCAGAAACCCCAGCTCATCTCCGGTCGGCCCCGGGCCGGGCCACCGGGCCCGCCTCCCCGCCCGCGTCCACCATCCCCGTCGCGCCCCGGTCGCTCTCCCCGTCCTCGCCCCCGGCGCCTTCGTCCTTCCCGACTTCCTTCCCGACTTCGCTCCTGGCCCCGCCCTCGGACCCGCGCCCCCGCTGCCGGCCCTCGCGCACCAGCTTCCCCACCGTCCGCACCAGCTCGGCAGGCTCGAAGGGCTTCGCGAGGAACGCGTCCACCCCCACCGATTCGCCGTTGTCGACCTCGCCCTGGGTGCACGCGCTGACGATGGCGATCGGGATGTCCCACGTCCGGGGATCGGAGCGCAGCCGCGCCGCGGTGTGCAGTCCGCTGAGCCGCGGCATCACCACATCAAGGGTCACGACATCGGGTCTTACGTGGTGCACGACGTCCAGACACTCGGCACCATCAGCCGCGGTCACGACCTCGAAGCCCTCCAGCTCGAGATTGACCCTGATCAACTGCCGGATCACCTTGTTGTCATCGACAACAAGGATCCGACCGGACAAGCCAGGCACACCATGAGACTAGGGGCCTACCTGCGGTGCCGTCCCGGTTTTACCCACTTCCGCCCCCATGCGGGGGACCTTTCCCCGACCCCCGCCGACCGCGACGCCCCATGCGGTAGGGCCGCCCCGGCACCTCCCGTCCGGCCCGCCCCGGCCACCCCCTTCCGCCCCTCCCCCACCTCCCGCGAAACCTGTTCATGAACACCCCATCAGAGCTGGTAGGGTTCTACCCGTCGCCGCAACGAACAGCGGCAACGCCCCCGTAGCTCAGGGGATAGAGCAACGGCCTCCGGAGCCGTGTGCGCAGGTTCGAATCCTGCCGGGGGCACAGAAAGCCGGATCAGCGTGATCAAGCCGCTGTCCCGCTGAAGTGCCAGACTTCAAGAGCCGGATCCAGTCCCACTGGATCCGGCTCTTTTGTCGCTCTCAGCACTGAGCCAATTTGGGGGGCGCGTGACGACACCGTCAACTGCACTGTCAGTTGATCAGCGCATTATTGAGTACGAAGCCAAAATTACGGAGCACCAGTTCATCAAGAGATTCACTCTCTTGTGGATGCTGCTGGGAAATCCACTGATCGCCGGCGGTGTGATCACGTGGAACATTCTTGGAGACTGGTCCCCCGCCGGCGGAGGGCGGGGATTGCTCATTTTCTTCGGAGGGGCTGCCTTCCTGGCATCCACCCTGGGTTCCATTTACTGGTGGAACTGGCACAGGACGCAGATACGCACCACCGAAGTGCAGCTCCGTAAACTGGAAGCGGAGAGGATCGCCCTCCAGGCCAGGGAAGCGGGGGCGCGCAAGCTTCCGAATGCCTTCCACGCCTACTACGAGTCGGTCCCGCGCTTCCGGGACGAGTACCGGCGCAGCGCAGAGAAGTATCGAGGCCGGCACAATATCTTCCAGCTCACGGTCATCGTTGGGTCCATCCTCACCTCGGTCAGCACTACCGCGTCAGCCGAGCAAGGCGTGTGGAGCTGGATCGCCGTGGGCATCAGTGCGCTCGTCAGCATTTCGGCCGGAATCATCGCTTACTTCAAATTCCGCGAACGCAGCCTCAACCTGCAACAAACCGCCGACTCCATGGACCTGGAAGTCCAGGCCTATACCTTGCGGATCAGGCGCTACAAAAATCTCTCTCCCGAGGAGGCCTCAGCGCAGTTCGCAGAGGAAATTGAGAGGATCCGGGAAGAGCAGCGGAAGAAGGAACTCCAGCTGGAACAGCCTCCCGAGGCCACGCCCCAGCAGCGCACCCAGCCTGCTGTCTGAGAGCCGTCCGCTTTCTTGCAGATACGGCTGAGCGGGCCGTGCCACGCGGCCCGCTCAGCTCCTCTGATACGGCTGATGATCCAGCCCGCGTCAGGCGTCCCGCCTCGCTACGAACCCGACGAACTCGGTCCAGGCGGTGGAGCTGACGGCCAGCGCGGGCCGCGTTATGTCCTTCGAGTCACGGACATGGACGGAGCTGGCACCAGCCGCGACCTCGATGCATTCGCCGCCCGAGCCAGTGCTGTAACTGCTCTTGTGCCAGGCCGGCTCGCGTACGGCCCACTCATCAACGTTCATGCTTCTCCCAGCAACTTCTCAACGAAAGCCAGTGATTCGCGCGGAGTGAGCGACTGGGCCCTGAGAATGCCGTACTGCTCTTCCATTTCCCGGACCGACTGCCGCTCTGTGTGCAGACGACTGTCCTTGTACGCCTCCACGTAGGCGATCCTCCGCCCCTCCCGTGTTTCGATCAAGGTGAAGGGTCCTTCCAGACCGGCGTGTTCCTCGCGCTCGGTTGGCATCACCTGAATCTCGACGTTGCGACGCTGGCCGTGCAGCAGGATCTGCTCCAGCTGGCCTCGCATGACCGTCCGTCCCCCCAGAGGGCGCCGCAGGACCGGCTCCTCGATGACGAAGCTGATGGTAGGCAGCGGTGTCCGAGTGAAGATCGCCTGTCGGGCCAGGCGCGCTGCGACCCGCTGCTCGATGGTGTCCTCGTCCAACAGGGGGCGCCACATCGCGAATACGGCCCTTGCGTACTCCTCGGTCTGCAAGAGCCCCGGCACGGCCTTCGTCGCGTACACATGCAGTTCGACGGCCGTCGTCTCCAGCCGCGCCGCATCGCGGAAGAACGCCGGGTACTGCGCCCGGGCCACCTCCTCCTTCATCTCGGACAGGACCCCGTGCGCGCCCAGTACCTCGTCGGCCTTGTCGATGAATTTCGGCGGTGGGATGCGCCTGCCCTGCTCGAACGAGGCGATGGTGGCCGGTGAGTAGCCCGTCCGCGAGCCGAACTCGGCCCGGTCCAGGCCCGCCCATTCCCGTAGCCGTTTCATCTGGCGGCCGAAGACGCACAGGATGCCCGTCCCGGCCTCGTGATCCGCCCGCTGAACCTCGTCGTCCATGACCCCGGCACCTCCCCGATCCTGGGTCAACGCATCGCCTTCCGCGCGGTCACGTCGCCCGCGACGTACAAGCGCCGCGCCGGCACGTACAACGCGCCGCAGTCAGCGCGTCACCGCTCGTCAACGGTATGTCCCGGCGGGAGCGTAGGGCCTATGAACAGCGCATCTTCCCGTTCCGAGGAAATGCCCCAACGGGCCGTCACTGCATACGAATTCACCATGCGGTTCACCTCCACCCCGCGTGGCGCCCGGCTCGCCCGGCGGCTCGTCTCGCACCGGCTCGATGAGTGGGGGTATCCGTACGCCTCGGCCGCCAACGAGGCGGTGACCCTGATCGCCGCCGAACTCACCTCGAATGCCGTCCGGCACGGCCATGTGCCCGGGCGGGACTTCCACCTTCGTCTGACTGCTGCCCCTGGTCCCGTCGCGGCTGCCATGCTCCGCATCGAGGTGTCGGATACCCGTGCCGAGCGGCGGCCCCTTCGCGCCGCCCCGTCCTACGGCGCCGAGTCCGGCCACGGGCTGGTCCTCGTCGCCGCGCTCGCCACTCGCTGGGCGGTCGCCCCGCGCCTCGGCGGTCCCGGCAAGACCGTGTGGGCCGAGATTGACCTCTGAGGGGAGCGGCGGCTGCTCCTGAAGCACGGGTGCCCGGGTGCCCGGTTACGCCCCCAGGCCCGTACCCGTCAGCATCGCCGCCCGTGCCCCCACCGCCGCCGAGAAGTGGTCGACGACCTGGTGGAGGGGGTCGGCGGCGGACGGGGGGAGGGTGAGGGTGCCGTCGTGGTGGAGGGTGATGTCCTTGTCCAGGGTGAACCAGCCCTGGACCACGTGGGTCGCGCCCATGGCGGTGAGGACGGGGCGCAGGGCGTAGTCGATGGCCAGGACGTGGGCGGTGCTGCCGCCGGTGGCCAGGGGGAGGACGGTCTTGTCCGCCAGGGCGTACTGGGGGAGCAGGTCCAGGAGGGCCTTGAGGAGGCCGGAGTAGGCGGCCTTGTAGACGGGGGTGCCGATGACCACGCCGTCCGCGCTTTTGAAGAGGGCCGCTGCTTCGGCTATCGCCGGGTGGTGGGGGTCGGCGCCGAGGAGGGCGTCGGCCGGGAGGGTGCGGACGTCCAGGGGGATGGTGTGGTGGCCGTGGGTGGTGAGACGGGCGTCCAGGTGGCGCAGCAGCCGGGCGGTGCGCGAGGTGGCGGAGGGGCTTCCGGAGACGGACAGGATGGTGGCCATTCGGGGACCTTCTGAGGTGGTTGATGTGTCGTGGGCGTTCCTGTGTCGTGGGGGAAGTCGGGGGCGGCTGCGGTCAGTTGGTGCGGAGGGGCGGGATCACCTCGCGGGCCACTCGTTCGAACTCCTCGGTGTGGGCGGCGCCCGGCCAGTCGAGGACGAAGTCCTGTACGCCGGCCTTGCCGAAGCGTTCGAAGATCTCCTCGTAGGTGTGGCGGGTGTGGCGGGGGTCCCAGGGGCCGAAGAGGGTGTACGAGCGGCGGATGTGGGAGGGGTCGCGGCCGGCGGCGAGGGCGTGGCGGTCGACCGTGAGGTTCTGTTCGGCGGTGATGTCCAGGACCTCCTGGGCCGTGGCGCCGGGCGGGCCGTGGGTGTTCCAGGTGTCGGCGCGTTCGGCCGCGGTCCGGAGCAGGGTGGGTGACTGGCCGCCGACGGTGAGCGGCAGGCGGGGGGACCGGAGTGAGGCGGGGAAGGTGGCGACGTCCTTCACCCAGAGACGGCGGCCGGTGTAGCTGAAGGTGCCGTCGCGTTCGCGCAGGATGCCGTCGACGATCGCCATGTAGTCGGCGAACCGTTCCGCGCGTTCCTTGGGCGACCAGGGCAGTTCGCCGACGCTGAGGTGGTCGAAGGGGAAGATGCCGGCGCCGATGCCCAGTTCGAAGCGGCCGCCGGAGAGGTGGTCGAGGGCGATCGCCTGCTTGGCCAGTTGGGCGGGCGGGCGGAGGATCTGGTTCGCCACGAGGGTGCCCAGGCCGATGTGCCGGGTGCCGAGGGCGGCCGCGGCGAGCACCGTCCAGCTGTCGAACCAGGTGTTGCCCCGGTTGCGGAGGTCCGCGCTGTGGTCGGGGAGGAAGACCTGGTCGAAGCCGAGGCTCTCCAGCCACCTGAGGCGTTCGACGAGGACCGGGATCGGCTGGTCGGGGTAGAGCATGACGCCGAACCTGCGGGTGGCAGCGGAGGGTGACACTGGGCGGAACTCCCTTGTCGGGCAGGCGAACGGGGTGGATGTCAGGTGAGGAAGTCGGGCAGCGGCCGGGGGTCGGGGACGGGCGTCCAGCCGTCCGCGGGCTGTCGGTAGGACCATCGTGGACCGTTGTGCACCAGATCATCCAGCGCCGTCAGCAGGCGGTCGATATGTCCGGCGGTGGTGCCGAGGCCGATGCTGGCCCGCAGGGCGCGGTCGGGATCGGGTCCTCCGGTGCCGCTCAGCAGGGCGTGCACGGCCTGATGTGCGCAGAAGGCCCCGTGCCGGATGCCGATGCCGTGCTCCGCGGCGAGTGCGGTGGCGACCAGTTGCTGGTCGGCGGGTTCACCCTGGAGGTGGGTGACGGTGAAGGAGATGACGCCTACCCGGGGGTGTTCCGCGTCCCAGAGGTTGAGTTGGCGTACGCCGGGGATGGCGGCCAGTCCGCCGCGCAGCCGGGCGGCCAGGGCCTGCTCGTGGGCGGTGATCGCGTCCCAGCCGGCGGTGGTGAGGGTGTCGCAGGCGACCGCCATGGCGTGGGCGCCGACCACGTTCGGGGAGCCGGCCTCGTGCCGCTGGGGCAGGCCCGCCCAGGTGATGTGCTCCTCCCCCGCCTCCTCGGCGACCCGCGCGGTCGCCCCGCCGCCGGCCAGGTAGGGCCCGGCGGTGGTCAGCCAGTCGCCGGTCCCCACCAGGGCGCCGGCGCCGAACGGGGCGTACATCTTGTGCCCGGACAGCGCCGCCCAGTTCACGCCCCAGCCGGCGAGGTCGAGCGGACGGTGGGCGGCGAACTGGGCGGCGTCGAGCACCGTACGGGCGCCGTGGGCGGCGGCCGTCGCGGCGAGTTCGGGCACCGGCCACAGCTCGCCGGTGACGTTGGAGGCCGCGGTGATCACCACCAGCCGGGGCCCTTTCGGGGCGTCGGCCAGGGCCTTGGTGAGCCGCCGGACCGCGTCCGCGGCGTCGGCCGGTATGCCGAGCCGGCACACCCGGGCGCCGCGCCAGGGCAGCAGGGCGGCGTGGTGCTCGGTGGAGAACCGGAAGACCGTGGTGTCCGGTGGCAGTGCCTGGCCGAGCAGGTTGAGCGCGTCGGTGGTGTTGCGGGTGAAGAGCACCGTGGCGTCCGGTGGTGCGCCGGTGAACCGCCGGACGGCCGTCCTGGCCCGCTCGTAGGCGAGCGTGGACATCTGGGAGGTGAAGCCGGCGCCGCGGTGCACGCTGCTGTACCAGGGCAGCAGCCGGTCCACCGCCTGCTGCACCGCGGCCAGGCACGGGGTGCTCGCCGCGTGGTCCAAGTTGGCGTAGGGCACCCGCTGTCCGGTCACCAGCGGCACCCGCAGACCGGCGCCGACCACCGCCGGGAGGCGGCCGGCTCCGGTGGCCGGGAGGGGTTCGGTCAGCACGCCGGTCTCCTTGGTCTCCGGGGTCTCCTCGTCATGGCCGCTGCGGCTCGGCGCGTACGGCCCTGGGTGCCCGCGTCACTGCGCGGTCCATCCGCCGTCCATGACCAGGACGGAGCCGGTGAAGAAGCCCGCCTCGTCACCGGCGAGGTAGGCCACGGCCGACGCGGCCTCCTCGGCGCTGGCGATCCGGCCGAGCGGGTGCAGCCCGACGAAGTGTGCGGTCGCCTCCTCGCTCGCGCCCACGGAGGAGCGGTACATGGGGGTGTCCACGGAGGCCAGGGCGAGGGCGTTGATCCGGATGTTCTGGGGGGCGTATTCGAGGGCGGCGGCCTTGGTCAGGCCGATCACGCCGTGCTTGCCGGCCACGTAGGCGCTGATGCCGCCGCCGAAACCCACCACGCCCAGTTGGGAGGCGTTGTTGACGATCACCCCGCCGCCGCGGCGCTCCATGGCGGCGAGCTCATGCCTCATGGAGAGGAACACGCTGGTCAGGACGGTGTTCAGGTCCGCGGTCCAGGCCTCGGGCTTCTGCTCGGCGACCCGGCCCATGGATCCGAGGGCGCCGGCGTTGTTGAAGGCGATGTCGAGTCCGCCGAAGTGGTCCTCGGCGGTGCGCACCGCGTTGCGGAGGTCGTCGTCCACCGTCACATCGGTGCGTACGGTGAGCGCGGCGCCGCCGGCAGCGTTGATCTCGCCGGCGACCCGGTCGAGTTCGGCGGTCCGCCGGGCCGCCAGGACGACGCTCGCGCCCTGTAAGGCCAGTGCCTTGGCGGCGGCTTCACCGATGCCGGAGCTGGCGCCGGTCACCAGGGCGACCTTGCCGTGCAGGCGACGCGGGTTTGCGGTGCGGTCTGCGGTGCGGTCGGCGGACGATGCCTGAGTGCTGTTGCTCATGGGGGTGATCGGGTGCGCCCTCGGGGGGCGGACCCCGCTCCTTTCGGGAAGAGGTGACGGGTGGTTGCTGCGCGGGTTGCCGGGTGGGTCAGGCGGTGCTGCCGCGTTCGACCGGTACGCCGATCAAGGACCCGTATTCGGCCCAGGATCCGTCGTAGTTCTTGACGTCCGGACGGCCCAGCAGCTCGCGCAGCACGAACCAGGTGTGTGCCGACCGGGCGCCGACCCAGCAGTACGTGACGGTGCCGGCGCCGGGGTCCAGTGCGGTGTAGAGCTCGGTGAGCTCCGCGTCGGACTTGAAGGTGTCGTCCGCGTTGACGACCGCCTCCCAGGGGAGGTTGACCGCACCGGGGATGTGGCCGGACCGCTGGGCGACCTCATGGGGGTTGTTTCCGGGGGCGAATGCCTCACCGGCGAAACCGGGCGCGAAGATCTGTCCGGAGAATTCCTCGGGGGTGCGGACGTCGACGATGTTCTGGTTGCCGAGGGCGGCGAGGACATCGTCGCGCAGGGCCCGGACCGAGGCGTCCGGTTCCTTGGCCCGGTAATCCGTTGCCGGGCGGTGCGGTGTCTGCGAATCCATTGGGCGGGCGTCGAGCTCCCATTTCCGGCGGCCGCCGTCCAGCAGTTTCACCGAGCGGTGGCCGTAGAGCGTGAAGTACCAGTAGACGAGTGCGGCGAGGAGGTTGGAGTTTGCCGAGTAGATGACGACGGTGTCGTCGGCGGCGATGCCCTTGGTGCGCAGCAGACGTGCGAACCTCGCCCGGCCGATGACGCCCAGTTCGACCTCGTCCTGGAAGGCACTCCAGCCGATCCAGACCGCGCCGGGGACATGGCCCTTGCGGTAGTCGGCGTCCTCGTTGCCGGTTTCGACGAACACCACATGCTCCGTGGCGAGGTGGCTCTCGGCCCACTCCCCCGTGACCAGTGCGGATTCCCGACCCATGGTTCCCCCTGAGTTCCCCGATGATTTCTGGTGCGCCGGCCGGGCCCGCCCCGGTATGCGGGAGAAGGGCGGGCCCGGCCGGCCGGATGTGTCAGGCCGGGGAGGCCTCCGCCTCCTCCACCTTGGCCACCGTGCGGTCCCGGTACCACGCGTAGCAGCTGACGAGAATGCCGACGACGGTGACGACCGCCGCGGCGAGATAGACCGAGCGCAGACCGAATCCACTGTCGATGACCCGGCCGCCGAGCCATCCGGCGAATGCCGCCGCGAGCTGATATGCGGAGGCGTTGACCGCAATGGCCAGGGTCGGCGCCTCACTTGCGGTGGTCAGGACCCGGGTCTGCATTCCGGGAATGACCGAGAAGCCCATCGCGCCGATCAGGAACACCATGATGACGGTGGCCACGGTGTTGGTGCTGACCGCCCACATAAAGGCCAATCCAGCGGTGAGGACGGCGAGCAGCCCGACCTGGGAGGGCATCAGCGCACGGTCGGAGAGCCAGCCGCCGACGAAATTGCCGGCCGCGGCGCCGACTCCGTACACCAGCAACAGGACGGCGACGGTGCCGCCGGCGATTTTGGTGATGTCGGTGAGCAGCGGCGCGAAGTAGGTGAAGAACATGAGCAGGCCCGCATTGCCGATGGCGGTGACGAGAATGGCGAGCTGCACATTGCGGTTGCGGAACACCCGGAGTTCGGCGACGGCGGAGGTACCCGGTGTGGCGCCTTCGACGCTCGGCACGAGCTTCAGGGAGAGCAGCAGGCCGAGGAGGCAGACTCCGGCGATGACCAGGAAGGTGGCCCGCCAGCCGTAGTTGTTGCCGACGAAGGTGCCGAGCGGGGCACCGAGCATCATGGACAGGTTCATTCCGAAGACGAGCTTGGAAACCGTGGAGGCCTGTTTTCCGGGCGGCGCGGTCGAGGCCGCGATGACGATCGCGTTGGCGAAGAATGTGGAGGTCGCCAGCGAGGTGATGATCCGGGCCCCGAACAGCGCTCCGTAGAACGGGGCGAATGCCGAGGCGAGGTTACCGACGATCACGATCGCGAGCAGCACCATGATGAGCGGCTTACGCGGATAACGCGCGGTCAGTGCGGTCATCACCGGGCCACCGATGATCATTCCGATGGCGTATGCGGTGACCAGCAGGCCGGCGGCCGAGATCGACACATCGAGATCGCCCGCGATGTCCGGCAGGATGCCCGCGATGACGAACTCGCCTGTCGTGATGCCGAAAACACACAGCATCAGGGAAACGAGACTTAACCTCATGGTGCCTCTTCTGTCCGGTGTTGTAGTTCTGTCGATCCGCCGCCGGCCCACTACGGGGTGGGAGCCGGTCCGGCGTAGCCGTACGCGTACTTGGTACCAAGCGCGATGATGTGATCGAGGTCCACCGCGGCTTCCTCGGCGGCCTCTTCCGTCGGAAGGGTGAGCGCCTTGGCGCGCGGTATCTCGGAATCCAGGAAAAGGTCGAATTGCGGGGTGCGGTCCGGCTGCGGCGTCGAATGGATGGTGAGGAAGCGGGCGTTGTCGGACGTCGCGACGAAACCGTGCGGGACGGTCCTGGGCACGATCATCGTGGAGCCGGCCTCGGCGATCTGTTCCTTTCCGTCGCAGATCATGCGCAGGGTGCCGTCCAGGACGATGAAGACCTCGTCCTCGTAGTCGTGGATGTGCAGCGGGGTGGTGTAGCCGCGCTTTCCGGTGTGCTGGACGACGGTGAAGGAGTTCCGGGTCGCCGCTCCGGGAACCCTGACCTGCGCCAGGCCGCCGAGCAGCCATACCGCGGTCTGGTCGGACTCCGGGATGAACAGCCCCTTCTCCCGGCCCTGCGCGTCACGTTCGATTTCCAGGTGGGTCATCGTGCTCCTTTCCAGGAATTACGGCTTGTCGGATGCGGCCGCGGGCCGGTGTTCGGGGGCGGACTTCACGGGCGACGGGCCCTGGCGCCGAGCGCCGGCGAGGAACGCGGCCACGCCTTCTTCGCTGGAGAGGGTCTGCCACATCGATACGGGGTCGTTGAAGTTGCTGACGAAGGCATCGGCGATCCGTTTGTCCTCCGCGGCCCGCGCGAAAAGGCCCTGGACATGCGGCGGGAGCTCGCCGAGGAAGGCGTTGCTCCACTCGACTACATGGCGCGCGTGCTCCCAGAGCTGCGCGGAAGCGGAACGGCAGAATGCCGCGTCGAACGGGCCCACCTGCGTCGTAATGAGATCGGCCAGCGCGAATGCCGTGTGCGAGCCGAGATTGGCGCCCTGTGCGGTCAGCGGGTCATTGGTGATCCAGGCGTCACCGATGGCCAGCGCGCAGGTGCCGTTCTCCAGTCGTGTCCATCCCTGGCGGACCACCGGTGTAATGCCGCCCTGTGCCAGTTCACCGGGCCCGATCAGGGTGAACTTCTCGGTGGTGATGCGCTCGCGCAGTTCCGGGGCGTAGGTGGCGACCAGTTCCAGCACCTGGTGGTGGAAGGCCTCCGGATCGGCGTCCGCGTCGAGGCGGGCGGGCGCCTCCAGCGGGCTGCCCGGTACCGCCTCGAAGGCGAGGACATCGGCCCGCCCGGCGGGGGAATAGAACGGAAGCCGCAGAATCTCGCCGAGGCCGGGCAGGAAGTGGATATCGAGCGAATGCGGTACGTCCTCGTCGATTCCGAAGTAGAGCCCGCTGCACAGAATGCGCTGCGGTGTGGCGTGCGGTGAACGCAGCGGGTCCACCGGGAAGAGGTGCCGCATCGAGCGGTCCCCGTTGGCGACCACGATCAGATCGTGGTGCGGGGCGATCTCCTCGACCGGGCGGGTACCGGTCACCACGTCCCCGCCGCGGTTGACGAACTCGTTGAACAGATGCGGCAGATAGATACGGAAGTCCACCACGCTGGACGGCGGGGTGAGCGCGGCCAGGAACTCCAGGGCGGGCCCGCCGGTCCGGACGGTGACCGCCCAGTGCTGCACCTGTGCGTCGGCCAGGTGCCAGTCGAAGACACCGAGCTGCTTCTCCCGCTGCTGGGTGCGGGCGAACCTGGCCGGGAAGTTCCGCGGCCGCCCGGACCTGAGCCCCTCGGCGTCCTGCGTCGAGTAGAGAGTCACCGGAACGGCCAACTGCTGGAGCCTCAGGGCCAGTTGGAGGCCCGAGATGCCGGAGCCGATGATGCCGATGCTCGTCATGGCGTCACACTTCCAGCGGAGGGGGCCGTCCGCAGCTCGGTTCCCAGCCACACCACGGTCTCCACCGTGAAGGCGGCCGCCGCGGGTGAGGCCAGTGCCGAGACCGGTATCAGCATGGGGTGTTCGAGGCCGGCGTCGATCAGCTCACCGATCCGCTTCAGCACGGTCTGCCGGCTCCCCACGAGGGCCTGCTCGGCCACCAGCTCGTCGGGGACCGCCGCCATGGCGCGCCGGACCTCGTCGCGGGTCAGCAGATGGGGCAGCAGCTCCACCAGCCCCCGGTAGTCCTCCCCGAACGGGTGCGGGACCCCGTACTTGCGCCATTTGTCCGCGCCGGCGTGCAGGGCGAGGAAGCGGATCGCCGGGGCCTTGAGGAGTTCATGGGCCTCCGCATCGGTCTCGGCCACCACGATCGGTACCCCGCCCGCGGCGACGATGCCGTCCGGGTCGCGGCCCGCCGCGACGGCCGCCGAGCGCACCACGCCCAGCCGCCGGGCGTACTCGTCCGGGGTCATCAGCTCCGAGGGGAGCCATCCGTCGGCGTACCGGCCGGCCAGTGTGAGCATCCGGTTGCGGTTCGCCCCGAGCCAGATCCTGGGGGTCTTCCCCTCCGGGGGCCGCAGCCCCATCAGCGCCCGGTCCAGGGTGAAGAACGTCCCCTTGAAGTCGTGCGGGCCCTCGCCGGCGAAGAACATCCGCAGGATCTGCAGGGCCTCCTCGACCCGGCCGACCTGGTGGTCGTGCGGGACGCCGAACGGCTGGAGGTTCTCCAGCGCCCCCGCGCCGATGCCGAGAACCGGCGCCTGTTCGGTCAGCTGCGCCAGGGTCAGCGCGGTCTGGGCCAGCACGGCGGGGTGCCGGCGGTTGGGGTCGGTGACCCCGATCGCGAGCCGGACCGGTCCCGCCTGCGGGGCGAAGCTGCCGAGCACGGTGGCGAAGTCGAGACAGCGGTCGGGGGTCGGCAACTCCTCCGTCAGATGGGTGAAGTCCGCGTCCCAGGCCTGCCGGGGAAAGATGTTGATCAGGTGGTCGAAGACCAGGAACGTGTCCAGTCCGGCCGTACGGGCGAGACCGAGCAGGCCGCGTCCGGCCTCGATCTGCCCCACGGCGTCCCAGACCAGGCCAACCTTGACGCTCATACCGCGCTCCTCACTGACCGTGCCTGTGCAATGAATCGATCGGTGTTCTCCGGCCGGCAGAGGGCCTGCCACATGGCATCCGGGCGGTCGAGGTTGCGCACGAAGGCGTCCGCCACGCGCTGGTCGGCGGCCGCGGCCGCCAGCAGGGTGCCCATATGGGGCGGCGGGTCGCCGATGAACATGTTCGTCCAGTCGACGACCGGCCGGGCGGCCTGCCACAACCGCTCCGAGACCGTGCGGCAGAACTGCTCGTCGTAGGGCCCGGTGTGCTTGTGCAGCGCGTCGGCGAGCTGGAAGGCCTGGTACGAGCCGAGGTTGGCGCCCTGCGCGGTCAGCGGGTCGTTGGCGATCCAGGCGTCGCCGATGGCCAGCGCGAACCTGTCCGGTGCCGGCTGCGCCCAGCCGTGCCGCACCACCGGCACGACCGCGCCCTGGAGCAGGTCCACGGGACGGGCGAGGGCGAACTCCCGCTCGTCGATCCGCTCGCGCAGCGTGGGCGCGTACGTGGTGATCAGGTCCAGGGCGTCCTTCGCGAACTGGTCCGGTTCGTCCCGGTAGTTCCGGCCGGTCAGCGCGGTGAACGGGCCGCTGGGCAGCGCCTCCACCAGGACGACGGTGACCTGTCCGGTGAACGAGTGGTACGTGGGTGCGTGGATCTCACCCGCTCCCGGGACCATGTGCATGGTCATCCCGGCGGGCTCGGGCGGCCGGATGCCGTGGAACAGCCCTCCGGCGAGCTGCCGCGGCGCCGAGGTGTAGGGCGAGCGGGCCGGGTCACGCGGGAAGGTGTCGGTGAGCGCGCCCCGGCCCGCGGCGACGACCAGGAGGTCATGGTGTCCGGCCAGTTCGGCGAGCCGGTCCCGGTCGGCGATCGTGCGGTGTACGAGGTTTCCGTTACGCCGCTGGTACTCCTCCAGCAGCCCCGCGAGGTACATCCGGAAATCCACCGAGCTTGCCGGAGTCGGCAGTCTGCCGAGGAAGTTCAGCCCTTCCGGACCCTCGATGCGCATATGCATCCAAGGGTTGTCGTACGTGCTGGACGCCCATTCGGTGATACCGAGGGCCTTTTCCCTTTCCCTGGTGGAACCGAAACGAGTGACGAAGTTCAACGGCGGCCCACTGCGGATGTCGTCCGGCTCCTGGGCGGTGTACAACGTCGCGTCGACACCGAGCTGTTGCAGCCGGAGTGCAAGGTGCAGGCCGGATATCCCGGTGCCCACAATGCCAATACTCATGCTCTCGCTCCACCTGTGCTGGGAATGGTTCCCTCCTGGGCTTGACGGGGTGCGGCTCAGATGACCTCGACCCGCTGGAGATGGCGGGTGGTCGGGCCGGTGAAGGCGTTACGGCCGTGGATGAGCGCGAAGTTGTCGGCGATCACGAGGTCGCCGGCCTCCCAGGCATGGGCGTAGCAGTACTCGGGCCGGTGGACCAGCTCGGCCATCGTCGCCAGGAAGTCGTCGGCCTGCGACTCCTCGATCCCCTGGACCGTGGCGTACACCGGGTTCTTGTAGACCGCCGGGTCCAGGGGCTCGGCGAAACGGAGCACGGGGACGCCGGTGGCGGGGTGCTGGGAGACCAGTTTTTCGGTGACCTCTCCGCCGTAATGCGCCAGCTTGTCGGTCTTGTAGGTGAGGCTGATCTCCGCCCACTGCTCGCGGAGTTCGAAAGCGGCGTCCCGGTATACCGCGGTGGTGTCGCAGAAGACGGTCTCCCCGCCCGCGTCGGGGGCGGCGTCGAGGCACTGGAAGAAGAAGAACCGGGGGTCGGCCTCGACGAAGGCGCCGTCCCAGTGGAAGGGCACATCGCCGCTGGCGAACAGGTAATTCTTCGGGTTGTCCTCGACGATCAGGTCGATGACTTCACCGGCTTCCCATTTGAGCACCTCGCCCCAGCGCCGACAGTAGTCGGCGAACTCCTGCTTTCCCAGGCGCGAGAAACCGCGCAGCACCAGGACCCGGGATTCCTCGGTCCACCGCGCGAGCGTCTCGACGGGTATGTCACCGATGCCGGTACCGGCCGGGGCCTCGACGATGCGGCCGAACGGGCGCAGCGGGAGATGCTTCATCGTGCCGGGGGACGCAAAACCGTTCATGTCGGTACTGCCTTTCTAGGAATTCGTGGCGAGGTGGGGTCCGACGAAGTGGGAGGGGCGGCCGTGCCGCCAGACCAGGGAGGCATTCAGCTCCTCGGCCTCCCACCTCTTGACGATGGAGAGACTGACTCCGTCGTCGAGCACCACGCCGTGCCAGGGGGTCAGCCAGCCGTCCCGCGTCCGCATGAGCTGCAGGCCGAACTTCTCCGAATGCGGGGGCTGCGGGTGTATCGACAGCCGTATTGCCTCGGGGAATTTCTCGGCGACCACCCGGCTCCAGGCATTGCTTCGGCGTATGGTCTGGTACGCGGTGTCCTTCGAGTCCTTGCGCAGCTGGGACTTGGAGGCCTCTCCCTTGTTCCGCGCCAGGGCGTCCTCGAACATGAAGCGGTGAATACCGTTGAACAGCGAGCGGGCGCTGTTGTCGCTGCGGACGCTCTCCTTCAGCTCTTCCAGGCTGGAGGAGTAGTTGTGCTCCAGCACCTGCCGCAGCTTGGGATAGTCCATACCGCCGAAGGCGTCGTCCAGCCCGTACAGGTCCAGTGACGTCCAGTTCTCCGCCCTGATCAGCTCCGCCAGGCTCTCCCGGTACGCGGTCACCGCGCCGTCGGTCACGCCGACCACATCGCCGAAGACATGGCCGTCGGAGCAGATCGTGACCCGGGCTCCGGGGGCGTAGAAATGGCTCACGTAGTCGCACAGCGACTGGAGGAAGCCCAGTCCCATGTGCTCACCGAGATCCGGTAACGCGCCGAGCACCTTGCTCTGGTTCGGCGACTTCGCCGGAAAGGCCGGGACGACGAAGTGGATCGGTTCGTCCCGTTCGATGAAACGTTCCAGCTTGGCCTGGCGCGTTTCGAAGCAGGCCGCGCACGGTGCATTTTCAAGAGTGTCTTCCGTCTTCAGCGAGTCGTCGACCCGCCGGTAGCGGTAGAGGAGTTCCAGAACTCTGCGGGAGACGTCGGCCGAACACGGCCCCTCCGTTGCACTGTTGTTCACCATTCCTCCATGGCACATGAATTCACCCGTGGGTAGCCAGAGTTTCCCCGTCTGTACAAGGACGGCCTGAACGGGATTTATCGGAGGAAGGGAAGCCGGCCGCCGCGAATGGTGGTGCGGTTCTGTTCGCCTGCGGCGGGCGCACGTGTGCGGTAGCCGGCCACGTGCTGCTTCGTTCTGACACTGCTCGGTTGGCGATCCGCTGGTGCGGCACCAAGTCCCCCCGTTATCCACCCCGACCAGCCACTTCTGGCTGAACATGACTGGAAGCGCTTCGCCGTGTGCGGCCGAGGGGGCAACCCGGCGGCACGGCTGGTCACTTGAACCCCCTGTGACCCACCGCAATCGCCCGGACGCCAGAATCCCCCGCAAGCGCTAAAGTAACTGCAGGTTGCCACCTGCACAGTGGCCCGCGCAATAAGCTATCGATTAACATGTGACATGGAGCGGTAGAGCAAAGTTTATTGATCAGGAACGGTGGGATTTCCTTGCATACTGGTCGGTATGTGAAGCACGTTCCCGCGGTGCAGATCAACTCGCTGGCGGAATACGGAAGACAGCGCTCCATATCAATGTCCGATCCATGGGGGGACATCGACTGTGATCAATGTTGAGGACCCCACGGTCCATCAACTGCGCCTGCTGCTGACCCTGGCCGAGGAATTACACTTCGGCCGCGCCGCCGCCCGCCTCTACCTCACCCAGCCCGCCCTCAGCCAGCAGATCCGCTCGCTCGAACACCGGCTGGGCGTGGAGCTGTTCACCCGCACCAGCCGCCGGGTCGAGGTGACACCCATCGGCCAGGAGCTGCTGCCGCTGGTCAAGAACGTCGTGGACGCCACGGACGATCTGCGCAACGCGGCGCGGCACTCCTCGCTCGGCAGGGGCGGACTGCGGCTGGGGGTGTCCGACTGCGCCGCCGCACTGGCCTCGACCCGCAGCGTGCTCGCCACGATCACGGCCCTGCACCCGGGTCTCGATCTGACCGTCCGGGTGGTCGACCTGGTCGAGCAGGCCACCGCACTGGCAGAGGGCCAGATCGACGCGGCGTTCGTCTACCTCCCCGTCCCCGACGGGCTGCGCACCCAGCCGCTGAGCACGGAACCCCGTGTGGTGTGCCTGTCCAGTTCGGACCCGCTCGCCCGGCGCCCGTCGCTGCGGCTGGCGGACCTCGCCGACCGTCCGACGGTCAGCCTCACCCCGGAGATGCCGCAGGCCGGGCGCGACTTCTGGGCCATGGACCCGCGCCCCGACGGCAGCCCGGTCCGCTATACCTCGCACCGCGTCACCCGGGTCGAATCACTACTGTCCGCGGTCTCGTTCGACGGGGCGATCGCCTTTCTGCCCGCCGTCGCGGCCGAGTTCTACCCGCGCCCCGACATCAGTTATCTGCCGGTGCACGACCTGCCGCCGTGCACCTTCGCCGTCGCCTGGCCGGCCGCCGACCACGAGACCCCGCAGATCGACGTGGTCAAGGACGCCTGCCGCCGGCTGCGCCGGCAGGGACTGCCCGCGGGGACGATGCGGCATCCCGAGCGCCCGCGGGCCGCCGTCGAGGGCGTGCGCTGAGCGCACAGCGAGGACCGGGCACCGGCCCGCTGGCGGGCGCCCGGTCCGGACCGGCCGGCCGACCCCGGCGTCAGCCGTCCAGCCGGACCGGCAGGGACTCGATCCCGTAGACGATCGACAGCTTGCGGAACGCCAGCTCCTCCGGCTCGGCGGCCAGGCGCATGTTCGGGAAGCGGCGGACCAGGGCGGGGTAGGCGGCGCGCAGTTCCATCCGGGCGAGTTCGGCGCCCACACAGCGGTGGATGCCGTAGCCGAAGGCCAGGTGGGACGGGACGTTGCGGGAGGGGTCGAACTGTTCCATCTCCGGGCCCAGTTTGCCGTCCCGGTCCGCGCCGCTCAGCGAGCACAGCACCACGTCGCCGGCGGCGATCTGGACGCCACCGATCTCCAGGTCCTCGCGGGCGAAACGCGGGAAGGCGACCTGCACGACGGTCAGGTAGCGGAGCAGCTCCTCGACATAGCGCTCGACGGCCTCCTCGCCGTCGTTGAGGGCCGCGAAGTGCTTCGGGTCCTGAAGGAGGACCAAGGTGCCGAGCGCCAGCATGCTGGCGGTGGTCTCGAAGCCGCCGGTCAGTACGCCGTCGGCGAGGCCCGCCAGTTCCTCGTCACTGACCGAGTCGCCGTGCTCCTTGACGATCATGCCGAGCAATCCGTCACCGGGGTTTTCCCGCTGCTTCTTGACGATGTCCCGGAAATACGAGAGCGATTCGGATATGGCCCCGAAGGACGCGTTCGCACCGCTGAAAAGGTCGAAGCGGGCCGCGCTCAGCCGCTCGAAGTCGGCGCGGTCTTCGTAAGGAACGCCGAGGAGTTCGCAAATGACGAGAGAGGGGATGGGCAGCGCGAAAGCGTGCACGATGTCGACCGGGTCACCGTTTTTGCCCGCCGCTTCCATGGCGTCGAGACGTTCCTCGACGATCTCGTGGATGCGGGGCGTGAGCCGGCCGAGCCGGCGCATGGTGAATTCGGGGGTCAGCAGCCGGCGCAGACGGGTGTGCACGGGCGGGTCGGCGAATCCGAGTCCGCCGGGGTTCTGTTCGGCGCCGGCACCGGCCTTGCCGACCAGGTTGGTGAAGTCCGAACTGAAGGCACTGGCCTTCCCGAGCACCGCCTTGACCTCGTCGTAGCCAGTGACGAGCCAGACGTTGGCGGCTATCGGTACGGGCAGCCTGCTGATGGGCTCCTTCTCCCGTACCGCCGCCAGATCGCCCACCGGGTTGAGACCGTCCCGCCGCAGGGGCATCAGGACGGACTCGGGCAAGAAAGACATTCGAGACAGGTCGAAGCCTTTCCTCTGGGTCCTCGCCAGATACAGGCGGCCGGCCCAGGCGATGATCCGGGATCGGAGGGTCGTCATGACGCTCATACTGCCTTTCGTCGAGGGGCACGGTCACCCGCGCTGGCGGCCCAAAGGCGGCCGGGACAACACGGGACCTCCACTCGGCGTGCACGGGTGTGACGTACGCCATAGCCCCTCGCTCGCGGTGGTCATGGCGCAGGTCCATGCCCTCGACCGGTGTGTTCGGTCGTCCGCATCAGCGTGACGAGCTCGGCCTTCTTCTATTCGGTCTGGAAGAGTTTACAAACTGTCATTGGCCGCGTTCACGGAACAACCCCCTAAGGCCCCGGGAGGTCCCTGAGCCGTCCCTGATTCTTCCCTTAGTCATCCCCGCGATCATGATCCATTCGATCGGGCCGGCCCTCGACATCCCCTTCACCCTCGCGTACTTCCCTGTGGGCAGGGAGAGGCGATCGCGAACTGGCGCTCCCCCGTGGGCGAGCACCGCGTCGACGGCCGGAAGGCTCGGACAGCCGCGCATGGGGCCCCGGATGCCGTCCGGACGCGGTATCCGACATAACGGAAATAGCGGCCACTGCTTGCTACGTTGCCAGGCATGACGGCAACGGCAGGGACGGCGGCCACCGCGCGCCCCGCGGACACTCCCCCACCCTTGCCGCTCGTGCCCAGGCGGCGCGGTATCGAACTGGCCCTCCTCGTAGGCGCCGTGCTCATCAGCGTCTGCGGTTATGCCGTCGTGGGCCTGGCCCGAGGGCATGCGCTCCCCGGCGGTGCGCTCCGCTACGGCGCCGGGATCGGCGGGCTGGCCCTGCTCGCACACCTCGCGGTACGCCTGCGCGCCCCGTACGCCGATCCGCTGCTGCTGCCCACCGCCGTCCTCCTCAACGGGCTCGGGCTGGTACTGATCTACCGGCTCGATCTGGAGACCCCGGACGACCATGCCGCGCCCACCCAGCTGATGTGGTCGACGGTCGGGGTCACGCTCTTCATCGGGGTGGTGCTGCTGCTGCGCGACCACCGCGTGCTCCAGCGCTACGCCTATGTGTGCGCGGCGCTCGCCCTGCTCCTGATGGCCGCGCCGATTCTCTTCCCGGCCGTCAACGGGGCGAAGATCTGGATCCGGCTCGCCGGATTCTCCATTCAGCCGGGCGAGTTCGCCAAGGTGCTGATCACCGTCTTCTTCGCCGGCTACCTCGCCGCCAACCGCAGCGCGCTGGCACACGTCGGCCGCCGGGTGATGCGGCTTCAGCTGCCGGCCGGCCGGGTGCTGGGGCCGATCGTCACGATCTGGCTGATCAGCGTGGCGGTACTGGTCCTGGAGCGCGACCTGGGCACCTCGCTGCTGTTCTTCGGGATCTTCGTGGTGCTGCTGTACGTCGCGACCGGACGGACCGGGTGGATCGCGGTCGGGCTGCTGCTGGCGGCGGTCGGCGCGGCCGCCGTCGGCACCCTGGAGCCGCATGTGCACGGCCGGGTCGAGGACTGGCAGCATCCGTTCGCCGGCATCGCGGCGGGCCGGGGAGCCGGCCAGCTCGCCCAGTCGCTCTTCGCCTTCGCCGCGGGCGGGCTGCTCGGCACCGGCCTCGGCCAGGGCCACTCCGCCCTCATCGGCTTCGCCATGAAGTCCGACTTCATCCTGGCGACCTTCGGCGAGGAGCTGGGGCTGGCCGGACTCACCGCGCTCTTCCTCCTCTACGCGCTGCTGGTGGCCCGCGGCTACCGGGCCGCGCTCGGACTGCGGGACCCCTTCGGCAGTCTGCTGGCCGTCGGCCTGGCGGCCCTCCCCGCCCTCCAGGTCTTCGTCATCGCGGGCGGGGTGATGGGGCTGATCCCGCTCACGGGGATGGCGATGCCGTTCCTGGCCCAGGGCGGGTCGTCCGTCGTCACGAACTGGATCATCGTCGCGCTGCTGCTGAGGATCAGCGACCGGGCGCGGAGTCCACGGCCGGAGCCGGAACGGCGGGCACACGGGCGGCCGCGCCCCACGTCCCCGCGGGCCGCCCCCGCCGACGGCGTCCCCGCACCGGAGGCCGGCCGTTGATCCGCTGCATCCGGCACACCGCCGCGTTCTCCTTCCTGCTGCTGGTCGCCCTGCTGGTCAACGCGGCCCGGGTCCAGGTCATCGAGGCGGAGCACTACGGCGCGAGCCCGGCCAACCGGCGGGCGCAGATCGCACGTTACGCCGTGCCGCGCGGCGCGGTGCTCGTCGACGGCAGCCCGGTCACCGGGTCCCGGGACAGCGGCGGACGGCTGCGCTACGAGCGCACCTACACCGACGGGCCGCTCTACGCGCCGGTCACCGGCTACTCCTCGCAGACCTACGGGACCTCACTGCTGGAACAGGCCGAGGACGGCATCCTCTCCGGCGACGACGACCGGCTCGCCGCCTTCCCCTGGTGGGACCACTTCACCCGCGCCCATCGCCGGGGCGGCACCGTCCACACCACCCTCAACGCCAGGATGCAGCGCGCCGCGTTCGCCGGGCTGGGCGGCAAGAAGGGCGCGGTGGCCGCGATCGAGCCGCGTACGGGCCGGATCCTGGCGCTGGTCAGCACGCCGTCGTACGAACCGGGCGCGCTGTCCGGCAACGGCCCGGCGGTGGACGAGGCCTGGCGCCGGCTGAACGGAGACGTGCGCCGCCCGATGCTCAACCGCGCGCTGCACCAGACCTATCCGCCCGGCTCGACCTTCAAGGTCGTCACCGCGGCGGCCGCGCTGGAGAGCGGCCGGGTCACCGATATCGACGCCCCCACGGACTCGCCCGACCCCTACACCCTGCCCGGCACCGCCACCCGGCTCGGCAATGCGGCCGAGGACTGCGAGGACGCCCCGCTCCGCTACGCCTTCCGGGCCTCCTGCAACACCGTCTTCGCGCGGCTGGGGGCCAGGATCGGGCTGCGCCGGATGTCCGACATGGCCCGCAGGTTCGGCTTCAACGACCGCCTGCTGCGCCTCCCCTCCCCCGTCGCGCCCAGCACCTTCGACACCCGGATGGACCCCGCACAGCTCGCGCTCTCGTCCATCGGCCAGTACGACACCGCCGCCACCCCGCTCCAGATGGCGATGGTTGCGGCGGTGGTCGCCAACGGGGGCCGGCTGGCGCCGCCGTACCTCGTCGACAAGGTGACCGACGCCAGGGGCATCATGGTCGCCCCCGGACCGCACCGGCTGGACCGCGAGGTGGTCGGCCCGGCCACCGCGCGACGGCTCCAGGAGATGATGACCGACGTCGTCGCGCACGGCAGCGGCCGGCGCGCCGCCCTCAAGGGGGTGACGGTCGGCGGCAAGACGGGCACCGCCCAGCACGGTGTGCACAACGAGGGGCTGCCGTACGCCTGGTTCATCTCCTGGGCGCGGCAGAAGGACACCTACGAGCCGGCGGTCGCGCTGGCCGTGGTCGTCGAGGACGCGGCCGCCGACCGCGCGGACATCAGCGGCGGCGGCAGCGCGGCACCGATCGCCCGCGCGGTGATGGCGGCGGCGCTACGGCAGCGCTCCTAGGCACCGCGCTCCCCGCCCACGCCACAATGTCCGCATGACCGACACTCCCCCGCCCGCCTCGCCCGGCCCACCCGCCCCACGCCCTCTGCTGTCCCTCGCCGAAGTGGAGGAGCTGGCCCGGCGGGCGCACGGGGGGCAGACCGACAAGGCGGGCCGCCCGTATGCCGAGCATCTGGCCGCGGTCGCCGACGGGGTGCGTGCGCGGGGCGGCAGCGAGGAGCAGATCGCGGCGGCCTGGCTGCACGACGCGGTCGAGGACGCGGCGCTGAGCCATGAGTGGCTGGCCGGTGCGGCGCTGAGCGAGGCGACCAAGGCGATGGTTCTGGCGGTCACCAAGCGGGCGGGTGAGCCGTTGGAGGAGTACACCGCCCGCATTCTGGCCACGCCCGGTGCGCTGCTGGTCAAGGAGGCCGACCTGGCGCACAACGCCGATCCGGCCCGGCTGGCCGTGCTGGACGCGCCGACGCGGGACCGTCTGACGGCGAAGTACGCCCGGGTGCGGACCCTGCTGGGCCTGGCCTGAAACCGCCGCTCCCCGCCCCCGGAGGTCCACACCGCGGACGGCCGGGCAGAAAGATGGCATGCACAGCTACCCTGCCGCGATGACCCCTCCGCAGCCGTCGGACCCGCGCCCCGCCCGCGTGATCGCCGCCCTGGAAGGCGTCGGCGTCCGCCGCTACACCACTGACCAGATCATCCTCGACGCCGTCGACTGGACCGTACGCTCCGGTGAGCACTGGGCGTTGCTCGGTGCGAACGGCGCCGGCAAGACCACCGTCCTGCGCCTCCTCGGCGCGCTGATGTTCCCCACCGTCGGCACCGTCGAGGTGCTGGGCCACCGGCTCGGCTCGGTAGACGTCCGTGCGTTGCGCGCCGTCATCGGCCTGGTCTCCAGCGCCCAGAAGGTCCCGCAGGACGCGACGGGCCACACCGTCGTACTGACCGGCGCGACCGGCACCGTGCAGCCGCTGTGGCGCTCGTACGACCCCGCCACCCGCGAACGCGCCCATGAACTCCTCGCCGAACTGGACTGCAAGGAGCTGGCGAACCGCCCGTACGGAGTGTGCTCGGGCGGCCAGCGGGCCCGGATCCTGATCGCCCGCGCCCTGATGGCCGACCCCTCACTGCTGCTGCTCGACGAGCCCTTCAACGCGCTCGACCTGCCCTCCCGCGAGGACCTGATCGATGCCCTGCACCGACTGGCCACCGGCCGCCCCGACTTGGCGACCGTGACGGTCACCCACCATCTGGAGGAGCTCTCCCCCGCCATCGGCCACGCCCTGCTGCTGCGCGACGGCCGCGTCCAGGCCCGCGGCCCGGTCGAGGAGGTACTGACCAGTGCCCGGATGACCGCCTGCTTCGGCCGCCCGATCGAGGTCTCCCACCACGAGGGCCGCTGGCTGGCCCGCTCGGGCCGGGGCGTGGCCTGAGGCTAGCCCTAGGGGGTGTCCTCGCTTTCGGCGGCCGCGTCGCGCACCCCGCCCAGGAACCGGCGGATCGCCGCCCGTTCTCCGGCGTCGAAGGTGGCGAGGAGGCCGAGGGTGCGGTCGATCAGCGGGCCGAAGAACGACTGGCCCAGGGCGAGCGCGCGGTCGTCGACCTCCAGCAGGACGCGGCGGCGGTCGCGGTGGTCCCGGACCCGGCGGAGCAGACCGAGCCGTTCCAGGCGGTCGATGAGCGCCGTGGTGCCGGCGGAGTTCAGGCCCAGTTGGGCGCCGAGCCGGCCGGGGGTGGTCTCGGTGCCGGCGCGGGCGGCGTCCAGCAGGCCGATCAGCGCCCGGAGGTCGGTGGGGTGCAGACCGTTGCGGCCGGCGAACCGGGCCCCTGCGAGGTCGAGTTGCACGGTCACCTCGCGCAGGAGATGGATGAGGTCCATCCCTTCGGGCTCTTCCGCTTCCCGCCGCTCGGTCATGAACAACCGCCTTCCCGTTTCCGCTTCCCGGCCCCCTACTCTAATATCTCGCTCAGCGAGATACTTGCCGAGCGAGGGGAACTCGTATGCCAGCCGCTGCCTTCCGTGCCGCCTACGAAGAGGCCATGGCGCGGTGGCCGGTCCCGGTGGAACGCCGGGAGGTGGTCTCGGAGTTCGGCAGTACCCGGGTCAACATCTGCGGCCCGGCCGACGGGCCCCCGCTGGTACTGCTGCACGGCGGCGGCACCACCTCCGCCGTCTGGTACGCCCTCGCCGCCGGACTCGCCCCCACGCACCGGCTTCATGCGCCGGACCAGATGGGCACGCCGGGGCTCAGCGTCCCCGGCAGCCGGCCGCTGCGGCGTCCCGCGGACCTGACGGCGTGGCTCGACGGTGTGCTCGACGGCCTCGGTCTGGCGTCGGCCACGGTGGTCGGGCACTCGTACGGCGGCTGGCTCGCGCTGAGCCATGCGGTGCACGCGCCCCACCGGGTCGACCGGCTGGTGCTGCTCGACCCCACCCAGTGCTTCGCCGGGTTCCGGGCGTCGTACCTGCTGCGGGCGCTGCCGCTGTTCGTCCGGCCCGGGGAGCGGAGCACCCGGCGGTTCCTGGAGTGGGAGACGCGCGGCGCACCGCCGGCCCCCGAACTGGTGCGGCTGATGGGGCTGGGCGCGCTGGAGTTCCGCGACGCGAAGCCCGTCACCGGGCCGCGGCCCGAGGTCACCGCCCTGCGCGAGGCCGGGGTGCCGGCGCTGGTGCTGCTGGCGGAGCGCAGCCGGGCCCATGCGCTGCGGCGGGTCGCGGCAGGGGCGGCCCGGACACCGGCGGACATACGGGTGGAGACCCTGCCGGGGGTCAGCCATCACTCGATGCCGGACGACCGGTCCGGGGAACTGGCCCGGCGGATACGGGAGTTTCTGGACGGCTGAACGGGCACGTGATCCCAGGTCCCGTCCGACAGCGGTCCGACCCGCCACCACCCTGACATGAGTACTTCTACGGATGGCCCGCCGGCACCGCGGTCGGCAGGATGACTCCGTGAGTGAACACGAGGGTGGCCCCCAGGTCCCTGTGCGACCCGTCCGCGACCGTCGTGCCGTGGAGAAAGTGATGAAGGCTGTCCTCATCGTGGCGGCCGTAGCGGGCGCGATCCTGCTGCTCTACATGGCCTTCTTCATCGGCGTGTTCGTCATGGCCGGCTGACCCGTGGATGACCCGCCTCGTGGGGGTCAGTCCCCCGCCGCCCCTTGCGCGATGGCCTCCGCGACCTCCGCCGTACGGGCCTGCTCCTCGGCGGCGAAGCGCTCCGCGTCCAGCTTCTCGGCGAGCTCCTCGTCCTGGGCCATCAGCAGATCCAGGTTGGCGTCGCCCATCTCGAAGACGCCCATGTCGAGATACGCGCGCTGGAGTCGTTCGCCCCACAGCCCGATGTCCTTCACGCACGGCACGATGCGGCTGAAGAGCAGCTTCCGGAAGAGGTGCAGGAATTCGGAGCGTTCGGTGAATTCGGCGGCCTCGGCGTGCGGAATGCCGAAGTTTTCCAGCACTTCCAGCCCGCGCAGCCGGTCGCGCATCAAATAGCAGCCCTCGATGACGAATTCCTCGCGCTCGCGCAGTTCGGCGTCGGTGAGCTGCTTGTAGTAGTCGCGCAGCGCCATACGGCCGAAGGCGACATGGCGCGCCTCGTCCTGCATGACGTAGGCCAGGATCTGCTTCGGCAGCGGCTTGGTGGTGGTGTCGCGGATCATGCCGAAGGCGGCCAGCGCCAGGCCCTCGATCAGCACCTGCATACCGAGGTAGGGCATGTCCCAGCGGGAGTCCGTGAGGGTGTCGGAGAGCAGCGTTTGGAGATTGTCGTTGACCGGGTAGAGCATCCCGATCTTCTCCTGGAGGAAGCGGCTGTATATCTCGGCGTGCCGTGCCTCGTCCATGGTCTGGGTGGCGGAGTAGAACTTCGCGTCGAGGTCCGGTACGGATTCCACGATCCGGGCCGCGCAGACCATGGCGCCCTGCTCACCGTGGAGAAACTGGCTGAACTGCCAGGAGGTGTAGTGCCGGCGGAGCTCACCGCGGTCCCGCCGGTTCATTTTGTCCCAGTACTTGGTGCCGTACAGGGACATCGACTCATCGGGGGTGCCGAGCGGGTCGGCGGGGTCCACCTCCAGGTCCCAGTCGATGCGCAGATTGGCGTCCCACTGCTTGTCCTTGCCCTTCTGGTAGAGCGCGAGCAGCCGTTCGCGTCCGTCGCCGTACTCCCAGCTGAAGCGGGCCGCGCCGGAGGCGGGCACCTTCCACAGCGGGCTGCCTGGGTCCTGTGCGTAGAGGTCTCGGGTCGACACGGACAGCCTCCTCGGCTCGCCAAACGCCTTGTCATGGGCGGTCGTTGGCAGGCTCACACGTTTCTTACCGGCGGGTCAATAAGTCGTGCGCAGGGGATTGACGAGCTTGCTGACAAGCAGTCTCATAAGAGCTTACCGCGGGTAGGGCCGGTCCGGCCCTGATCCGCCGGACCGGCCCCGACCCCATGAGCGAGGTAGCCACAGCCATGACGAGCACGCCCACCGCAATGACCGTGACGGACACCGAAGTCCTGCGGGACGCCCTCGGTCTGCTCAAGGACCGGGAACAGGTCGCCGAGCGGTTGCTCGACTCCTCCGCCAAGCACTCCTTCGACCCCGACACCGAACTCGACTGGGACGCACCCCTCGAAGAGGGCAAGTGGTTCTGGCCGCCGGAACTGGTCTCGCTCTACGACACCCCGCTGTGGAAGAAGATGTCGCTGGAGCAGCAGCAGGACCTCTCCCGGCACGAGGCCGCCTCGCTCGCCTCGCTGGGCATCTGGTTCGAGATCATCCTGATGCAGCTGCTCGTCCGGCACATCTACGACAAGCCCGTCACCAGCGCACATGTCCGCTATGCGCTCACCGAGATCGCCGATGAGTGCCGGCACTCCAAGATGTTCGCCCGCATGATCCAGCGAGGCGGCGCACCGGCGTACCCGGTCTCCCGCCTCCACCACAACCTCGCCCGCGTCCTGAAGACCGTCTCCACCACCCCCGGCTCCTTCGCCTGCACCCTCCTCGGCGAGGAGATCCTGGACTGGATGCAGCGGCTGACCTTCCCGGACGAGCGGGTGCAGACCCTGGTGCGCGGGGTGACCCGGATCCATGTCGTCGAGGAGGCCCGCCATGTCCGGTACGCCCGCGAGGAACTGCGCCGCCAGATGGTCACCGCGCCGCGCTGGGAACGGGAGTTGACCCGGATCAGCTCCGGCGAAGCGGCCCGGGTCTTCTCCCTCGCCTTCGTGAATCCGGACGTCTACACCAACGTCGGACTGGACAGGCGCGAGGCCCTGGCGCAGGTGAAGGCCAGCGGCCACCGCCGCGAGGTGATGCAGTCCGGCGCCCGGCGGCTGACCGACTTCCTCGACGAGATCGGCGTACTGCGCGGGGTGGGCCGCAGGTTGTGGCGCAGCTCCGGACTGCTGGCCTGAAGGGCCGACTTGCATGCCGGCCGGACACGAGCACCTGTACGAACGGAAATCCGGTGCGGTTACGCTGCTGTGCATGAACGGCAGCGGCACCGCCCCAGCAGTACCCCGACCCGCCTATCGCAGGCTGAGCGTGGAGCAGCGCCGCAGCCAACTGCTGGCCGCCGCGCTCGACCTGTTCGCCCACCGCGCCCCCGAGGACGTCTCGCTGGACGATGTCGCCACCGCCGCCGAGGTCTCGCGGCCGCTGGTCTACCGCTACTTCCCCGGCGGCAAGCAGCAGTTGTACGAGGCCGCGCTGCGCAGCGCCGCCGACATCCTGGAAGGCTGCTTCGCCGAGCCGGAGACGGGGCCGCTCACCCGGCGGCTGTCGCGCGCACTGGACCGCTATCTGGCCTTCGTCGACGAGCACGACGCCGGCTTCAGCGCGCTGCTCCAGGGCGGCAGCGTCGTGGAGACCTCCCGTACGTCCGCGATCGTGGACGAGGTACGGCGCGCCGCCGCCGACCAGATCCTGCGCCATCTGGGCGAGCCGGAGCCGGGCCTGCTGCTGCGGATGACCGTCCGGATGTGGATCAGCGCCGTCGAGGGCGCCTCACTGATCTGGCTCGACGAGGGCAAGCGGCCCCCGCTCGACGAACTGCGCGACTGGCTGGTCGACCACTTCGTCGCCCTGCTGACCGCCACCGCGGCCCGCGACCCGCAGACCGCGCGGGTCACCCGGGCGGCGCTGAAGCTGGAGGCCTCCGACGGCCCGCTCGGCACTCTCGCCCGCCAGATCCTGCCCGTCGTGAGCGACGCCGCGCACCTGCTGTGACCTGCTTCCGCACCCTCCGGGTGGGAGACTGGGGCGGTGCGAAGCGAGAACACCCCGTTCGTCGGCGGACCGCTGGACGGCCGGGTCCTGCCGGTGCTGCTCGGTATGACCGGCCAGCCGCCGAAGACCTATGAAGTCCCGGTGCCGAACGACGACGGCCGGCCGCCGACGGTACATGTCTACCGACGGGTCCCCGCCCGGGTGGGGCGACTGGGTCTCCCCGCCGGGTGGAAGTACGAGTACGACCCGGAGGCCGAACCGTCGGGCCGTGGCCTGAAGCGCCTCAAGTGGCCTTGGAGTTAGGCTTCCCACGTTTTCGGCTGTCCCGCCGTTCCGCTGCGCTTTGCCTCGGCCCACGTTGTCGGCTGCGGCGCCGTGTCCCGTCTCGCCGTTGCGCCTGCGGCGGGCGTGGGTTGTCGGGTGCGGTGCCGCTCCTCCGGACTTCGTCCTGCGGCGCGGCCCCTCCCGTGGGTGGGTGGACCAAGGCCGGTGGGGGTGCACGTGATCACTTACGTGCACCCCCGCCGGCCTTTCCTTTTCCCTCAACGGGAGGGGACGGGCCGGAGGGGTCTTGTTTGTGGACGTAAAGCGAAGCAGTCCACAAACAAGACCCCGGAGGTCCGTCACCGCACCCGACCACCACCTGGCCCGCCGCAGGCGCCACGGCGAGCAACAACCACGGCGGGACAGCCGAAAACGTGGGAAGGGGGGATGCTAGTGCCACCCCCAAACGTAACCCCAGCATGATCGACCCGCATCCGCCGCCCGTGGAGCATCGTCCTTGTTGCCCATGTCCCTTGGGGAGGAACGATGTTCATGCCGAGGAAGCCCCTGTCCCGCCGCCGACGGCGGGCGGTGGCGGCCACCGTTGTGTCGGGGGTGGCGGCAGCTCTCGCGGCGGCCGTGCTGCCGGGGCCGGTCAGCGCCTCCGCCGCGGCGGCCGCCCGGCCGGAGGTGCCCGCACGCTACGCGGAGCAGAAGCTGGTGTGGCAGGCCTGTGCCGGGGCGCCGTCGCTGGAGTGCGCGGCGATGACCGTGCCGCGCGACTGGCACCGCCCCCGCGCCGGCCGGGACCTCACCGTGGAGGTCTCCCGGCACCGGGCGAGCGACCCGCACCGCAGGCGCGGGGTGCTGATGATGGCCGCGGGCGGCCCTGGCGCCTCGGGGCTGCTCCGGCCCCAGGGCTTCGTGGCGAAGTCCCCGGAGCTGGCCGCCGTCTACGACGTGGTGGGCTTCGACCAGCGGGGCGTGGGCCGCAGTACGCCCGTGCACTGCCAGAGCGAGAAGGAGTTCCAGGACTTCTTCGCGCATGACTTCCGCGACCGCTCACCCGCGGCCGTCAAGGGCGTCGTTGCGCGCTCACGCCAACTGGTGCGGAGCTGCGTGGCCAGGAGCGGCGGTCTGCTGCCGTACCTCACCACCGATCAGGCGGTCCACGACATGGACCTCTACCGCGCGCTGCTCGGCGCCCCGAAGCTCTCGTACTACGGCCCCTCCTACGCCACGATGCTCGGCGCCTACTACGCGAGCGAGTTCCCGCGGCGGGTGGACCGGTTCGTCCTCGACAGCAACATCGCCTTCGCCGGCAGCTGGCAGTCCTTCGAGGAGGGACAGCCGAGGAGCTTCCAGCGCCGCTTCGAGCAGGACTTCCTGCCCTGGCTCGCCGGCCGGGACGCCGTCTACCACTACGGAAACTCCCCCGCCCGGGCACAGGCGGCCTGGGAGCGGCGGCGGGCCGCGCTGCGCGCGCACCCGGTCCACGTCGACGGCACGGTGATCGGCCCCAACCAGCTCGACAACGGCACGCTCCAGGCGCTCTACAGCGCCTCGGCGTTCCCCGTCCTGGCACGCGGGCTCGCGGCCCTGGAGCACTGGGACACCGCAACGCCGCAGGAGAAGCAGACCGTGCGGGAGGTCTTCACCCGTTATCTGTCACCGGACTTCCTCGCCGACTTCTCGGCCGTGACCTGCAACGACACTCCGTGGAACCGCGATATCGGCTACTGGATCCGGCGCAGCGCCAAGGACACCGCGGAACATCCGCTGGTCGGCGCCCGGGAGCTGGCGTTCGCCGCGACCTGTGCGGCCTGGCCCGCCTCCGGGGCACCGCGGGTGAGGGTGACCGGCAAGGGCCTGCCGGCCACCCTCATGCTCAACTCCCGCCACGACCCGGCCACGCACTACGAGGGAGCGGTGGCGGCCCACCGCGCGCTGCGCGGTTCGCGGCTGGTGACGGCGGCCGGCGGCGACCACGGCCAGTACCGCAACGGCAACGCCTGTGTGGACCGCGTCGTGGACACCTTCCTGCTGACGGGGGCGCCCCCGGCCCGGGACATGGTGTGCGGGACGGACACACCGCGGCCGGGGGCGGCCGGCGTCAGCCCGTGACCGACGCCAGGTAGGCGTTCGTCTTGTCCGGGTCGTAGAAGAAGTTCTCGAAGTCGGACGGGTCGTCGAAGCCGTTGGCGAACCGGTCGGCGACGGCCTGGACCTGGCCGGCCGCGCCGATGAGGTTGAGGATGTGCTCCGGCGGCGGGGCCAGCATCGCGTTGGTCCACTTGGTGACGTGCTGGGCGGTCCTCCAGTAGCGGTCGAAGGCGGTCTGCATCCACTCCTCGTCGAAGGGCTTCTCCCCTCGCTCCACGATGGAGGCGAGGTAGGAAGCGGCGCACTTGGCGGCCGAGTTGGAGCCCTGGCCGGTGATCGGGTCGTTGGCCACGACGACGTCGGCGACGCCGAGCACCAGCCCGCCGGAGGGCAGCCGGCCGATCGGGTTGCGGACGGTCGGGGCGTAGCGGCCGGCCAGGGTGCCGCCGGCGTCGGTCAGTTCGGCCTTGGTGGCGCGCGCGTACTCCCAGGGCAGGAACTTCTCCATCAGCTCCAGCGTGGTGGCCAGGTGCTCGCCCGGGTCCTTGACGGACTGGAAGACGTCCAGCGGGCCGCCGGGGATGCCCTCCCAGAAGAGGATGTCGGCGCGGCCCGAGGTGGTGAGCGTCGGCATGACGAAGAGCTCGCCGACACCGGGGACGAGGTTGCAGCGCACCGCGTCGTAGTCGGGGTGCTCCGGCCGCGGGCCCAGGCCGTGGACGTAGGAGACGGCGAGCGCGCGCTGCGGGGTGTCGTAGGGCGAACGCTCGGCGTTCCGGCCGAACATGGACACCAGCTCGCCCTTGCCGGCCGAGACCAGCGTGAGGTCGTAGCGTCCGGCGAAGAAGTCCAGGTCGGAGACGGCCGCACCGTGGATGACGAGCTGGCCGCCGCGCTGGGCGAAGGTCTCCATCCAGCCGGCCATCTTCACCCGCTGGTCGACGGACTGGGCGTAGCCGTCGAGCTTGCCGACCCAGTCGATGGCGCGCTGCGAGCCGCCGGGCTCCGCATGGCTGCCGGGCGCGGCGACCGAGACGCCCAGGCCCTCGATCCGCGGGGCCTGGCTCTCCCAGAAGTTGATCTGGAGGTCGCGCTCGTGCTGGAGGGCGGTGTCGAACATGCACTGCGTCGACATGACCCGGCCGGAGCGGATCTCGTCGGCGGTGCGGTTGGACATCAAGGTGACCTCGTAGCCCTGGGACTGGAGGCCGAGGGCCAGCTGGAGGCCGGACTGGCCGGCTCCGACGATGAGTATCTTCCGCATGGCGGCTCTTCTCTTCACTGCGTTGTTCGGGGAGAGGTGTGGGGGGTGGAGCGAGGGAGGACCCCTCGGGTCGGGCCCGTAGCGGGCGGGCCCGGCTACTCCGGCGCGGTTTCCAGGGCGTGGCCGACCAGCGCGAGCAGCGACTGGACCACCGTGACCCGCTGGCGCGCGTCCATGATCACAACGGGTACCCGCTCCGGGACGGTCAGCGCCTCGCGGACGTCCTCGGCGGCGTACGACTCGGTCCCCTCGAAGTGGTTGACCGCGACGACGTACGGCAGCCCGCAGCTCTCGAAGTAGTCCAGCGCCGGGAAGCAGTCCTCCAGCCGCCGGGTGTCGGCCATCACGATCGCACCGATCGCACCGCGCACCAGGTCGTCCCACATGAACCAGAAGCGCTGCTGTCCGGGCGTGCCGAACAGATAGAGCACCAGGTCCTGGTCGAGGGTGATCCGGCCGAAGTCCATGGCGACCGTGGTCGTGGTCTTCTCCGGGGTCGAGGACAGGTCGTCGGTGTCCTCGCTGGCCTGGGTCATCACCGCCTCGGTCTGGAGCGGGGTGATCTCCGAGACCGATCCGACGAAGGTGGTCTTGCCGACGCCGAAGCCGCCGGCCACCACGATCTTGGTGGCGATCGGTGCCCGGGAACGGTCCGTCTGCCAGCTGTGCAGGCCCGCGTCGGCGGCCGTGGCCACCGGGGCGGCCTGACCCGTGGAGCCGGCGGGCGTCGTGGACCCGGCCGATATCGTGTCAGAGCCTGTGAAGTCCACCCAGCACCCTTTCGAGCAGCGCGCGGTCGGGCCGGCCGGAGCGCTGCCCGGTGCCGTAGACGCGAATCTTTCCCTGGTCGGCGAGGTCGCTGAGGAGCACCCGGACCACACCCAGCGGCATCTTGAGGAGCGCGGAGATCTCCGCGACCGAGCGCATCCGGCGGCACAGTTCGACGATGGCGCGCATCTCCGGCATGACCCGGTCGCCCCAGCCGCCGGAGGTGAGTTCCGGCCGCTCCTCGGGGGCGTCCAGCGCGGCCACGAACGTCTCGACGAGCAGGACGTGGCCGAAGCGCGTTCGGCCACCGGTGAGCGAGTAGGGCCGTACCCGCGCGGGTTTGCGGTCGCCGCCGCGTATGGGGAGTTTGGTGGTCACTGGGCGCTCTCCATCGACTTGCGCAGTTCGCTGCGGAGTTCGGGGGTGAGGACATGGCCGGCCCGGCCGACGAACAGCGCCATGTGATAGGCGATGACGTTCATGTCGCAGTCCGGGGTGGCGTGCACACCGAGCAGCGAGCCGTCGCTGATCGACATGACGAACACGCTGCCCTCGTCCATCGTGATCATCGTCTGCTTGACGCCGCCGCCGTCCATCAGCTTCGCCGCGCCATGGGTGAGGCTGGCGAGCCCGGAGACGATGGTGGCGAGGTCGGCGCTGGAGCCTCTGGGCCCGTCACCGGCGCCCGTACGGTCCGCCGTCTCCCCCGCCCGGTCGGGGTCGGAGCTGAGCAGCAGCAGGCCGTCGGAGGAGACCACGGCGACCGAGCGGATGCCGGGCACCTCGTCGACCAGGTTGGTCAGCAGCCAGTGCAGGTTCCGTGCCTGACTGCTCAGTCCTTGTCCGTAACCTGTGGGCGCTTGCGCCTTCAATCGCGTGCCTCCTCGCCAACGTGGCTGTCTCCCGGGGCCCCCGCTCCGTCGGTGTCCGTCTGTGGGATGGTCTGCTCCGCTGTGCGTTCCGCGATCTCGGCCGCGACCTCGCGCCGGCCGTCCCGCGACCCCTGCTGGAAGCCGCCGAGCCGGCGCCGCAGCGCCTCGGCATTGGCCGCACCGCTCTTGCGCGGGGCGGTGGGGCTCTGCGTCTGTTCCACGACCTTGGGCGTGCGCTTGGGCAGCCCCATGGCGGTCCGCCGCTTCTCCGTGGGCGGTGCGGCGGCGGTCGGTGCGTCGGCCGGGGCGTCGGCCTCCGGGCGGGTGTGCTGGTCCGGGCCGATGGCGTACGGGTCGGACGCGGCCGGGGCGGACGGCGCGGTGCTGCCGGGCGCCGGCTGCTCCACGGCCGGGCCCGCCTCGTCGGCCGGGCGGGTGTGCTCGTCGCTGCCGCCGGTGGTGAGCCCGGCCGCGTCGATGGCGCGCTCGGCGGCGGCCACCAACGGGTCGGCGCCGGGGGCGGGAGCGGGCGCGAGGTCAGGGGCAGGCGTGGCGTCCGCGTCGGCCGGGGAGGCTTCCTGACCGGTGTCCTGCCCGGAGTTCGGGGCCGGGGTCGCCGCGGCGGGCGTACCGCCGCCCGCCGGCGCCGGAGCCACCCGCTGCGCCCGCGTCGGCAGGGCGTTGGAGTTCGCCTCGGCGACCGAGCCGGGCAGCCCGGGGGTGTGCACCACGTCCCGGGGCGCGGAGTGCGAGGACGACGCCGGGCCCGGACGGGTCGGCAGGATCGAGCCGGGCAGCACGACGACGGCGGTGACGCCGCCCTGCTTCGCGTCCCGCAGCTGGACCCGGACGCCGTGCCGGGCGGCCAGCCGGACCACCACGTACAGCCCGAGGCCCAGCGCCTCGTCGACGGTCTCGGAGGACGAGGCGGACTCGGCGTCCGACAGCCGCTCGTTGAGCTCGGCCATCCGCTCCGCGGTCATCCCTATGCCCCCGTCCTGGACCGAGAGCATCACCTCGCCGCTCTCCATCAGCCAGCCGGAGAGCCCGACATGGGCGTCCGGCGGCGAGAACGCGGTGGCGTTCTCCAGGAGTTCGGCGACGAGATGGCTGAGGTCGTCCGCGGCGAACCCGGCCACCTGGGAGTGCGGCGGCAGCGACTGGATCTCCACCCGGTCGTACCGCTCGATCTCGCTGACCGCGGCGCGCAGCACGTCCAGCAGCGGCACCGGGCCCTGGTGGTTGGTGCTGTGCTGCTCCGCGCCCGCCAGCACGAGCAGGTTCTCGCTGTTACGGCGCATCCGTGTGGCGAAGTGGTCCAGCTTGAAGAGGGTCGCCAGGCGCTCCGGGTCCTGCTCGCCGTCCTCCAGCGACTCGATGACCGCGAGCTGGCGCTCCACGAGGCCGAGGGTGCGCAGCGAGAGGTTGACGAACCGGCCGTGTACGCCGGTGTACGCGGCGGACAGCCGCTCGGTGAGGTCGGCGACCTGCTCCTTGAGCGTCGCGCTCTGCTCCTGGAGCACCTCGCGCTCGGCGACCAGCCGCTGCCGGCCGCCGACCAGCCGCTTGCGCTCGCCCTCCAGTTCGGCGGTGCGCCGGGCCAGCTCGCCCACCTGGGCGTGCAGCGAGTTGACGGACCGTACGGCGGCGGCGAATTCGTCGTTGCGGCCCTTGTAGCTGATGGGCTCCTCGTTCGCGGGGTCGTCGGCCACCCGCCTGGCGCCGATCCGCAGCGCGGCCAGCGGCTGGGTCATGGTGCGGGCGGCCCAGATGCCGGCGCCGACGGCGAGCAGCAGGCAGAGCGCCATCAGGCCGGTGCGGATCTCCAGCTCCGTCACATCGTCGTCGCGCAGCGTGCCCAGGCGCTGGATGTCGGCGGTGGCCATGGCCGATTCGACGCCGCGCATCAGCCCGACGCGGGTGGTCACGGTGCTCTGCACCCGCCGGCGGCTGAGCCGCAGATCGGCGGCGTCCAGGCGGGGCTGGTCGGTCAGCCGGGTCAGATAGCGCTCGGCGGTGTTGACGTCGGCGCCGTTGACGGTGCGGTCGTAGCGGTCCCGGGCGCCCTGGCCCGCGGTCTGCCGGAAGTCGTTCAGCGCGCCCTGTTCCCGGACGTGCGCGATCTGGGCGAGGCCGGTCAGCGGCGACCGGGTGTCGCCCGCGTTGAGCCCGGCGAGCAGCAGGCCCCGGGTCGCGGCGGCCTGGTCGGTGGCCCGGCCGAGGAAGGGCAGCGCACGGGTGCCGGCGTCCCCGGAGTCCGCGCGGGCCGGCAGTCCACGGGCGATGTCGTCGCTGATCGCACCGAGTGCCTGGATGATCTCGCTGTAGGCGCGCTGGACCAGTTCGGCCGACTCCGCCCCGGACAGCGCCTTGTGACGGGTCTGCGGCAGTGCGGCCAGCAGCTTGGCGGCGGCCGCGTAAACCGTCGTGCCGCCCGAGGCGTCCTGGGCCTCGGAGCGCAGTTCGGCGATCTGCCGGTCGACGCGGGCGCGCTGGGTGCCGGAGACGGCGGAGTCGGCGGAGACGGTGGCCCGGGCCGCGGTGCCGGCGGCACCGGTCGCGTTGGCCCCGGCGCCGTTGACACCCGTCTTCTTGGGTGCGGTGCGACCGGTCGCGGTGCCGTTCCCGGCGCCCGTACGGCCGGCCCGGGCGGTGGCCGCGTACGCGGTCATCCCGTCGCGCTCGTCGGCGAGGGAGTGCGCCAGGGCGATGGCGCGGGCGTTGAGTTCGGCGAGATCGACCAGGTGCTGGCTGTTGTTGGCGTTGTCGGCCGTGGCGACGAGGCCCGGGGCGCCGGCACCGATGACCGCGGCGGTGACCACGGCCACCGCTCCGACGAGCCGGTTGCGCACCCGCGCGGGACGCCGTCCCGCGAGGTCGTCGCCGGTCGTGCCCAGCCCCTTACCAGGACCCTTGCCCGGTCCCGAGACCGAACCGGCCGGTGAACCCGGCTTCCCTGCGCCGCCCCGAAGCCGCATCTTCCGCACCGCTGCTCGCATTCCTGTCTCGCCTGCCCACGCCGTGTGGCGTCGCGGACCCGGCTCGCTCTCCGCTCGCGGGGCGGACCTGCGCGAACACCGCAGCAGCACACACTTCCGCGAGGGTAAACAGTCCGGCTTGCGCGTCGCGACGGACGTTCTGGCCCCGCCCCATGACCGGGCCCGACCATTCCACCGGCACCGCGCAGTGGCTCGGCAACACCTGCCCGGCCACCTGAACGAGTGAACCTCAATCGGAGTTTGACCATCAACTTCCGTGCACCCTTGTTTCCTGCCGCAACCCCGCGCAACCCCCGGACGGGTTTGGAGATGCGCCCCGGTCCTGGAAAGATGCGCGCCCGCATCCCGCCGGCCCCACGGCCCGCCCCTTCGGCCGTGCCTGACCTGGCCGTACGCCGGCGCCGCCGCGCGCGTCCGCCACCAGGGCGGAAATCGCGCCCTCCGGCAGACTTGCCGCCATGCGCATCGAACTCGCCACCGAGCCGGGCGATCCCCAACACCCAAACGAGGACTACGCATCGGTAGCCCTGCCGGCCTCCGGCCAGGGCGGGGTCCTGGTTCTGCTGGATGGTGTGACGCCGCCGGAGGGGGACTACGGATGCCGCCACACGGTGCCGTGGTTCACCGCGCGGCTCGGGGGCGCATTGCTCGAACTGTCGGTTTCACACCGGGATATGACGCTCCCTGAGGCCCTGTCCGGGGCCATCTCCCGGACGGCCGAGGCCCACCGGGACACCTGTGACCTTTCTCACGTCCGCACTCCACAGGCAACTGTCGTCGCCGCACGGTGGTCCGGGGACACCGTGGAACACCTCGTACTGTCCGATTCCGTCCTCCTGTTGGAGCGACCGGACGGATCGGTGCATCCGGTGCTCGACCCACGGCTGGACGAACTGCCGCCCGCGCTCCGCGCCCGGCGCGATGCCGTACGGGCGTTGCCCCGCGGCTCGGCCGAACGGGCCGCCGCGGGCCGGGAGTACGGCCGTGCGGTCGAGGCGCTGCGCAACGCCGAGGGCGGCTTCTACACCGCCGCGGCCGATCCGTCGGTGGCCGCCCGGGCGGTCACCGGACACACCCCGCGCGCCGAGGTCCGCTCCCTGACCGCGCTCAGCGACGGTGCGAGCCGCTGGGTCGAGGTCTTCCGGCAGGGCTCCTGGACCGACTGTGCGGGCCTGGTGCGTGCACAGGGTCCCCAGTCGCTCATCGACCGGGTCCGGGCGGCGGAGGCGGCCGATCCGGAGTGCGCGGCGTACCCGCGGGGGAAGGGGCGGGACGACGCGGCGGTCATTTTTGTCATGCCGTGAGTAAATTTTCCGGGTGAGCGGTCCTCCGTACGGGAAGCCGCCGCCCGCACGGGAACCGTACGGTTCACCCCTCCTCGCCCTCCTGCTCCGCATTGAGCCGGTGCAGGAGGCGGGCCAGTTCGGCGACCTCCGCGCGGTCCCAGGAGGCGAGGCGCCGCGCATAGCGGGCCCGGCGTCCGTTGCGGACCCTGGAGAAGCGCTCGCGGCCCTCCTCCGTGATGCGCACCAGGACCGCGCGGCCGTCGGCCGGGTCCGGTTGGCGGGCGACCAGCCCCAGCCGTTCCAGGGCGTGCAGCTGACGGCTCATCGTGGCCTTGCCGACGCCGAAGAAGCCTGCGAGGTCGGTGGCGCGCTGGGCACCGGCGTCGGCCAGCCGGACCAGCAGGCCGTACGCGGCGGGCTCCAGGTCGGGATGCACCTCCCGGGCCAATTCGCCGGAAGAGGCCCGGGCGCGGCGGAGAAATACCGCCAATTCCCGTTCCAGGGCGAGAAATACGTGGTCCACACCAATCGGCTCGCCGTTCGCCGCCGTACCGCCGGCTCCGGTGTTGTGCACGTCAGCGCCCATTCCCGCTTTCCCTCTTCTGAAAGTTTCCGCCCTCGGCGGCCGAAGCCGCAGCTCGGCCAGTATTTCGCAGGATTAGACCAACGGCAGCCCACGGAACCTCTTTTGGCACGTCGGTCTACGCGCGTATCGTGAGTTCTGGCATGGCCATACCAAGCGGCCGAGCGCCGAAGGTTCCGCCGCGCGTCCCGCACACCGCACCGCGGTGGGCTCACGTCCGCGTCATGCCGTCCGGACACCCCCCTCAGATGACCGCCTCAGATCACCCCCTCATGCACTCCCCTCAGGACATCCCCCTCAGGTCATCCCACCGAGATCTTCGGAGGCACGTATGCCCGTGCTCAGATCCGTACGCAGATCCGGCTCCCCCCACCGCCCCGCACGCTCCCTCGCGACCGTGACCGGGGCCCTTCTCGCGGTCCTCGCCCTCCTCCTCGGCCTGCCCGGCACCGCCGGCGCCGCGGTGGCGAAGCGGGCACCGGAACCCACCCACCCCGGTCAGGACTGGGCCGGCTCGCAGATCGCCCGGCACGAGGGCGCCACGGCCGGCACCGCGCCGCCCGCGGCCTCGCTCGCGGCGTCCGTCGAGGGCGTGGACGTCAGCAGCCACAACGGCAACGTCGCCTGGTCCACGCTCTGGAACAGCGGCGCCCGCTTCGCCTACGTCAAGGCGACGGAGTCCACCAGCTACACCAACCCGTACTTCGCGCAGCAGTACAACGGCTCCTACAACGCCGGCATGATCCGCGGCGCCTACCACTTCGCCACGCCCAACACCTCCAGCGGCGCCGCCCAGGCCAACTACTTCGTCGACCACGGCGGCGGCTGGTCGAAGGACGGCAAGACGCTCCCCGGGGCGCTCGACATGGAGTACAACCCCTACGGGTCGACCTGTTACGGACTGAGCGCCGCCGGGCTGGTCAACTGGATGAAGGACTGGTTCGCCACCTACAAGGCACGCACCGGCCGGGACGCCGTCATCTACACCTCCACCAGCTGGTGGAAGCAGTGCACCGGCAACTCGTCCGCCTTCGGCACCGTCAACCCGCTGTGGGTTCCGCGCTACGGCTCCTCGGTCGGCGAACTCCCGGCCGGCTGGGGCTTCCACACCATCTGGCAGTACACCTCGACCGGCCCGACGGTCGGTGACCACAACCGCTTCAACGGCGCGTACGACCGGCTCCAGGCGCTGGCCAACGGCTGAACGCGGAGGTCCGGCGGCCGCTGTCCGGGCAGCCGACGGCCGTTACGCGGGCGTACGGCCCCCTCCACGCCTGGTCGTACGCACGGGAGGGCCCCTTCCGCACGAGCGGTGCGGCAGGGGCCCGTCCCCTTTCCTCGCTCGTCCCTCACGCAGCGACGGGGACCTCCGGCGCCGCCCCGTTCGACGCCGGGGTCAGCGCCAGCTCCAGCACCTGGCGGACGTCCGAGACCGGGTGGACCTCCAGGCATGCGAGGACCTCGGCGGGCACCTCGTCGAGATCCGGTTCGTTCCGCTTCGGGATGATCACCGTGGTGATCCCGGCCCGGTGCGCCGCCAGCAGCTTCTGCTTGACGCCGCCGATCGGCAGCACCCGCCCGGTCAGCGAGACCTCACCGGTCATCGCCACGTCCGGCCGGACCTGCCGGCCCGAGAGCAGCGAGGCCAGCGCGGTGGTCATCGTGATGCCCGCGCTCGGGCCGTCCTTGGGGACGGCGCCCGCCGGTACGTGCAGATGCACCCCGCGCTCCTTCAGGTCGGCGACCGGCAGCTCCAGTTCCGCGCCGTGCGAGCGCAGGAAGGACAGCGCGATGTGCGCGGACTCCTTCATCACCTCGCCCAGCTGACCGGTCAGCGTCAGACCGGATGCCCCGGTCTCCGGATCGGCGAGCGAGGCCTCCACGTAGAGCACATCGCCGCCGGCGCCGGTGACCGCGAGGCCGGTGACCACACCGGGCACGGCGGTGCGCCGCTCGGCCGGGTCCTGCGCCGACTCGGGGGTGTGGTGCGGCCGCCCGATCAGCGGGCGCAGCTGCTCCACCCCGACCGTGAACGGCAGCTCCCGCTCGCCCAGTTCGTGCTGGGCCGCGATCTTGCGCAGCAGCCGGGCGACCGACCGCTCCAGGTTCCGTACGCCCGCCTCACGGGTGTACTCGCCCGCCAGCTTGCGCAGCGCCTCGTCCTCCAGCACCACCTCGCCGGCCTCCAGCCCGGCCCGCTCCAGCTGCCGCGGCAGCAGATGGTCCCGGGCGATGGTGACCTTCTCGTCCTCGGTGTAGCCGTCCAGCCGGACCAGTTCCATCCGGTCGAGCAGCGGCTCGGGGATGGCTTCGAGGACGTTGGCGGTGGCCAGGAAGACCACATCGCTGAGGTCGAGTTCGACCTCCAGGTAGTGGTCGCGGAAGGTGTGGTTCTGCGCCGGGTCCAGCACCTCCAGGAGGGCGGCCGCCGGGTCGCCACGGAAGTCGGACCCCACCTTGTCGATCTCGTCGAGCAGCACCACCGGGTTCATCGACCCGGCCTCCTTGACGGCGCGCACGATCCGGCCGGGCAGCGCGCCGACGTACGTACGGCGGTGGCCGCGGATCTCCGCCTCGTCCCGGACGCCACCGAGCGCCACCCGGACGAACTTACGGCCCATGGCGCGGGCGACCGACTCACCCAGCGAGGTCTTGCCGACACCGGGCGGCCCGACGAGCGCCAGCACCGCACCGCCCGCCCGTCGCCCACCACCGCCCTTGCCCGCATCGCTGCGCGACGCCCCTCCTGATGCGCCGCCGATCAGTCCCAGGCCCCGCTCGGCCCGGCGCTTGCGGACGGCCAGGTATTCGGTGATCCGCTCCTTGACGTCCTCCAGGCCCGCGTGGTCGGCGTCCAGGACGTCCTTGGCGCCGGCGATGTCGTAGGCGTCCTCGGTCCGTTCGTTCCAGGGCAGCTCCAGGACGGTGTCCAGCCAGGTCCGGATCCACGACCCCTCGGGGCTCTGGTCGCTGGCCCGCTCCAGCTTGTCGACCTCCTTGAGGGCGGCCCTGCGGACGTCCTCGGGCAGATCGGCGGCCTCGACCCGGGCACGGTAGTCGTCGCCCTCGTCCTCCGGATCGCCGTTGAGCTGGGCGAGCTCCTTGCGGACCGCCTCCAGCTGCCGCCGCAGCAGGAACTCCCGCTGCTGCTTGTCGACGCCCTCCTGGACGTCCTTGGCGATCGACTCCGCGACGTCCTGCTCGGCGAGGTGGTCGCGCAGCGCCTCGGTGGCGAGCTTCAGCCGGGCGACCGGGTCGACGGTCTCCAGCAGCCGGACCTTCTGTTCGGTGGTCAGGAACGGCGAGTAGCCGGAGTTGTCGGCGAGGGCGGGCACGTCCTCGATCTGCTGGACGCGGTCGACGACCTGCCAGGCGCCGCGCTTGCGCAGCCAGCTGGTGGCCAGCGCCTTGTACTCGGTGACGAGTTCGGCGACGGCACCGGGCAGCCCCTTTCCCTCGGGCCCGGTGGGGACCTGCTCGTCGACGGTCGTGCCCTCCACCCACAGCGCGGCCCCCGGTCCGGTCGTTCCGGAGCCGATCCGCACCCGGCCCAGGCCCCGGATCAGCGCCCCGGGGTCGCCGTCGGAGAGCCGCCCGACCTGCTCGATCCGCCCGAGCGTGCCGATCGCGGCGTACTTCCCGTCGACGCGGGGCACAAGCAGCACCCGCGGCTTGTTACGCGAGGAGGCGGCCGCCTGGGCGGCCTCCACCGCGGCGCGGACATCCCCGTCGGACAGGTCCAGCGGCACCACCATGCCGGGGAACACGACCTCGTCATCGAGGGGCAGCACCGGCAGAGTGAGCGAGGTGGACGTCGAAGCCATGATCTCCCCTTCGGCAAGCAACTTGAGCCTTACTCACTCAATGTGGAGGGGCCGCGAGATGTTCCCAATGCTGTGTTCGCTGTGAGCGATCGGGCGGGCCGCGGGTCAGCGGGCCGCCGCTACCAGTGCGCGGGGCGGGTCAGCGCCGGCGGCAGCTTGGTGGCGGCATCGCCCCTGGCCGCGTTGAGCTGGGACTGGGTCAGGAAGATCGCGCCGGTGAGGTCGGCGCCACTGAGGTCCGCGTCACGCAGATCGGCCCCTATCAGGTCCGCCTGTCGCAGATCGGCGCCGCTGAGGTCGGCGGCGATGAGGTACGCCCCGCGGAGGTTGGCGCCCCGGAGGGCGGCGCCGCGCAGCCGGGCCCCCATCAGGTCGGCGCCCCGCCGCTCCTTCTTACGGCCGGGGACCTTGGCCCGTACGAGCTCACTGGTGCGCAGCAGCAGGGCGTTGACCTCGCCCCGGTGGGCCGGCACATCCAGCTGCGCGATCTCCTGGGCGCTGCCGCGGGTGAGGCGTTCGGTCTTCTCCAGTGCGGCGCGCAGCTCGGCGTGGACCGGGCGGGCCGCCGGCAGGGCCAGCGCCTCGGCCAGGTACCACAGGAGTTCGTGCAGCTGCCGCATGACGGGGAACACGTCGAACATCTGCCGGGCGGTCTCGGGGGCCTCCCGCCAGTCCCGGCCGCCGAAGGTCACTTGGGAGACCTTCTGGCCCGCGCCGAAGCAGTCGAAGACGGTGCAGCCGGAGTAGCCCCGCTCCCGCAGGTCGGCGTGGATGCCGCAGCGGAAGTCGGTCCGGAGGTTCGGGCACGGCCGGCCGGCCTCCTTGTCGCGCGCGAAGTCCGCCGAGGCCGCGAACGGCAGCGCGACACAGCACAGCCCGAAGCAGCTGCCGCAGTCGGACCGAAGACCCAGCTCGACGGTGACCGGAATCGAGTGGGGGCGGTCCTGTGGGCGGTGCGGTGTGCGGTCTGCGGACACGGTGCGGTACTCCTGCGGCCGGCGGGCGACGTACGGGCTGCGCCCGGAAGGGGCGTCCATTCTCCCAGCCTGCGGCGGCGCCCTGGCCGTGGCCGGTTCCGGTCGCCGCGGGGCTGCGGGGCCAGGGGCCGCCGCCCAACTGCCGTTGCGGCGCCGGTGGTCGGCAGTCGTCCGGCGTTGTCAGTGGTCGCCCCTAGCCTCAGGACCATGAGCATGATCGGAGAGTACGCACGTGTCACACCCGCCGAACTCGACCGGGCCCTCGGCGATCCCGAGTGGGCGCTGAAGCTGGTCACCGGGCGGATGGAGGCGGAGGCGGACGCCACCCCCGAGCCGGCCCGGGCGCGCTGCCTGGACATCGACAAGACCTGGGACGCGCTCGGATTCCTGCTGCGCCGCGCGGAGTTCCCGGTGGACATCGTGCACGGCGAAGCAGCCGTCCCGGACGCCGACGACTGGGGCTACGGCCCGCCCCGCTACCTCACCCCCGAGCGGGTGCGGACCGCCGCGGTGGCGCTCGCGGGGATAACCGCCGCGGACCTGACGGACGGTGCCGGACCGAAGGACCTGGCCGAGGCGGAGGTCTACCCGGTGATCGTGTGGGAGCGCGGCGAATCCCTGGACTATGTGCGCGACTACTACGACGTCCTCCGGCCCTTCTTCCGGGCGGCGGCGGAGGAGGGGGACGCGATGCTGCTGTGGCTCGGCTAGCTGACTCACGCCCCGTCAGGACTGCTACTTTCGCGGCATGTTGCAGCGGATGTCCGGCGTGTTCATCGGTGCGCTCTTCGGAACGGTCTTCGTGGTCGCCAACGCACACGCTCCGCTCCACCCCCTGATCGGGGTCGGGCTGCGGGTGCTCGCGGTGCTCACCTTCGGCGGGCTGCTGGCGCTCGCGCTGCTGGCGGCGCGCCGGGGCCGGCCCGCACCGGGTGACCCCGGGGCGGCCCGGGCGGACTGGTTCGGCGGGAAGTTCGGCTTTGTCGTGGCGGCCGAGGTGGTGCTGCTGATCGGCGGCAACCTCGCGCTGCGTGAGGCGGACGCCCCGGCGGAGACCGCCGTGGCCTGGATCGCGCTGATCGTCGGTCTGCACTTCCTGGCGCTGGCGGCGGTCTGGAAGCGGCGCAGCATCGCGCTCCCCGGCGCGGCGTTGACCGCGCTCGGTGCGGCGGGGCTCGGTATGGCGGCGACCTCGGCGGTGGTGTGGGTGCCGTTCGTCAGCGGGGTGCTGTCCGGTGTGGCGCTGCTGGGCGGCTGCGCCTACGCCATCGGCCGGGCCTACCGCTCGGCCGTACGGCCGTAGGGACTCTCCCCCGTCTCCGTTCTCCGTCGCCCTGCCGGCTCAGTAGGTGCGCACGCCCCGCAGTGCCGGGTGCCCCAGGTCGCCGAGGAGCGGCGCCGGCCCGGTGCGGTGGGCGCGCCAGCGGCGCAGCAGGGGCCAGCTCGCCATCCCCAGGGCCAGGGAGAGCAGATGGCCCCAGTCGGTCATCGGGTCGGCGTAGACCAGCAGATCGGTGAGGGCCAGATAGCCGACGCCGGCCAGCAGGGGCCAGCGCGACCAGGCCGGGAGCATGCCCGCGAGGGCTCCGGTACAGGTCATCACGCCGAAGCTGATGCCGTAGTCGAGGCGGTGCAGGGAGCTCTCCGGGAGCTCTCCGGCGGCCACCGTGAAGGCGACCGGCAGTTCGGTGGCGAGGGTGGCCAGCACATGGCCGCCGAAGAAGACCGCGGCGGTGCGCAGCCCGCCGATCCGCCGCTCCAGGGCGGTCAGTACGAAGAGCAGGGCGACGGCATACCCGGAGGTCAGCCCGCCGGCGATCCACAGCGCGCTGGCGAGCAGCACCAGCAGCGGGGCCTTGGTGAGGTGGACGACGTCGGTGCTGGAGCCCTGCAACAGCTCGGAGACCAGGCCGGGGTCGGCGTACTCGGCGAAGAGTGAGGTGCCCACGAGCAGGAGGGCGTAGCCGAAGGTGAACGGGGTGCCGCCTGGGGTGGGCAACAGCCGCCAGGGCCGCCACGGCGCACCCGCCGCCGGCTCCGGCTCCGGCTCCGGCTCCGGCTCCAACGGACGCTCGGCCTCCACCGGGTGCTCGGCGTCCCCCGGGCGCCCGGCCTCCACCGGATCGGGTGCGACGGCCTCCCGTGCCGACGCCCGCTGCCGGGGAATGCCCGCGAGCAGGGCGGGCCGGCCGTCCGGCGCGGCGTCCGCGGCCGGTGCCCCCTCGCCCGGCGCCCGGTCCCGGCGCATCCCCCCGACGGTACCCAGCCTGCTCACTTTCCGAGGCCCCTTCCGTCCATGGCGCATCCGCTGAGCCGCGCCCGGACCCGTCCCGGGCGCGTGCCGGCTCTGTTCTGCACAACGTCGCGGAACAGCCTGCACGCTCAACCCATGAAGAAACTGTGAGAGTGAGATGCCTCACACCAGGCAACGGCCGTCTCGGCCCGCGCGTCCGCCCCGTAACGCGTTGGACCGCCCCGGCCCCCATTGGCCACCATGAACCGCATGGCGCCCGTTACTCCCCTGGATTCGACGACCGGTCCGCTCCGGTCCCCGCGCACGCTCGACCGCCGCGAGGGGCCCTACGGCGAGGTGGTGCTGCGGCAACGCGACGCGGACCCCACCGGGCCGGGAGCCGCCGGCCCACCCGTGGTCTACGAGATCATCGCCAACGGCTGCTTCCTCATGGACACCTCCGACGGCCGCTCCGAGCGGCTGCTGATCGACGCGGCGTCGGCCGCATTGCCGGCGGACCGGCCGCGGCCCGCCGTACTGATCGGCGGCCTGGGCGTCGGCTTCTCGCTGGCCCGGGCGGCCGAGCAGCCGCGCTGGGGGCGGATCACCGTCGTCGAGCGCGAGGCGGCGGTCATCGACTGGCACCGTACGGGCCCGCTCTCCGCCGTCTCCGCGGCAGCGCTGGCCGACCCGCGCTGCGAGATCCTGCACACCGACCTGGTCGCCCACCTCCGCGCCCGGCCCGGCCACCCCTCTCCTGGCGGGGACACCTATGACGCCCTGTGCCTGGACATCGACAACGGCCCCGACTGGACCGTCACCGAGGACAACGACAGCCTGTACTCCCCGGGCGGTCTCGCCGCCTGCCGGGACCGGCTGACGCCCGGCGGGGTGCTCGCCGTATGGTCCGCGCAGCCCTCGCCGGCCTTCGAAGAAGCCTTGCGAAATGCCGGGTTCAGCGGGGTACGTACGGAAGAGATCCCCGTTGCCCGAGGCGTCCCCGACGTGGTCCACCTCGCGCGTAAGGGTGCGTAGCCGACAGTCGCACCATGCCCGTACGCTGCTGCCCAGCAAGACGCGACCACGCAGGGAATGCAGGGGCGGGCGATGGACCAGACTCAGACAACGCAGGGCGGCGCCGCTGCCACGCCGGGCGCCCAGCGCCGGGTGCTGGTCGTGGAGGACGACCCGACGATCGTCGACGCCATCGCGGCCCGGCTGCGCGCCGAGGGCTTCCAGGTGCAGACGGCCACCGACGGCCCGGCCGCGGTGGACACCGCCGAGGCCTGGCAGCCCGATCTGCTGGTCCTCGACGTGATGCTGCCGGGCTTCGACGGCTTGGAGGTCTGCCGCCGGGTCCAGGCGCAGCGCCCGGTGCCGGTGATGATGCTCACGGCGCGGGACGACGAGACGGACATGCTGGTCGGCCTCGGCGTCGGCGCCGACGACTACATGACCAAGCCGTTCTCGATGCGGGAGCTGGCCGCCCGGGTGCACGTCCTGCTGCGCCGGGTCGAGCGCGCCGCGCTGGCCGCGCACACCCCGCGCAGCGGCATCCTGCGCCTGGGCGAGCTGGAGATCGACCACGCGCAGCGCCGGGTGCGGGTGCGCGGCGCCGACGTCCATCTGACGCCCACCGAGTTCGATCTGCTGGTCTGCCTGGCCAACACCCCGCGCGCGGTGCTCTCCCGCGAGCAGCTGCTGGCCGAGGTGTGGGACTGGGCCGACGCCTCCGGGACCCGTACGGTCGACAGCCACATCAAGGCCCTGCGCCGCAAGATCGGCGCCGAGCGCATCCGTACGGTCCACGGCGTCGGCTACGCCCTGGAGACCCCGCCGGCATGACCCCCTGGCGGCTGCGCAAACGCCGGTGGTGGCAGACGCCCGTGCGTGAGCTGTGGGCGCGGGTCTGGGAGGCGCTGCGCCCCCTGGACCCGTACCGCTCCGTCAAGGCCGCGCTCGGCGCGCTGGTCAGCGTCTCGGTGATCATCACCACCCTGCTGGTCTTCGTGGCCATGCACTCGGCCACCGAGCTGCGGGTGATCACGATCTTCTCGATCATCGCCTCGCTGCTGATCACCCAGTTCGTGGCGAACAGCCTGACCGCCCCGCTCGGCGAGATGACCGATGTCACCCGCGCGATGGCGCACGGGGACTACAGCCGCCGGGTGGGCTCGGCCCGCCGCGACGAGTTCGGCGACCTGGCGGAGGCCTTCAACCGGATGGCCGCCGACCTGGAGGCGGTGGACACCCACCGCAAGGAGCTGGTCGCCAATGTCTCGCACGAGCTGCGCACCCCCATCGCCGCGCTGCGCGCCGTTCTGGAGAACGTCGTCGACGGGGTCTGCGAGCCCGATCCGGAGACGATGCGGACGGCGCTGAAGCAGACCGAGCGGCTGGGCCGGCTGGTCGAGCACCTGCTGGATCTGTCCCGGCTGGACAACGGCGTGGTGCCGCTGCACGCCCGGCGCTTCGAGGTCTGGCCGTACCTGTCCGGGGTGCTCAAGGAGGCCAATATGAGCCGCGGCGCCGCCACGCTCTCCGGGCTGTCCGGGCTGGCCGGCTCCGGCACCCACACCCGTACCGACGTCCACCTCCACCTCGATGTCTCGCCGCCGGAGCTGACCGCGCACGCCGACGCCGAGCGGCTGCACCAGGTCGTGGCAAATCTCATCGACAACGCGATCAAGCACAGCCCGCGCCACGGCCGGGTCACCGTGCACGCCCGGCGCGGGGAAGGCCCCGAGAGCCTGGAGCTGGAGGTGCAGGACGAAGGTCCCGGCATCCCCGAATCGGAGCGCTACCGGGTCTTCGAGCGGTTCAACCGCGGCGGCCCCGGCCCGTCGGGCCCCGGCAGCGACGGCGGTACCGGCCTGGGGCTGGCGATCGCGCGCTGGGCGGTGGATCTGCACGGCGGACGGATCGGCGTGGCCGAATCTGCGCGGGGTTGCCGGATTCGGGTCACTCTTCCGGGGCTGGAGTCACCCCGGAGCTGACGCCCACTGGCGTAGGGTCGGTGGCAGGAGCACTCATTCCATGGGTGCGACAGCGGTGAGCCCTACCCTCACACGGGCAAACCTCGTGTGTTTCCCGCCAAGTCATGCCCCGAAACCCCTCGGGGAATGTGACGTGCGCGACGAGTGACCCTTCTGGACTGCACCGAAGGTCACAAGAGGCGTAGCCTTTATTCCCGCTGTCCACCACCTTAGGAAGCGGAAGAGGGCGGTTGCCGCCGTGTCGCTACAGTCCCCCAACAGCTCGAGCATCTCGACCGAGGCCGATCAAGAGGGGCAGGGCAAGAGCCCTGCTGCCGCTTTCGGCCCCAATGAGTGGCTCGTCGACGAGATCTACCAGCAGTACCTCCAGGACCCGAACTCGGTAGACCGAGCCTGGTGGGACTTCTTCGCCGACTACAAGCCGGGCGGCGCGACCGCGCCGAGCAAGCCGGCGGAGGGCGCGGGCGCTGCCCCCGCTCCGGCCCCGGACGGGTCGGCTCCCGCCGCGCAGGCTGCCCCGGCGGCCCCCGCCGCGGCGCAGCCGAAGCCTGCCCCCGCCCAGCCGGCGACCCCGGCGAAGCCTGCCGCGAGCGCTCCGGCCCCCGCCCAGCCGGCGCCGGCCAAGGCAGCCCCGGCCAAGCCCGCCGCGAAGCCCGCAGCCAAGCAGGAGGCCGACGGCGAGGCCACCGGTCCCGAGTTCGTCACCCTGCGCGGTCCGTCGGCCGCCGTTGCGAAGAACATGAACGCCTCCCTGGAGCTGCCGACGGCCACGTCCGTCCGCGCGGTCCCGGTGAAGCTGCTCTTCGACAACCGCATCGTGATCAACAACCACCTCAAGCGCGCCCGTGGCGGGAAGGTCTCCTTCACCCACCTCATCGGGTACGCGATGGTGCAGGCCCTCAAGGCCATGCCGTCGATGAACTACTCGTTCGCGGTCAAGGACGGCAAGCCGACGCTGGTCAAGCCCGAGCACATCAACCTCGGTCTGGCCATCGACCTGGTGAAGCCGAGCGGTGAGCGCCAGCTGGTCGTCGCGGCCATCAAGAAGGCCGAGACGCTCTCCTTCTTCGAGTTCTGGCAGGCCTACGAGGACATCGTCCGCCGGGCCCGCGACAACAAGCTGACGATGGAGGACTTCACCGGAGTCACCGCGTCGCTGACCAACCCGGGCGGCATCGGCACCGTCCACTCCGTGCCGCGTCTGATGCCCGGCCAGTCCATGATCATGGGCGTCGGCGCGATGGACTACCCCGCGGAGTTCCAGGGCACCTCCCAGGACGCCCTGAACAAGCTGGGCGTCTCCAAGGTCATGACGCTGACCAGCACGTACGACCACCGCGTGATCCAGGGCGCCGCCTCCGGCGAATTCCTGCGCATCATGAACCAGCTGCTGCTCGGCGACAACGAATTCTTCGACGACATCTTCAAGTCGCTGCGGATTCCCTACGAGCCGGTCCGCTGGCTGCGTGACATCGACGCCTCGCACGACGACGACGTCACCAAGGCCGCCCGGGTCTTCGAGCTGATCCACTCCTACCGGGTCCGCGGCCACGTCATGGCCGACACCGACCCGCTGGAGTACCACCAGCGCAAGCACCCCGACCTCGACATCACCGAGCACGGCCTCACCCTGTGGGACCTGGAGCGGGAGTTCGCGGTCGGCGGCTTCGCCGGCAAGTCCATGATGAAGCTGCGCGACATCCTGGGCGTGCTGCGTGACTCGTACTGCCGCACCACCGGCATCGAGTTCATGCACATCCAGGACCCCAAGCAGCGCAAGTGGATCCAGGACCGTGTCGAGCGCTCGCACAAGTCGCCCGAGCGCGATGAGCAGCTGCGCATCCTGCGCCGGCTGAACTCCGCCGAGGCCTTCGAGACATTCCTGCAGACCAAGTACGTCGGCCAGAAGCGCTTCTCGCTGGAGGGCGGCGAGTCCGTCATCCCGCTGCTCGACGCCGTCATCGACGCGGCCGCCGAGTCGCGCCTGGACGAGGCCGTCATCGGCATGGCCCACCGCGGCCGCCTCAACGTCCTCGCCAACATCGTCGGCAAGTCCTACGCGCAGATCTTCCGCGAGTTCGAGGGCAACCTCGACCCGAAGTCGATGCACGGCTCCGGCGACGTGAAGTACCACCTGGGCGCCGAGGGCACCTTCACCGGTCTGGACGGCGAGCAGATCAAGGTCTCGCTGACCGCCAACCCCTCCCACCTGGAGGCCGTCGACCCGGTCGTCGAGGGTGTGGCGCGCGCCAAGCAGGACATCATCGGCAAGGGCGGCACGGACTTCACCGTTCTGCCGATCCAGCTGCACGGTGACGCGGCGTTCGCCGGCCAGGGCGTGGTCGCCGAGACGCTCAACATGTCGCAGCTGCGCGGCTACCGCACCGGCGGCACGGTGCATGTCGTCATCAACAACCAGGTCGGCTTCACCGCCGCCCCGGAGTCGTCGCGCTCCTCCATGTACGCCACGGACGTGGCCCGCATGATCGAGGCGCCGATCTTCCACGTCAACGGTGACGACCCCGAGGCCGTCGTCCGCGTCGCCCGGCTGGCCTTCGAGTTCCGCCAGGCGTTCAACAAGGACGTGGTCATCGACCTCATCTGCTACCGCCGCCGCGGCCACAACGAGTCGGACAACCCGGCCTTCACCCAGCCGCTGATGTACGACCTGATCGACAAGAAGCGCTCGGTGCGCAAGCTCTACACCGAGTCGCTGATCGGCCGTGGCGACATCACCCTCGAAGAGGCGGAGCAGGCGCTCCAGGACTTCCAGGGCCAGCTGGAGAAGGTCTTCACCGAGGTCCGCGACGCCACGACGACCCCGGCCGTCCCCGAGGTGCCGCAGCCCAAGGCGGAGTTCCCGGTCTACGTCGACACCGCGATCTCCCAGGAGGTCGTCAAGCGGATCGCCGAGTCCCAGGTCAACATCCCGGAGCGGGTCACCGTCCACCCGCGTCTGCTGCCCCAGTTGCAGCGCCGCGCGGCCCAGGTCGAGGACAACACCATCGACTGGGGCATGGGCGAGACCCTGGCCATCGGTTCGCTGCTGATGGAGGGCACCCCGGTCCGGCTCGCCGGCCAGGACTCCCGCCGCGGCACCTTCGGCCAGCGCCACGCGGTGCTGATCGACCGTGAGAAGGGCGACGACTACACCCCGCTGCTCTACCTCTCCGAGGACCAGGCCCGCTTCAACGTCTACGACTCGCTGCTCAGCGAGTACGCGGCGATGGGCTTCGAGTACGGCTACTCGCTGGCCCGCCCGGAGGCGCTGGTCATGTGGGAGGCGCAGTTCGGTGACTTCGTCAACGGCGCCCAGACCGTCGTCGACGAGTTCATCTCCTCGGCGGAGCAGAAGTGGGGCCAGACCTCCGGCGTCACCCTGCTCCTCCCGCACGGCTACGAGGGCCAGGGCCCGGACCACTCCTCGGCCCGCATCGAGCGCTTCCTCCAGCTGTGCGCGCAGAACAACATGACCGTCGCGATGCCGACGCTGCCCTCCAACTACTTCCACCTGCTGCGCTGGCAGGTGCACAACCCGCACCACAAGCCGCTGGTCGTCTTCACCCCGAAGTCGATGCTGCGTCTGAAGGCTGCGACGTCGAAGACGGAGGAGTTCACCACGGGCGGCTTCCGCCCCGTGATCGGCGACGCCACGGTCAAGGCCGAGGACGTCCGCAAGGTCGTCTTCTGCTCCGGCAAGGTCTACTACGACCTCGAGGCCGAGCGCGCCAAGCGCGGCGCGAACGACACCGCGCTGGTCCGCATCGAGCGCCTGTACCCGCTCCCCGGCAAGGAACTCCAGGCGGAGATCGCCAAGTTCCCGAACGCGGAGAAGTACCTGTGGGCCCAGGAAGAACCGGCGAACCAGGGTGCCTGGCCGTTCCTCGGCCTCAACCTGATCGACCACCTCGACCTGGCCGTCGGCGCCGACGTCCCGCACGGTGAGCGCCTGCGCCGCATCTCGCGGCCGCACTCCTCGTCGCCGGCCGTGGGCTCCGCCAAGCGCCACCAGGCGGAGCAGGCACAGCTGGTCGCGGAGGTCTTCGACGCCTAGGCGTCACGGCCACCGGTCGTACCGGGAGCATCCCGAGGGCCCGTCCCCGCTGCTGCGGGGGCGGGCCCTCGGGCGTTGCGGCGGCTCGGCCTATCCTGGCCGGGAATGTCCCATGACCCCTGGTGGAGAGCGCGTGTATTTCACTGACCGTGGCATCGAGGAGCTGGAGAACCGGCGCGGCGAGGAGGAGGTCACCCTCGCCTGGGTGGCCGACCAGCTGCGGACGTTCGTCGATCTCAACCCGGACTTCGAGGTGCCGGTGGAGCGGCTGGCGACGTGGCTGGCGCGGCTGGACGACGAGGAGGACGAGTAGACGAGGAGAGCCCCTAGGGGACGAGCCGGGGGCCGGTCAGGGTCGGGGTCGCTTGACTTCCGCAATCCGCGATATATCGTGTCCAGCGAGGACGCGATATGTTGCGTTGCACGGCTATCCAGGGGAGGCCAGGAATGTCAGCCGGGACCGAGTGGTCACAGAGTCCGACGCAGGTGGCCGAAGCACGCACGCTGGAGATCACCGACCCCGTCGAGGCGCTCAATGTGCGGGTGTACGGCGGGACGGTCAATGTCGTCGGCACCTCGGACGGCGGCCCCGCGCGCGTGGAGATCAGTGAGCTGCACGGGCCACCGCTGATCGTCTCGTGCCGCCGGGGCGTGCTCTCCGTCGCGTACGAGGACCTTCCCTGGCGGGACTTCCTCAAGTTCCTCGACCGCAGGGGCTGGAACCGCAGCGCGGTGATCTCGGTGCGGGTGCCGGCCGGCACCCGCGTCGAGGTCGGGGTGGTGGGCGCGAGCGCGGTCGTCTCCGGCATCTCGGGGCGTACGGACGTACGCGGCGTCTCCGGCCACAGCACACTCGCCGGGATCACCGGCCCGGTGCGGGCCGAGACGGTCTCGGGCAACGTCGAGGTGCAGTCGCTCACCGGCGATCTGCGCTTCAGCTCCGTCTCGGGGGATCTGACGGTCATCGACGGTGCGGGCGGCGGGGTGCGCGCCGACTCCGTCAGCGGCGACATGGTCCTCGATCTGGACCCCGGCAAGGGCTCCGGCATCGAGCTGACGACGGTCACCGGGGAGATCGCCATCCGGCTGCCCGACCCGGCCGATGCCCGGGTGGAGGCCAACACCACCAGCGGCACGGTCGCCAACGCCTTCGACGAGCTGCGGGTCAGCGGCCAGTGGGGCGCCAAGAAGATCACCGGCTCGCTCGGCGCGGGCACCGGCACCCTCAAGGCCACCACCGTGTCCGGCGGTCTGACCCTGGTGCGCCGCCCCGCCCGGGAGGACGAGAACGGCGGGCGGCCCGGCCCGTACGAGGACTCCCCCACCACCCCGCCCACCGGGAAGAAGGTGCTCTGAGCATGCCCCCCGTCTTCGCCCATGGCCGTCTGCGCCTCTACCTCCTCAAGTTGCTGGACGAGGCCCCTCGGCACGGCTACGAGATCATCCGCCTCCTGGAGGAACGCTTCCAGGGGCTGTACGCCCCCTCCGCCGGTACGGTCTACCCCCGGCTCGCCAAGCTGGAGGCCGAGGGGCTGGTGACGCATGCGACCGAGGGCGGCCGCAAGGTCTACTCGATCACCGACGCCGGCCGGGCCGAACTCGCCGACCGCGGCGGTGAACTGGCCGATCTCGAACTCGAGATCAGGGAGTCGGTCGCCGCACTCGCCTCCGACATCCGGGAGGACGTGAGCGGTTCGGCGCGGGATCTGCGCCGCGAGATCCGGGAGGCCGCCCAGCAGGCCCGCGCGGGCGCAGGGGGTTCCGGCCGGGCCGGGCGGGGCGCCGGCCCGAAGAAGACGGCGGAGGACGAGGGCGCAGGGCGGCCGTTCCCGGAGGCCTCGGACTACTTCGACGCCGCGTTCGGCGACAAGGAGGCCTGGCGGCAGGCGAAGGAGGAGTTCCGGCGCGCCAAGGACGAGTGGAAGGAACAGGCGCGGCGGGCCAAGGAGGAGAGCAGGAGGGCCAGGCAGGACGCCCAGCGGGCCCGTAAGCAGGCCAGGGACGCCCAGGTGTTCGCGCGCGAGGAGGTCCAGCGGGTCATCAGGCGCGTCCAGGAGCAGGCCCAGGGGGCGGTGCGCACCGGCGACTGGTCGGGTGCGGTGCGCGAGGCGCTGGCCGAGGTCTCCCGCGAGGTCGGCCGGTTCACCGGCGAGGGCCACGGCGGCGGGCCGGAGACCACCGGCCGCGGTGCCGGCGGGGCGGCCGGGGAGAGCCGGGTGACCGTCGAGCGCGTCGACCTGGCCGAGGAGACCGCCGAGGAGGGACCTTCGGCTCCCGCCCCGCCCGCGCCCGCGTGGGCGGAGGAGCCGGCCAGCGGCGATCCGGCCCGCGACTTCGACCGGCTGCTGGACCGCTTCCGCGACGATCTGCGGGACGCCGCCCGCGACCACGGCGTCACGGCCGAGCAGCTCAAGGAGTCCCGCCGCCGGCTGTCCACCGCCGCCGCCCACATCGGCGCCCTGCTGCGCCACCCCGAGTGGCCCATCTCGCATCCGGACCAGGAACCGACGCCCCGGCCGTAGGGGTCACGAGCGGTGCCGGCAGCCGTCCCAACGGCCCCGTCCCACCGCCGCCTTGGCGCAGGGCCGGACACCCCCAGAGGTGTCCGGCCCTGCCTCATGGCACGGCGGGGTTCAGCCCGCCACGCACGTGCGCGGCACCCGATGAGCCGATCGGCCCGCTGGTCGCCGCGACCGCCCCTCATGCCGGACATCACCGGAAGGACGGTGTCCTCCTGCCGGGCCCGTCCGGTGCGGCCGTCGACGATCCCGCCCCACGGGGCCACGACCTCACGGCCGCCCGCGAACAACACGGTGACGGCTGCGCCGAGTTCACCCCGTGCCTCAGCTCGCGCGGCGGCCCCGGCCCTCGTCGAGCAGCCGCAGCACCTCCGCGTAGGTCACCCCGTGGTCGGCGAGCACCGCGGCGGCCGGTCCCGGTCCGCCGGCCAGGGCCAGCAGCAGATGCTCGTCGCCGAGGTGCCGTTCGCCGCGGCCGGCCGCGATCCGCAGTGCCCGCGTCAGCACCGCCTTCGCCTCCGCGGTGAACCGCGGCCGCGCCCGCCTGCGGTGCCCGCCCGTCCCGGCGCCGGCCAGCGCGCCCACTCCGTGCACCTGCTCCACCCGCGCCACGATCGCATCGACATCGATCCCCAGCCCGGCCAGCGCCGCCGCGTCCCGCGTCGACATCCCCCCGCGCCGGCGCACCGCCGCCAGCGCCTGCACCACCGACTCCCGCCGCCGGTGGATCCCGAGGGCGCCGAGCACCGCAGCGGCCGGCGAGTGGGTACGGTCCAGCAGCGCCAGCAGCAGTTCCGGTTCCCCGACGGTGCCGCTGCCGTGCGGTCCTTCCGTCCGGCCCGGGCGGCCCTCGGCGTGCCCCAGCTCGACCGCCCGGCGCACCACCGCCCGCGCGTCCGCCGTGAACTTCTCGAACATCAGCGCCTCCCGTGCTTCTTGTGCACCGCTTGTCTGCTGACTCCCAGCTCCGCCGCGATCTCCTGCCATGACCAGCCCTTCGCCCTGGCACTGCGCACCTGCACGGCTTCGAGCTGCTCCAGCAGCCGCCGCAGTGCGGCCACCGCCCGCAGCCCGACCCTGGGGTCCTGGTCACCCGCCCGTTCGGCGAGGTCCGTTGCGTCGGTCATGGCGTCAATCTACGTTGACATCCGGCAGCCGTCAACCTTTGTTGACACGGAAGGGTGTGCGGGCCGGCGGGCGGACAACGGCCCGTAAAGGAGCGAGGCGTTGGTCCGCCAGGAGACGACGGTCAGGAGACGGCCGAGAGGGCGATCAGAAAGCGGCGGACAGGGCGATCACCGCGGCGGTGCCATCGGTCCGCAGTTCGAGGGCCACCGCCTGCGGTCCCGTCAGCAGCGCCGCGTCGAACCGCTCCAGCTGTGCCGGCGGCTCCCCCGCCGCCCCGAGCCGCGTATGTCCCTGGAGCGCCACCACCACGACGGTGTCCGGAGCGCCGGCCCTCTCGGCCGCCGACGGGACCGGGGCGACCGTGCGGCGGCCCCGGACCCGCTCCACGGTCGCCGCCCACCCCTCCCGGAGCATCACATTGAGGTTGACGACCGGACCGGACAGCAGCCGGCAGCCGGTGGCGGCGGCACCGGAGAAGACGAAGGGGCGGTGGCCGGCCGGGAGGCGGTGGACGGTGCCGTCCACCGTCAGCTCCAGGCCCCCGCCGTCGACGACGGTGAGGATCCGGCGGACGCCGGGCAGCGGTGAGTACGGCCCGTCCCGGGTGACGTCGGCCAGGCTGAGGCGCCAGCCGAAGGTGTCCCAGCCGGCGCCCGGCGGGTGGACGGCGACCTCGCGGGTCACCCCGCCCCCGTTGCTCCACGGCGTGGCGCTCCGCCCCGCCGCCCGCAGGATCCGTACGCGCCCGGCCTCCGCCGGGAGGAGACGGTCCGTCACACCGTCAGGACGATCTTGCCGAAGAGGTCGCCCTGCGCCATCTTCTCGAAGCCCTCACGCGCCCGGTCCAGCGGCAGCGTCGAGTCGATGACCGGCCGGATGCCCTTGGCGGCACAGAAGCTGAGCAGCCCGGACAGCTCCTCCTTGGTGCCCATCGTCGAGCCGACGACCTTCAGCTCCAGGAAGAAGATCCGGTTGAGCTCCCCGCTCTTGGGGGTGAAACCGCTGGTGGCGCCCGAGATGACGAGCGTGCCGCCGGGGCGCAGCGAGGTGATGGAGTGCGACCAGGTGGCGGCGCCGACCGTCTCGATCACCGCGTCCACCCGCTGCGGCAGCCGCTCCCCGGAGGCGAACACGCCCTCGGCGCCCAGCTCCAGCGCGCGCTTGCGCTTGGCCTCGTCCCGGCTGGTGGCGAAGACCCGCAGGCCCGCGGCGGCGCCCAGCACGATGGCGGCGGTCGCCACACCGCCGCCCGCGCCCTGGACGAGCACGCTGTCGCCGGGCCGTACACCCGCGTTGGTGAACAGCATCCGGTACGCGGTCAGCCACGCGGTCGGCAGACAGGCGGCCTCCTCGAAGGACAGCTCCTTCGGCTTGGGCAGCACGTTCCAGGCGGGGACGGTGACCTGTTCGGCGAAGGTGCCCTGGTAGCGCTCGGTCAGGATGGAGGGCCTCTCCTTGGGGCCGACCCCGTGGCCGGTCTGGCCGATGACGGAGTGCAGGACGACCTCGTTGCCGTCCGCGTCGATCCCGGCGGCGTCGCAGCCGAGGATCATCGGCAGCGACTCCTCGCTGATGCCGACCCCGCGCAGCGACCACAGGTCGTGGTGGTTGAGGGTGGCGGCCTTGACGTTGACGGTCGTCCAGCCGGGGCGTACGTCGGGGGCCGGGCGCTCCCCCAATTCGAGGCCGCTGAGCGGCTGGTCACGGTCGATGCGGGCGGCATAGGCAGCAAACATGATCCCAACGTAGGCCGCGGCCGCCCGCTGCGGTACTGCGCACGGGTGTGACACGCACCGCGCCGCCCCGGCCGCACACCGCAACGGGCCGGGCCCGCACCCCTGTCGGAGGCGGGCCCGGCCCGTTCGCTCACGGCCGGACGGCGGTCAGCGGCGTGCCACGCCCTCGGCGCGGGCGGCGGCCGCGACCGCGGCGGTGACGGCCGGCGCCACCCGCTCGTCGAACGGCGAGGGGATGACCCGGTCGGCGCTGAGTTCATCGGCGACGACGGCGGCCAGCGCCTCGGCGGCGGCGAGCTTCATGCCCTCCGTGATCCGCGAGGCCCGCACCTGCATGGCCCCGGCGAAGATGCCGGGGAAGGCCAGCACGTTGTTGATCTGGTTGGGGAAGTCGCTACGCCCGGTGGCGACGACGGCCGCGTACTTGTGCGCCACGTCGGGGTGGATCTCCGGGGTGGGGTTGGCCATCGCGAAGATCAGCGAGTCCTTCGCCATCGTCGCCACCGCCTCCTCCGCCACCGTGCCGCCGGAGACCCCGATGAAGACATCGGCGCCGTCCAGCGCCTTCTCCAGCGAACCGGTCAGCCCGCCCTTGTTGGTGAAGCCGGCCACCTCGCGCTTGACGTCGGTGAGGTCCTCGCGGTCGGCGGAGACCACGCCCTTGCGGTCGCAGACCGCGACATCGCCGATGCCCGCCTCGATGAGGATCTTGGCGATCGCGACGCCGGCCGCGCCGGCACCGGAGATGACCGCACGGAGCTGGCCGAGCGACCGGTCGGTGAGCTTGGCGGCGTTGCGCAGCGCGGCCAGTGTGACGACGGCGGTGCCGTGCTGGTCGTCGTGGAAGACCGGGATGTCCAGCGCCTCCTGGAGGCGTCGCTCGATCTCGAAGCACCGGGGCGCCGAGATGTCCTCCAGGTTGACGCCGCCGAAGGACGGCGCGAGCCGGACGACGGTCTCCACGATCTCGTCGGTGTCGGTGGTGGCGAGCGCGATCGGCACCGCGTCCACCCCGCCGAACTGCTTGAAGAGGATGGCCTTGCCCTCCATCACGGGGAGGGAGGCCTCCGGGCCGATGTCGCCCAGGCCCAGCACCGCGGTGCCGTCCGTGACGACGGCCACGACCTGGGACTTCCAGGTGTAGTCATGCACGAGCTCGGGCTGCTCGGCGATCGCACTGCACACCTTGGCGACGCCCGGTGTGTAGGCGAGGGACAGGTCGTCCTTGTCGCGGACCGGCACCGTGGCCTGGATGGCCATCTTGCCGCCACGGTGCAGCGCGAAGGCCGGATCGAAGGTGTCGTCGGGCGCTGTGCCCGCTCCTTCGTCCGCGCCCGTATTGCTGTCGCTGCGAGGATTGACGATCTCCGCTGCCACTTGTCTTACCCCTTTTTTCGTAAATCTGCTGAGGGTGGCCACTCCCTGGTTGGGGGGTGGGCGGGCACCGCGTCCGCGCCCTGCGAGGCGCATGGCCGCCGCGCGGGGGGAGGTACGGACGCCGGGCGCGCCGCACACGCGCCCTGAGCCCCGGATGAGGGGTGTAACGAACCTTTCTACCGGACGGGCGCGGGCCCCGACGAGTCAGATTCATTACCCTCGGGTTCAGAGATTCGACAATAGCGGCGAAATACACAAAAAACTCAGAAGAGCATCCCGCTGCGGCGTCCGGATTCCGAGACGGGGGAACGCACCGCATACCGTGCGTCCCTCCTCGGAGGCCGTCTCGCTTGCGCCACAGGGCCGTCACCTCGGCTTCCCTGTCCGTTATCCGATTTTGACCTGGACAGCAGTCCGAATACCGGAGTCCGGATGGCAGGATTCCGTCACCAACCCAGGTCGCGACGCTCGAAGGTGTGTGCCCGGCCCTTTAGTCACGTCTTTGTCACGTCGGCTTCTCCATCCGCAGGAGGATCAGCATGACCGCAAGCACCACCCGTCGCCCGGCCACCGGCAGGTCACACAAAGCTGTGGCCGCCGCGGCCGCGGTCGTCGCCTCGCTGACGCTGCTCAGCGCCTGCGGCGACCAGACGGACGCGGCCATCGCCAGGCGTGAGGCGGAGAAGAACCGCGATGTCAACGCGCCGCTGTTCAAGATGCTGCCCAAGAGCGTCCAGGAAAAGGCGCTGCTCCAGGTCGGCTCGGACATCACGTACAAGCCGGTGGAGTTCCGCACGAACGGCAAGGTCACCGGCATCGACCCGGACCTTGCGGCGGCGATGGAGAAGGCGCTGGGCATCAAGCTCAACTTCAACAACGCCACCTTCGACACCCTCATGGGCGGTCTGAAGTCCAAGCGCTACGACATCGCGATGTCGGCGATGACGGACACCAAGGAGCGCCAGGAGGGCATCGACAGCAACACCGGCAAGAAGATCGGCCAGGGCGTCGACTTCATCGACTACCTCAACGTCGGCGTCTCGCTCTACACCCAGAAGGGCAAGACCAACGGCATCGACGGCTGGGAAACCCTCTGCGGCAAGAAGATCGCGGTGCAGCGCGGCACGGTCTCGCACGACCTGGCCAAGGACAAGTCCAAGGCCTGCAAGAAGAACGACGAGGAGCCGATCGCCATCGAGGCGTTCGACAACGACTCCGAGGCCCAGACCCGGCTGCGGACCGGCGGTGTGGACGCCGTCTCCAGCGACTACCCGGTCGCGGCGTACGCGGTGAAGGTCTCCGGAGGCGGCAAGGACTTCCAGATGGTCGGCGGCGCCCCGCTCAAGGCGGCCCCGTACGGCATCGCGGTCCCCAAGGGCCAGGAGAAGCTGCGCGATGCGCTGAAGGCCGCCGTGGAACTCACGATCAAGAACGGCTCGTACGCCAAGGTCCTGGACAAGTGGGACGTCAAGGACGCGGCGGTCAAGGAAGTGAAGCTCAATGGCGGCACCTGAGCCGCCGGCAGCCGTCCCGTCCCCTTTGACCACCTTGACCACCCGCAGAATGCTGAAAGGCAACATCCGTGTCAGTTGACGTCGACAAGTCGGCCCAGCCGCCGGCGGACGCTCCGCCGCCCCAGCCCGAGCCCATCAAGGCCATCCCGGTCCGGCATTACGGCCGCTGGGTGGCGGCGATCGTCGTCCTCGGACTGCTCGCCCTGCTCGGCCGGGCCTTCGCCTCCGGGAACGTCAACTGGGGCGCGATCCCGGAGTACATGTTCAACGCGGACATCCTCAAGGGTCTGCGCAACACCCTGCTGATCACCGTGCTCTCGATGATCATCGGCATCGTGGGCGGCGTGATCCTCGCGGTGATGCGCCAGTCCAAGAACCCGGTGACGTCCACCGTCGCCTGGTTCTACGTCTGGTTCTTCCGCGGTACGCCGGTCTACGTCCAGCTGTTCCTGTGGTTCAACCTGGGTCTCGTCTTCCAGTACATCGACATCATGCCGATCTACAAGGACGAGTGGTCGGACTTCATGACCCCGTTCCTGTGCGCGCTGCTGGGCCTCGGCCTCAACGAGGCGGCGTACATGGCGGAGATCTGCCGGGCCGGTCTGAACGCCGTCGACGAGGGCCAGACCGAGGCGGCGCACGCGCTGGGCATGAGCCACGCCAAGACGCTGCGCCGGATCATCGTGCCGCAGGCGATGCGGGTGATCGTGCCGCCGACCGGCAACGAGGTCATCAACATGCTGAAGACCTCCTCGCTGGTGATCGCCGTCCAGTACTACGACCTGCTCCAGGCCGCGCAGAACGTCGGCCGGGACTCCGGTGTGGTGGTCGAGATGCTGATCCTCGCCGCCGCCTGGTACCTGATCGCCACTACGGTGCTCAGCATCGGGCAGTACTACCTTGAGCGCTACTACGCCCGCGGCTCCAGCCGCCAGCTCCCACTCACCCCGCTCCAGCGCGCCAAGGCGAAGCTGTCCGGCGGCTTCAACCGCCCCGGAGGTGTCGGATGACCACCAAGATCACGACGAGCAAGACCGCCGGCACCAGCGGCGGCCCGATGGTCAAGGCCGAGGGCGTCCACAAGTCCTTCGGCGCGGCGCACATCCTCAAGGGCATCGACCTGGAGGTCGCGCCCCGGGAGGTCTTCTGCCTGATCGGCCCGTCCGGCTCCGGCAAGTCGACGTTCCTGCGCTGCATCAACCACCTGGAGAAGGTCAACGCCGGACGGCTCTCCGTCGACGGCGAACTGGTCGGCTACCGCGAGCACAACGGCAAGCTCTACGAGCTGCGCGACAAGGAGGTCGCCGCCCGCCGCCGGGACATCGGCATGGTCTTCCAGCGCTTCAACCTCTTCCCGCACATGACCGCGATCGAGAACGTCATGGAGGCGCCGATCCAGGTCAAGGGCGAGTCCAAGGCCGCCGCCCGCGAGCGGGCGACCAAGCTCCTGGACCGCGTCGGCCTCGCCGACAAGGCCGGGAACTACCCCTCGCAGCTCTCCGGCGGCCAGCAGCAGCGTGTCGCCATCGCCCGTGCGCTGGCGATGGAGCCCAAGCTGATGCTCTTCGACGAGCCGACCTCGGCGCTCGACCCGGAGCTGGTCGGTGATGTCCTGGACGTCATGAAGGACCTGGCCGCGGACGGCATGACGATGATCGTCGTGACCCATGAGATGGGCTTCGCCCGCGAGGTCGGCGACTCGCTGGTCTTCATGGACGACGGCGTGGTCGTCGAGTCCGGCCACCCGCGCGAGGTACTGGGCAATCCGCAGCACGAGCGGACGAAGTCGTTCCTCTCGAAGGTGCTGTAGCGGAACACGGCGCGGCCCGCCGTCGCAGGAGGGAGACCTCCACCGCGACGGCGGGCCGCGCCGTGTTCCCGCCCGGCTACTTCAGGCCCAGCACCATGGCGTCCCTGGGCGAGGCCCACACCGCCCGCGCCTCGGCGAAGCCCGAGTCACGCAGGGCGGCGGAGTGCCAGGACGCCGACGGGGTGTCCCCGTCCGCGTGCTCGCCGTAGATCTCGAAGCGCTCGGCGGTCGGTCCTGCCAGCCGCGGGTCGGCGGCGGCCAGCTGCCACCAGCCGGCCCAGTCGACCGCGCCGGCCGCCTTCGCCGCGTCCATCCGCGCATGCCGGAAGGCCCGCTCGGCGGCGTTGATCCGCGGGGTGGACTCCTCGGGCATGTGGTCGGCGTTCAGGAAGACGCCGCCGTCCCGTACGAGCCGGCCGAGCTGCCCGTAGAGCCCGCGCAGGTCCTCGGTGTGCAGCCAGTGCAGCGCGGTGGCGGTGAGCACCGCGTCGTAGGTGTCGTGCGGCAGCTTCTCGGTCCACCGCGGGTCCTTCAGGTCCGCCCGTACGAAGCGGACCCGGGACTCGCCCTCGAAGTACCCTTCCGCGATGGCCAGCAGCGCGGGATCCAGATCGACGCCCACACTCTCGGCCTCCGGGAACCGCTTGAGCAGCCGGTCGGAGATACTGCCCGTACCGCACGCCAGATCCAGTACCCGGGGCGCGGGGCCCACCAGCGCCTCGACCATGTCGAGCATCACCCGGAACCGCTCCTCGCGGTCGGGGAGGTACCACTCCTGCTGACGGTCCCAACTGCGCTGCCACGCCTGCCAATCGGCGCCGACGACGGTCTCGGTCATCGCTTCCCCTCCGGGCCGTAATACCCTCGTAGTAACAACGCCTATTACTACGCACACACCCGCACCCTAACCCCCGCCCGTAAGGACTACAAGTGGAACTGGCCTATTACTCGGACTACGCCGTGCGACTGGTCAACACCGAGCAGCCCGAGCGCGGCGGCGACAGCCTCACCTCGGTCGAGGCCGTACGCGAACTCTTCGGCCCGTCCCAGCAGGCCGCCCGGCGCGCCACCGACAGCGATGTGACCCGGCTGCGTACGGTCCGCTCCCGGCTGCGCGCGGTCTTCGAGGCCGCCGCCGCCGGCGACGAGGCGCTGGCCGTGGACCTGCTGAATGCCCTGATGATGGAGTTCCCGGTCAGCCCGCAGATCTCCGGCCATGAGTACCGGGACGACGACGGCCGCCCCAAGTGGCACATGCACATCGCCGACCACGCCGCCAACGCGACGGCCGGCTTCACCGCGACCGCCTGTATGGGCCTGGCCTTCCACCTCACCGAACTGGGCGTGGACCGCCTGGGCATCTGCGAGGCGGCCCCCTGCCGCAACGTCTACCTCGACACCTCCACCAACCGCTCGCGGCGCTACTGCTCCGACCGCTGCGCCACCCGCGCCAACGTCGCCGCCTACCGCGCCCGCAAGCGCCTGGAGAGCGAGCGCTCGGCCCGTACGGGGCGGACCGCCGACACCGCCCAGGACAGCACCCCGGCGACCGACCGCTGAATCCCGCGCGGCGGCCGGAGGCGCACCCAGGCGCGGGCGAGCACCAGTTCGTCCGGAACGGCCCCGAATTCCCGGCTGTCGTTCTCGACGAACGGATTGTCCCCCTGGACCCACCAGCCGCCGCCGCACCGCCGTACGGCCCGCTTGACGATCAGCAGGTCCTGCCGGAACGGATGCCGCAGCACGACCACGTCACCGGGCCGCACCGCCGCCCCGTACCGCACCACCAGCTGGTCACCGGGTTGCAGCGTCGGCACCATTGACGGGTTGTAGACCTCGGCCAGCCCGAACGCCCGCAGCAGCCCGCCGCGCTCCGCGCCCTCGCCCTGCTCCGGCCCGCGCTCATCCACCCGCTCCGGCATCCCGTACCTCCCGGTCCGACCCGCTCACCGGCCCATCCTCCAACAGTCCCAGCGTGACACCGGACTTTTGCCCTAAGACCCCCGGGCCGCCCGAGAAAAGCCTTCCCCCACCGAGTAATCTCGCACCTGAGAAGACGATCACGAGGAAGGACTGAACATGCTTTCGCGCCTGTTCGCCCCCAAGGTGAAGGTCAGCGCCCACTGCGACCTGCCCTGCGGCGTGTACGACCCGGCCCAGGCCCGCATCGAGGCCGAGTCGGTCAAGGCCGTCCAGGAGAAGTACCAGGCCAACGAGGACGCGGACTTCCGCACCCGCGCCGTCCTGATCAAGGAGCAGCGCGCCGAGCTGGCCAAGCACCACGTGTCGGTGCTGTGGAGCGACTACTTCAAGCCCCCGCACTTCGAGAAGTACCCGCAGCTGCACCAGCTGGTCAACGACACCCTCAAGGCCCTGAGCACCGCCAAGGGTTCCAACGACCCGAAGACGGGCGAGAAGGCGCTGGAGCTCATCGCCGAGATCGACCGGATCTTCTGGGAGACGAAGAAGGCCTGAGCCTTGCCTAGGCGTCCCGGCCCGCACTTCCGCGGGTCACTTCGCCTATCTGTCCGCACCCGGTCCGCAGGCCGCCGAGCACGGCGTCCATGACGGAGCGGGTGCGGTCTTCTTCGCCCGGCCACCGGTGCGCGCGGCAGCCCGCCGGGCTCGAAGCTCCGGCCGGGCCTCGGCCTCCGGCCTGCTGGAGGCGGGTGCCGGCGGGAGTGGAATGATGACGGGATGCACGACGAGCTTCGCGCGGCCCAGGCTGCGGTGTACGAACCGGGCGGCTTTGTCTGCTCGCGGCCGGTGCCCGAGGCGGAGAGCGCCGAGTACGGGGCGCATACGTTCACCCTGGACGGCCTGGCCGTCAGGTTCCGGGTGGCAAAGACCACCCCGACGAAGGTGGGCCAGTTCGTCACGCTGTGGCAGCGGCCCCACGGTGGCGGCCCGATCCGGCCGTTCGGCGTCGAGGACCCGGTCGACCTCTTCGTCATCAGCAGCCGCGAAGGTAACTGCTACGGGCACTTCGTCTTTCCGCGCGAGGCGCTGGGCGTGCGGGGCATCCTCTCGCGCGACGGCGCCGGCGGGAAGCGGGGCTTCCGCGTCTACCCGCCGTGGGTGACCACGACCAGCCGCCAGGCCCGCACCACCCAGGAGTGGCAGGTGCGCTACTTCCTGCCCCTTCCCGCCACCGGCCCGGCCGACCCGGACCGCGTCCGCGCGCTCTACCACCCCTGAGGCGAACCGCCGGATGTGCCGAACCAGAATGTGAGAGTTCGGTGTTCACACCGGTACGGGTAAGAATTCCAGGTGAAGTCCGGGCATCGATTTTTGCAGCAAAGGCACCGTTCCGGCCGTGGCCCGAACCGATATGCAATCGCAGGTTTGAGAAAGGTTTCGCGCCCTCGGGCGAGGCAAGCAGGGGGGCATGAACAGCCCTCATGAACCCATGCCCGTAAGCGACACCTACGGCCCTTACAGCCAAAACCGGGACACCCAAAGGCCCCGCCGGGACGGCTCCGGAGCGCACCGGACGGCCTTGATCATCCATACGGTCGCGGACATTGCCGCAGGCTTTCTGGGCCTGTGGATCCTGCTGTACCTGCTCGAGGCCAACCAGGGAAATGCCTTCGTCGGCTTTGTGCACGGTATGGCCGACTGGCTCGCCGGCTGGTCCCAGGACATCTTCACCATGGAGACCGAAGGTCTGCGGGTATTTCTCAATTACGGCCTGCCCGCGGTGATTTACCTCTTGCTCGGCCATGGGATCGCTGCACGGGTACGCCGCCTCTGACCGCATTCCGGCCGAGTGCGTCATATACGCCGGTGAGGCCCGTGACCGGATTCTTTATGGAGTCTGCGGAACATCGCGGGCCTCACGAGCAGCGCGGTACGGCTGACGGTGCGCGTCGGCCCCGCCCGCGCCGAAGGATGACCGCCCTCAGGAGCGGTCAGGAGTGGCCGTTGAGGAAGCCGATCAGGCTGGCGCCCCACCAGCCGAGCTGGCTTACGGCGGCAGCGATACCGGACCGGATGCGCAGGGGGCGGGACACCCGGGCGTTGCCGCACAGTTCGAGGCGCTGCCCGAGCCGATGGGCGTACAGACCATTGAGGGTGATGGCCAGCACGAGCCCCAACTTGACGGCGGTCAGCGGCGACCCCAGGTCCGGGCGGAGGAACAGGCCGGTGACGACCAGGCCGGCCAGCCCCAGCCAGATGGGGACCTGAAGCGTGCAGGCGGTACGCAGGACGTCGGCCAGCCGACGCCGTCCGAGCAACCACAGGAGGGCGAACCAGTCGACGGCGAGCACGGAGCCCAGCCCGACGACAAGCGCCACGAGATGCAGAAAGCGAGCGGCCATCTGGAGCGACGGGTCGGCGTGCACATGGCCGGCAACCCAGCAGGCGGCCGCAAGGGTGGCGCAGCTCAGAACTCCCAGGGCGACGAGTGCCCAGGCCGGGGTGGGCGGGGCGGCACCGGCTGCGGCGCCGTCGCCGGACGCGGCCCACCCGGGTGCCCCGGTGTGCCGGGGCCGCGGAGCGGCCACCGGCAGATTGGAGGTTGGGGCCACCGGTCAGTTCTCCGAGGTGAGTTCCACATTGCGGAACGTCGCGGTGGTCTTCTCGCTGAGCGGGGGCTTCTCACCGCTGCCGCCGTGCCGCAGGAACGTCGGCCGCTCCAGGGTGGCCCGCAGGGTGTACTTGCCGCCCTTGGGGATGGAGAAGTTGTTGGCGTAGTGGAAGAACTCGGCGTAGTAGAAGTTCAGGTCCTGGGCCTGGACGACCTTGCCCTTGCTGTCGACGACTTCGAGGCGGATCGGCACATCCGGGACGATGCGGCCGGTCTTGGCCTCCATCGGGATGATCTCGATGTGGTGGGTCTCGCCCTTGGCCGGCTCACGGTGGACCAGCTTCCCGTGCTCGCCGTGCTCGCCGTGGAACCACGGCTCGGCCGCCTCGACGATGTAGCCGATGCGGTACTCGCCGGCCTTGACCTCGCCGCCCTTGGCCGCGATCTCCGCCTCCAGCACGGTGTGCTGGTGCGCCACGCCGGCCGGTGCGGTCTCCTTCGCCTGACCCTTGGCGGGCGCCTTCTCGGCCTTGCCGGAATCGGCGCCGCCGCAAGCCGTCAGGGCGAGGGCCAGCGGGACGGCGAGGGCGAGCGAACGCAGCGAGGACCTAGGCATGGCTGAAAACCTTCGGTAGGAAGTAAGGTAAGGCGAACCTAAAGAGCTGTCGTGCGCGAGTCAACCCCTCTCGCATTACGGACATTGCTCGCACATCCGACGCCGCCGAAGGGACTCCCTTAGTCAGAAGGCAAGTTGACACACCGTCGACAGGCCGACCAGCCCGTTCGAGCGGCAGCGGAAGGATAAGTATCTGGACACCCAGGCCTGTCCCTCGCCTAAGCTGCGCGCTGCCCGTCCCCCGTATGCCCCTCTGGAGCCCGTCGTGACCTCTCGCGTGACCCGATCCACCACCCTTGCCCTGCTCACCGTCAGCCCCCTCGCCCTGCTGGCCGCGTGCGCCGAGAAGAACAGCGGCCACAACAGCGGCGGGAAGCGGGGAGCCATCACGGTCGAGTCCACCGATGACGCCTGCAAGCTCTCCCGGACCTCCGCACCAACCGGGTCCATCAGCTTCGAGGTCGCCAACAAGGGTGGCAGGATCACCGAGTTCTACCTCTACAGCCCGGACCACAAAGTGGTCAGCGAGGTCGAGGGCATCGGCCCCGGCACCTCCCGCACCATGACCGTGAAGATCACCAAGCCCGGCTCCTACACCACCGCCTGCAAGCCCGGAATGGCCGGCAACGGCATCCGGGGCGACTTCGCCGTGACGGCGAAGAAGGACCACGGCTGACCGCGAGAACACAGCGCCGACTCGGTTCCCGTCACCCGCTCCATGCCAGAAGCCCCCAGGTCACAGACCTGGGGCTGGTGTGTCAGGCGGTCACCGCACGGTGCGCCGACTGCCGTGGCCGGGGCTCGCGTTGCCGCACCGCGTCGTCTTTTCCTCTTCGGTCATGGGGCGGGTCTGGATCCTGATGGCCTTCGTCGCGCGTCAGCGCTCGGTGTCACCGGGCTTTGCGGGCCCGGTGCATACCGCCCGCCGCCATTCCCCTGACGGGCAGTTCCGGCGCCACCGCGCCCCGCGGGCCCGCGCCGGCGGCCGCCGCCCTGCCGTAACGCTTCGCCAGGGGCGCGGAGGTGAGGCCGTGGGCGAGGACGCTGAGGAGGACGGTGCAGCCGACCACCGGGACGAGCGCCCGACGGCCGGGGCCGGTCAGCTGCTCGACCGCGAGCAGTCCGAAGATGACCGAGGCCAGTCCGCGGGGGCCGAACCATCCCACGAACAGCACGGTCCGCAGGTCCAGTCCGCTTCCGGCCAGGGACAGCGCCACCGGCAGCATCCGGACCACCGTCAGGCTCAGCACGGCGTAGAGCACGGCCTGCCAGGTGAGGTGGGCCCACACCTCCGGGAGCAGGAGGGCGCCGAAGACCAGCCACACCAGTACGGAGAGCAGCGCCCCGGACTGCTCCGCGTAGAGCAGCACCCGCGGCGGTGCGCCGTGCACAGTGCCGAAGGCCAGCCCGGCGACGAAGGCGGCGACAAAACCGTTCCCGCCGATCGCGAGGGCGGAGGTGTAGCCGAGGAGGGCCAGGGCCAGCACGCCCGCCCCGGCGAAGTCCTCGGCCGCCCAGCCGGCGCGCAGCGTGGTCCGCAGCAGCCATCCGGCGGCCAGCCCCAGCGCAATGCCGTACGCCGCACCGACCATGAGCTGCACCACGGCGTGACCGGGGGCGTCCGGGCCGGTGGCGCCCTCGGCCGCGGAGACACCGGCCAGGGCGAGCACCACCAGCGGCGTCGCGATGCCGTCGTTGAGGCCGCTCTCCACATTGATGATCCGGCGGACCCGCGACGGGACCTCGGGGTTGACCATCATGGTGGCGCCCAGCGCGGCATCCGTCGGTGCCAGCGCGGCCCCGACGTACAGGGCGGCCCACCCCGAGACCCCGGGGAGCAGGACCGCCGCGAGCAGTGTGCCGAGACCCACGCACAGCGGCAGTCCGATCCCCAGCAGCCGTACGCAGAGGCCGAGTTCCGGCCGCAGGGCCCGGAAGGAGAGCCGTGCGGCGTCGGTGAAGAGCACCCACACCAGGGTGATCTCCGCGAGCACCTTGACCGTCTCGTGCGGGAGGGCGAGGTCGAGGACCCCTGTGCCCTCGGCGAGCAGCAGGCCCGCCAGCACGAAGGCGACCGGAGCGGTGAGTTCGAAGCGCTCCATCCGCCGTGCGCACAGACACCATGCGAACAGCAGCAACAGGACGAGGGAAGAGGTGCCGTCCACAGGGTCTCCAGGCTTGGCCCACCACGATCGAGCCCCCAACCCTCCGCCATGCCCGCGCCCCCGGACCGCTGTCCATAGCCCGGGACGGCGCCTTTCACACGGTTGGCCGAGCGGAGGGCTCCGGAAGGAAAGCGGGAGAAAAAAAATGTCCGTTCGTGGTGTCGATCCCGGTGCCGGCCGTTCGTCGCGTAAGTAAGGGGGCGGATTCGAGCCACCGGTCAGCGGCCGGTTCAGGCCACTGATTCCGTCCCGGTCATACGGACGAACAGAGACAGACAGAGCCAGAAGGAGACCGTCATGCGTTTCATGATGCTGCTCAAGATCGACGAGAACGCGGTGCCGGCCGGCGGGCCCAGCCCGGAGCTGATCGCGGAGATGGGCAAGCTGCTCGACGAGATGACCAAGGCCGGGGTGCTGCTGGACACCGCCGGGCTCACACCGAGCGCGCAGGCCACCCGGCTGCATCTCTCGGGCGGGAAGATCACCGCGACCGACGGGCCGTTCACCGAGGCCAAGGAGGTCATCGGCGGCTACGCCCTCATCCAGGCCGCATCGAAGGAGGAGGCCGTCGAATGGGCGAAGCGGTTCCTGCGGGTGCACGGCGACGAGTGGACGCTGACGTCCGAGATCCGGCAGGTGGAGGAGCCGCCGGGGGCGGATGCGTGACGCAGCGGTGCGCCGGCCGGGGCCTCGTCCGTGGTGGTGGATTGCCGCGGCGGGGCCCGGCTGCTCTGATGGGTGGCCGTGACGGCTGGAGCGGCAAACGGTGAGGCGCATCGCGCGGTCGAGGCGGTGTTCCGGATCGAATCGGCCCGGCTGATCGCCGGGCTGACGCGGATCGTACGGGATGTGGGGCTCGCCGAGGAGCTGGCGCAGGACGCCCTGGTGGCCGCGCTGGAGCGATGGCCGAAAACCGGTGTCCCGGACAACCCGGGTGCCTGGCTGATGGCCACCGCCAGGAACCGCGCGGTCGACCTGCTGCGCAGACAGGAGCGGCTGGCGCGGAAGGTCGAGGTGCTGGGGCGGGAGGCGGAGGGCGAACCCGGCTGGGCGGAGGCCGATTTCGAGCGGGTGGTGGACGGTGCGGAGATCGAGGACGATCTGCTGCGGCTGGTCTTCATCGCCTGCCATCCGGTGCTGTCCACCCAGGCCCGGGTCGCACTGACCCTCCGGCTGGTGGGCGGGCTGCGGACCGATGAGATCGCGCGGGCCTTCCTGGTGTCCGAGGCGACCGTGCAGCAGAGGATCGTCCGGGCGAAGAAGCGGCTCGCCGAGGCGCGGGTGCCGTTCGAGGTGCCGGGCCGGGACGAGCTCGGCGAGCGGCTGTCGTCGGTGCTCGAAGTGATCTACCTGGTCTTCAACGAGGGGTACGCGGCCACGGCCGGGGACGACTGGATGCGGCCGGCCCTGTGTGAGGACGCGCTGCGGCTGGGCCGGATGGTGGCCGGGCTGCTGCCGCAGGAGCCCGAGGCGCACGGGCTGGTGGCGCTGATGGAGATCCAGGCCTCGCGGTCGGCCGCGCGGACCGGCCCTGCCGGGGAGCCGGTGCTGCTGCTGGAGCAGAACCGCGCGCGCTGGGACCGGCTGCTGATCCGCCGGGGACTGGCCGCGCTCGCCCGCGCCGAGGAGCTGGGCGGAACGGTCGGCCCGTACGCCCTCCAGGCCGCGATCGCCGCCTGCCACGCCCGGGCGCGCACCGCGCAGGAGACGGACTGGCCGCGGATCGCGGTGCTGTACGGGGCGCTGGCGCAGGTCGCGCCGTCGCCGGTGGTGGAACTCAACCGGGCGGTCGCGGTGGGCATGGCGTTCGGGGCCGAGCAGGGGCTGGCCGTCGTCGACGCGCTGGCGGCGGAGCCGGCGCTGGCCGGATACCATCTGCTGCCGAGCGTACGGGGCGATCTGCTGGCCCGGCTGGGGCGGGCGGCGGAGGCCAGGGAGGAGTTTCTGCGGGCGGCCGCCCTGACCCGCAATGCCCGCGAGCGGACGCTGTTGGAGCAGCGGGCCTTGGAGCAGCGGCCCGGCTCGTAGGGCCGGTCGTCCGAAACCGGGCCCTACGTGGCCACCGGCAGCGGCCCGTCATGGCGGACGAGCCAGGCCCGGTACGCGTCGCTCGCCCAGGCGATCTCCATGTACGAGGCGGTCAGATCGGCGAAGAGCTCGTCCGGGGAGGCGGCCGGGGTGCCCTCCTGGCGGCAGGCCATGAAGAGCCGTACGGCCAGCGGGTCGCCGTAGAGCGGGCGGATCGCCATCCCGGGCCGGGCGCGGGCGGTCGGCTGGCACGGGGTGACCACCTCACCGGCCGTGACCAGATCCACCGTGGTGAGGTAATCGCCGTGCGCCACCCGGGGGTTGATACCGGCCGCGGCCCAGATCCGGCGCAAACCGGCCCATTCGCCGTCCACGGTCGGGTCGACCATCCAGTGGTCGTCGGCGAGGTCGGCGACCCGGACGATCTCCTGGGCGGCCGCCGGGTGGGTCTCCGCCAGCGCGATGAACTGCGGTTCCCTGGCGATCAATTCATGTTCGACCAGTCCGTCGGGCACACGCAGCGGCGCGCCCTCGACCTCGTGCACGAACGCGGCGTCGAGCTGCCCCGTGGCCACCATGTGCAACAGGGCATTGGCGGACACATCGGTCCTTATCGTGGTATCCGTCTCCGGCAGCCGCACCCGTAGCCGGCGCAGCCAGCCGGCGACGGCGGGGCTGTTGGTGCTGCCGATGTGCAGCCGGGCGCCCTGTTCGCGCTGTGAGGCAGAGGCAACTTCGTCAAGAAGCGCCCGCATTTCGGCCACTATCGGCCGGGCCCGGCACAGCACCGAGTGCCCCAGCGGGGTGGGTCGGCTGCCGGTCGGCTCACGGAAGAAGAGCTGGCCACCGAGGGCCTTCTCGATGCGGTGGAGCTGGGTCGTCAGGGAAGGCTGAGTCATGCCGAGCTGCCGGGCCGCCTTGCGTACGCTGCCGGAGTCCGCGATGGCGCACAATGCGCGAAGATGCCTTACCTCGAGCTCCACGTCGGGAGCATAACGACCGGGCATCCGTCACACCAGACTCCCAAACCCGTCGGAACTCGCCTTTTTCCGAGGGGTATTGGCTGACGCTATCGCCACTTGGCATCTCCGTCTTCCGGGTGAACTCCGTCCAGACTCAACGGCACCAAGAAATCCGCAGGGCCCCGGTCGCCGCCCCACACGGCGACCGTACGGCCCTCGGAGATTAAGGAGCCCCCCACATGAGATCTCCTCGGACGGCGCTGTCGGCAGCGCTCGGTCTGGGCCTCGTCGCCGCGCTCGCAGGCGCGGCGCCGGTATCCGCAGTTACCCCCTCCTCCGCCACTCACTCCTCTCACAGCACCCCGGCTTCGATCGCGGCGTACAACGGCTCGGCGGCCGAGAAGGCCAACACCAAGGCGTTCTTCGAAGCCGTGATCAAGTCGGCCCGGGCCAAGATGAAGGCCCATCCGAACGCGGCCTCGGTCACCGTCACCTATGACGCCAGCGCGGCCCCCACGTTCAAGAGCCAGATAGCCGAGAGCGCGTCGATCTGGAACAGCGCCGTCAAGAATGTCCAGTTGCAGGAAGGCAGCGGCGGCGACTTCCAGTACAAGGAAGGCAACGACCCGAACGGGTCGTACGCCAGCACCGACGGCCACGGCAAGGGCTTCGTCTTCCTCGACTACCAGCAGAACCAGGAGTACAACTCGACCCGCGTCACCGCGCACGAAACCGGCCATGTGCTGGGCCTGCCGGACCACTACGAGGGCCCGTGCAGCGAGCTGATGTCCGGCGGCGGCCCCGGCACGTCCTGCCAGAACAGCCAGCCGGACGAGAACGAGCGCGCCAAGGTGGAAGAGCTGTGGGCCAACGGCCTGAAGGGCGTCCACTTCGGCAAGGCGTCCTGACAGCGCCGTCAGGACACTCCCCGTACCTCACACCTTCTCCACCACGATGCACATGAAGCAGTTGCTGCATCACGAGTTCGGCGGTGGCCCGCGGTCCGGAGCTGGCTGACTACCATCGGTCCGCATACGGCCTGGGGCTGACGAGTGCCGGAACCTGGCGGCCGGCCCTCGTATCCCCACCAGCCCTCGCATCCTGCGCCGCCCACGCGGTGGGGCTCCTCCCGAGCCCCACCGCTTTCGTGTGGCCGCGAAGACGCCCCCCGGCTCGGTCCTAGAGCCAGCCGTTCCGTTTGAAGCCGCGGTGGATCGTCCAGCACAGGGTCACGATCACCGCCATCACCAGCGGGTAGCCGAAGGTCCAGTGCTTCTCCGGCATGTGCTCGAAGTTCATGCCGTACACCCCGCAGATCATGGTCGGTACGGCGAGGATCGCCACCCAGGCGCTGATCTTGCGCATGTCCTCGTTCTGGGCGACGGTGACCTGGGCGAGATGGGCCTGGAGTATCGAGTTGAGCAGTTCGTCGAAGGCGGTGATCTGCTCGGTGACCCGGTCGAGATGGTCGGCGACGTCCCGGAAGTACGTTTTGATCCGGGGGTCGAGCTGCCGCATCGGCCGGGTGGCCAGCTCCTGCATCGGCCGGTCCAAGGGGGCCACCGCCCGCTTGAGTTCGAGCAGTTCGCGTTTGAGCTGGTAGATCCGGCCGGCCCCGACGCTGCCGCGTACCGAGAAGACCTCGCTCTCGACGTCGTCGATGTCGTCCTGGACGGCGGCGGTGACGTCGAGATAGTCGTCCACGACGAGGTCGGCGATGGCGTGCAGTACGGCGGACGGACCGAGCGACAGCTGCTCGGGCTCGGACTCCAGGTGCTCGCGCAGCGGTCCCAGTGAGCCGTGTCCGCCGTGCCGCACCGTGATCACATAGTCGGTGCCGGTGAAGACCATGATCTCGCCGGTCTCGACGACTTCGCTGGTGTCGGTGAGACGGTCGTGCTCGACGTAGCGGACCGTCTTGAAGACCGTGAACAGCGCATCGTCGTAGTGCTCCAGCTTGGGCCGCTGGTGGGCGTGGACCGCGTCCTCGACGGCGAGCGGATGCAGCCCGAACAGCTCGACAATTCCGGAGAATTCCCTCTCGGACGGCTCATGCAGCCCGATCCAGACAAATCCCCGGCCGGATCTGCGGACCTGCCGTATCGCCACATCGGCGGGGTGGTTGCCGTTCTGCCGCACACCGTCCACGTACACCGCGCAGTTCACCACGGCGGTGCCCAGCGGCGAACGGGCCGGGTGGCTGAGGTCGACACCCCGGGTGCGCGGCTGCGGCAGCCGGACGGCCTTGCGGAGGTTGCTGATCATCGACACCCGGCCAGTATGGCCCGCGACGGCCCGCGGACGGTATGCCGGAGGGGGCGTTTTTACCCGGCCGGCCACGGCCCGGGCCGCCCGCCGGAGCCGGCCGCCCCCGGGCCTGCGGCCCCACCGTGACCGTGCCGGCCGTCAACTCCGTGGAGCCCGCCAGGACTTCGCCGGCCCGCACCCTGGGCAGGTGCTCGCCGCCGTCCGTGGCTCAGCCGGCCAGCGCCGGCTGCGGTTCCGACCCGGCCCCGTCGTCCGCCGCCGGGCGCTCCGCCGTGTGCTGCGTACGGGCCCGGCGCGGCAGCAGGAACAGCAGGCCGAAGACGAGGACCAGGCCGGCCGAGACCCACCACAGGGCATGGGTGGTGGCGTCGACGAACGAGGTCCCCCGCGCGGCGCCGCCCGCCTCCCCCGTGCCGTCGGCGACCCCGAAGAAGGCCACCGACGACAGGCCCAGGCCCAGCGCCATGCCCAGCTGGCGGGTGGTGTTGAAGATGCCGGACGCCGAGCCGGAGTGCGCGGCCGGCACATCGGAGATCGCCGCATCGGTGATCGGGGCGACGATCAGCCCCATCCCTGCGCCCAGCAGCACCATGGCCGGCACCATCTGCCAGGACGTCAGCGCGGTGCCGTGACGCCCCGCCTCCTCGAGGTAGAGCAGCGCACCCGCCAGCATGATCAGCGCGCCGGCCTGCATCACCTTGCGTCCGAAGCGCGGCACCAGCTTCTGGACGGATATCCCGGCCGCGGCCGAGCAGGCCAGCGAGAACGGCACCCCGGTCAGTCCGGCGTGCAGCGCGCTCCAGCCCAGACCCAGCTGCATATGGAGCGTCCAGATGAGGAAGAAGAGGCCGCCGACCGCACCGAACGTCAGCTGGACGCCGGCGCCCGCCGCAAAGGTCCTGATCTTGAGGAGGGAGAGCTCGACGAGCGGGGAGCCGTCCTTGCGGGCCTTGAGGTGCTCGTAGCGGACGAAGAGCGCCAGGACCAGCGGGCTCGCGGCCATCGACACAAAGCCCCACAGCGGCCAGCCGGACTCCTGCCCCTGGGTGAGCGGGTAGAGCAGCATCAGCAGGCCCACGGTGGCCAGCGCGGTACCGACGAGGTCGAGGCGCAGCGCCTGAGGGGACCGGGACTCGGTGATGAAGTGGCGGCCGAGCAGGATGCCGGCGATGCCGACCGGCAGGTTGATCAGGAAGATCGGGCGCCATTCCAGGCCGAAGAGGTTGCCCTCCGTGAGCAGGGCGCCGATCAGCGGGCCGCAGACCGCACCGAGGCCCATCACCGCACCGAACATCCCGAAGACCTTGCCGCGTTCCTCGGCGGGGAAGCTGACATGGATGATCGCCAGCACCTGGGGCACCATCAGCGCCGCCATCGCGCCCTGGAGCACCCGCGCGCCGACCAGCACCCCCGGGGTCGCGGCGAGGCCGCAGAGGGCGGAGGCCAGGGTGAAGCCGGCCATCCCGAGCAGGAAGAGCCGCTTGCGGCCGTAGATGTCGCCGAGCCGGCCGCCGGTGATCAGGCCGAGGGCGAAGGCGAGGGCGTAGCCGGCGGTGACCCACTGGAGGGCGCTGAAGCCGGCGCCGGTGTCCTGCCGGATGCTGGGCAGCGCGATGTTGACGATGGTCGCATCGACCAGGTCCATGAAGCCGGCCGTGAGGACGACGGCGAGCGCGATCCAGCGTCTGCGGCCGGCCGCGTCGGGGGCGGTCGGGACGGTGGTGGTGGTCATGCGGTCTCCCGGGGCTCTGGTCGGTGCGTCATGGCGCGCGGCGCCGGCGGTTCAGGACGCCGGCGGCTCTCTGCCGTCCCTGACGTTAGGAGCGCTATAGGACAGGACCGGTCCTATTGGGAGGGGCATCATCGGTCCCATGAGCGAGACATCGGCACGACTGCTGAATCTGCTGTCCCTGTTGCAGACCCCGCGCGAATGGCCGGGCAGTGAGCTGGCCCAGCGGCTGCGGGTCACCTCCCGGACCATCCGCCGCGATGTCGAGCGGCTGCGGGAGCTGGGGTATCCGGTGCACGCCACGAGGGGCGCGGAGGGCGGCTACCGGCTGGCCGCGGGCACCGCGATGCCGCCGCTGCTGCTGGACGACGAGGAGGCGGTGGCCATCGCGGTCGGGCTGCGTTCGGCGGCCGGCCACACCATCGAGGGCATCGAGGAGGCGTCCGTACGGGCGCTGGCGAAGCTCGAACAGGTACTGCCGGCCCGGTTGCGGCGGCGGGTGGGCACGCTCGGGACGGCCACCGTCCCGATGCCGGCCGGCGACGGCCCGACCGTCGACCCGGAGCATCTGACCGTGCTCGCCGCCGCCGTCACCAACCACGAGCGGCTGCGCTTCGCATATCGGTCGGGCGCCGGCGCCCGCACCAAGCGCCTGGTGGAGCCGCACCGGCTGGTGGCGGCGGGGCGGCGCTGGTACCTGGTGGCGTACGACAACGACCGCGAGGACTGGCGGATCTTCCGGGTGGACCGGCTGACCGAGCCGTTCCCCACCGGCGTACGGACCCCGCCGCGCGAGCTGCCCGCCGCCGACGCGGCCGCCTACGTCCGGGCGCGGATGCAGGGCCCGGCCACGGCCCACCGGGCGGTGGCGACGGTGTACGCACCGGCCGCCGAGGTGGCGGCCCGGCTGGGCGGGGCGGCGGGCGAGGTCGAACCGCTCGACGAGGCGTCCTGCCGCTGGCACAGCTCCCCCGATGCGCTGGAGTGGCTGGCGGTGCGGCTGACGATGCTGGGACGCGAGTTCACGGTGCAGGGGCCGCCCGAGCTGGTGGCGTATCTGCGGGCGATGGGCCGGCGGGTGACCCGCGCGGCGGGCGGCGACGCGTACGGGGCCGCACAGAGCACTCCCTGACGGAATACCCCTAGGGGGTATATGGTTTCTCCTGGGGAATGCGCTACTTGGCGCATGCCGTCGCAGCAGACCGAGGAGCCCTGATGACCACCGCGATCGGAGAGCACGGCGTCGAGCTGGAGATCGGCGGGATGACCTGCGCCTCGTGCGCCGCCCGCATCGAGAAGAAGCTCAACCGCATGGAGGGCGTCACCGCCACCGTCAACTACGCCACCGAGAAGGCGCAGGTGGCCATCGCGGCGGGCAGCGGCGTCGGCACCGCGGACCTGATCGCCACCGTCGAGAAGACCGGCTACACCGCCCAGGTCCCCGAGCCGCCGGCGGCCGCACCGGCGCCGGAGAGCCCAGGCGCCGAGGGCCCGGACGGGGCCGGCGACGCCCTCGCCCCGCTCCGGCAGCGGCTGCTGGTCTCGCTCGCCCTCGCCGTCCCGGTCGTCCTGATGGCGATGGTGCCGCCGCTCCAGTTCACCAACTGGCAGTGGCTGTCGCTGACCCTGGCCGCCCCGGTGGTGGCGTACGGGGCCTGGCCGTTCCACAAGGCCGCCTGGACGAATCTGCGGCACGGCGCCGCCACGATGGACACCCTGATCTCGATGGGCACCCTCGCGGCGCTCGGCTGGTCCGTATGGGCGCTGTTCTTCGGCACCGCGGGCATGCCGGGGATGACCCACCCCTTCGAGCTCACCCTCGCCCGCACCGACGGCGGCAGCGCCATCTACCTGGAGGCCGCGGCCGGCGTCACCGCCTTCATCCTGGCCGGCCGCTACTTCGAGGCACGCTCCAAGCGGAAGGCGGGCGCGGCCCTGCGGGCGCTGCTGGAGCTGGGCGCCAAGGACGTCGCGGTGCTGCGCGACGGGCGCGAAATCCGCGTCCCCACCGATGCGTTGAGCGTCGGCGACCGGTTCGTGGTGCGCCCCGGGGAGAAGATCGCCACCGACGGCACGGTGGTCGAGGGCTCCTCCGCCGTGGACGCGTCGATGCTCACCGGCGAGTCCGTCCCCGTGGAGGTCTCCCCCGGCGACACCGTCACCGGAGCCACCGTCAACGCGGGCGGCCGGCTGGTGGTCGAGGCCACCCGGGTCGGCGCGGACACCCAGCTCGCCCGGATGGCGCGGCTGGTCGAGGACGCGCAGAACGGGAAGGCCGCGGCGCAGCGGCTCGCCGACCGGATCTCCGCGGTGTTCGTCCCGGCCGTGATCGCGCTCGCCCTGGGCACCCTGGGCTACTGGCTCGCCACCGGCGCGGGTGCGGTGGCCGCCTTCACCGCCGCCGTCGCCGTGCTGATCATCGCCTGCCCGTGCGCCCTGGGCCTGGCCACCCCGACCGCTCTGATGGTCGGTACCGGCCGGGGCGCCCAGCTCGGCATCCTGCTCAAGGGGCCCGAGGTGCTGGAGTCGACCCGTAAGGCCGACACCATCGTCCTGGACAAGACCGGCACGGTCACCACCGGCGTGATGACGCTGACCGGCGTCCATGTCGCCGAGGGCGTCGAGGAGGCGGAGGTGCTGCGGCTGGCCGGGGCGCTGGAGCACGCCTCCGAGCACCCCGTCGCCCGGGCCGTCGCCGCCGGCGCCGAGGCCCGTACCGGCGCCGCGCTGCCGGTCCCCGAGGACTTCAGGAACGTTCCCGGCCTGGGCGTCCAGGGAGTCGTCGAGGGCCACGCCGTCCTGGTGGGCCGTGAGCAGCTGCTGAACGAGTGGACCCAGCCCCTGCCGCCGGGCCTGGCCGCCGCCAAGGCCGCGGCCGAGGCCGAGGGCCGTACCGCGGTGGCCGTCGGCTGGGACGGCAAGGCGCGGGCGGTCCTGGTCATCTCCGACGCGGTCAAGCCCACCAGCGCCGAGGCGGTGCGCCACCTGCGCGCGCTGGGCCTGACCCCGGTGCTGCTGACCGGCGACAACAAGGCCGTCGCCGAGGCGGTGGCGGCCGAGGTCGGCATCGACGAGGTGATCGCCGAGGTGCTGCCGGAGGACAAGGTCGCCGTGGTCGCCCGCCTCCAGGCCGAGGGCCGCTCGGTCGCCATGGTCGGTGACGGCGTCAACGACGCCGCCGCGCTCGCCCGCGCCGATCTGGGCCTGGCGATGGGCACCGGAACCGACGCCGCCATCGAGGCCGGCGACCTCACCCTCGTACGGGGCGATCTGCGCGCCGCCGCGGACGCCATCCGGCTGGCCCGCGCCACCCTCGGCACCATCCGGGGCAACCTGTTCTGGGCGTTCGGCTACAACGTGGCGGCGCTGCCGCTGGCCGCCGCCGGACTGCTCAACCCGATGATCGCCGGGGCCGCGATGGCCTTCTCCTCGGTCTTCGTCGTCGGCAACAGTCTGCGACTGCGCCGTTTCAAGGCGTTGGTCCAGCAGGACGGACGCGGCTGACCCGCACTGTCAGGGGGTTGCCCAGTTCTGGCACCTGTCTCCAGTTCTGGAGCCGGAACATTGGCGGATCGCTCACCCGCCGGTCATCTCCGGCGGGTGAGACTGGTGAGGCACCGACGTCCACGTACAGGGGAACTCATGACCGGGTCACGGATCCTGGCTCTCGGCCATTACCAGCCCTCCGGCGTGCTCACCAACGAAGACCTCGCCAAGATCGTCGAGACCGACGACGCCTGGATCCGCAGCCGGGTCGGCATCCGTACCCGGCACGTCGCCGCGCCGGACGAGACCGTGGACTCGATGGCGGCCGCCGCCGCGGCCAAGGCACTGGCCGGCAGCGGCCTCGCCCCGCAGGACATCGACCTGGTCCTGGTCGCCACCTGCACGGCCACCGACCGCAGCCCCAACGCCGCGGCCCGGGTCGCCGCCCGGCTCGGGCTGGACGCGCCCGCCACGATGGACATCAACGTCGTCTGCTCCGGCTTCACCCACGCCCTGGCGACCGCCGACCACGCCATCCGGGCCGGGTCCGCGACGAACGCGCTGGTCATCGGGTCGGAGAAGTTCACCGACGTGGTCGACTGGACGGACCGTACGACCTGTGTGCTGGTCGGCGACGGCGCCGGCGCCGCGGTGGTCTCCGCCGCCCAGGAGCCCGGCATCGGTCCGGTGCTGTGGGGCTCGGTGCCGCAGATGGGCGGCGCGGTACGGATCGAGGGCGAGCCGGCCCGCTTCGCCCAGGAGGGCCAGACCGTCTACCGCTGGGCGACGACCCAGCTGCCGGCCATCGCCCGCAAGGTCTGCGAGCGCTCCGGGATCACCCCCGCCGATCTCGCGGGAGTGGTGCTCCACCAGGCCAATCTGCGGATCATCGAGCCGGTCGCGCAGCGGCTCGGCGCGGTCAACGCGGTGGTCGCCAAGGACGTCGTCGACTCCGGCAACACCTCCGCGGCCTCCGTACCGCTGGCCCTGTCCAAGCTGGTGGAGCGCCGCGAGATCGCCTCCGGCGACCCGGTACTGCTGTTCGCCTTCGGCGGCAACCTCTCCTACGCGGGCCAGGTCATCCGCTGCCCCTGAGACGGGGCACGGCGGGCCGGCCGCGTCCGATTCGTTCAAGACGGCGGCCCGCGCGGCTGCCTACGCTCGCCACATGACAACCAGCACTCCTGCCACATCCGCCACACCACGCTTCGCGGCCATCGGCATCGTCGTCTCCGACATGGCCGCCGCCCTCGCCTTCTACCGCCGGCTGGGCCTGGACATCCCCGCCGAAGCGGACACCGCCCCGCACGCCGAGGCGCAGCTGCCCGGCGGCCTGCGCCTGATGTGGGACTCGTACGCCACCGCCCGCGCCATCGACCCGGACTGGACACCGCCGCAGGGCGGTGTCCCCACGGGCCTGGCCTTCGAGTGCGAAGGCCCGGCCGGTGTCGACGCGGTCTACGCGGAGCTCACCGCCGCCGGCTATACGGGTGAGAAGCCGCCGTGGGACGCCTTCTGGGGCCAGCGCTACGCCGTCGTACAGGACCCGGACGGCCATGGCGTGGACCTGTTCGCACCGCTGCCCCAAGGAGAGGCGCAGGCCGCGTCCGCCTAGCTGGCGGGGTGCTCACCCAGGTAGAGCACGCCACAGAGGCGGCAGAACGGCTTGGCGCCGGCTTCGCCCCAGGCGTCGGCCGGCTGAGTGGCGGCGGCCGGGGCGAGGTCCCGTCCGCACATGGCCGTGGTGGTGCCCACCCGCGTCATGTGCCAGAGCTTGACCGGCGTGTCCTTGTGCGGCAGGACGCCTTCCTCGTACTCGGCCCGTATCTCGTGCTCCATGGCGGTGCACCTCCTACCCATACGATGCGCCAGCCGCCCGGGGGCCACAACGCCAGCTGATCCCCTCTGCCGGGGGCTCAGAACACCGACCACCCGGTCAACGTCGTACCGCATCCCCCGGGAGACAACCCCCGGACCCCCGGCCGGAAAACCCGCGCCCGCACCGCGTCAGAACACCGACCACCCGGTCAACGTCGTGAAGTGGTCCAGGGCCGCCGCGCCCGCCACGGAGTTGCCGCGGGCGTCGAGGCCAGGGCTCCAGACGCACAGCGTGCAGCGGCCGGGGATGACGGCGATGATGCCGCCGCCGACGCCGCTCTTGGCGGGCAGCCCGACCCGGTAGGCGAACTCCCCGGCCGCGTCGTACGTCCCGCAGGTCAGCATCACCGCATTGATCCGCTTGGCCTCACGGGCCTCCAGCAGCCGGCTGCCGTCCGCGCGCAGCCCGTGGCGGGCCAGGAAGCCCCCGGCGACGGCCAGATCGCGGCAGCTCATCTCGATCGAGCACTGCCAGAAGTAGTGCTCGATGACGCTGGGGACGGGGTTCTCCAGATTGCCGAAGGACGCCATGAAGTGCGCCAGTGCGGCGTTGCGGTCACCGTGTTCGGCCTCGGATCCCGCCACCGCCTGGTCGAAGGCGAGGTCCGGGTTGCCGCTCTCCTCACGCAGGAAGTGCAGCAAGGAGGTGCTGGCGTCGCCGGTGAGGGTTTGCAGCCGGTCGGTGACCACCAGGGCACCGGCGTTGATGAACGGGTTGCGCGGGATGCCGTTCTCCGCCTCCAGCTGGACCAGCGAGTTGAACGGCGTACCGGACGGCTCACGGCCGACCCGCTTCCAGATGCCGTCGTCGCCCTGGTTCCCCGGGCTCTGGGCCATGACCAGCGCCAGCGAGAAGGTCTTGGAAATCGACTGGACGGAGAACGGCACCTCCCAGTCGCCGACGCCGTACACCGCACCGTTGATGTCGGCGACCGCGATCCCGAAACGGTCCGCGGACACCCGCTCCAGCGCGGGTATGTAGTCGGCGACCTGTCCCTGACGCACGAACGGCCGGGCGTGGGCCGCTACCTCCTCGAGAACGGCCTGGTAGTCCATGACGGACACGCTAACCCGAGGCGAGCAGCCGCCCCATCGGGGCCCCTGCCAGCGCCTTCACCTCCCGTGCGAGGTGCGCCTGGTCCGCGTATCCGGCGCGGACCGCGACCTGGGCGTACGGCATCCCGGAGCGGGCCAGGCCGAGGGCGCGCACCAGCCGGAGCACACGGGTCAGGGTCTTGGGGCCGTAGCCGAAGGCATCCAGGCTGAGGCGGTGCAGCTGGCGTTCGCTCAGGGCTACTGCCCCGGCGACCTCGGCGACCGGGCGGCCGCGGGCGAGCGCCGCGGCGACGGCGGCGGTCCGGCCGTCCGGCGCGGCGGCCTGCCGCAGCCGGGCCGCCGCGGTCTGCTCCAGCACGCGGGCGATGCCACCCGGCGTTCCGGCCGCCGCCGCCCGCCCGGCCGCCTCCCGCACCCGGTCCGCGGGCCACAGGTCCGCCAACGGCACGCGCCGGTCGCGCAGTTCATGGGCCGGTACGCCGAGGACGGCGGGGCCCTGGCCCGGTGCGAAGCGCACACCGGTGTAGCGGGTGCCGGGCGGTACGCCTTCGGGGTACTGCGGCCCGGTGTCCGGCCCCGCCACCAGGAGCCGGCCCTGGCTCCAGATCAGATCCATGCAGCCGTCGGGCAGTACCGGCCGCGCCGAGGGCCGCGTGGTGGTGGTCCACAGCACCGCGCCGGCCAGCCTCGACGTCCGCTCCCGGTACCCGCCCGTTACTCCGGCCGGCCCATCCGTGTCGCGCTCTTCACCCACGTCCCCCACCCTGGCACGGGAACCTCACGGCCGTCCGCGCCGTTGATCCCTTACGACACGGACCTCATGGAGGTGGCACATGTCAGGGTTTCTCGACCGCGCCAAGGAGCAGGCACGGCAGGGGCTGGAAGCGGGCAAGCAGAAGGTCGACGAGGTACAGCAGCAGCGGCACGGCAACGACCTGCTGAGAAAGCTGGGCGCCGCGTACCTCGCCGAGCGGCGCGGCAGCGGCTCGCCCGAGGCGACCCAGGACGCGCTCCATACGCTGGAGGCGCATGTCAACGCGCACGGCGACGCGTTCCTGCACGGATAGCGCGCACGGCCGCCGGGTTTCCGGGCGGCCGAAACCGCTCGCACAGGCCCCGAACAACCGATCTGTTTAATTCCGTTCCCCACGCCGGGCGCCGGACCGTCCCGTACAAGCGAGACAGGAGGCGGTACGCGGCCTGCGGCCGCCGCGCAGACACCGGAGTGGGCCATGTCCGTACCGCTGTCCGCCGATCGGTTCCTCGCCGCGCTCAGGTCCGAAGGGCTGCGGGTCGTCGGGGTCGACGGCTGGAAGACGCACAACCGCAACAGCAAGGGGCCGTGGGGCCCGGTGCACGGCGTCATGGTGCACCACACCGCGACCTCCGGCGCCGACCGCACCGTCCGGCTCTGCCACGACGGCCGGCCTGATCTGCCGGGCCCGCTGTGCCATGGCGTGATCACCAAGGACGGCACGGTGCATCTGGTGGGCTACGGCCGCGCCAATCACGCGGGCCTCGGCGACGGTGACGTCCTGCGCGCGGTGATCGCCGAGAAACGACTGCCCCCGGACAACGAGAAGGACACCGACGGCAATCGGGCCTTCTACGGCTTCGAGTGCGAAAACCTCGGCAACGGCCAGGACCCCTGGCCCGAGCCCCAGCTCGACGCCCTGGCGAGGGCCGCCGCGGCGGTGTGCCGGGCCCACCGCTGGACCGAACGCTCGGTGATCGGCCACCTGGAGTGGCAACCGGGCAAGGTCGATCCCCGCGGCTTCACCATGACCGCCCTCCGCGCCCGGATCGCCGAACAACTGAAGTGAACGGCCCCCGGGGCCCGTCCGGACGGAGCGTGCCTCGGTCCACCGCCCCGTGCGCTCGCGGTCCCCGGGACGGGATGCGGTCCGGCGTTCTCCCAGGACGGCGGCGGCGACAATGGAGGGGTGGACCAGCCCGTCGACCTCGCCACCACCCTGCGCCCCCGGCTGCCCTCGCCCCTCCAGGAGATCGAGGACGAGCCCTTCGCGCGGCGTGGGGTGCGGCTGCTGCTCAAGCGGGACGATCTGATCCACCCGGATCTGCCGGGCAACAAGTGGCGCAAGCTGGCGCCGAATCTGCGGGACGCGGCCGCCGCGGGCGAGCGGACGCTGCTGACGTTCGGTGGTGCGTACTCCAACCATCTGCGGGCCACCGCGGCGGCCGGCCGGCTGCTCGGCTTCACCACCATCGGCGTGGTCCGCGGTGACGAGCTGGCCGGGGCACCGCTCAATGCCTCGCTGGCCCGCTGCGCCGCCGACGGGATGCGGCTGCACTTCCTCGACCGGGCCCGCTACCGCCGCAAGGACGACCCGGACGTGCTCGCCGCCCTGCACGACCGTTTCGGTGCCTTCCGCGTCCTCCCGGAGGGCGGCAGCAACCCCCTTGCCGCACAGGGGTGTGCGGAGCTGGGCCGGGAGCTGCGCGGGGCCGCGGACACCGTCGCGGTGGCCTGCGGAACCGGCGGCACCGTGGCCGGTCTCGCCGCCGGGCTGGACCCGGACCAGCGGGCTCTCGGCTTCCCCGTACTCAAGGGCGGCCACCCGCACTTCCTCCATGGGACGGTCGGCGCCCTGCAACGCGCGGCGTTCGGCACGGTGTACGGCAACTGGCGGCTGGAGGACCGTTTCCACTGCGGCGGATACGCCCGCCGCACCCCGGAGCTGGAGGCCTTCGCGGACGCCTTCGAGCGGCGGCACGGGCTGGCACTGGAGCGGATCTACGTCGCCAAGCTGCTGTTCGGGCTGACCACGCTGGCCGAGGAGGGCGCCTTCCCGCCCGGCAGCACGGTGGCCGCCGTCATCACCGGCACCCCGTGAGACAACGGCGCTCCCGCCCCCGGGACCCCTCACGTCACAGCGCGCGCTCCCGGTACGCCGCCGCCTCCTCCAGGTCCAGCCGGCGCAGCAGGGTGCGCATCATCTCGTCGTCGATCCGCCGGGCGTCGCGCAGCCTGACGAAGACCCGCCGCTCGGCGTCGATCATCTCCCTGGCCAAGCGCCGGTAGGTCTCGTCGGCGGACTCGCCGGTCACCTCGTTGACCGTGCCCAGCCGCTCCCACACGGAGTTGCGGCGCCGCTCCAGGACGCTGCGCAGACGGTCGGAGAGCGGCCCGGGCAGGGCGTTGCGCTCGTCCCGCAGCAGTTCGTCCAGGCGCTCCTCGGCGGCCCGTGAGGCCTCGTTCTGCGCCTGGGCCTCGGCCAGCGTCTCGGCCCGCGCGTCCCGGCCGGGCAGCTTCAGGGCGCGGATCAGCACCGGCAGCGTCAGGCCCTGGACGACGAGGGTGGCGATGACGGTGGTGAAGGTCAGGAACAGCACCAGGTTGCGGGCCGGGAAGGGGCCGCCGCCGGGCACCGTGGCGGGGATCGAGAACGCGATGGCCAGCGACACCACCCCGCGCATCCCGGCCCAGCCGACGATGACCGGTGCGGTCCAGTTCGTATCGGGCTCGCGGGTACGGATCCGCGCCGACAGCAGACGCGGCAGATACGTCGCGGGAAAGACCCATACGAAACGGGCCAGAACGACGACGAAGAACACCACGGCCGCGTACCACAGGGCCTCGGTCTCGCTGAACTGTCCCAGGCCGCGCACCACGACCGGCAGCTGAAGCCCGATCAGCGCGAAGACCGCGGACTCCAGGACGAACGAGATCATCTTCCAGACGGCCTCCTCCTGGAGCCGGGTCTCGAAGTCGACCTGCCAGGAGCGGTGCCCCAGGTAGAGGCCGACCACGACGACGGCGAGCACCCCCGAGGCCTTGAACTGCTCCGCCGCCGCGTAGGCCACGAAGGGGATGAGCAGGGAGAGGGTGTTCTCCAGGAGGGCGGACTCCCTCAGCCGCACCCGCAGCCAGTGCAGCGGCACCATCAGAACGAGACCGATGCCGATACCGCCCACCGAGGCGATGGCGAACTCCTTGAGACCGCCGCCCCAGGTGGCACCGACGCCGACGGCGGCGGCCACCGCCACCTTGTAGGCGGTGATCGCGGTGGCGTCGTTGACCAGCGATTCGCCCTGGAGAATCGTGGTGATCCGGTGCGGCAGCCCGAGCCGGCGGGCGATCGCGGTGGCCGCGACGGCGTCCGGCGGGGCGATGACGGCGCCCAGGACGAGCGCGGCGGGCAGCGGCAGGTCCGGGATGACGAGGTAGGCCGCACAGCCGACCACCACCGTCGCGAACAGGACGTACCCCACCGACAGCAGCGCCACCGGACGCAGATTGGCCCGCAGGTCCAGATACGAGCTGTCCAGGGCCGCGGTGTGCAGCAGAGGGGGCAGCACCAGCGGCAGCACGATGTGCGGATCGAGGGTGTAGTCCGGGATCCCGGGGACGGTGGACGCCGCGAGTCCGGCGGCGACCAGCAGCAGCGGCGCCGGTACGGGGGTCCTGCGGGCCAGCCCCGCGACCGCCGCGCTCCCCGCGACCAGCAAAAACAGCGGCATCACAGCCATCGGCCCGTCCCGTCCCCGTAAACTCCGCCGACCGTCCCGGCGATCTAACCTGGCCATCATGAGGGAGCGCAGCGAGCGAATCATGGAAAGGTGCGCGCCTCGCGAATGCGGGGCCGAGGGAAGCGAGGATCCGGCATGAGTGAGTGCACGCACGTTGCTGAACTGCCGCGCGCCGAACCGGCCCCGCTGAGCGCGACCTGTCCGGAGTGCCTGGCGGTCGGCAGTCATCCCGTACAGCTGCGGTTGTGCCTGGTCTGCGGCCATGTCGGCTGCTGCGACTCCTCGCCCTACCGGCATGCGACGGAGCACTTCGCGGAGACCGGCCACCCCGTGATGCGGACGTTCGAGCCGGGTGACTCCTGGCGCTGGTGCTTCGTCGACCAGCAATTGGTGTGAGGGGTATGAAACCTTCGGCAGTGTCGGTTTAGCCTTCAAGAATGATCCGCGAAGCGACGCCCGACGATGTCCCCGCCATCCTCGCCATGATCGGCGAGCTGGCCGCCTACGAACGCGCCCCCGAGGCCGCCCAGGCCACCGAGCCGCAGCTGAAGGAGGCCCTCTTCGGCCCGCAGCCGGCCGCCTTCGCACTGATCGCCGAGGCGGACGGCGCCCCGGTGGGCTATGCCCTGTGGTTCCGTAACTTCTCCACCTGGACGGGCACGCACGGTGTCTATCTGGAGGATCTTTACGTACGCCCCGCGGCGCGCGGCGGCGGCCACGGCAAGGCGCTCCTCGCGGCGCTCGCGGAGATCTGCGTACGCCGCGGATACGAGCGTTTCGAGTGGTCAGTCCTGGATTGGAATGAACCGTCCATCGGTTTTTACCAGTCGATCGGCGCGCAGCCCATGGACGAATGGACCGTCTTCCGGCTCACTGGAGAGGCACTGCACAACCTTGCGGCCGCCTCGCCCGTCAACGGAGCGTAATCGTCCTCGATTTGGCAGTGCACACCCCTAGCCACTGTCCGTACCCGTCGCTTTACAATCAGTGACAGCGGAGGTGCCCGGCGGCCTCGGGGTGGAATGCGCCCGCGGAGCGGTCGTGCTCCTTCCGGGCGACACCGGCCCGCAGATCGCGATAGCGTCACAGCCGAACCATGAGCAGCGCCGGATCGTTCTCCTTTCATCCGAGGGGAGAAAGGACCGGAGCGAAATATTCCGAACCACGCGAATATCGCGCATTCCAGCTCAACCAGCTTGTGCCACCTTGGAGGTGAGGGTGTCCCAGATCGCAGGCGAGCCCGGGACTCAGGACTTCGTGGAAGTCCGTCTGCCCGCTGCGGGTGCCTACCTGTCCGTGCTGCGTACGGCCACGGCCGGGCTCGCAGCCCGCTTGGACTTCACCCTCGACGAGATCGAGGATCTGCGCATCGCGGTCGACGAGGCCTGCGCGATCCTGCTGCAACAGGCCGTCCCCGGCAGTGTGCTCAGCTGCGTCTTCCGTCTCATCGACGACGCACTGCAGGTGACCGTGTCCGCCCCGACGACCGACGGCCGCGCGCCGGAGCGCGACACCTTCGCCTGGACGGTGCTCTCCGCACTGGCCGGCAAGGTCGATTCCACCGTCGCCGAGGACCGTACGGTCACCATCAGTCTGTACAAGGAGCGCGGCGCCGGTCCCGGACCGTCATGACCGAACAGGGGGCCCCGTGAAAGATCTCGAACGCGGCGGGCGGATGGCGTCCAGTGCGACCATCCCCGAGCAGCAGGCCCGGCCGCATCCGATGGGCGTAGACGACCACGGCGGCCAGTTGGACGCGGCGGAGCAGGCAGAGCGGGCGGACCACATGGACCAGAGCGAGCAGCAGGGGCAGCAGGCGCAGCAGCACGGTGCGCCGGCTCCCGAGAACAAGCTGCCAGAACCACAGGACTCCCAGGAGCCGCAGGACCGCAGCGGCGCCCGGGCGATGTTCCACGAGCTGCGCAAGCTGCCCGAGGGCTCCGCGGAGCGCGCGGAGCTGCGCAACACCCTCGTCCGCATGCACCTCCCGCTCGTCGAGCATCTGGCCCGGCGCTTCCGCAACCGCGGTGAGCCGCTGGACGATCTGACCCAGGTCGCCACCATCGGTCTGATCAAGTCGGTGGACCGCTTCGACCCGGAGCGCGGGGTGGAGTTCTCCACGTACGCCACCCCCACCGTCGTCGGCGAGATCAAACGGCACTTCCGCGACAAGGGCTGGGCGGTCCGCGTCCCGCGCCGCCTCCAGGAGCTGCGGCTGTCGCTGACGACGGCGACCGCCGAGCTCTCCCAACGGCACGGCCGGGCGCCGACGGTCCATGAGCTGGCCGAGCATCTGGCGATCTCCGAGGAAGAGGTCCTGGAGGGCCTGGAGTCCGCCAACGCGTACAGCACGCTCTCCCTGGACGTCCCGGACACCGACGACGAGTCCCCGGCGGTCGCCGACACCCTCGGCGCCGAGGACGAGGCGCTGGAGGGCGTGGAGTACCGCGAATCCCTCAAGCCGCTGCTGGAGGACCTGCCGCCGCGCGAGAAGAAGATCCTCCTGCTGCGCTTCTTCGGCAATATGACCCAGTCCCAGATCGCCCAGGAGGTCGGCATCTCCCAGATGCACGTCTCCCGGCTGCTGGCACGCACACTCGCCCAGCTACGCGACAAGCTCCTCGTCGAGGAGTGACGGGCGGGGCTACGGGCCCACACCGGAACAACGGGCCGACACCGGAATACGGGCCGGCACGGGAATAACGGGCCCGGCCCGCACCGTGCCGAGAAGCGAGGGGCTGGATACCAGCCCGGCCCGCACCCGTCCCGTTCCATCCCGTCCTGTCCCGGCCCGCGTAGTGGCGCACGGGAATACCCGCCCACCCCCGCCCTGTTGTGGCCCCGTAGGGGGCGCCCGCACCCCCTACGGGATGTGTTCGCCCCTCCCCTACGGGGCCTACCGGCTCTAGCGGGTCTACGGGGGCCTACCGGGCCTCGCCTACGGCGTCTCGCGCGGGCCGATGCCCAGCGCCTCGGTGGCCGTCGGGTTGACCAGCAGGACGAGCACCGCGAGCGCGGCCACGGCCAGCGCGATCCCGGCCGCGATCAGCGGCCCGCCCCCGTTGACCAGCGTCCAGGCCACCGGCAGCGCCACGATCTGGGTGATCAGGGACGGGCCCCGGCTCCAGCGGCGGCGCAGCCACAGCCCGCGCGCCGCCACCAGCGGCAGCACCGCGAGCGCCAGCACGGTCAGCCCGCCCATCTCCGCCTGCTGCGGACTGTCCGGTGAACCGGCCAGCCCCATGATCAGCATGTACGTACCGAGTGCGGCCAGGGCGAGCCCTTCGACCGCGGTGAGCGCGGCGGCGGCGCTCAGCCGTGCGGGCCGGGGGCCGGCCGGCTCGGGCGCTGCGGGGGCGCCGGCGGCGCGCTTCGCGGACTGCTTCTGCTGACTGCTCACCCCAGCAGGGTAGCGCCGGCGCCCCGGAGGCCCGGGGATGCCCCGGAACCGGACGGGGCGTGAGGCCGGTACCAGCAGGTAGGTACGCTGCTGCACATGCGCGCACTTCTCGTGGTCAATCCCGCCGCCACCACCACCAGTGCCCGCACCCGTGAAGTACTCGCCCACGCCCTCGCCAGCGACCTCAAGCTGGAGGTCGCCGAGACGCGGTACCGCGGGCACGCCCGCGATCTGGCCCGGCAGGCCACCGAGGGCGGCGAGACCGAGCTGGTCGTGGCGCTCGGCGGCGACGGCACGGTCAACGAGGTCGTCAACGGCCTGCTGGCCAACGGCCCCGATCCGGACTCGCATCCACGGCTGGCCGTCGTCCCCGGCGGCTCCACCAATGTCTTCGCCCGCGCGCTGGGACTGCCCAACGACGTCGTGGAGGCGACCGGCGCTCTGCTGGACGCGCTGCGCGACGGCAGTGAGCGCACGATCGGCCTGGGTCTGGCCGCGGGCACTCCGGGCACCGACGACGAGGGCGTGCCCGAGCGCTGGTTCACCTTCTGCGCCGGCTTCGGCTTCGACGCCGGCGTCGTCGGCCGGGTGGAGCAGCAGCGCGAACGCGGCAAGCGTTCGACCCATGCCCTGTATATGCGACAGGTCGTACGGCAGTTCCTGGTGGAGGCGAACCGCCGGGGAGGGACGATCACCCTCGAACGTCCGGGCGGCGCGGAGGGCGTCACGGAGATCGTCGAGAACCTGGCGATGGCCATAATCTGCAACACCGCCCCATGGACCTACCTGGGCAACCGGCCGATCTACCCCTCCCCGGACGCCTCGTTCGACGCCGCGCTGGACCTGTTCGCACTGGACAAGCTCTCGCCGCCCGCCGCTGCCCGGTATGCCACCCAGTTGCTGACGTCAACGCCCGAGCGCGGCCCCCACGGCAAGCACGCACTGTCACTTCACGACCTCACGGACTTCACCTTGCATTCGCAGGTTCCACTGCCCTTCCAGATGGACGGCGACCACCTAGGAGTGCGTACGAGTGTGACGTTCACAGGCGTTCGCCGTGCACTGCGTGTGATTGTGTGAGCAGTAGGGCCTAAAGTCCTTTCACTCGAACGTTTAGGCTGGTTCCCACCCCCTGGAATGACGGCTGTGACCGAGGCGACACCAAGGAATCAAAAAAAAGTTTCCGGAAGGGGTTGTATCCGCAGCCGAGGTTTGCGAGTCTCTTCATGGCGATCGGGACGGCCGCTTTACCGGCCCCCTTGAGAGCCCGAATCCTCCTCCTCATTCCACAGGACCGCACCAGTGCGCAACTGGAGTTCGGCCCTTCCCTTGTGGAGGGATTCGTGAAAGCGTTCACATTCACAAGCAACGATCCCGTCACACGAGGAGATGGAGCAGCCATGGACTGGCGTCACCGCGCCGTTTGCCGCGAGGAAGACCCCGAGCTCTTCTTCCCTATCGGCAACACCGGTCCTGCGCTGCTGCAGATCGAGGAAGCCAAGGCCGTCTGCCGCCGCTGCCCCGTCATGGAGCAGTGCCTGCAGTGGGCGCTCGAGTCCGGCCAGGACTCCGGCGTCTGGGGTGGTCTGAGCGAGGACGAGCGCCGCGCGATGAAGCGCCGTGCAGCTCGCAACCGGGCGCGCAACGCCAGCGCCTGAGCCAGCCGCCCCGTGGCCCCCGAGCCGCAGCGCGCAGTACCCCCGATGCACCATCGGCGCTGAAAAGCCCGGTCGTTACCGCATCGCAATAGCTTTGAGCCCCGGACCACACGGTCCGGGGCTTGTTGCTGTGCCGGGCCGGATCCGCGCTTCGCTCCGCCCTGGTATCGATGCCGTCTCGGTGCCGCCTCGGTACGGTCTCAGTGCTGCTTCTCGGGGCGCACGGGCACATCGAGGACGACCTGGGTGCCGCGCCCGGGTGCCCGCACCATGTCGAACTTTCCGCCCAACTCCCCCTCCACCAGGGTCCGTACGATCTGGAGCCCCAGGTTTCCGGCGCGGTGCGGATCGAATCCCTCGGGCAGCCCGCGGCCGTTGTCCTGGACGGTGACCAGCAGCCGTGGCTCCTTGCGGCTGCCCCCGCGCACCGCGCCGACCTCGACGACGCCCTGCTCGGTCTGCTCGAAGGCGTGCTCCAGGGCGTTCTGGAGCACCTCGGTGAGCACCATCGACAGCGGGGTGGCGACCTCGGCGTCCAGGATCCCGAAGCGGCCGGTGCGGCGGGTGGTCACCCGGCCCGGGGAGATCTCGGCGACCATGGCCAGTACCCGGTCGGCGATGTCGTCGAACTCGACCCGCTCGTCGAGGTTCTGGGACAGCGTCTCGTGCACGATCGCGATCGAACCGACCCTGCGGACGGCTTCGTTGAGCGCCTCGCGGCCCTGTTCGGAATCCATCCGGCGGGACTGCAACCGCAGCAGCGCGGCAACGGTCTGCAGGTTGTTCTTCACCCGGTGGTGGATCTCCCGGATCGTGGCGTCCTTGGTGATCAGCTCCCGCTCGCGGCGCCGCAGCTCGGTCACGTCCCGCAGCAGCACCAGCGAACCGATGTGCGTGCCCTTCGGTTTGAGCGGGATGGCGCGCAGTTGGATGACCCCGTCGTTGCCCTCGACCTCGAATTCCCTGGGGGCCCAGCCGCTGGCGAGCTTGACCAGGGCCTCGTCCACCGGGCCGCGGGCGGGCGCCAGTTCGGCGGTGGCCTGCCCCAGGTGGTGGCCCACCAGGTCGGCGGCGAGACCGAGCCGGTGGTAGGCGGAGAGCGCATTGGGGCTGGCGTACTGCACGACGCCGTCCGCGTCGAGCCGGATCAGTCCGTCGCCGGCGCGCGGTGAGGCATCCATGTCGACCTGCTGACCGGGGAACGGAAACGTTCCGGCAGCGATCATCTGGGCGAGGTCGGAGGCGCTCTGGAGGTAGGTGAGCTCCAGCCGGCTGGGGGTGCGTACGGTCAGCAGATTGGTGTTGCGGGCGATCACCCCGAGCACCCTCCCCTCGCGGCGTACCGGGATGGACTCGACGCGGACCGGAACTTCCTCTCGCCACTCCGGGTCACCCTCGCGTACGATGCGGCCCTCATCCAAGGCGGAATCCAGCATCGGCCGGCGGCCTCGCGGAACGAGGTGGCCGACCATGTCGTCCTGGTAGGAGGTGGGGCCGGTGTTCGGCCTCATCTGGGCGACGGAGACATAGCGGGTGCCGTCGAGGGTGGGGACCCACAGCACAAGATCGGCGAAGGACAGGTCGGAGAGCAGCTGCCACTCCGAGACCAGCAAGTGGAGCCACTCGAGGTCGGAGTCGCTCAGAGCGGTGTGCTGGCGTACGAGATCGTTCATGGAGGGCACGCTTTGGAGCCTACCGGCGTACGGTGTAAGTGTTGTGCTTGCACGGGCATGGACAAGTAAGAATGGTCTAGTCCACAATTCAGCAAAGGCCTCCGTTCTCCCCGCACAGGAGAGCGGATAGAGGCCGGCGGCGCTCTCTGCCCTGACTGCGCCAAGCGGCCTCCGATCGACCGGTCCTAGGACGGGGTGGCGTTCCCACCGCACACGGGGACGAGACTCCGCCCGCACGGCGGGGCCGGCCGATATGAGCTCCGGGCTGCGGTGCCGGACAGGTTGAGGGTCCTGTCCCGGCGCCGCGGCCCGCGGGTGTTTCAGGGGGCGTGCCACTCGCCGTCAGGCCGTGCCGCTCGCCGTCCGCGGCCAGACCCGCATCGCCAGCTCGGCGACCGCCTCCAGCGCCGTCCGCTCCGCGCCGTCCCGCGCCTGCTGGGACATGCCCTGGACGACGGCGCCCACATAGTCGGCCAGCGCGCCCGCGTCCGTCTCGGCGGGGAGTTCGCCGGAGGCGATGTCCGCCCGGATGGCGCTCGCGATCTCCCGGATGTTCGACCGCCTCATCTCCCGCAGGGACGCGGCGACTTCGGCGGAGGCCGGTGAGGTGTTCAGGGCGGCGCTGATGACGAGGCAGCCGCGGGGGCGGCCGGGCAGGGTGTATTCGGCCGCGGCCTCGCGCAGCGCCCGTTCGACGCCGCGGCGGGCGGTGGGTTCCTCGGCCATGGCACGGGAGATGAAGCCGCCGTAGAGGCGCCGGTACTCGGTCACGACCTCGCCGAACAGTGCCCGCTTGTCGCCGAAGGCGGCGTAGAGGCTGGGCGCGCTGATGCCCATGGCGTGGGTGAGGTCGGAGATCGATGTGGCCTCGTAGCCCTGCTCCCAGAAGGAACGGACCGCTTGTTCCAGGGCGGTCTCCCGGTCGAAGGACCGGGGCCGGCCTCGCTGCTTCGTTTCCTTGGTCGCCATGGGAGGAATTTTATAGCGGTCGGTACGGAACGCGTGCTACGGTTTTTCTGTAGCGAGCGATACAGAAAGAGGTCGGTGCACGGACAGCCGTGCGTCCGGACACGGATCGGGGAGGGGCATCGCGATGGGTGCGCTGAGCGGGAAGACGGCGCTGGTGACCGGCGGCGGCAGGGGAATCGGCCGGGCGGTCTCGGAGCGGCTGGGGAGGGACGGCGCGCGGGTCGGTGTGCATTACGGCCACGACGAGACCGCGGCCAAGGAGACGGTCGCGGCGATCGAGGCGGCAGGGGGCCGGGCGTTCACGGTCCGGGCCGAACTCGGCGTGCCGGGCGACGCCGAGGCGCTGTGGGCAGCCTTCGACGAACAGGCCGACGGGCTGGACATCCTGGTCAACAACGCCGGGATCAACAAGGCGGCCGACGGGACACTCAAGAGCATCGGCGAACTGGCGCCCCACGATTTCGACCGGCTCTTCGCGGTCAACACCAAGGCGCCGTTCTTCATCGTCCAGCAGGGGCTGAGCCGGCTGCGGGACGGGGGGCGGATCATCAACACCTCGACGGGGCTGACGCATGGCGCGGCCAAACCCGAGCTGATCGCGTATGCGATGACCAAGGGCGCGCTCGATGTGTTCACCTCGACGCTCGCCAAGGACCTGGGCCGGCGCGGGATCACGGTCAATGCGGTGGCACCCGGCGCGGTGGACACGGACATGAATGCCGGGTGGCTGCGGGGAGAGGCCAATACCGAAGCGCGGCGCAGGCTCAGGGAGATATCACCGCTGGGCCGGCTCGCGGACGCCACCGACATCGGCGACATCGTGGCGTTCCTGGCCTCGGACGACAGCCGCTGGGTGACCGGCCAGTGGATCGATGCGACGGGAGGCGCCCTGTTGTGACGGCGCAGCGTCCGCCCGCACGCCCCGGTGGCCCCTTGGTCACCGGGCGGACGGGAAATCGTGCTCCACCGTTCGGGAGCGGCACCGGGAAGGGGAACCCGCGCTCTGCTAGATTGGTCTATACCACATGACCTCATGGGACCACTCTCCAGAACGGCAGGCCAAAGCGTGGAAGTTGTCATCGTTCCGGACGCCGCGGCAGGCGGCGAGCTGATTGCGGAGGCCATCGCCACCCTGGTGCGCCGCAAGCCCGACGCGCTGCTCGGTGTGGCCACCGGCTCGACCCCGCTGCCCATTTACCAGGCGCTGGCGGCGAAGGTCCGGGCCGGGGCGGTCGATGTCTCGCGAACCCGAATCTGCCAGCTCGACGAGTATGTCGGCCTGCCGGCGGGGCACCCCGAGTCCTACCGCTCGGTGGTGCTGCGCGAGGTGGTCGAACCGCTGGGTCTCGGCGAGGACTCCTTCATGGGCCCCGACGGGACGGCCGACGACGTCCAGGCTGCCTGCGAGGCGTACGACCGTGCGCTGGGCGAGGCCGGCGGGGTGGACCTCCAGCTGCTCGGCATCGGCACCGACGGGCACATCGGCTTCAACGAGCCCTGCTCGTCGCTCGCTTCCCGTACCCGCATCAAGACGCTGACCCGGCAGACCCGGGAGGACAACGCCCGGTTCTTCGACAGCCTCGACGAGGTGCCGCACCACGTCATCACCCAGGGCATCGGCACCATCTTGGAGGCCCGCCATCTGGTGCTGCTCGCCACGGGCGAGGGAAAGGCCGATGCGGTGGCGCATGCCGTCGAAGGTCCGGTCGCCGCACTGGTCCCGGCCTCGGCGCTCCAGCTCCACCCGCACGCCACGGTCGTCGTCGACGAGGCCGCAGCCGCCAAGCTGAAGCTCGCCGACTACTTCCGCGCCACCTACGCCGCCAAGCCGGATTGGCAGGGCCTCTAGCCGCCCCTCCCCTCCCCGTGCGGGGCGGGTGCCGAAGGTGCAGCCGGTTGGTCCTGGGGATGCCTGTGCGGGCGGGGGGCGAAGGTGCGGCCGGCGTGGTCCCGTCGGGAGGCTCCGGCCGAGCCGTGGCCGGGGCCGGTCAGGGCGGTGCATGCCCGGGCCGGTGGTTGCCCGGGCCGGTGGCTGGCGGGGCAGGCGGGCGGCGGGGCGGTTGCTCAGGCCGGCGGCTGCTCAGTCGGTGGTTGCCCTGGCAGTGGCTGTCGAGGCAGGGGGTTGCTCAGTCGGTGGCTGCTCTGTCGGCGGCCGCCCGAGTCGGGGACTGGCGGGCCAGCGGCTGCACAGGCCGGTGGCCTGGCCAGGCGGGAGCTGCACAGGCAGGAACTGCCCGGGCGGCGGCTGCCGAGCCGGGGATGTCCAGGCCAGCGGCTGCCCGACCCGGTGGCTGGCGGGCCAGCGGCTGCTCAGTCGGGGGCTGCCCGGGCCGGCGGCCGCCCGAGTCGGCGACTGGCGGGGCCGGCGGCTGCACAGGCCGGCGGCCTGGCCGGGCGGGAACTGCCCGGGCGGGAACTCCGGGCGGCGGCTGCCGAGCTGGCGGCTGCACAGGCCGGCAGCCGCCCGAGCCGGAGGCTGCCCAGGCCGGTGGCTGCCCGGGCCGGTGGCTGCCCAGGCCGTGGAATGCCCTGGCCGGGGAATGCTCGGCCGGGGGCTGTCGGCCCGTTGGTTCAGGCGTCGTTGGTCGGGGTTCGGCCTGTCAGGGCCTCGGCTGCGGCCTGGCCGCAGACGCGGGCGGCGCCGTGGGTGGCCAGGTGCAGGGCGCCCTGGGGCGGGGACTGGGGGACGCCCATTTCGACGACCGCGGTTCCGGGGCGGGCGGCCAGGAGGGCTGTCAGTGCTTCGGCCATCCAGGGGTGGCGGTGCAGGTCCCGTACGACGGCGACGATGCGGCGGCCTGCGGCGGCGGTGAGCAGAGTGTCGATCAGCGCCGCGGTTCCGGCCGTGGCGGCGGATTCGGCGGTGTAGGTGCCGGTTTCGGTGCCGGGGAGGAGCCGGGCCAGTTCGGCGGCGACGCCCCAAGGGGTCTCGTCCCCCACGGCGATATTGGCGAGCGGGGTGAAGGCAGCGACGTAGGAGGGGGTGGTCAGCGGCTCGTAGGGGCGGCCGGCGGCGGTGGTGAGCCGCAGGGCGCGTCGGGCGGCGGTGAGGCCGATCCCGGGGGCGGGTGCGGGCGCGGCCGCCTGTCCCTCCCCCGCGTGCTGACCGGTGGACTCCCCCGCACGGGTGCCCCCGGGGTGGCGTGCCAGGGCGTGTACCCGCGCCGCGGCATCGGCGAGCCGCTCCTCGGGCAACTCGCCCTCGCGTACCGCCCTCACCAGGGCGTCGCGCAGCCGCAGCACGGTGTCCTCGTCGGCCAGTCCGCCGCCCACGCAGATCGCATCGGCGCCGGCCGCGATGGCCAGCACGCTGCCGCGCTCGATGCCGTACGTGGCGGCGATGGCCTGCATCTCCATCCCGTCGGTGACGATCAGGCCGTCGAAGCCGAGGCCGCCCTCGGCGGCGGGGGCGCGCAGCAGTCCGTGCAGCGCGGCCGGGCTGAGCGTGGCGGGGTGGTCGCCGTCCAGCGCGGGCAGCAGGATGTGCGCGCTCATCACGGCCCGCGTGCCGGCCGCGATGGCGGCGCGGAACGGCACCAGTTCGCGTTCCTGGAGGGTGGCCAGGCCGGCGTTGATCCGCGGCAGGTCGTGGTGGGAGTCGACGGCGGTGTCACCGTGTCCGGGGAAGTGCTTGGTGCAGGCGGCCACGCCGGCGGACTGGAGGCCCTCGACGTAGGCGGCGGTGTGCCGGGCGACCAGCTGCGGGTCGGCGCCGAAGGAGCGGACGCCGATGACCGGGTTGGCGGGGTTGGAGTTGACGTCGGCGGACGGCGCCCAGTTGAGGTTGATACCGCAGTCGGCCAGCCGGCGGCCGAGTTCGCGGGCGACCGCGCGGGTCAGCGCGGTGTCGTCGACGGCGCCCAGTGCGTGGTTGCCGGGGAAGGAGGAGCCGCCGCGCACTTCCAGGCGGGTGACGTCGCCGCCCTCCTCGTCGATGGCGACGAGCAGGTCCTCCCGCTCACGGCGCAGCCGGGCGGTGAGCGCGGCGAGTTGGGCGGGGTCGGCGATGTTGCGGCCGAAGAGGCCGACCGCGGTCAGGCCCTCGCCGAGCCGGCGCAGCAGCCAGTCGGGGGCCGTGGTGCCGGTGAAGCCGGGCTGGAGGACGGCGAGCGCGTCGCGGGTGAGGGTGTCGGGGGAACGTACCGGGCGTGCAGAGCCTACGGAAGGAGTCATGGGCTGCGTTATCCCTTCACTGCGCCGGAGGTGAGACCGCCGACCGCCTTGCGTTGCAGGAACAGGAAGAGGATCAGGATCGGTACGGCGAAGATCGAGGCGGCGGCCATGGTGGCACCCCAGTCGTCGCCGAACTGGCTCTGGAACTGCGAGAGCCACAGCGGCAGCGTGCCCATGGCCGGCTCCTTGTTGAGGACCAGCACCAGCGGGAACTCGTTCCAGGCCGTGATGAAGCCGAAGAGGGAGGTGGCCATCAGGCCGGGCGCCAGGAGCGGGAAGACGACCTTGAGGAAGGCCTGGGGGCGGGAGCAGCCGTCGACCATCGCGGACTCCTCCAGCTCCTTGGGCACGGCGGCGACATAGCCGCGCAGCGTCAGCAGGGTGAAGGGCAGCACCATCAGCATGTAGAAGAGGGTGAGCGGCACCAGGCTGTTGAGCAGGTCGGCGTCCCGGACGATCAGATAGACCGAGATCACCATGACCTCCCAGGGTGCCATCTGGGCGACCATGAAGGTCAGCAGGACGCCCCGGCGGCCCTTGAAGCGCATCCGGGTCAGGGCGAAGGCCCCGCAGAGCGCGATGACCAGCGACAGTCCGACCGCGAGCACGGTCACGATCACCGAGTTCCGAGCCAGCGTCCAGAAGTTCGGGGCGTTCACCGCCGTCGCGAAGTGCTCGAAGGTGCCGTGGAGGGGGAACCACACGGGGTCCTCGCTGAGGATGTCCCGGGTCGGCTTGAAGGCGGTGCTGAACATCCAGTAGACGGGGAAGGCAAAGCCGGCGGCGAGCACGATCGCAGTGGCGTTGGGCCAGATGCGGCCAACCGTCGAAAAGGCAGCGCGCTTCACAGCTCGTTCTCCTCCTGCTGTTCCTGCTTGAGCGTCAGACGCAGGTAGTACGCGGTCATGGTCAGCAACACCACGATCGTCAGCACCGAGATCGCGGCGCCCATCCCGAAGTGGAGGTTGCCGACGCCCTCGGTGAAGGCGTAGATGGGCAGGGTCTCGGTGAGCCGGTCCGGGCCGCCCGCGTTGATCGCGAAGATCTGCGGGAACGCCTTGAAGACCCAGATGATCTCCAGGAACGTCGTGGCGAGGAAGAACGGCTTCAGGAAAGGGAAGGTGACGGAGGTGAAGACCTTCCAGGTGCCGGCGCCGTCCATCCGGGCCGCCTCGTAGAGCTCCCTGGGGATGGTCGTGGTGGCCGCGTAGAGGTTGAGTGCCACGAACGGCAGCGACTGCCAGACGATCAGTACGGTGATCACGAAGAAGGTCGACAGCTGGGTGCCGACCCAGTCGTAGTGGGCCATCGAGTGCCGGCCGAGGGCGTCCAGCACCCAGTTGACGACGCCGTAGCGGGAGTCGAAGAGCCACTGGAAGACGGTGGTGGCGGCGATCACCGGCATCGCCCAGGCGAGCACCAGCGCCAGGGAGAGCGTGAGCCGCATCTTCTTGCCCAGCCGGGCCAGCAGCAGCCCGATCAGCACCCCGAGGACCATGATCAGGGTGACGTTGACCGCGGTGAAGACGATGGTCCGCGGGGTGACCCGCCAGAACTGCGCACTGCCCAGGATCTCCTGGTAGTTGCCGGTGCCGCGCCAGTCGGTGAGGTGCTGGATCAGCTCCTTCATATTGAGGTTCTGGAAGGAGAGCAGCAGATTGCGGACCATGGGCCAGCCCAGGAGGACCGCGGTCGCGAGGAGGGCCGGCAGCAGCAGGAGATACGGGGCGCGGCGGGCGGGGGAAAGAGGGGCGCGGCGGGTGGGAGGGAGAGCGGCGCGGCGGGCGGTGGGAGGCGGGCTGCCTCTGTCGTCGCGGGGCGGCGGGGGGCTTTCCTTGCCGTTCCCCGGTGCGGCCTCGCCGGCCGCGTCGTCGAGCTGCACTGCCATGGGCCCCTGCTCCCCCTCGTCCCCGTCGTGTGCTGTTACGCGTACGGGGCCGGGGTCGGCCGGCCCCGTACGCAGCCTGGGTGCCTACTGCTTGGCGAGCCGCGCGTTGATCTCGGACTCGATGTCCTTGGCGGCGTCGGCCGGGGCCTTGCCGTTCAGCACGGCCGTCATATAGCTCTTGATGGGGTTCGGTACGTTCTCCACCGCGGCCCATTGCGGAATCAGCGGTGTGGTGCCGCCGGAGCGCTGTGCCGCGGGCGCGGCGGCAGCGGCGGCCGGATTCTCCTTGGCGGCGCCGGCCAGGTCCGGGGACTTCGGGGTCCAGCCGGATTCCTTGACCATCTGCGCGTCGTTCTCCTTCGACAGGGCGATCTTCAGGAATTCCTTGGCGAGTTCCTGGTTCTTGCCCATTCCGGCGACGGCGAAGTTGGAGCCGCCGAGGAAGACGCCTTCGGGCCGGCCGGCGGTCTCACCGGGGATGGTGAAGAATCCGATGTCCTTCTTGATGTCCGGGTTGACCTTGATGGCTTCGGCCGCCTCGTATCCCATGGCGATGAGGGCGCCGGTCTTTCCCTTGGCGAAGATCTCGGCCTGTTGCGGGGTGGCCTCGTCCTTGTTCTTCGGTGCGGTGCTGAAGGCCTGGTACTGCCGGTAGATGTCCATGGCCTTGGAGACCTTGGGGTCACCGAGGTTGGAGACCCATGTGCCGCCCTGCCTCTTCACCAGGTCGGCGCCGGTGCCGAGGGTCAGGCCGTCGAAGAAGTACCAGTTCTGGCCGGGGAGGTAGAGGGGCTCGGCGCCGGTCTTCTTCTTGATGGTGTCGAAGGCCTTGAAGAGCTCATTGCGGGTCTTGGGGGTGCCCTTGAGGCCGGCTTCGGCCCAGATCTTCTTGTTGTACATCACCACGCGGTTTCCGGCGTACCACGGCAGTGCGTACTGCTTGCCGTCGACCAGCGCGGCCTTGTTGAAGGCGTCGTTCCAGTCGGCGCCGATCTCCTTCTTGAGATCCCCGAGATCGGCCAGGGCGCCGGCCTTGGCGTAGGCGGCGGTCTGGGTGTTGCCGATTTCGACGACGTCCGGCGGGGTGTCCTCGGAGAGGGCGGTGCTCAGTTTCTGCTGAATGCCGTTCCACTGCTGGACCTTGAACTCGACGGTCGCGCCGGTCTTCTTCTTGAACTGCGCGGAGACCTGTTTGGTCCACTGCTCCGGATTCGACCCGCTCATCACCCAGACGGTCAGCTTCTGGCCCTTGAAGCCGTCCGCCCCCGCCGTGTTGCCGCCGCCGGCTCCACAGGCAGCGACACTCACCAGCATTCCCGCGACCGCCGTCGCCGCTATGAGCCCACGCTTCATTGCGCTCTCCCCTAAAGGCCGGGTGTGGTCTTTAATGGTTTAGACCAGTGCCCCGCAGCTTGGCCTAGACCTTTTGGAGTGTCAAGGGTGTATAAGAGTCGCTGTCAGGTCCGTTACCGGACCGACATATGGCGCGCCGGGACCTGCGAGGGAGCACGGCGAACCCGCCCGTGCCACGATGTGAGCCGCTACGTACGGAGGAGCCGGTGACGGCAGCACGACAGGAGTCGGAGAGGCGGGTCATGGAGACCGACGGGGGCAGTGCCGAGATCAGCGGCGGCGCGCGGACCGCGCGGGTGCCCAAGTACTACCGCCTCAAGCGGCACTTGCTGGAGATCACCGAGACCCTGCCGCCCGGCACCCCGGTACCGCCCGAGCGCACCCTCGCCACGGAGTTCGACACCTCGCGCACCACGGTGCGTCAGGCCCTCCAGGAGCTGGTCGTCGAGGGCCGGCTGGAGCGCATCCAGGGCAAGGGCACCTTCGTGGCCAAGCCCAAGGTCTCCCAGGCGCTGCAACTGACCTCGTACACCGAGGACATGCGGGCCCAGGGCCTGGAGCCGACCTCCCAGCTGCTGGACATCGGCTATGTCACCGCCGACGACCGGCTGGCCGGGCTGCTGGACATCGCCCCCGGCGGCAGGGCGCTGCGCATCGAACGGCTGCGGCTGGCCAGCGGTGAACCGATGGCCATCGAGACCACCCATCTGTCCGCCAAGCGCTTCCCCTCACTGCGCCGCAACCTCGTCAAGTACACCTCGCTCTACACCGCGCTGGCCGAGGTCTACGACGTCCGGCTCGCGGAGGCCGAGGAGACCATCGAGACCTCGCTGGCCACCCCGCGCGAGGCCGGGCTGCTGGGCACCGACGTCGGCCTGCCGATGCTGATGCTCTCCCGGCACTCGCTCGACGCCCAGGGCCGGCCGGTGGAGTGGGTGCGCTCGGTCTACCGCGGCGACCGCTACAAGTTCGTCGCCCGGCTCCAGCGCCCCGCGGACTGACCGGCTCGTTTCCCGTTCCCCGTTCCCCGGTCTCCGGCCCCTGCGGCGTGGCGCCGTGCAGGAATTCTTCATACCGATATGCGGACAGCTAGTGACGCGCGCCACGGCCCTGCCATAGATTTCCAGCCGATCACCGGAGATCGCCACGGACGGAGCCAGCGATGCCAGAGCCAGCCGAATCCCTGACCAGCAGACCCCCCGTCGTCACGCCGGCACGTGTGGTGGCCGGACTGTGCCTGCTCGCTCCGTTCGTGGCGATGCTGTGGGTGAACTCGTACGCGCGGATCGAGCCCAAGCTCACCGGCATCCCGTTCTTCTACTGGTACCAGATGCTCTGGGTGCTGATCTCGACGGCGCTGACGACCGTCGCGTACAAGCTCGTCCGGCATGAGCAGCGCGTGCGCAAGGGCGGTGCGGACCAGTGACACCGACCACCACCGCACCGGACGCCCTGGCCGTCCTTGCCGCTTCCCAGACCAAGGGCGTCAACGGCGTGGCCCTCGCCGTCTTCGTCTTCTTCTTCCTGGCCGTGACGGTCATGGGCTTCCTCGCCGCCCGCTGGCGCAAGGCCGAGGAGTCCGCCAACCTCGACGAATGGGGCCTGGGCGGACGCAGCTTCGGCACCTGGATCACCTGGTTCCTGCTGGGCGGTGACCTCTACACCGCGTACACCTTCGTGGCCGTCCCGGCGGCGATCTACACGGCGGGCGCCGCCGGCTTCTTCGCCGTCCCGTACACGATCCTCGTCTACCCGCTGATCTTCACCTTCCTCCCGCGCCTGTGGTCGGTCTCGCACAAGCACGGCTACGTCACCACCTCGGACTTCGTCCGCGGCCGCTTCGGCTCCAAGGGACTGTCGCTGGCCGTGGCGCTGACCGGCATCCTCGCCACGATGCCGTACATCGCGCTCCAACTGGTCGGCATCCAGGCGGTCCTGGACGTGATGGGCATCGGCGGCGGCGAACACACCAACTGGTTCGTCAAGGACCTGCCGCTGCTGATCGCCTTCGCGGTGCTGGCTGCCTACACGTACTCCTCCGGCCTGCGTGCCCCCGCGCTCATCGCGTTCGTCAAGGACGGCCTGATCTACCTGGTCATCGCCGTGGCGATCATCTACATCCCGATCAAGCTGGGCGGATTCGGGCACATCTTCGACGCGGCGGGCGAGGCGCTCGCCCAGCCCGGGCCCGTGCCCGGCAAACCGCGGGGCGAGCTCACCAGCGGCCCCAACGCCCAGTGGGCGTACGCCACGCTGGCCCTCGGCTCGGCGCTGGCCCTGTTCATGTACCCGCACTCCATCACGGCCACGCTGTCCTCCCGCAGCCGCAACGTCATCCGCCGCAACACCACGATCCTGCCGCTGTACTCCCTGATGCTGGGTCTGCTGGCGCTGCTCGGCTTCATGGCGATCACGGCCGGTACGGATATCCAGGGCAATCCGCAGCTGGCCATCCCGCAGCTGTTCGAGGACATGTTCCCCAGCTGGTTCTCGGGTGTGGCGTTCGCCGCGATCGGCATCGGCGCGCTGGTGCCCGCGGCCATCATGTCGATCGCCGCGGCCAACCTGTTCACCCGCAACGTCTACAAGGACTTCCTCAAGCCGGCCGCCACGCCCGAGCAGGAGCACAAGGTCGCCAAGCTCGTCTCCCTGCTGGTCAAGGTCGGCGCCCTGGTCTTCGTCCTCACCATGGACAAGACCGTCGCCATCAACTTCCAGCTGCTGGGCGGCATCTGGATCCTCCAGACCATGCCGTCGCTGGTCGGCGGCCTGTTCACCCGCTGGTTCCACCGCTGGGCGCTGCTGACCGGCTGGGCGGCCGGCATGCTCTACGGCACCCTCGCCGCCTACGGCGTCGCCAGCCCGACGCAGGCCCACTTCGGCGGCTCCAGCAAGGAGATCCCCGGCATCGGTGAGATCGGCTACATCGGCCTGACGGCCTTCGTCCTGAACGTCGTGGTCACGGTGGTCCTCACCCTCGCCCTGAAGGCCATGAAGGCCCCCGACGGCCCCGACGAGACCAGCCCCTCCGACTACACCGCGGACGCCGGCGACAAGGGCGTCACCGTCGAACTGCCCCCGGCCACGGCAGGGTCGCCGGCCGGTCACTGAGCCACCGGCCGCTCTTCACCAACGGGCCGTCGCGTCCCTTCGGGGGTGCGGCGGCCCGTTGGCGTGCCGGCGGGGCCAGTTCGCCCGGTCCTTCGACCGCTCGGTTTCGCGCATGCGGCCCACGGGGCCGGGAGGCGCGGGACGAGGCCACTGACAGACACCGCGTGATCACTCTCGACACACTAGATGTGGGGGTGCGCCTGAGGGGCCACCACCACATGTATGCTCGTCCTCGCTGTCGCCGCAGGGGAATCCGGTGCGAATCCGGAACTGTCCCGCAACGGTGTGGGAGCGCGCCGGTGGCCTGATGACGGCCTCTCGCGCGCCCGTGTAGTCCGAGGACCTGCCGACGGTACGTCCGCACCGCCATGGGTGTGGACGTCGATACGTCCGGGCCCCGAGGGATGGGCCGGTGGACGCCGCGCGGTGTGCCCGCGCACCCCTGATCGTCATGGGGTGCCGCATGCCCGCGTGCGCCCGTCGCCCCCCTCCTGGCCCCCGCCGAGTGAGGGAGAGCATCACGTGACCATCGCGCCAACGGAGCCCGCGTCAGACGCCGAGGTCGTGCCGCCTGCCGTGGTCACGCCTGGAACCCCCGCCGGGCCGGGCGAGGACGGACAGGACGGTCCGGGTGTTGCGCTGCTGCGCACCCTGACCGAGCTGACCGAGGACCTGACCGCGACCGACCCCGGCAAGGTGGCCGCCGCCGCCCTGCGCGGCCGGCACGCGGGCTCCGACGAGGCCGAACTGCGGTCGCTGGCCATCGAGGCCGCGGCCGGTCTGATCGGCGACGAGCCGCAGTACTCCAAGCTCGCCGCGCGGCTGCTCACCCTCTCGATCTCGGAGGAGGCGGCCGCACAGGGGGCGGTCGCCTTCTCCGCCTCCATCGAGGTCGGCCACCGCGAGGGGCTGATCGCCGATGAGACCGCGGAGTTCGTACGGACGCACGCCGGGCGGCTGGACGCGCTGGTCGACCAGGCGCTCACGGACGGGGCCGACGACCGGTTCGGGTACTTCGGACTGCGTACGCTGCACTCGCGCTACCTGCTGCGCCACCCCACCACCCGTCAGGTCATCGAGACCCCCCAGCACTTCCTGCTGCGGGTGGCCTGCGGCCTGGCCGAGGACCACACCGAGCGGGCCGTGGCCGATGTCGCCGAGCTCTACCGTCTGACCAGCTCGCTGTCGTACCTGCCCTCCTCCCCCACCCTCTTCAACTCCGGTACCCGCCACCCCCAGATGTCGTCCTGCTACCTGCTGGACTCTCCGCTGGACGAGCTGGACTCGATCTACGACCGGTACCACCAGGTCGCCCGGCTCTCCAAGCACGCCGGCGGCATCGGCCTCTCGTACTCCCGCATCCGCGCCCGCGGTTCGCTGATCCGCGGCACCAACGGGCACTCCAACGGCATCGTGCCCTTCCTGCGCACGCTGGACGCCTCGGTCGCGGCCGTGAACCAGGGCGGCCGGCGCAAGGGCGCCGCCTGTGTGTACCTGGAGACCTGGCACGCGGACATCGAGGAGTTCCTGGAGCTGCGCGACAACACCGGTGAGGAGGCCCGCCGTACCCACAACCTGAACATCGCGCACTGGATCCCCGACGAGTTCATGCGCCGGGTCGAGGCGGACACCGACTGGTCGCTGTTCTCGCCCTCGGACGTCCCGGAGCTGGTGGACCTGTGGGGCGAGGAGTTCGACGCCGCGTACCGCAAGGCCGAGGCCGAGGGCCGGGCGCTCAAGCAGATCCCGGCCCGGGTGCTGTACTCGCGCATGATGCGCACCCTGGCGCAGACCGGCAACGGCTGGATGACCTTCAAGGACGCCGCCAACCGCACCGCCAACCAGACCGCCGAGCGCGGCAAGGTCGTGCACTCCTCCAACCTGTGCACCGAGATCCTGGAGGTGACCGACGACGGGGAGACCGCGGTCTGCAACCTCGGCTCGGTCAACCTCGCCGCCCACCTGGGGGCGGACGGTGAGATGGACTGGGAGCAGCTGGACGCCACGGTCCGTACGGCCGTCACCTTCCTCGACCGCGTCGTGGACATCAACTTCTACCCGACCGAGCAGGCCGGCGCCTCCAACTCCCGCTGGCGCCCGGTCGGTCTGGGCCTGATGGGCCTTCAGGACGTCTTCTTCCGGCTGCGGCTGCCCTTCGACTCGCCCGAGGCGCAGGAGCTGTCCACCCGGATCTCCGAGCGGATCATGCTCGCCGCCTACGAGGCGTCCGCCGACCTCGCCGAGCGGCACGGCCCGCACCCGGCCTGGTCCGCGACCCGCACCGCCCGTGGAGTGCTGCACCCGGACCACTACCCCAACGCCGAGCCCCGCTGGGCGGACCGCTGGGCGGCGCTGCGCAGCCGTATCGCCATGACCGGAATGCGTAACTCGCTGCTGCTGGCGATCGCGCCGACCGCGACCATCGCCTCGATCGCCGGCGTGTACGAGTGCATCGAGCCGCAGGTCTCCAACCTCTTCAAGCGCGAGACGCTGTCCGGCGAGTTCCTCCAGGTCAACGCCTATCTGATCGAGGAGCTCAAGGCCCTGGGACTGTGGGACGCCCGGACCCGTGACGCGCTGCGCGAGGCGAACGGCTCGGTGCAGGACGTCAGTTGGATCCCCGAGGAGATCCGGGCGCTGTACCGCACCGCCTGGGAGATCCCGCAGCGCGCCCTGATCGACATGGCCGCGGCCCGTACGCCGTACCTGGACCAGAGCCAGTCGCTGAACCTCTTCATGGCGTCGCCGACCATCGGCAAGCTCAGCTCGATGTACGCCTACGCCTGGAAGCGCGGCATCAAGACGACGTACTACCTGCGTTCCCGTCCGGCGACCCGGATCGCCCAGTCGGCCCGCGGCACCTCCGCCGCGTCCGTCCCCGTGCCGCAGCAGGTCACCGACCCCGAGGCGGTCGCCTGCTCCCTGGAAAACCCCGAGTCCTGCGAGGCCTGCCAGTAATGTCCCACCCGTCGCCCGACCACCGCCCCTCAACGACGGCGCTGCGCGCCGGCAGCCCCACCGAGACGAATGCCGCAGCGGCGCACACCGCCACCACCGGCGCGAAGAACCTCCTCGACCCGGGCTTCGAGCTGACGCTGCGTCCGATGCGGTACCCGGAGTTCTACGACCGGTACCGCGACGCGATCAAGAACACCTGGACCGTGGAGGAGGTCGACCTCCACTCCGACGTCGCCGACCTCGCCAAGCTCTCGCCGGGCGAGCAGCACATGATCGGCCGGCTGGTCGCGTTCTTCGCGACCGGTGACTCGATCGTCGCCAACAACCTGGTGCTGACGCTCTACAAGCACATCAACTCCCCCGAGGCGCGGCTGTACCTGAGCCGTCAGCTCTTCGAGGAGGCGGTGCACGTCCAGTTCTATCTGACGCTGCTGGACACCTATCTGCCCGACCCGGAGGACCGCGCCGCCGCCTTCGCGGCCGTGGAGAACATCCCCTCCATCCGTGAGAAGGCCGAGTTCTGCTTCAAGTGGATGGACTCGGTCGAGAGCATCGACCGGCTGGAGTCCAAGGCCGACCGGCGCCGCTTCCTGCTCAACCTGATCTGCTTCGCGGCGTGCATCGAGGGCCTGTTCTTCTACGGCGCCTTCGCCTACGTCTACTGGTTCCGCTCGCGCGGTCTGCTGCACGGGCTCGCCACCGGCACCAACTGGGTCTTCCGGGACGAGTCCATGCACATGGAGTTCGCCTTCTCCGTGGTGGACACCGTCCGCGAGGAGGAGCCCGACCTCTTCGACGACAAGCTGGAGCAGCAGGTCACCGAGATGCTCAGGGAGGCCGTCGAGGCGGAGCTCCAGTTCGGCCGCGACCTGTGCGGTGACGGCCTGCCGGGGATGAACACCGAGTCGATGCGCGAGTACCTCCAGTGCGTCGCCGACCAGCGGCTTCAGCGGCTCGGCTTCGCGCCTGTGTACGGCTCGGAGAACCCGTTCTCCTTCATGGAGCTCCAGAACGTCCAGGAGCTGACCAACTTCTTCGAGCGCCGGGCCTCCGCCTATCAGGTCGCCGTCGAGGGTTCGGTCTCCTTCGACGACGACTTCTAGAGACGGGCAACTCCCCCGGCCGCGACGCCCCTTCAGCCTGGTCAACCCCCGATTGTGAGCGTTCTGTTACCTCGGCAACCGGAGCCGTGGCCCGCGCATCTATCTGGGTATGAAGGGCACGAAGGGGCGTCGCCGGTTCATCGACTATCCGCGCCGGGGCCGGGAGGGGCCGCGCCGCTGGCTGCCGTCATGGCGGCTGTGGCTCGGCACCCTCGGCTTCGGCATCCTCTCGCTGGCCGGGCTGTTCGCCATTGTGTATGCAAATGTCGACATCCCGAACGAGAATACGCTGGCCGGACAGGAGGCCACCGTCTACTACTGGGCGGACGGCAGCCAGATGGTGAGCGTGGGCGCCGTCAACCGGCAGAACGTCGCCCTCGACAAGGTGCCGGACTCCGTCGAGAACTCCGTCATCGCCGCGGAGAACGCCACCTTCTACAGCGACCCGGGCATCTCCTTCCAGGGCATCGCCCGCGCGGTGGTCAATATGGTCTCCGGTGAGGAGACCCAGGGCGGCTCCACCATCACCCAGCAATATGTGAAGAACACCTATCTCTCGCAGGACCAGACGGTCACCCGCAAGCTGAGGGAATTCATCATTGCGCTGAAGGTGAGCAATCAGCAGTCCAAGCAGGAGATTCTGCGCGGCTACCTCAACACCAGCTGGTTCGGCCGGGGTTCGTACGGCATACAGGCCGCCGCCCATGCGTATTACGGCATCGACGCCAAGGACCTGAACCCCAGTCAGGGCGCCCTGCTGGCCGCCCTGCTGAAGGGCTCGGAGCAGTACGACCCGGGGATGGGCAAGGCCAACCACGAGCGGGCCGTGGCGCGCTGGAAGTGGATACTCGACCGGCAGGTCGCCACCGGGAAGATGAGCGAGCAGGAACGGGCCAAGTACCGGAAATTCCCCGAGCCCCGGTCACCCTCGAAGCCCACCAGCCAGGCCGGCCAGATCGGTTATCTCGTCGATGTGGCCAACAAGTTCGTCAAGTCGAAGACCGGGCTCACCGACAAGGACCTGGCACGCGGCGGCTACCGCATTCACACCACCTTCGACAAGGAGCGCACCCGCCGCCTGGAAAAGGCGGTCACCGATGTCCGCCGTCAGAACATCGACCCGAAGAAGCGCGCCGCGGACAATTACGTGGAGTTCGGCGCGGCCTCCGTCCGTCCGAAGGACGGGGCGATCCTCGCCGTCTACGGCGGCACGGACGCCACCCGGCACTTCAGCAACAACGCGGACACCACGGCGGTTCCGGCCGGCTCCGCCTTCAAGCCGTTCGTGCTGGCGGCCGCGTTCCAGCAGCTGCTCGACCGGCCCGACGACTCCTTCGACACGTACGAGGGCACGGACCAGGCGCAGCCGGTGGACCTCAAGAGCAGACCGGAAAATCTCCGCTCGGCCCTGCTGAAGGCCGAGAACCCGCCGTTCGTTCAGGCCGGGCAGCACATCGGGCTGGAGCGGATCCGGGATCTGGCGGTGGCCGCGGGCCTGCGCGAGGAGAGCATGGCCCGCCTGGAGCAGACCTTCCCGCTGGGCACCTCCGCACCCAGCGCGATCCGGATGGCGAGCGCCTACACCACGTTCGTCAACGGCGGACTGCACTCCGACCCGTACGCGGTGTCATCGATGACCTACGGCGGCAAGAAGGTCCACGGCTTCGACCGGGCCGAGCCCGACCAGGTCCTCGACGCCGGGGTCGCCCAGCAGGTGTCCGGCACCCTGGAGGGGCTGGGCCTGCGCACGCCGGGCCTGCCCGGCGGCAAGGCGTCCCGGCAGCTGGTCGCGGCGGGCCGCACCGAGCCCGGCGACCGGATGAAGTCGGCGTGGTTCATCGGCAGCCCGGTCGCCGGCCCGGAGACCGGCACCGGCCCCGGCACCGGAGCGGGGAAGTGGGACGGGGTGCGCCCCGGCCTCACGCCCGGCGACGGCGGCGAGCCGACCACCGCCATCACCCTGTTCCGCAACAAGCCGGGAGCGCCCGAGCTGCTGCCCATGCAGGGCGTCGGCGGCGACGACAAGGCACTGGGCACGGACCTGCCCCCGAAGGTCTGGAGCGCCTACCAGAACGCGTCCTGACGCGCCTGGGCGCCCGGCCACGGGGCCGGGCGCCCACCGTCCTCAGTCGTTGGCGACGACGGGGTAGCGCGGCTCCTGCTCGGCCATCTGCTTCAGCGCGTCCTTGCGGTCCCGCTTGCTGAGCCGGTCGATGTAGAGGTAGCCGTAGAGGTGATCGGTCTCGTGCTGGAGGCAGCGCGCGAAGTAGCCGGTGCCCTCCACCGCGATCGGCTCGCCCTTGGCGTCCTGCCCCCGGACGACGGCGTAATCGGGGCGGGCCAGCTCCGCGTACGCACCGGGCACCGACAGACAGCCCTCGTTGGAGTCGTCCAGCACCCTGCGCTCGGCGGGCAGCTCGTCCAGCACCGGGTTGCAGACCGCACCGACGTGCCGGACGCCCTGGTCGTCCAGGCAGTCGTAGACGAAGACCTTCAGGTCCACACCGATCTGGTTCGCGGCCAGGCCCACGCCCTCGGCGGTGCGCTGGCTGGCGAACATGTCGTCGATGAGCTGGGCGAGCTCGTCGTCGAACGACGTGACGTCCTTGCACTCCTTGTGGAGCACCGGGTTGCCGACAACCGTGATCGGCCGCGAGGTGCCGCGTGCGCGGTGGGCGGCCTCCCGCTCCTCGGCGTCCGTGACATCGTCGATGAACTCGTCGTCCACCCGCTGGTCACCGTCTTGATCAAACACAGGCTGCTGGGCCATCTCCGCCGTACGCCTTCCTCAAAAAACCCTGATGAGTCGCCGTACAGCCTACGGGGACCGGAGCGGGCCCTCAGCAGACCTCTTCAAGATCGCGCCATTCCCGGGTGTCCGGGCTGTCCGCGACCCAGCCGTCGAGCAGGCCGCGCACCAGGGCGGACGGCGCCGCGATCCCGCATTCGCGCTCCGGGACCCACAGGGATCCCGAGCCCGCGGTGCGGTGTCCGAGCGGACCGGGATGGCCCGGCTCACTGTGGTCGTGCGGGTCCAGATGCTCGCCGTCGCCCTCGTCGCTGGGCATCCGGCTCTCCGAGCACGTACGGCACAGCAGCCGTACCGAGGACGACCAGTCCTCGGCGGCGAAGCCGGCATCGGCCGCCAGCCGCTCCAGGGCGTCCCGGTCGGCCTCCGTGGCGGCCTCCAGCAGCACCACCCAGGTGGGGACCGGGGAGGGCGCCCACAGCTCGATCTCGTCGAAGACCGGAAACGCCCGGGTGGCACCGGCCGTGCCCGCGGCGGTGGTGCGCTCGCCGTGCGGTACGCCGTCGTGCAGCACCACCTCGCCCCAGCGCCGCCCGGAGGACGGCAGCGGGATGGACAGCACCTCGATACGGGCCGGGTCCAGCCGTCGGCCCCAGACCACCTCGGCCTCGCCCTCCGGGGAGAGGCGGACGGCGGCGCTGCCCAGGGCCATACCGAGCGGTTCGCCGGACGGGGAGCCGTCGCCGGGGACCTTGAGCCCATACGCCTGCCAGGCGCGGCGGGCCAGCGGCCAGTCCTGGAGGGCGGTGGCGGCGATCCCGACGTTCCACCAGTCGGGCGCCCCGCTCTCGCGGTCCAGCAGCGCCACCGCGCGCAGGCCGGCGGCCCGCGCCTGCTCCCAGTCGTGCCGGAACTTGTGCAGCAGGGCCAGGTTGAACCAGGACTCCGACAGCCACGGCTCCATGTCCGCGGCGCGGGTCAGCAGCGCCCCCGCGTCCTCGTAACGGCCGTCGCCGATCAGCGTGAAAGCGCGGTCGGTCGCCTGTCGCCACGAGGCGGAGGGCCGGTGCCGTACCTTGCCGAAGATCCTCACGATTCCCGCCTGCTGGTTGCTCTCGATGCCGCTCCGGAGGTGTCCCGAGCGGCGCCCGGGGCCCTTCTGGGGGCCCACTCGACAACCTGCCACAGATTGCCGTCGGGCTCAGCCTGGTTTGCTGCGCCCCCTGCGGCTCCTTGCCCTGTGCCGACCCCCTGAACCCCCCTGAAGGGGCTTCCTTCGCATCCAACCATGCCCATCTCGAAGGGCGCTCATTACCCATGGGTTCCATGACCTCGGGCACTTTGCGAAGGCTCAACGGCGGGGTTTCGGCGCGACCGGACGGATCCGGCGGGGAGCGTTCTCCACCCGTCATGGGCTAGTTCCGACCTTACCGTCCGATACGTTCGGGGAGGGGTCCGCGGGCCGGTCGCGGGGAGCCCGCAGCGGGCCGCACAAGCGGCACCGTGCACCGCTCACATCGGCGCACTCACACCGCCTTGCGCCCGGCGCACACGGCTCGTCCACCGCGCGCCAGGACCCGGGCCAGCGCCTCCACGACCTGGGGTTCATGGTCCTGGGCGGTCGCCAGCCGCAGCCGCTCCAGGGCGCGCAGCGGGCCGCCGGGCCCCGCGCTGCCGCCCGACAGATCGTCGTAGGCGTTGACGGTGCGGACGATACGTGCCGTGACCGGCTGGTCCCGGTACGGATCGGCCTGCCGCTCGACGATCACCGCCACCTCCGGGGGCACCCCGGTCTGCCGGACGACGGCGCCGCCCAGCAGCGCGATCCGGCGCTGCTCGGCGGGCGGCAGCGGTGCGGTCGCCCCGTCGGGCACCGGGTCCAACAGCGAGAGCTGGCCGATGTCGTGCATCAGGGCGGCGTACTCCAGCATGTCCAGATCCGGTCCGTTCAGGCCGAGTTCACGGCCCACCGCCCGGCTGAGCGCGGCCACCCTGCGGGCGTGACCGTGCGGGGTGTACCCGGCGATCTCGGTGGAGCGGGCCAGTGAGGCGATGGTCTGGCGGTAGGTGGCGCGCACCGCCGCGAACCGGCGGAAGGCACACTCGGTCAGCAGCAGCGGCAGACAGAACACCGGCAGCGCCCACAGTCCGGCGACCGCGGTGGCGAGCGAGATCACCACCCCGGTGGCACAGATGGCGGTGCCGATGCCGAGCAGCGCCCGCAACTCGTCGCGCAGCAGCGGTCCGTACGGCCAGCCGGTACGGGCCCGGGCGAGCGCGGCGGCCAGCACCGCGTCACACAACGTGGTCAGGGCCAGCAGACCGACCAGGAAGAGCGCCCAGCCAGGACCGGACGCCAGCCAGCTGCCCAACCTCCCGGTGTTGTACAGAGGTTGGAAGCAGGTGGCGGCGAAGCCGACGGTCAGCACCCGGCGCGCCAGCGGATCCAGCGCCGGCCCCCGGCCGCGCGCGAGCCGCGGGACCAGCCCGACCAGCCCGGCCGCCAGGACGACCGCCACGACCTGCGCCACGCCATGGGTGGTCGGGCGGCCGCCGGCCTCGCCGAGCAGCGCATACGCGAGCGCGCCGGCCGCGCCGAGCGGTGCGCCCTCCCGCTCCCCCGGCGCCCGCCCGTCCTCCGTTGCCGGTGCCGGGCCCCGGCCGGCCAGCTCACCCACCGCGATCAGGACGCCGAAGGCCAGCGCGATACCGGGCTGTTCCAGCCCCTCCCAGAGCGTGCCGCCGAGCGACCAGCACGCCAGGGCGGCGGCCGGCACATACACCGCGGCGATCACCGCGCGGCCGCGGGCGGCGGACCGGCCGGCGCAGCGGGCGGTGTGGTCGTCCGGGGCCGGGCGGTCCTCGCGGGCCCGGTCGTCCTCGGGGCGCCGGTCCTCGGGGGTCCTGACCTCGGGGGGCTCCTCGGAAGGCTCCTCAGGCGTGCCGGTAGGCGTGCCGGTCATCGGGCACCGTCCCGTACCGCCCCCGGCACACCGTCCGTCCCTCGCGTCCCTTCCGCCCCGCGCACCCCGTCCGCGTCATGCGCCCCTTCCACCTGCGGGGGCGTGACGTTTCCTCCGGCGCCCCGCACACCACCTCGCACCCCTCCCGGCTCCGGGTCCGCCGCCGTCACCAGGTCCGGATGCCAGCCGTACCGGTCGAGCGACGCCACCAGCGCCCGGACCATCCGCGGATCGAACTGCGCACCGGCGCACCGGCGCAGCTCCGCGACCGCCGCCGGCACCGGCCGGGCCCGGCGGTAGGAGCGGGTCGAGGTCATCGCGTCGAAGGCGTCGGCGACCGCCACCACCCTGGCGAACTCGGGAATTTGATGCCCCCTCAGGCCGTAGGGGTAGCCGCGGCCGTCGAGCCGTTCGTGGTGGTGCAGGATCGCTTTCCGCGCCTCTCCCAGGAAGCCGATGCCGCGCACGATCTCGTGTCCGTACTCCGGATGCAGCTCGATGACCCGGCGCTCCTCCGGGGTCAGGGGGCCGTCCTTGCGCAACAGCCGGGTGGGGACGCCGAGTTTGCCGACGTCGTGCAGGATGCCGGCGAACCTCAGCGCCTCGACCCGGTCCTCCGCCATGCCCAGTTCCCGGGCGATCATCACGGAGGCCCGGCCGACCCGCTCGCTGTGCCCCCGGGTGTAGCGGTCCTTGAGGTCCACGGCCTGCACCAGGGCCCGGATGGTGGCCTGATGGGCGGCGCGCTCGCGGTGGTAGCGGTCGAAGACCCAGCACGACAGATACATCGGCAGCAGCACCAGCAGCGCCGCCGGCGGCCCGTACGAGCTGCACCACAGGACCGCCATCATCAGCCCGGCGAGGCCGTGGACGAGGTGCGGGCCCAGCGAGCGGGTCAGCAGACCGCGCCAGGCGGTGCGTACGGGGTGCCGTTCGGCGGTGACCAGCACCCCGCCCTCCAGCGCCGCCGGCACCGCGCAGAAGACCGCTGCGGCGGCCGCGGCGGGCAGCAGCAGGACGGGGAACTCCGGTGCGGTGAGCGGCTGGTGGCCCAGGGCGCCGAAGACCCAGGCGGCCGCGGAGCAGGCGAGCGCCAGCTCGGCGGCGTGCCAGAGTCTGCGGGCCGCGGCCGAGCGGGCCGCGGCCGGGGCGAGCAGGGCGCCCGGCACGGCCGCCAGGGCGGCCAGTGGCGGCGGCAGCAGGAAGACCGCGGCGAGCAGCACCGGGCCGGCCCAGCCGGGGCCCGCGGACGACCATGTCCCGTGCGGCGTGCGGCCGCCCGTCAGCGGGCAGCGGCGGAGCCGTTCGCACAGCGCATAGAGAGCGGCCAGGGTCAGAGCGGTGCTCCAGGGGGCGCCAGGGCCGAGCCGTACGGCGGGGGCGGTGCACAGCGCCGCGACCAGGGCGGCGCAGCCGATGTACCCTCGCGCGGCCGCCGGAAGTCCCCGCATCGCGCCCTCCTCACCGTGCCCACGGCTCTCCCCCGCCCGTGGGGAGCAGGGGATGCCCGGCGCCCGCATCCGCAGTGCGCTCGGGTCCGGTGAGAATAGAGGGGCTGGGGCGCCGGGGAAGGCGCATCAGCGGATCGGGCCGGACGAATCGCCCGCCCCTCACCCCTTAGGGTGATCTGCCGCCTTATTCGGCGCGCGCGGTCTTCGAACGTGCCTCGGCGGAGCCGGCCGTCCCGGACGGCCCGCCGGCCTCCTCGGAGCGGGCCTCCGCGTCGGCCTGCTCCCGCTGTGCCGCTTCGTGCCGTGCCTGTTCGAGCACGCTCACCTCGGGCACGGTCTCGCCCGCCCGGATGAGGTCGATCCGGCCCATCACCTTGGAGCGCAGATCGCTGGGGACGTCGTCATGCCCGCAGCAGCGCTTGACGAGCTTCTTGACGGCCTGCTCCAGCCCGTACTTCTCCAGGCACGGCGAGCACTCCTCGAGATGCACCTGGAACTCCGCGCACTCCCCGGCGGGCATCTCGCGGTCGAGATACTCGTAGAGGTGGTCAAGGACCTCTGAGCAGTCCTTCTCGTGCGGCTGTCCGCAGCTCATGATCCCGAGCCTTTCCGGTCGTGCGACTCCGACGTCCGCGCGGCCTGCGGGTCCGCAGCCGTCGCCCCCGCCGGGACCAGCCCGCGCTCACGGGCGTAGTCCTCCAGCATGCCGCGCAGTTGGCGCCGGCCGCGGTGCAGTCGGGACATCACCGTGCCGATGGGTGTCCCCATGATGTCCGCGATCTCCTTGTACGCAAAGCCCTCGACGTCCGCGAGGTAGACGGCGATACGGAACTCCTCGGGGATCGCCTGGAGCGCGGCCTTCACGTCCGAGTCGGGCAGGTGGTCGAGCGCCTGGGACTCGGCGGAGCGCAGACCCGTCGACATATGCGACTCGGCGCGCGCCAGCTGCCAGTCCTCGATCTCGTCGGCGGCACTGCGCTGGGGCTCCCGCTGCTTCTTGCGGTAGGAGTTGATGAAGGTGTTCGTGAGGATGCGGTAGAGCCAGGCCTTGAGGTTGGTGCCCTCCCGGAACTGGTGGAAGGACGCGTACGCCTTGGCGTACGTCTCCTGCACCAGGTCCTCCGCATCGGCCGGATTGCGCGTCATGCGCAGCGCGGCGGAGTACATCTGGTCGAGGAAGGTGAGCGCATCCCGCTCGAAGCGCGCATTGCGCTCGGACGCACTCTCCTCCCGGCGCGCAGACTTCTCCTCAGCCGCGCCGTCGGCCCCTGCGTCGGTACCGGTGACCGGACCCACCTCCTCCAACACCGTCACGGATCCGGAAGCGGACCCACTCGATTCGGAGAATAGACGACGATCCGATGCCGCCGCCGCTCCAGCCAGGGCGGGCTGCGTCACCTGCATCTGCGACCACGGCAGATCAGCGGCCGGGCGGGCCGGGCAAGCGATTCCCATGCGGCGGACTCCCATTCCTCGTGCTGCGCTGGACGTACTCGAGTACCTACGCAAGCCACAACAGCCGCGTCCGCCGGGGCATTCCCGTCCGGCGGGGCGATCTTTGTCCGCCAGCCGCCCGGGTTGACAAAGCCCCTTGCCGGTTCGGCAATGGAGAGGTGGACGACAAGGCGCGCGGCGGCGCGAAGGGAAACGACGGCGGCGACGGTGGCGGTGGCGGCGTGACCGAGGACGCCTACGAGCGGGTGCTCGCCGAGGTGGGCCCGCGGCTGCGGCGGCTGCGCCAGGAGCGCGGGGTGACGCTCGCCGCGCTCTCCGACGCGACCGGGATCTCGGTGAGCACGCTCTCGCGGCTGGAGTCCGGCGGCCGCCGGGCCACCCTCGAACTGCTGCTGCCGCTGGCGCAGGCGCACCAGGTGCCGCTGGACGAGCTGGTGGGGGCGCCGCAGGTGGGCGATCCGCGGGTACGCGCGGTGCCGGTGCGGCGCGGGGACCGGACCGTGGTGCCGCTGACCCGGCAGCCGGGCGCGCTCCAGGCGTTCAAGCTGGTCATCGACCCGGGCGGCGGTCCGCCCGAGCAGCGGACGCACGAGGGCTACGAGTGGCTGTACGTCCTGTCCGGGCGGCTGCGGCTGCTGCTGGCCGACCGCGATGTGGAGCTGCGGGCCGGGGAGGCGGCGGAGTTCGACACCCGGCTGCCGCACTGGTTCGGACCCGCGGACAGCGAGCCGGTGGAGCTGCTGAGCCTGTTCGGCCGGCAGGGCGAGCGGATGCACGTACGGGCCCGGCCGCGGGGGCGGGCGGACTGACTCCGCGGGCCGCGACGCGGCACCCCGGTCCGGGCGGCCGTCCGGGGTCCCGGCCCGCCCGGTCAGCCGCACCTGCCGCCGGCCCCCACCCCAGCGGTCAGCCGAACATCCCGTCCAGCCACGCCACCACCGCGTCCGTGAGCACCGCCATCGACTCCGCCTCGCCGACGCCCGCCTTCTTCGGCACCGCGAAGCCGTGGTCGCCGTGCGGGACCTCGGTGAGCGTGGTCCCCGGCGGGAACTCCGCAGGCCGGCCGAACGGGTCCCGGCCGCCCTGGACCACCAGCGTCGGCACCCCGGCGCCGGTCAGCTCGTCGACCCGTGACTTCTCCGGCCTGCCCGGCGGGTGCAGCGGAAAGCTCAGCGCCAGTACGGCCTCGGCGCCCAGCTCACGCGCCGTACGGCAGGCCACCCGGGCCCCGGCGCTCCGGCCGCCGGCCACCACCGGCAGCCCCGGCTTCTCCAGCGCCGGCCACAGCGCGGTCCACCCGGTGTCCAGGGTCTTCGGCGCGGGCGCCACCTTCTTGCCGGCCACCCGCCACGGCTGCTCGACCAGCGCCACGGTGTAGCCGCGGGCCGGCAGCACCGCCGCCAGCGCCCGCAGATCACGCGCCTCGATGCCGCCGCCGGCGCCGTGGCTGACGGCCACCACGGCCCGGGCCGGCTCCGCGTCGCGGTACCAGGTGATCCGGGCGTCGCCCACCGGTGTCGCGACCGTCTCGGTCTCCATCGCCCCTGTACTCATACGCCCATCCTGCCCGCGCCGCGGCGGGAAGGGCACCGCAGCACGCACGGGCACCTCAGAACAGCGTGCCGACCTCGGGTGCCTCCAGCTCGGCCACCAGCTCGGGCCCGTTGTTGCGGACATTGCTGACCTCGGTGGACACCGGATAGGCGCGCATCATGCCGGGGGGCGGCGGCGCCAGCAGGTCCTGCACGGTGTCGGGGTCCGTGCGGTCCGGGTCGAGCCAGGCGTCCCAGCGGTCCGGGGTGAGCACCAGCGGCATCCGCGGGTGGATGTCGGCCAGCGCCTGCGGCCCCTCACCGCCGTCCGCCCCGGCCAGCGGGGTGGTCTCGGCCTCGGTGGTGACCACCGCGCACGTCACCCACCAGGCCAGCGGGTGGTCCCCGGGCAGCGTCCGGTCCCGCCAGAACTCGTACAGCCCGGCCATCGCCATCACCGAGCCGTCGGCGGGCGTGACGAAGTACGGCTGCTTACGGGGCCGCTTCTTCCTGCCCTGCTCCTCCAGCTGACGCTCGGCGGGGTCGGTGACCCACTCGAAGTAGCCGTCACCGGGCAGCAGACAGCGGCGGACCGCGAAGGCCTGGCGGAAGGACGGCTTCTCGTGCACCGTCTCGGCCCGCGCATTGATCATCCGCGCCGCGCCCTCGGGTGATTTCGACCACGACGGGACCAGGCCCCACTTCAGCGTCCGCAGCTGGCGCACCGGGCCCGGCGGGAAGGCCCCGGCCGCCTCGCCCTTGAGGGGGCGTTCGAGCACCGCGTGCACGTTGTCCGTCGGAGCCACGTTCCAACTGGGCGCCAGGGTCTCCTTCGGCTCCCACTGCTGCACGCCGAAGACCCCCACCAGGTCCTCCGGGCGTCGGCTCGCTGCATACCTACCGCACATACATGCCACACTGCCATGCCACACGAAGGGGAGACATGGACACCGACCACCTCACCGACATATGGGGCCGCGTCTTCGGGACCCAGCCCGCCCCCTCGCTCTGGCTGGTGATCGTCACGGCGGTGCTCGCGCTGGGCGCCGTCGTCCCGCACACCACCTGGCGGCTGTCGCGCAACGCCGTCACCATCGCGCACGAGGGCGGGCACGGGCTGATCGCGCTGGTCACCGGACGCCGTCTGGACGGCATCCGGCTGCACTCGGACACCTCGGGTCTGACCGTTTCGCGTGGCAAGCCGACCGGTCTCGGCATGGTGCTGACCGCCGCGGCCGGCTACATCGCGCCGTCCCTGCTGGGTCTGGCCGGCGCCGCGCTGCTCGCCGCGGGGCACATCACGGCGCTGCTGTGGGGCGCCACCGCGCTGCTGCTGGCGATGCTGGTCATGATCCGCAACGCCTACGGCGTACTGACCGTCGTACTGGCCGGCGCCACGTTCGTGCTGGTCTCCTGGATGACGACGGCCGAGGTGCAGGCCGCGTTCGGGTACATGGTGGTGTGGTTCCTGCTGCTGGGCGGGGTGCGGCCGCCGTTCGAGCTGATGGGCAAGCGGCGCCGGGGCGGGGCAGCGGACTCCGATCCGGACCAGCTGGCACGGCTGACCAATGTCCCGGCTGCCGTCTGGCTCGGCCTCTTCCACGTGGTGACGCTGTGCTCCCTGATAGGCGGCGGCCGCTGGCTGCTGGGCCTGTGACGCCGTCCGCGGCCGGTTCCCGTCCCAACGGGCCCTGCGTTTCCGCCGCTTGCCGCACCCCGGTACGCGCGCACGGTGTCGGCGCCGTGTGCCGGAGGGGCTGTGCCACTTTTGATCAAGATCGGCACCCTTGCCCAGCCATTAAAGTAAGGGCATGACCGAGAGCCCCGCACACCCCGCCCTGTGGCCCGCCCCCCTCGCCTCCGGCGCCGTCGATGCAACCGTCACCGTGCCCGGCTCCAAATCGGTCACCAACCGCGGCCTGGTGCTGGCCGCCCTCTCCTCCGAGCCCGGCTGGCTGCGCCGCCCGCTGCGCTCCCGCGACACCCTGCTGATGGCCGAGGCGCTGCGCACCATGGGTGTCGGCATCGAGGAGACGGCCTCCTCGAGCTCCGCCGGCTCCGCCGAGGGTGCCGGGCAGCCCGGCGGCGGTGAGGCCTGGCGGATCATCCCGGCGGGGCTGCACGGCCCGGCCACCATCGACGTCGGCAATGCCGGAACGGTCATGCGCTTCCTGCCGCCGGTCGCCGCGCTGGCCGACGGCCCGGTCCGCTTCGACGGCGACCCGCGCTCCTACGAGCGCCCGCTCGGCGGGGTCATCGACGCGCTGCGCGCCCTGGGCGCCCGGATCGACGACGACAACCGCGGTGCGCTCCCGATGACGGTCTTCGGCGGCGGCGCCCTGGAGGGCGGTGCGGTCGAGATCGACGCGTCCTCGTCCTCCCAGTTCGTCAGCGCCCTGCTGCTGTCCGCGCCGCGCTTCAACCAGGGCGTCGAGGTCCGGCACATCGGCGCCGCGCTGCCCTCGATGCCGCACATCCGGATGACCGTCGACATGCTGCGCAGCGTCGGCGCGCAGGTGGACACCCCGGAGGCGGGCGGCGAGCCCAACGTCTGGCGGGTCACCCCGGGCGCGATGCTCGGCCGCGATCTGGTCGTCGAGCCGGATCTGTCCAACGCCCAGCCGTTCCTGGCCGCCGCGCTGGTCACCGGCGGCAGCGTCACCATCCCCGACTGGCCCGAGCACACCACCCAGCCCGGTGACGCGCTGCGCGAGATCTTCACCACCATGGGCGGCTCCTGCGAGCTGACCGAGCACGGCCTGACCTTCACCGGCAGCGGCCGGATCCACGGCATCGACGTCGACCTGAGCGAGGTCGGCGAGCTGACCCCGGGCATCGCCGCGGTCGCCGCGCTGGCCGACTCCCCCTCGACGCTGCGCGGGGTGGCCCATCTGCGGCTGCACGAGACCGACCGGCTGGCCGCGCTCACCAAGGAGCTCAACGAACTCGGCGGCGATGTCACCGAGACCGCGGACGGTCTGCACATCCGGCCGCGCCCCCTGCACGGCGGGGTCTTCCACACCTACGAGGACCACCGGCTGGCCACCGCCGCGGCGGTCATCGGCCTCGCGGTCGAGGGCGTGGAGGTGGAGAACGTCGCCACGACGGCCAAGACCCTGCCCGACTTCCCCGCGCTGTGGACACAGATGCTCGGTCCGTCGGCCGTCCCCGCCCGGAGAGCGTGAGGGCTGACGCGCCATGCGCCGCTACGGCAAGAACCCCGACGAGGACGACATCCGCGTCCGGCCCAACCCCAAGGGCAACCGTCCCCGCACCAACATCCGCCCCAAGCACCTGGACGCCGGCGAGGGCCTGGTCCTGACCGTCGACCGCGGCCGGCTGACCTGTCTCGTCGACGGCCGTACGGTCACCGCGATGAAGGCCCGTGAGCTGGGCCGCAAGAGCGCGGTGGTCGGCGACCGGGTCGCCGTGGTCGGCGATCTGACCGGTGCCAAGGACACCCTCGCCCGGATCGTCCGGGTCGAGCCGCGCTCCTCGACGCTGCGCCGTACGGCCGACGACGACGACCCGTACGAGCGGGTCGTGGTCGCCAACGCCGACCAGCTCGCGATCGTCACCGCACTGGCCGACCCCGAGCCGCGCCCCCGTCTGATCGACCGCTGTCTGGTCGCCGCCTACGACGCGGGCCTGGACCCGCTGCTGGTGCTGACCAAGTCCGATCTGGCCCCCGCCGACACCCTGCTGGAGTCCTACGGCGCGCTCGGCGTCCCCTATGTCGTCACCAACCGCGACGAACTCACCGACGGCAGCGCCGCCGAGCGGGTCCGGCAGGCGCTGACGGGCCGTATGACGGCGTTCGTCGGACACTCCGGCGTCGGCAAGACGACGCTGGTCAACGCCCTGGTCCCGGAGCGCCGCCGGGCCACAGGGCACGTCAACGCCGTCACCGGCCGCGGCCGGCACACCACCACCTCCGCGCTGGCGCTGCCGCTGCCCGGCGGCTCGGGCTGGGTCATCGACACCCCGGGCGTCCGCTCCTTCGGGCTGGCGCACATCGACCCGTCCCGGGTCATCCACGCCTTCCCCGACCTGGAGCCGGGCACCGTCGAATGCCCGCGCGCCTGTAGCCACGACGAGCAGGACTGCGCACTGGACGAGTGGGTCGCCACCGGCCACGCCGATCCGGCCCGCCTCTACTCGCTGCGGCGCCTCCTGGCCACCCGGGAGCGACGCGAGGGCGACTGATCACCGACGTTTGCCACCACCCTGCCGAGGTAAATGCATAATCACACCAAGGCTGACGAACTGGTCACCAGGCCCTGGTCGCCCGGACGGGGCCCCGGACGAGTGAGGGTGAAGTCCCGTCGTCACCCATCCAGCTGACGGAGGCGTGGTTATGGCGTGGTCGTGGCTGCTGGTCGTGGTGGCCGGGCTGCTGGAGACCGGCTTCGCGGTCTGCCTGAAGCTCTCGCACGGCTTCACCCGCATCTACCCGACCATCGCCTTCGCCGCGTTCGCCCTGGCCAGCTTCGGTCTGCTGACGCTGGCGCTGCGCCGGCTCGACGTCGGCCCGGCCTACGCGGTCTGGACCGGCCTCGGCGCGGCGGGCACCGCGGTCTACGGCATGGTCTTCCTCGGCGACCTGGTCTCCACCCTGAAGATCGTCTCCATCACCCTGGTCATCGTGGGCGTGATCGGGCTACAGCTGTCGGGCTCGGGACACTGACTCCGGCAGCGCTTCCACGGCCGACGCCCGGACTGTCAACTGCCGTACCACTGCCCCCTGTTGGCTCCCCGTCACCCCTGGTCGGCCGGCGCCACGCCGTCCGGAAGCCGCGCGAAGGCACCCCGCACGAGCCGTGAGACGGTCTCCGTCTCGGCCTCCCGGCGGGTCCGCTGTGCCGGTACGCGTCCCGGCACAGCGCCCGGTGCCACCGGTGCGAGCACACAGGACAGCGTCAGCCGCACCGCGGTCTCGCAGGCAACACCCAGCGCGGGCAGCTCCTCCTCGGGCCACCCCGGCTCCAGCGCCGCGACCGCCTGGTCGCGCAGCCGGCCGACGAGTTCGGCCGGGGCCGGCTCCCCCACCCCTGCCGCAGGGGACGGCAGCCGGTCGCCCCAGCAGCCCGTCAGCGCGGCTCTGACCAGCGGATTGGTGCGTGCGGTACGCAGCGTCCAGGAAGCCGCGGCGACCACCCGGGCCGCCGCATCGCCGCGCGCCCCGGCGGCCGGTGCGCCGCCCCGGGCAAGTACCCGGGCGACCCCGGCGAGGTAGTTGTCGGTCTCCCGGCGCACCAGCGCACGCGCCAGCCCGTCCTTGCTGCCGAACTCGTTGTAGAGCGTCTGCCGGGAGACCCCGGCCTCGGCCGCGACATCGACCATCCGTACGGCCGTCCAGGCCCGGGCCGTCAGCGCCGTATAGGCGGCGTCCAGCAGGGATTCACGCGCTGCGGGCATCCATCGCCTCCCCGGCCGCCCGGCCCAGGTGGCCGGTTTTCGCACAGAATTGACGTGACATCAGGCAGTGTCAAGGGTCGTCACAGGGCCGGCTCCCCGGACCGCTCCGCCCTCCCCGCTCCGGCGTGCGCCCACCTGGCCGGAGGCGACACACGCCGGGCCGCGCATGGCCGTGTGGCTCCCGCGTATACCAATGGATACTGTTCGCACATGCCCGACTATCACGATGATCTTCGCCTCGGCCATGTACTGGCCGACGCCGCGGACGCCGCCACCATGGAGCGCTTCAAGGCGCTCGACCTCAAGGTCGAGACCAAACCGGACATGACTCCGGTGAGCGAGGCGGACAAGGCCGCCGAGGAGCTGATCCGCGGCCAGCTCCAGCGGGCCCGGCCACGGGACGCGGTGCTCGGCGAGGAGTTCGGCAGTGAGGGCGCGGGGCCGCGCCGCTGGATCATCGACCCGATCGACGGGACGAAGAACTACGTCCGCGGGGTGCCGGTCTGGGCGACGCTGATCGCCCTGATGGAGCGCGGTGAGGGCGGCGACCGCCCGGTGGTCGGCATCGTCTCCGCGCCGGCGCTCAACCGCCGCTGGTGGGCCGCGGACGGCCTGGGTGCCTTCACCGGCCGCAGCCTGACCTCCGCGACCCGGCTCCAGGTGTCAAAGGTCGGCCGCATCCAGGACGCCTCGTTCGCGTACTCCTCGCTGACCGGCTGGGAGGAGCGCGGCAGGCTGCCCGGGTTCCTCGATCTGAGCCGGGACTGCTGGCGGACCCGGGCCTACGGCGATTTCTGGCCGTACATGCTGGTCGCCGAGGGCGCGGTGGACATCTGCGCGGAGCCTGAGCTGTCGCTGTGGGACATGGCGGCCTGTGCGGTGGTCGTCAAGGAGGCCGGCGGGCAGTTCACCGGCCTGGACGGCAAGCCGGGCCCGCACAGCGGCAATGCGGCGGCCTCCAACGGTCTGCTGCACGAGGAGTTGCTCAGCTACCTCGGCGACGCCAAGCACTGACGGCGGCCTACGGAGACGCGGGCGAAGGGGCGAGTGCCCGGACATCTGTCCAGCACTTGCCCCTTGTTGCATCCATCGAGGCATGTGAACATGAGAATCCCCCACTTTGTGAACTTGTGAATCCCTTCGCAAGCACATTCACCAAGGAGGTGGCTCCACTCCATGCCCATGTCCGTCAAAGACGCCATGAGCACGGTGGTCCTCACCATCGGGCCGGCACACACCCTCCGCCAGGCGGCGCAGCTGATGGCGGCCCGCCGGGTCGGCTCGGCCGTGGTCCTCGACAACGACAACAGCGGCATCGGCATCCTCACCGAGCGCGACATCCTCAACTCGCTTGGTGCGGGCGAGAATCCCGACCGGGAGACCGCGCACACCCACACCACCCCCGATGTGGTCTTCGCCGCCCCGGACTGGACGCTGGACCAGGCCGCGGAGGCCATGGTGCGCGGCGGCTTCCGCCATCTGATCGTGCTCGACAACCATGAGCCGGTCGGCGTCGTGTCCGTACGCGACATCATCCGCTGCTGGTCGGCCGTGGACGTACGGGCGGGCGCGGTACCGGCCTGAGAACGGGCGCGAGAACAGGCATCCGGAGGGCACACACGGAGGACACCTCCCGGTACCGGGTGCACGAAGAGGCCGGAGCCCCATGGCATCCGGCCTCTTCGGCTGTTACGGCGAGCGGCACCCCTGACGGAGCTCCTGGTGTCAGCCGCGCAGGGCCTGGACCGCGGCTTCCAGCCGCTTGCCGTAGTCCGCATCCGCCTTGCGGAAGTTCTCGATCGCCCGCTGCGCGATGTCGTCACGGGAGACCTGCGAGATGAAGCCCGCCAGGTTGTTGATCAGGCGCTCCTTCTCGTCCTCCGCCATCAGGCGGTAGAGGTTGCCGGCCTGGACGAAGTCGTCGTCCTCGGCGTGCGACGGCGCCGCGTGCTCACCCGTGGGGCCGGACACCGGGACCGGCTGCCACAGCGGCTGACCGGTCTGGGCCGGGCCGCCGAAGCTGTTCGGCTCGTAGTTCTTCTGGCCCCCGTGGCGGCCGTCGTAGAGCAGGCCGTCGCGGCCGTGGCTACGCGCCTCGGTGGCGTGCGGGCGGTTGACCGGCAGGTGGTCGGCGTTGATGCCGACGCGGTAGCGGTGCGCGTCGCCGTACGCGAAGAGCCGGCCCTGGAGCATCTTGTCGGGGGACGGGCCGATGCCCGGCACGAAGTGGTGCGGGGAGAAGATCGACTGCTCGACCTCGGCGAAGATGTTCTCCGGGTTGCGGTTGAGCTCCAGCTTGCCGATCTCGATCGGCGGGTAGTCCTCGTGCGGCCAGACCTTGGTCAGGTCGAACGGGTTGAAGCGGTAGTTCGCCGCGTCGGCCGCGGGCATGATCTGCACCTGCACGGTCCAGCTCGGGAACTCGCCCCGCTCGATGGCCGTACGCAGGTCACGCTGGTGGCTGTCGGGGTCCTCACCGGCCAGCACCGCGGCCTCTTCCGCGGTGAGGTTCTTGATGCCCTGGTCGGTCTTGAAGTGGTACTTGACCCAGAAGACCTCACCGGCGGCGTTGTTCCACTGGAAGGTGTGCGAGCCGTAGCCGTTCATGTGGCGGTACGAGGCGGGGATGCCGCGGTCGCCGAACAGCCAGGTCACCTGGTGGGTGGACTCGGGCGACAGACCCCAGAAGTCCCAGACGTTGTCCGCCTCCTGCGAGCCGGTGTACGGGTCGCGCTTCTGGGTGTGGATGAAGTCCGGGAACTTGATGGCGTCCTTGATGAAGAAGACCGGGGTGTTGTTCCCGACGAGGTCGTAATTCCCCTCCTCGGTGTAGAACTTCAGCGCAAAGCCGCGCGGGTCACGCACCGCGTCGGCGGAGCCGAGGTTGCCGGCCACGGTGGAGAAGCGCAGGAAGGTCTCGGTCTGCTTGCCTATCTCCGAGAGGAACTTGGCGCGGGTGTACTTGGTCACGTCCGCGGTCACCGTGAACGTGCCGTACGCACCGGCGCCGCGGGCGTGCACGATGCGCTCCGGGATGCGCTCACGGTTGAAGTGTGCGAGCTTCTCGATCAGGAGCTGGTCCTGGATGAGGCCGGGGCCGCCGATGCCGGCCGTCTCGCTGTTCTGGTTGTCCCCCACGGGAGCTCCGGTCTCCGTGGTCAGCGGTCCGGTGCTGCTCTCTACCGACACGTGCGCCTCCTGAAAGTCTTCTACACCTGCCCTTGGCTTGCGCCGGTCACGATCCTACATTGGACATTGTCTAAGTCAAGAAGCATCCGAAAGCCATACACAATCCGGCGATGGACCGGCCACTGCTACCCTGGCTCTATCTGACTGATAGGTGATTGGCATGAGTGACCTGCTGGAACGGCTCCGGGGACGCGGCTGGCGGCTGACCGCGCAGCGACGCGTTGTCGCCGAGGTCCTCGACGGAGACCACGTCCACTACACGGCCGACGAAGTGCATGCGCTGGCGTCCGACCGGCTGCCCGAGATCTCCCGGGCCACGGTCTACAACACCCTGGGCGAGCTGGTCTCGCTCGGCGAGGTCATCGAGGTGAGCACGGACGGGCGCGCCAAGCGCTACGACCCCAACGCCCACCACGACCACCAGCACCTCGTCTGCTCGCAGTGCGGCACGATCCGCGACGTCCACGTGCAGGGTGACCCCCTCTCCGCCCTCCCCGAGCCGGAGCGCTACGGCTTCCAGGTCTCCGAGGTCACCGTGACCTACCGCGGCATCTGCCCCAACTGCAGCACTAGCTCCTGACCCCAGCCGGCAAACCGGCCCCGCCCGCACCACCCCACACACCGAGCCCGCGCCCCTCAGGCCGCGGGCTCCTGCGTGCGCCCGGCCGCGGCCGGCCCGTATGCGCATACGACGAAGGCCCGGATTCCATGGAATCCGGGCCTTGGCCTGTGAGTAGCGGGGACAGGATTTGAACCTGCGACCTCTGGGTTATGAGCCCAGCGAGCTACCGAGCTGCTCCACCCCGCGTCGTTGTGCCCTTACTGTAACCCCGGGCCGACGACCAGCGCAAATTCCTTCCGGAGCCCAGGGTCCGGGCTTCAGTACCCGGCCCTGGGCTTCCCGCGCTCTCCGGCGCCGCTACGCGCTCAGCTCGTCCTGGAGCGCCGTCCGCAGCCGTGCCGCACGCTCGGCGACCTCCGGCGGCCCCAGCTCGACGGCGCGCGCACACCAGCGCTGCGCCTCCGCGAGCGCACCGCGCCGGGCGGCGAGCAGCGCCAGCCGCAGGGCGGCCCGCCCATGTCCGGCCTCGGCGGCGCGCTGCCACCACAGCGCCGCCTCGGGCAGGCTGCCCTCGCGGGCGAGCAGCAGCCCCAGGTTGAAGGCGCCGTTACGGCTGCCGGCCTCGGCCGCCGCGCGGTACCAGTCCGCGGCCTCGACGACCTCCCCGCGGGCCGCCGCGAACATGCCAACCCGAACCTGGGCCCGGCGGTGGCCCTGCCGCGCGGCTCGCTCGTACCACTGCATGCTCTCGTCGTCCGCCGGACGCTCACTGTCGGCCAGCCCCTCGCCGGCCGCCGCGGCCTTGCGGTCCAGCAGGTCCGCAAGCCGGAAGGCGGCCTCGGCGCTGCCGCCGCCGGCCGCACAGCGCAGATTGCGCTCCGCGTCCTGCAACCGGCCGTCCCGCAGCTGCACGATGGCGACCTGGAGCGCCGCCTCGGTGTGCCCGGCCGCGGCCGCCCGCTCGTACCAGGTGTGCGCCATCCGCTCCTCGCCGCGGCCGGCGAAGAGGATGCCGAGGTTGAACGCGGCATCCACGCTGCCGGCCTCGGCCGCCTTGGAGAACCACGGCTCGGCCCCCGAGGCGTCGCCACGCTGCAACAGCAGGATGGCCAGCGCATTGGCGGCCTCGCGGTGCCCGGCGTAGGCGGCCCTGCGGTACCACTGCTCACCGCGCCCGGCCCGGCCCTGCCTGGCACACAGCAGCCCGATGTTGTACGCGCCGTTGACGTCCCCGGCGTCCAGCGCGGCGCGGTACCAGCGCTCGGCACTCTGTAGCTCACCGCGGTCGGCGTGCAGGGCACCCAGCGCATTGGCAGCGTTGCCGTCGCCGTCCTGGGCGGCGCGCCGCCACCACTCCGCGGCGCTCTCCTCGTCCCCGGCGTCGCGCAGCAGATAGCCCAGCGCACAGGCGGCCCGCGCCTCACCGTCCTTGGCGGCGGACAGGTACCAGCGGCCCGCCTCCTGGACGTCGCCGCGGTCCTCCAGCAGCGCGCCCAACTGGAGCGCGGCCCTGCGGTGGCCCCGCGCGGCGGCCTGGCGGTACCACTGCTCGGCCTCCTCCTGCTGGTTCTGCTCGCCGTACGCGCCCACCGCCCGGCGCTCGGGGTCCCGGCCGTCCTCGATGAGCCGGGCGAGGCGGTAGGCGGCCTCGCGGTGCCCGCGCTCGGCGGCGGCCCGGAACCAGCGCTCGGCGCCGATGTCGCCGCGGTGCTCCAGCAGGTCGGCGAGGGCGTACGCGCCCAGGCAGTGGCCGGACTCGGCCGCCTGGCGCAGCCAGTACTCGGCGGCCGGCTCGTCGCCGCGCTCGCGGTAGTGGCGGCCGAGGGCGTGGGCCGCGGCGGCGGAGCCTGCGACGGCGGCGATCCGCCACCAGCCGGCCGCCTCGTCCCCGTAGCCGCGCTGATGGAGCAGGACGCCGAGGTTGTTGGCCGCGGCGCGGTCCCCTGCGGCGGCCGCGGAGCGCAGATGCGGCTCGGCGCCGTCGAGGTCACCGCGGCGCAGCAGCATCGCGCCGAGCGCGCTCATCGCGGCGGTGTCGCCCGCCTCGGCGGCCCGGCGGTGGCCGGTCTCGGTCACCGCATCGGACGCATCGGCGGTCTCCGCGACCTCCATCGCGTCCATGCGCAGCTCGGCATCGCGCCCGTCATCGGGCGCATGTACAAACCGGTCCGTCTCCAACAACCTTGCCTTGTCCCCCATAAGACCCATCGTCGCATCACCTGTAACCCGCGTACACCTGGTATACCGCAGCCAGTGAGGTCACTTCAGCGGTTTGTCGACTTCCCGACACGACGACATGCCAAACTCAAGCACACAGGTTCCCCACATGGGCCGCGCGACCCGGCCTTGGCCCGGATCGCACCGAAACGTATGACGGCGCATGACGAAGGCCCGGATCCATCAGGATCCAGGCCTTCGGCTTTCCGTAGCGGGGACAGGATTTGAACCTGCGACCTCTGGGTTATGAGCCCAGCGAGCTACCGAGCTGCTCCACCCCGCGTCGTTGTGCCCTTAACGTACCACGCCCCTGGGACGGCCCCGGTACCGCCGCAGCCGTGCGGCCACCGGTTCCCACCGGTGGCCGCACGGTATGGACGTCACTTCCGGCCGGTCACTCGCCCGGCTTTGCGCCCTTCTCGGACGCCTTGGCGGCCCGGTCCAGCGCCGCCTTCAGCTTCTTCTGGGCCTCGCCGTACGCGGCCCAGTCACCCGATTCGCGGGCCTTCTCGCCCTCTTCGTACGCCTTCTGGGCGTCGGACAGCGCCTGCTGCACCGTCTGGTCGGTGGGCGGCTGCTTGCCCGTATCGCTGCCGGGCGGTTGCTGCGTGCCCGTACTGGGCGCCTTCTTGCCGAAGACCACATCGAGCGCGTCCTTGAGGGAGTCCTCCAGGACGGGCTTGTTGTCGCCGTAGCTGACCAACACCTTCTTCAGCAACGGGTAGTTGGTGTTGGCGCCGCGCAGATACACCGGTTCGACGTAGAGCAGTCCGCCGTCCAGTGGCACGGTCAGCAGATTGCCGTACTCGATCTCCGAGTCGCCGAACTTCTTGAGGATGTTGAGTTCGTTGGCGATGACCGGATCGGAGTTGAACTTCGACTGCACCAGCTGCGGGCCGGGCACCGGTGTCTCCGACGGCAGCTTCAGCAGTCTGATCTTGCCGTAGTCGCCGCTGGTGGCATTGGCGTCGACGGCCATGAACGCACCGAGGTTGTCACGCTTGTTGGGCGTGAAGGTCGTCGTCAGCGAGAAGGACTGGTCCTTCTGGTCCGGCATCTTCATGCTCAGGTAGTACGGCGGCACCGCGTTGCCCGACTTGGTGGTCGGGTCGCTGGGGATCTGCCAGCGCTCGGAGCCGGTGTAGAAGGTCCCCGGGTCGGTGACGTGGTACGTGGTCAGCAGCTGGCGCTGCACCTTGAAGAGGTCCTGCGGGTAGCGCAGATGCTCCTTGAGCGACCGGCTGATCGCGCTCTTCTTCTCGACCGTGTCGGGGAAGGCCTTCATCCAGGTCTTGAGGACCGGGTCCTTCTCGTCCCATTGGTAGAGCTTGACCGAGCCGTCGTAGGCGTCGACCGTCGCCTTGACGGAGTTACGGATGTAGTTGACCTGGTTCTGCTGGGCCACCACCGCCCGCTGCCCGTCGGTGAGCGAATCGGCCGTGGTGTCCCCGAGCGTGGTGCGCGAGGCGTACGGATAGCCGTTGCTCGTCGTGTAGGCGTCCACGATCCACTTGATCCGGCCGTCGATGACCGCCGGATAGGCGTCGCCGTCGATGGTCAGCCAGGGGGCGACGGACTCGACGCGCTCCTTGGGCGTGCGGTTGTACAGGATCCGCGAGCCGTCGCCGATCGCACCGGAGTAGAGGATCTGCGGCTCCCCGAACGCCACCGCGTACGCGGCGCGGTTGACCGGGTTGCCGAGGTTGACCCCGCTGTTGCCCTTGTAGCTGTAGCTCTTCTCGCCGCGGTCGTCGGAGTAGTCCAGCTCCTTCTGGGGGCCGCCGACGATGGAGTACTGCGTGGTCTTCTCGCCGTAGTAGACCCGCTGCTCGTGCGGAGGGAGCTGCCCCTTGGACGGGAGGTCCGACTCGCTGTACCTGGGGCCGCCGCCGTCGGCGGTCTCCGTCCCCTTGGCCGCGACCACGCCGTAGCCGTGGGTGTACTTGAAGTGGTCGTTGATCCAGTTGCGCTCGGGGATGCCGGCGATGTTCAGCTCGCGCAGACCGATGACGGTGTCCTGCTCGGCGCCGTCCTTGTCCTTGTAGCGGTCGACGTCGAGGGTGGAGGGGAACTGGTAGTAGCCCTTGACCTGCTGCTGTTGCTGGAAGGCCGGCGAGACCACGTTCGGGTCGAGCAGCCGCATGCTGGCCGTGGTGTCGGCGTCGTCGCGCAGCCGCTGGCTGTCCGCCTTGCCGGCAGGCTGGTAGTCGCCCTTGTACGGGGTGACCTCGGAGTCCTGGATGTCGTACGCGTCCCGGGTCGCCTTGATGTTCTGCTTGATGTACGGCGCTTCCTTGGCCTGCTCGTTCGGCTGGACCTGGAACTTCTGCACGATGGCCGGATACAGCCCGCCGATCAGGACCGCGGAGAGCACCATCAGGCCGAAGCCGATCACCGGCAGCTGCCACGTACGCCGCCACAGCGTGGCGAAGAACAGCACCGCGCAGATCGCCGCGATGAAGAACAGGATGGTCTTCGCCGGAAGATAGGCATTGGCGTCCACATAGCGCAGGCCGGTCCAGTTGTCGGCCGACTTCAGGCCGGTGGACTTGACCGCGAGTCCGTACCGGTCGAGCCAGTACGCGACCGCCTTGAGCGAGACGAACAGGCCCAGCAGCACGGACAGATGGCCCGTTGCCGCGGCCGTCGCCCGCGAGCCCGGGCTCGTCAGCCGCAGCCCGCCGTAGAGGTAGTGCGTCAGCGCCGCGGCGACCAGACACAGCACCGCGCAGGCGAAGCCGAAGCTCAGCAGGAAGCGGTACCAGGGCAGATCGAAGGCGTAGAAGGAGACGTCCTTGCCGAACTGCGGGTCCGTCTTGCCGAACGGGACGCCGTTGACCCACTGGAGCCAGGTGCGCCACTCACCGGACGCGGAGGCACCGGCGATCAGTCCGACCACGGCCGTGATCGCGATCAGCGCCCACTTCTTGAACGGCGCGATGCTCATCCGGTAGCGGTCCAGGCTCTGCTGCTCCATGGACATCGCACTCAGCGGCGGGCGCAGCCGGTGTGCCAGCCAGATGTTGACGCCCACGGCGGTGGCCATCACGACGCCGAAGACGAAGAAGAGACCGATCTTGGTCCAAAGGGTGGTGGTGAAGACCGAGGAGTACTTGACCGAGCGATACCAGAGCCAATCGGTCCAGAACCCCGCAAACATCACAAAGAGCATGGCCAGTACGGCCAGCACGCCCAGTGTCATGAGCAGAGTCCGGATCCGCCGCGATGGTCGGCCGACTCTGATCCGTGGCCCTGTCGGGCCTGAGCCGCGGTCCGGCATCTGGAAAGCCAAGGTGCGCACCTCGAAGTTCGCTGTCGTGTGGAGCAGGCCCGGCGATAGTAGGACCCACTGATGCAACTTACGAAGGCTTTACTCGGTTCCCGCTTTCCGGGGTGGACAAGGCACGATGTTGAGCATGACCAACCTCCCCGTTGACGGCACCCCCCTCGCCGCCGACCCTCTGACCCGCGCGGTGCTCGAAATCGATGAGTACAGCGCCGGGCTCGGCTGGGACCAGCCCGCCCGACTGTTCGCCCTCGTCGACACCGCCAAGCTGCGTGCGCAGGAGCCCGGGCTCGCCGCCCAGCTCGGCATCGACGACTCCACCACCGCTTCCCTGACCCCCGTGGAGCAGGACGAGATCCCGGCCGATGTGCCGCTGGACGAGTTCCTCGCCACCATCGCCTGGCCGGACGCCGTCACCGGCTGCGCACTGACCGTCGAGCGGCTGATGCTGCCGCCGTCCGCCGAGGACTCCGAGCCCGCGGGCATGGACGAGGCGCAGCTCGCCAAGTGGGTCGCCGGGCACCCGGACCGTCAGGAGGTCCGGATGACGGTGGGCGTCCTGCGTGACGGCCGCCGCGAATCGGCACTGCGGCTGCGCGAGAAGGACTCCACCACCGAGGTGCTCACCGGCTCGGCGCTGGTACCGGGCCTGGCCGAAGCGCTCGCCGCCACCTTCGAGAGCTGACGCCCGGGGCCGGACGGGCCCTGTGGATATGCCCTAGCGGCCTGCCGGGCTACAGCTCGGCAGGCCGGCGAGGTCGCCCTTGCGGATCTTGTCCAGCGCCTTGACGGCGTCGCCTATCGTGTCGACCTTGACCAGGCGGAGCCCGCGCGGGGTGTCCTTGGCGGCGGTGGCGCAGTTGTCCTTGGGCGTCAGGAAGAACTCCGCGCCCTTGTCGCGCGCGCCGACCGTCTTCATCGAAATGCCGCCGATCGGGCCGACCTTGCCCTGGTCGTCGATCGTGCCGGTACCGGCCACGAACTTGCCGCCGGTCATGTCACCGGGCGTGAGCTTGTCGACGATGCCGAGCGCGAACATCAGCCCGGCGCTCGGGCCGCCGACATCGGCCAGCTTGACGTCGATGGGGAACGGGAAGATGTGATCCACCCCGGCCTGGATACCGACGATGGCGCGGCCGTCGTCCGCCTTCTGCGTCGTGACGGAGATCTGCTTCGCGCCGGTCCGGGGCGTCTTGCCCTGCTTCTCCGCGGCGGCCGCTTCCTTGGCGGGGATGATCGTGAAGACCACCTTCTCGCCCGGCTTGTGCTTGGTCACGAGCTTGGCGACGTCCGCGGTCTGCCTGACCTCCGTGCCGTCCACCGCCTTGATCACATCGCCGGCGTGCAGCAGCCCGTCGGCCGGCCGGTCCTTGACGACCGAGCCGACGACGGTCTGCGCGGCGACCGGGAGGTTCAGCTGCTTGAGGGCGGCGGCCTTGGCGCTCTCCTGGGACTGGCTGAACTCCTCGGCGTTCTCCTGGTCGGCCTGCTCGGCCGTCTGCCCCTCGGGGTAGAGCGTCTTGTGCGGCACCACGGCGTTGTCGTGGTCGAGCCAGCCGTAGACCGCCTCGAAGAGGTTCATGGTGTAGTCGGGGCCGGTGACCCGGACCGTGGTCATGTTGAGGTGACCGGTCGTCGGGTAGGTCTTGTGCCGGGAGATCTGCAACACCGGCTCGCCGCCGTGCTCACCGAGGGTGTTGACCGTCGGGCCGGGCGACATCTCGGAGTACGGCACGGGGATCAGCACCCCGGCGCAGAGCAGCGCGATCAGCATCAGGGTCGAAGCGAGCAGCGTCGCGGTGCGGCGTGGCATGGAACGACAGTACGGGACGGGTATGACAACCGGCCCGCGGGGCCGTCCGTACGAGGCCGGAAAGCGGCCCGCGCACGAGGTACGGCGCACGGGCCGGCGCTTGCTGCTGCGTACGGACGACGAACGTCAGGCCGTATCCGAGGCGGCCGGGGCGGGATCGGAAACGGAATGCTCTTTCTCCATCGCGTCCCGGAACCGGGCATAGCCCGCGAGTTCCGCAACGTCCCCGGTCTTGCGGCTCCTCAGGGCCCAGCTGCTCCATACTGCGGCGACCAGCCCGGCACCCACCGGAATCAGCAACCAGAGGAGCGCACCCATCAGCGACCTCCCAACCCCTTGTACGACCGCAATCGACGAATAAGCAGATTAACCATCTACCTGGTCAACGCTTACGCCAGGGGGCGGGTTACGCAACCGGAACCCAACGCACCGGTTCGGCCCCGTGTTCGGGCACTGCTCCCCTGGTCAAGAGGCTTCTACCCAATGGCCACGCGGCTGCACCCCCGCGGCGGAGGACAGCGAAGACAGCGCTACGCGCCGACCCATTCCTCGGTCCCGTCCGAGAAGGTCTGGTGCTTCCAGATCGGCACCTCGTGCTTGAGGTCGTCGATCAGCTTGCGGCAGGCCTCGAACGCCTCGCCCCGGTGCGGGCAGGACACCGCGACGACGACGGCCAGATCACCGATGCGCAGATCGCCCACCCGGTGGACGGCGGCCAGCGCCCGCACCGGGAAGTCGGCGATGACCTTCTCGGCGATCCGCCGCATCTCGGCCTCGGCGGTCGGATGCGCGGAGTAGCCCAGGGCGTCGACGTCGGCACCGTTGTCGTGCGAGCGGACCGTGCCGACGAACAGGGCGGTACCGCCGGCCGCCGCATCGCCCACGGCGACGAACACCTCGTCCACGGAGAGCGGGGTGTCGCGGATCTCCAGGAGCCGGACCGGGTCCGCCGCGGCCTGCTCACCGGGGTGGTCGCGGCCGGGGGTCGAGGGGGAGGGCGTGCCAGACATACCCCCATCGTGCCGTACGCGGCCCCGGCGGGGAATCGCCGTTTCCGCCGGTGGTCCCGGCCCGCGTCTTGGAGACTCCTCCAGCCCGGCGGTCCCGGTCTCCCCTCAGATGCGCCGGCGGGCCTTACGGGCGCGCCGCACCAGCGCGGCGGTACCGAGGAGGGCGACGGTGGCGCCGGCGGCACCCGCGGCGGTGGCGTCCTTGCGGCCCAGCCGGCGGCCGGCGACGGTGTGGCGCCCCGCGACCTCTTCCAGGAGTTCGGCGAGTACCTCCTCGTTCGTCCACCGGGGCCGCCAGCCCGCCTCGTGCAGCCGGCTGCCGCTGACCACCCAGGGGTGCATGGTGTAGGCGAGGTCCCCGGCGGGCGACGGCGTCAGGCCGATGCGGTGCAGGCGGGCGGCGGCGCCCAGGGCCACCGAGGACGGCAGCTCCATGCGGCGGATGCCGGACAGCTCCTCGACCTCCTCCTGCTCCAGCCAGCCGTCGCAGCCCACCGCGAGCTCGCCCTCGACCTTCTCCAGCGCCGCATACTCCAGGGCGCTGACCAGGTCCTCGACGTGGCAGAACTGCCAGGCGGGCCGGGATCCGGCGACGACCAGGAGGCGGGGCGATTCGAAGTAGCGGGTCAGCGCGGTGTCGGTGCCGCCCACCAGGACGGCGGGGCGCAGCACGGTGACGTTCAGGCCGGGGTGGGCGCGGGGTGCGCGGTGCGCCAGGTGCTCGATCTCCAGCAGGTCGCCGACGCCGGTGGCGTCCGCGGTGGCCCGCAGCTCGGCGTCCTCGGCCAGCGGAACATCGTTGTCGGGCAGCGCCCCGTAGACCATGGCGGAGGTGCACAGCACCACCCGGTGGACGCCGGCGGCCGCGGCGGCGGTGAGCACGGTCTGGGTGCCGCGCACGTTGTAGGCGGTGCGGGCCGTGGCCTCGGTCTCCAGGTCGAGGTCGAGCGCCAGGTGGACGACGACGTCAGCGCCGCGCAGTTTGTCGGCGATGGCGGGGTCGCGTACGTCCAGGACGTGCCAGTGCGCCTCGGCGACGTCGCCGCGCCGCTCGTCGATGGCCACCACCTCCTTGACCTCCTCGGAGGCCACCAGGGCGCGGGTGAGCTGCGCGCCGACCCCGGAGGCGGCTCCGGTGACGGCGATGACGGGCCGGCGCAGCGGCCGGTCCGGGGCGCTGCCCGCGGTCTCGGCTGTCTGCTCGGTCGGGGCCGCAGCGTTTCGCGCTGCGCGAACGGTCGGATCTGGGGAACTCACCGGGCGTCTCCAGCGGTTGTCTTCAGTGCGGGCACGTGCTGACGCGTCCGCACCAGGTGGCGTCCATCCTGCCCCAGCCACCGGGACAGCGAAGCACCGAGCCCCGAAGCGGCCCGGGTGTCTACGCTGGAGGTGATGTCGGGCAGCCGCCGTCGGCCACCTGGTCGGCGGCCCTACGAGCCGAGGAACCCCGTGAGTGACACCCCATTTGGATTCGGCCTTCCGCCGGAGGAGCCGGAGGACGGCGACAACGGCAAGAAGAAGGGCGGCCAGGGAGGTAGCCAGGGCCCCGCGGACCCCTTCGGGTTCGGCAGCGGGAGCGGCGGCGCGGACAATCCGTTCGCGGCGCTCTTCGGCGGCATGGGCGGCCCCGGCGGCGAAATGAACCCTGGCGACCTGGGAGCCGCCTTCCAGAAGCTCGGCCAGATGCTCTCGTACGAGGGCGGGCCGGTGAACTGGGACATGGCCAAGGACATCGCACGGCAGACCGTCGCCCAGGGCGCCCCGGACGGCAGCAAGGACGCGAGCCTGTCGCCGGGTGAGCGCTCCGCCGTCGAGGAGGCCGTGCGGCTGGCGGACCTGTGGCTGGACGGTGTGACGTCGCTGCCGTCGGGCTCCGGCTCGGTGGTGGCCTGGAGCCGCGCCGAGTGGGTGGAGGAGACCCTGCCGGTGTGGCAGGACCTGGTCAATCCGCTCGCCGAGCGGGTCGGGGCGGCCATGGGCGAGGTGCTGCCCGGGGAGATGCAGGCCATGGCGGGCCCGCTGCTCGGGATGATGCGCTCCATGGGCGGTGCGATGTTCGGCACCCAGATCGGGCAGGCGCTGGGCGTCCTGGCCGGCGAGGTCGTCGGTTCGACGGACATCGGGCTGCCGCTGGGGCCGGCCGGCAAGGCCGCGCTGCTGCCGGGGAACATCGCCACGTTCGGTGCGGGCCTCGGTGTGCCGGAGGAAGAGGTGCGGCTCTACCTGGCCCTGCGCGAGGCCGCCCATCAGCGGCTCTTCGCCCATGTGCCGTGGCTGCGCTCGCATCTGTTCGGTGCCGTCGAGGGCTATGCGCGCGGCATCAAGGTCGACACCACCAAGCTGGAGGACGTGGTCGGCCAGATCGATCCCCAGCACCCTGAGGAGCTGCAGAACGCCCTTCAGCAGGGCATGTTCCAGCCCGAGGACACCCCGGAGCAGAAGGCCGCGCTGGCCCGCCTGGAGACCGCGCTGGCGCTCGTCGAGGGCTGGGTGGACGCGGTGGTGCACGCTGCCGCCAAGCCGCATCTGCCGTCGGCGGACAAGCTGCGCGAGACGCTGCGGCGGCGCCGGGCGAGCGGTGGCCCCGCCGAGCAGACCTTCTCCACGCTGATCGGTCTGCAACTGCGTCCGCGGCGGCTGCGGGACGCCGCGCGGCTGTGGGCGTCGCTGACCGACGCGCGGGGCCTGGACGGCCGCGACGGCCTGTGGGAGCACCCGGACATGCTGCCGACGGCGGCCGATCTGGACGACCCGGACGGCTTTGTGCACCACGAGCAGCCGGACTTCTCCGAGCTCGACAAGATGCTCGGTGAGGCCGCGAGCGGCGGCAAGCCGGACCTGGGCAAGCCCGCCCGGGAGGGCGACGGCCCCGACGGGACGCCCGGCGAGAGCAAGGGTGACGGCGACAAGTGAGTCTGCACGCGGATGCGGCGCGGGTGCTCGGTGAGTGGCCCGCGCCGTCGCCCGATCAGGAGCAGCTGCGGCTGACGTACCTGGATCATCTCGCCGCCTATCAGGACGGCATGTGGAAGCCGTGCAAGGACGGGCACCTCACGGCGAGCGCGCTGGTGATCGACCCGGCCGGCGGCCGGGTGCTGCTGACGCTGCACCGCAAGCTGGAGATGTGGTTGCAGATGGGCGGTCACTGCGAGCCGGAGGACGCCTCGCTGGCGGATGCGGCGCTGCGTGAGGCGCGTGAGGAGTCGGGTATCGCCGAGGGGCTGACGCTGCTGCCGGGCGGCCCGGTGCGGCTGGACCGCCATCACACGCCCTGCGCGGTGCATCTGGACGTCCAGTACGCGGCGCTGGCGCCCGAGGGCGCGGTGGCGGCGATCAGCGACGAATCGCTGGACCTGCGGTGGTTCGCGTACGACGAGGTGCCCGGCGTCGCCGATGCGTCGGTGGCGCGGCTGGTGGACAGCGCCCGCGCGCTCCTCTAGACAGCGGCGGAACGACACGTTCGGCGCCCGCCCCTTCCCGGGGCGGGCGCCGAATGCCCTTCTGTGGCAGGTCAGTTGGTGAAGATGTTGCCCTGGTTCGCTCCCCGGGCGCCTTGCTGGCCCATGCCGAACTGGGCGGCCACACCGGAGCCGATGACCGCGTTCTGCGGCGGCAGCAGCTCGCTGGGCTGGACCAGCGCATAGCCCTGGCCGAGGAAGCTGAGCTCCCAGCCCTCGCCGGTGTTGCCGCGGCGCCGCCACACCCCGGAGGAGTGCGTCTGCGCCTGCATCTGGACGCGCAGCGAGGCGGACCAGGCGACCACCGCATCGGCGTCGGCGTTGACGTACTTGTCGGGCGTGACCTGGAGCATCAGCGGCTGGCCGGAGGTCATCAGGGCGACCTTGCCCTGTCCGGAGATGTTGAGCTGGTACTTGCCGGTGCCGGAGATCCCGTACTGGCTGTCGACGGAGACGACCTCCCAGTGGAGGCGGGAGTCCAGCGCCAGGACGTAGGCGCTGTCGACGGTCAGGCCGTCGTGGTCGACGTCGACGACGTGCACGTACTGGGCGAGGTTGGCCAGATAGACCGTGCCCTGCCCGGAGACCCGCATCAGATCGAGGCCCTCACCGGAGTAGGCGCGGGTCCGGTGCTGGCCGGGCGTCTGGTAGTTGGCGTCGAATTCGAGCAGCCCCTGGTAGGCGACCATCGCCCCCTTACGGGCGAGGACGTCCTCGTGGCCCTGGAGGGCGACCCGCAGCAGCTGGTCGTTCTGCAGGGCGTAGCGGTCCTGGGTCTGTGCCTCGGTGAAGGCGAAAAGCGGACTCTGCATGGCGTGTTCGGTCCTCCCCCTCAGCCCCGGGCCCGGAGCCGGTCGGTGCTGTCCTCGCTGGGCTGGACGACGACGAACCCCTGGCCGGAGAAGCCCAGTTGGTACGCCTCGCCGCTGCCGCGGCCGATCATCGAGGACGCCTTGAAGCTGCGCTTGCCCTTCATCTTCAGATGGGTCGACCAGGCGACCAGGGCGTCCGGGTCGACATAGGTCTCGTCCTCGCCGCGGCCGCAGTCGACGACGATGGGCGTGCCCCGGGAGGTCAGCGCGACCCAGCCGGTGCCGGAGATTCCCACATTGAAGAGCCCCTGGCCGGCGAACTTCGCCATGCCCTTGACGCGCTGCACGCCCCACTGGAGGTGGGCGTCGAAGGCGAGCAGATTGGTGCCGTTGACGGAGAGGGAGTCGCCGTTGAGGTTGATGCACACCACGTCGGCGCCGTAGTCGGCGAGGTAGAGCAGGCCGTCGCCGGAGCACTTCATCAGGGGCGCGCCCTCGCCGGTGAGCCACTGGGAGGCCATCTGGCGGACGGCTGGCGGGTTCGGCTCGTACTGGACGAAGCCTTCGTAGGCGACCATCGACCCGGTGCGGGCGAAGACGTCCTGGCCGCTCTGCATGGCGATCTTCACCATGGCGCTGCCGTGGTTCTCCATACGGGCGGCGGGCGGGGTCGGGACGTAGCCCGACAGCTGCTGCTGGTTCATGACTTACGGGCTCCCTCAGACCTCGTAGGGCTGGACGACGATGAAGTTGCCGGGCGCGCCGCGGAACTGGAGGTTCACGGTCTCGCCGGAGTGCCCCGGGTAGGCGTTCCGGCGCAGGCTCACCTGGCTGGAGATGATCACCTGAGAGGCCGCGGACCAGGCGACGATGGCGTTGGCGTCGGCGAAGGTGGTCGGGGTGACCGGCAGGACGACCGGGGTGCCCTGGGTCTTGACGACGAGGGTGCCGGTCCCCTGGAACTGCATGGTGAACAGGGCGCCACCGGGGATGCCGTGCCCCTCGATCCGGCGGACCTCGTGCTGGAGCGACTCGTCGAAGGCGAGGACGGACTCGGCGGACACACAGATGGCGTCGCCCTGGAGCTCGATGGGGTGCACATGGGCGCTGTTCTCCGCGAAGAAGACCTGGCCCTGGCCGGTGCAGCGCATCAGCTGCATCTCCTGGCCGGTGGCGTTGCCGACGATCCGGCCGCGGAAACCGGCGCCCTTGTAGCCGAAGTCGACCTTGCCCTGGTAAAGCACCATGCTGCCCTGGCGGGCGAGGACCGGCTGGCCGTCGACGCCGAGGTCGACGCGGATCAGCTTGCTGTTCTGCGGGGTCCACCGCTGGCCGGTGGGGGCTTCCTTGTACTTGTCCAGTACGACACCGAGTCCGGGACCGCCGCCCTCGGGGACGGCGGGGGCCTGGCCCGGATACGGGGCGCCCGGGGGCTGCGCTCCCGGCTGACCGTAGAGGGCGGGCTGGCCCGGGAACGGGCCGGGCTGGCCGTACGGGGGTGCCTGCGGGGCCTGCTGGCCGGGGAAGCCGCCGGGTGCGGGCTGCGGCGCCCCGTACGGGTCCTGGCCCGGCGCCGGCTGGCCGTACGGGGCCGGCGGCTGCTGCCCGTGCGGTGCGGGCACGCCGGGCGGCGGAACCGGCCCGGCGGGCGGGGCCATCGGCGCGGCAATGGTGGGCGCGCTGTGGACCTGCGGGGCGGTGGGCTGCGGGGGCTGGGGCGCGGGGGCCGGCTGCGGGGCGGCCGGCGGCGCGCCCTGGGGCGGGCCGGACTCGGGCGCGGGCTGCGGCGCGGCGGGGGCGCCGAAGGACGGCGCGGGAGCGGCCGGCCCGGACGGCGGCGCGAAGCCGGGCACGCCCTGCGCGGCGGCGGGCGGCTCGGGCTGCGCCTCCGCCTCTTCGGCGACCTCACCGCCGAAGTTCTTCAGCAGCGCCTCCAGGCCGCCGTCGAAGCCCTGGCCGACCGCGGCGAACCGCCAGACGTCCTTGAGGTAGAAGTCGCCGAGCATGACGGCGCGTTCGGTGCTGAACTCGCTGCCGGTGAAGGAGTAGCGGGCGACCTCTTCGCCGCCGGCCACGATCCGGATGTAGCCGGGGCCGATCTGCGAGACCTGGCCGGCGCCGTCGAGCGCGGCGGTGAAGGAGAGCTTGTGGATGTGCGCGGGGATCTTGTCGAGGGTGACCCGGAAGGACTCGCTGTCGCCGGCCTGCGGGCCGAGCAGCTGGATCGACTCCTCGGGCGAGGTGGGCTGGTTGAAGAAGATGAAGTACCGGTCGTCGGAGAGCCGTTCCTCGGCGTCCAGGCCGAAGCAGCTGATGTCGAAGGTCAGGCCGGGTCCGGCAATCTGCACACCGACGTACAGATCCGTCCCCGCCGTCAGGTCACCGATCCTGGCCTTGTGGCCCCGCTGGAATTCCCTTGCCATACGTAACGCCCGTCCCCCGCTCCCGCTGTGAGTTCGACTGCGCGGCCAGGCTAACCGCTGGCACCGACAACAAGCGATGGCGGGGCGGCAGCCAAGTCTCCGGACGCCGGGGCTATTCGGCGCGGGCGGCGGGCAGATGCGGCAGCCGGTCGGCCGCCACCACCCCTTCCAGGTAGCCGCGGGCCCGTTCCGTACGGGGGTAGGACTCCAACAGACGCCAGAACGGGGGGCCGTGGCCGGGGACCAGCAGATGGGCGAGTTCGTGCAGCAGGACGTAGTCGATGACGTACTCCGGCATGCCCTGAAGGCGGTGGGAGAGGCGGATGCTGCCCTCGGCCGGGGTGCACGATCCCCAGCGGGTGTTCTGATTGGTCACCCAGCGCACCGATGCGGGCCGGGCCCGGCCGCCCAGGAACTGGTCCGACAGCCGCTCGGCGCGCTCGGCCAGCTCGCCGTCGCCGAGCATCCGCTTGCTCTCCTGGGCGGCGAGCTTGTCCAGCATCACGGTCACCCAGCGCTGTTCCTCGGCCTCCGACATCCGGGCCGGGATGAGCACCACCGTGCGGTCGCCCTCGCGGTAGGCGGAGACCGTTCTGCGCCGCCGTGAACTGCGCCGCACCTCGACCGCGCTGGTCCCCGACCCGCGGGCCTTGGGGCTGGGAGCAGCCCTGCGCGAGGTGTCTGCGGCGCGGCGCAGGGGTGTCTCCCCTGAGCCGTGAACGGGAGGGTCGGCGGGCACGGGCCCGACGTTACCCGCTGGCCCTGCGGGAAGTCCCGCCCCGCGGTCGGTTCGCCCCCGAACCACTCCATGGCGTGCACCGCTTGTATGACAAATACCGCACCGGCCTGTGGATAACTTCGGCCCCGCTCCGCGCCAGGGCGCATGCTGGGGGGCCGGACGACGAAGGACGGGGGGCGGATGACATGCATCCGATGCTCAAGCCCGCGCTGCGGCGCGGCTGGCGGGACAGGGAAACCGTGCGGTTCGGCGTGGCACCGGCCCATGCCATGGTGGTCGGCCCGCTCGACACGGCCACCGGCAGCTTCCTCTCACTGATCGACGGCACCCGCAGCATGCAGCAGCTGATCGCGGAGGCCGCATTACTCGACCTGCCGCCCGAGCATGCGCGGGGTGTGGTGGACCGGCTCGGCGCGGCCGGACTGCTGGAGGCCCCCGCCGCGGGCGGCCCCGCGGCCGACGACGTACGGGCGGACCACCCGGCCTGCGAACGGCTGCGGCCCGATCTGGCCTCCCTGTCCGTGCAGCACCGCGAACCGGGCGGCGCCCTGGGCCGCATGGGGGCGCGCCGGGCGGTGCGGGTCAAGGTCAAGGGCGCGGGACGGGTGGGCGCGGCGATCGCGGCACTGCTCTCGGCGTCCGGGACCGGCCGGGTGGAGGTGGTCGACGGCGGCAAGGTCACTCCGGGCGACGTCCTGCCCGGCGGGCCCGCGGCCGAGTGGATCGGTGAGCCGCGCGCCGCGGCCGCCGAGCGGCTGGTCCGCCGCTCCTCCCCCTGGAGCCGCCGCCCCCGGCCGAGGGTCCCGGTCAGCGAATCCGGCGAGCCCGGCCTGTCGCTGGTGGTGCTCGCGCCGCGTGACGGGCTCGCCGCGTACGCCCCCGACCCGGTGCTGTCCGAGCCGCTGCTGACCGCCGGAATCCCGCACCTTTACGCGGGCGTGATCGAGGGCACGGGTGTGGTGGGTCCGCTGGTGCTGCCGGGCGGTTCGGCCTGCGCCGGCTGCGACGAGCTGCGCCGTACGGACGCGGAGCCGGCCTGGCCGCGGCTGCTTGCGCAGTGGCGGTCGGGGCGGGCCGCACCCGCGGTGCCGGCGTGCGATGCCGCGCTGGCGACGACGGTCGCGGGGCTGGCAGCCACCCAGGCGCTGACGTTCCTCGACGGTGAACTCCCGCCGTGCACAGGGGCGCGGATGGAGCTCGCACTGCCGTGTGCGAATGTGCGCACAGTACGGATCGAGCCGCATCCGGAGTGCGGCTGCGGTGCTGCCGCTTCGCTGTGTACGACAGCGCCTCGGATCCACGGCCGTGACACGCCACAATGACGGAGTAACCCCGGTAGGGGACAGTGTGAGTTGGAGGGGCGCATGTCTGATCTTCCCCGCAAGGCGGTCACCCGCACCGCCAAGCTGGCCGCGCTGCCACTGGGGTTCGCCGGCCGTGCCACCTGGGGTCTGGGCAAACGGATCGGCGGCAGATCCGCCGAGATCGTGGGCCGAGAGCTCCAACAGCGCACCGCGGAACAGCTCTTCAAGGTCCTCGGGGAGCTCAAGGGCGGGGCGATGAAGTTCGGGCAGGCGCTGTCCGTCTTCGAGTCGGCGCTGCCCGAGGAGGTCGCCGGTCCCTACCGCGCCGCCCTGACGAAGCTTCAGGAGGCAGCGCCGCCGATGCCGACGAGCACGGTGCACACGGTGCTCGCCCAGCGGCTCGGCGAGGACTGGCGGGAGCTGTTCGAGGAGTTCGAGGACAAACCGGCTGCGGCGGCGTCGATCGGGCAGGTCCACCGGGCGGTCTGGCACGACGGCCGCGAGGTCGCCGTCAAGGTGCAGTATCCGGGGGCCGGTCAGGCGCTGCTGTCGGATCTGGCGCAACTGAGCCGGTTCGCCCGGCTGCTGGGCCCGCTGATCCCGGGCATGGACATCAAACCGCTGATCGCCGAGCTGCGCGACCGGGTCTCCGAGGAGCTGGACTACTCCCTGGAGGCACAGGCCCAGCAGGCGCACGCCGAGGAGTTCGCCGACGACCCGGACGTGGTGGTGCCGGCCGTGGTGCACCAGTGCGACCAGGTGCTGGTGACGGAGTGGCTGGACGGGGTGCCGCTGTCCGAGGTGATCGCGGACGGCACCGACGAACAGCGCGACCGGGCCGGCCAGCTGCTGGCCCGCTTCCTCTTCTCCGGCCCGGCCCGCACCGGACTGCTGCACGCCGACCCGCACCCGGGCAACTTCCGGCTGCTGACCGGGGACTCCCCCGACGCGCCTGTCGAGGAGTGGCGGCTGGGCGTACTGGACTTCGGGACCGTCGACCGGCTGCCCGACGGGCTGCCGCCGACGATCGGCACCTCCCTGCGGATGACGCTGGACGGCGAGGCGGACGCGGTCTATCAGCTGCTGTGCGAGGAGGGCTTCGTCAAGGAGTCCATCGAGCTGGATCCGGACGCGGTACTGGAGTACCTGCTGCCGATCATCGAACCCGCACAGGTGGAGGCGTTCACCTTCACCCGCAGCTGGATGCGCCACCAGGCGGCCCGGATCGGCGATCCGCGCTCCCCCGCCTACCAGTTGGCCAAGCAGCTCAATCTGCCGCCCGCGTATCTGCTGATCCACCGCGTGACCTTGAGCACCATCGGGGTGCTGTGCCAGCTGGGTGCGACGGTGCGGCTGCGCGACGAGCTCGAGGCGTGGATGCCCGGGTTCGTGCCCGAGCACGAGCCCGCCGGCCCCGACGTCACCGGCCTCGGCACCGGCGCGGACATCCCGGCGGAGGCCGTCGAGGAGACCACCGCCTGACCGTTGGCCGGGCGTCACCACCCGGTGGCGCCCGGCCTCACCACCAGCTCGAATCCAGACGTCCCTCGATGGCCCGGATGTTCTCCCGCGCGCAGCTGTCGCAGAAGTAGCGGCGCTCGCCGTTCTCCACGGAGCAGATCCAGGTCGGCGGCGGGCCCTCGGCGACCGCGCCACAGCCGGCGCACACCGTGTTCCCGTCGGCCACGTCCGCCCTGTCATGCGTCTTCTGGTCCACCATCCGACGATATCCCCGTCAACCGCAGGAAACCGGATACAACGCACCACGGGGCCCGCCCTGTCGGACGGACCCCGGTAAGTGGTCGCGGCGGCGGTGTGCCGCCTTACTGCATCACGGCCATGGCCAGCGCACGGCGGGCGCGCATCGACGCGCGCTCGGCGCGACGCTGCATCCGCCGCGCGGCGGCGAGCCGGTGCGCCCTGCGTTCCGACTCGGCCTCCCGCAGGCGTTCATGCATATGCGCACGTGCCAGGGCTTCTGGGATGAGTTGCATGGCGAGGTTCCTGTTCTGACGCGACTCGATCGCATCGGCGTTCGTGGGGACGGGGGTGTCGGTGAAGGTGGGGTTCATCGTGTGGTCCTGCTTCTTGGGATCCCGTGTGACGGGACGGTCGATCGTTCCTGCGCCGAGGGTGTTCATGCCGCAACCGGGTTCTTGCGCGGACGGCCACGCGGACGCTTCCGCGGCACCACAACGCCCTGGACGAAGAGCTCGCCGCCCCAGACGCCCCACGGCTCACGGCGGTCCTTGGCGCCGGCGAGGCAGGCCTCACGCACCGGGCAGGTCTGACACAGCGTCTTGGCGTACTCCACGTCGGCCGGGGACTCCGCGAAGAAGACCTCCGGGTCGTAGGTGCGGCACGGAACAGCGGCGCCGAGGCGGTCGATCTCGTCGTCGAGCTCGGTGAGGGGCAGCAAGGAGTTCTCCTGGGGGTCGGGCGGAGGGATCAGGTCGGTGGCTACGGACGGGGTGTGCGTCTGGAGTTGCACGGTGTGTGTTCCTCGTCTGTTTCGGCCCGCTGGTGGCAGGCGCATTGGGCAAACAAAAGGGCCGCGGATCCCGGTGTGGGTTCCGCGGCCCTGGAAGGTGCCGACCTGATCTGCCGATCAGGCTGGATCTCTCCAGGGTTCGAGGCCGCGGTAGGCCCACATTTCATGCTGCGTCTGGTACTGCTTCCGGGATCCGGCACCATTGGCCGCCGCGAAGCCAAGGGCATTCGCCTCAGCTGCCGCTGCTACTGCCGCAGGTGCCTCGGTCGGTCGCGCGGTGCGCTCACTGCGGGTCAGCACAGCGAGGGACTCGGGGCGCGCGACCTCGGTACCGGACAGGCGGCCGAAGCCGGACAGACCGGTGCCCGGGAGCGAGGAGCCGAGCGTGCAGGTGGCGACGACCGAGAGATCGGTCATTTTGTTGGTCTCGATGATGCTGATCACTGGGCTCGCCTCCTCTCGGCGTCTCGGTGGACCGGGAAATCCCGTTCCAGGGTGTTCAAGTACAGCACGGATCCATCGGATCTCGGAAGCTTCCGTTGTCTCCGTTGCTTCCGAAGGCTATGGGGATGCGCTCCGCGTGCGCAAACTATTTTTCCGACGAGTTTTTCGCGGCGCCCCCGGAGTCCTCCCCGGGAGCTCCCATGAGCTCCTCGCCGGCACAGATAGCCAGCACATCACTGCCGTAGCGGTCGAACTTGCGCCGCCCCACACCTGAGATGACCGCAAGCTCCGCTTCGGTTCCCGGAACGGCCTCAGCAATTGCCATCAGCGTCTTGTCGGTGAAGATGCAGTAGGCCGGCTGCCGCAGCCGCGCGGCCTGCCCGGCCCGCCACTCACACAGCCGCTCGTACAGCGCCTCGTCGAGCTCCGACGGACACTCCTCACACCGCATCAGCTTCATCTCGCCCGCGTCCGTCAGCGTCTTGTTGCAGACCCGGCACCGGGCCGGGCTGCGATGCCGGGGACGCCGCGCCACCGCCGCCGTACCGTCACCGCGCTCAACGCCCCCTGAGACCACGCCCGGCGTACGGCGCCCCGTCCCCGCCCCGGAACCGGGCCGCAGGCCTCTGAGGAAACGGCTCGCACTACGGGAGGGCCGCCCGCCGGGAGACCGCGCCAGCGACCACGACAGCCCCAGATGCACCCGGGCACGCGTGACGCCCACATACAGCAGCCGCCGCTCCTCCTCCACCTGCTCATCGGTCCTGGCGTAAGTGATCGGCATCATGCCCTCGGTGAGACCCACCAGGAACACGGCATCCCACTCCAGACCCTTGGCGGCGTGCAGAGAAGCGAGCGTCACCCCCTCGACCGTCGGGGCGTGCTGGGCGTTGGCACGCTCGTCCAGCTCCGCCACGAGATCGGCGAGCGAGGCGCCCGGCCGGGCCTTGGCGAAGTCCTCCGCAAGCCGTACGAGGGCCGCAAGGGACTCCCAGCGGTCCCGCGCCGCTCCCGAGCCGGCCGGCGGCACATCCGTCCAGCCCATGTCGCTGAGCACCGCCCGCACCTCGGACGGCAGATCCATCGCCTCGTCCAGCAGCGCGTCATTGGCCCCGAACCGGGCGGCGCCGCGCAGCTTGATGCCGGCCTCGCGCACCTCGGGCCGCTCGAAGAACCGCTCGGCGCCCCGCAGCTGATACGGCACCCCGGCATCGGCCAGCGCCTGCTCGTAGACCTCGGACTGGGCGTTGACCCGGAAGAGCACCGCGATCTCACTGGCCGGGACCCCCGAAGCAATCAGGTCCCGGATACGACGGGCGGTGCCCTCCGCCTCGGCGGGCTCGTCGGCGTACTCCGTGTACACCGGCTCGGGACCGGCCGCACGCTGCGAGATCAACTCCAGGCGGTGCTCCGCGGCGCGCCCCTTGGCCTGGGAGAGCAGGCCGTTGGCGAGGTGCACGACCTGCGGGGTGGAGCGGTAGTCGCGGACGAGTTTGACGACCGTCGCCTGCGGATGGCGGGTGCGGAAGTTGAGGAGGTGGTCGGGGGTGGCGCCGGTGAAGCTGTAGATCGTCTGGCTGGCGTCACCGACCACACAGAGGTTGTCGCGGTCGCCGAGCCACAGCTCCAGCAGCCGCTGCTGGAGCGGGCTGACGTCCTGGTACTCGTCGACGACGAAGTGCTGGTACTGGGCGCGGACCTGCTCGGCGATGTCATGCCGGTCCTGGAGCACACCGACGGTGAGCAGCAGCACGTCCTCGAAGTCGATGGTGCCGCGGTCGCGCTTGAGCTGTTCATAGGCGGCGTAGATCTGGCCGATCTCCGCCGGGTCCCGAGGCGCCTCCCGGGACGCCTTGGCGACCGCGGCCGGATAGTCGGCCGGCACGGTCTGCGTCACCTTGGACCATTCGACCTCCGCCGTCACATCCCGCAGCTCATTGCGGTCGAGCCGGACCCGGCAGCGCGCGGCGGCCTCGGACACCAGCTGCACCTTGCGCTCCAGCAGCCGCGGCACCTCACCGCCGACGGCCTTGGGCCAGAAGAACTGCAACTGCCGCAGGGCCGCGGAGTGGAACGTCCGGGCCTGGACCCCGCCGGCGCCGAGCTGGCGCAGCCGGCCGCGCATCTCACCGGCCGCGCGGGCCGTGAATGTGACAGCGAGCACACTGGCGGGCTGGAGAATCCCCGCCCGGACCCCGTACGCGATCCGGTGGGTGATCGCCCGCGTCTTGCCCGTGCCGGCCCCGGCCAGCACACACACCGGACCGTGCAGAGCCGTCGCGACCTCGCGCTGCTCGGGGTCGAGCCCGTCGAGCACCCCGTCGGCGGAGTCAGGGACCCGCGGGAAGAGGGAGGAGTCTGTTGCTGCTGTCACCCCGCCATGCTGCCAGGTCCACAGAACCGCCCGAGAAGCCTGTCCACAGCCGGGATCCCCGGTCATACGCATCCCACCCCCTGTGGATGAACCGGAGCAGGCCGCGACCGTGCGTGCTTTGCTGTTTCCACGCCGGCCGAACGGCCCTTGGACAGCGGCTCCGGGCCCAGGGCCCACGTACGCCATGGCCAGGCGGCCGGACGTAAGTCTGGGGGCTGTGCGTGACTCAGGTGTCTGTGTGAGTGCGGGGTGGGGTTCGGTGGGCGGTTGCTTGGGCTGTGGGTGAGGCTGAGCTCGCCGGGCAGCGGGGCGGGGTCCGCGGCTGAGCGTGTCGAGGCGGCGTGGGGCTTGGGGGCGGGGTGGGGTGGGGTGGGGGTAGCCCCCGGGGGATGGGCGGGGCGGGGGGACGGGGCGGGGGGGATCCCCCCGGGGAAGCGAGGGGCGCCGATGCGGGATGTGGTGAAGCTCTCCTCGTGCGCGGTGCGCGGTGCGGTGCGGGGTCCCGGCCGTAGGCGGGGCCGGGGCCTCCGTGCCGGCGGGCACCGCGACGGGAAGGGGCGGGTGGGAATTGTGGGGGTGAGATGTACGTTGTGTTGCTTGGCCGCGCCGAGTGGGCGGTATGGATCACGACTTACGAAGGAGCGCGGGGCGCATGGCGGGCACTGTGACGATGTACAGCACGACCTGGTGCGGTTACTGCCGTCGGCTGAAGAGCCAGATGGACCGTGAGGGAATCGCGTACACCGAGATCAACATCGAGCAGGACCCGGAGTCCGCGGCGTTCGTGGAGAAGGCGAACGGCGGCAACCAGACGGTGCCGACCGTGCTCTTCGCCGATGGTTCGACGCTGACCAACCCGTCTCTGGCGCAGGTCAAGCAGAAGGTGACGGCGGCCTGAGGCCGACCCCACCACAACAGCACCAACGGCACGCGCCAAACGGCACGCACACCCAACAGTGCGTACCCAACAGCACGTACCAAGGGCGTCCCAAAAGGCGCGTGCCAAAAGGCACGTAGCAGCTGGAGCCGTCGGCCGGTCCCGTGAGGGGTCCGGCCGGCGGCTCTTTGGTGTGCCGCTCCGGCGGTGCGGCACGCTTACGGCTTCGGCAGCGGCTTGCCGTACCAGAGCTCGATCAGCCGGGCGGCGATGGAGATGCCGTACGGCGGCAGGACCTCGCCGGACTCGAAGGCGGCCCGCAGGTCCTCGCGGGAGAACCAGCGCGCCTCCTCGATCTCCTCGCCGTCGACCTGGATCTCGGAGGAGGTGGCGCGCGCCATGAAGCCCAGCATCAGGCTGGAGGGGAAGGGCCAGGGCTGGCTGGCGATGTACTCGACGTCACCGACGACGACGCCCGCCTCCTCGAAGACCTCGCGGGCCACCGACTGCTCGATGGACTCCCCCGGCTCGACGAAGCCCGCGAGGGTGGAGAAGCGGCCTTCGGGCCAGTGGACCTGCCGGCCGAGCAGTGCGCGGTCGTCCTCGTCGGTGACGAGCATGATCACGGCCGGGTCGGTGCGGGGGTAGTGCTCGGCGCCGCAGGCGGGGCAGCGGCGGATGTGGCCGGCGGCGGCGATGACGGTGCGTTCGCCGCAGCGTGAGCAGAAGCGGTGGAGCCGCTGCCAGTTTTCGAGGGCGACGGCGTGGACGAGGAGGCCGGCGTCCCGGGGCGAGAGGAGCAGGCCGGCTTCGCGCAGGCCGGCCGGGCGTGCGGACTGGTCCATGCGGCCGGGCAGGGAGTCCTTCTGGAGGGCGAAGTAGCTGACGCCGTCGTCGTCGGTGCCGAGGTAGTAGCGGTGGGCCTCGGTCAGTGGCGCCTCGAAGGACGGCGTCATGATCAGTTCGGTGCGGCCGTCGGGGGTGTCGTCGATCAGCGCCTGGCCGCCGGACACCACGAAGACGCGCGTCGTCGGGTGGCTCCAGGCCGCCGCCAGCCAGGCCTCGTCGAGACGGTGGTGGGCGGAGCGGTCGATTCCGCTCGGTGTGCTGAAGGTGAGCGGCCGGTCGGTGGTGTGGTCGGTCCAGGTGGTCACTGCTGTTTCCAACTCCCCCTATACGTGGGTGATTGCTGCGTACGGGCGCGAGCCGTGCGGCGGGCGGGCGTGGTCAGGCCGTGTGCCAGGTCTCCGCCAGGTCGCCCCATAGGTAGGCGGCGGTCTCGACGCCCTTCATCAGCAGGTCGAGCTCGACCTTTTCGTTCGGTGCGTGCCAGCCGTCGGAGGGGACGGAGATGCCGAGGAAGAGGACGGGGACGTTCAGGACGTCCTGGAGGTCGGCGGCGGGGCCGGAGCCGCCTTCGCGGGTGAAGCGGATCTTCTGGCCGAAGGCGCGTCCCATGGCGCGGACGACGGACTGGAGCGCGGGGTGGTCGAGGGGGGTGAGGCAGGGGCGGGTGGCGCCCCAGAAGGTGATCTTGTGGCGGATGCCGTGCGGGAGCCGGTCGGCGACCCAGTCGCGTACGGACTGCTGGACGGCGGCGGCGTCCTGGCCGGCGACGAGCCGGAAGGACAGCTTGAGCTGGGCGGTGGAGGGGACGATGGTCTTGCCGCCGGGGCCCTGGTAGCCGCCGCCGATGCCGTTGACCTCGGCGGTGGGGCGGGCCCAGATGCGCTCCAGGGTCGTGCTGCCGGCCTCGCCGAGGGGGGCGTGGGAGTGTGCGGTGCGCAGCCACTCCTGCTCGTCGAAGGGCAGCTCGGCGAAGAGTTCGCGCTCGCGGTCGGTGAGTTCGATGACGCCGTCGTAGAAGCCGGGGAGGGCGACGCGGCGGTCGGTGTCGTGCAGTGCGGCGGCCAGCCTGGCGGCTTCGGTGGCGGGGTTGGGGACGGCGCCGCCGAAGGAGCCGGAGTGGATGTCCTGGTCGGGGCCGTAGAGGTCGATCTGGCAGTCCGTCAGGCCGCGCATGCCGGTGCAGACGGTGGGGGTGTCCCTGGACCACATACCGGTGTCGGAGACGATCACCGCGTCGCAGGCGAGGCGGTCGGCGTGCTTCTGGATCAGGGCGGGGAAGTTGGGTGAGCCGGACTCCTCCTCGCCCTCGATGAGCAGCTTGAGGTTGACGGCGGGAGCGGTGCGGCCGGTCGCGGCGAGGTGGGCGCGCACGCCGAGGGTGTGGAAGAACACCTGGCCCTTGTCGTCGGCGGCGCCGCGGGCGTAGAGCTTGCCGTCGACGGTCTGCGGCTCGAAGGGGTCGGTGTGCCAGCCGTCCTCGCGGGCGGCGGGCTGGACGTCGTGGTGGCCGTAGACGAGCACGGTCGGCGCGGAGGGGTCACCGGAGGGCCATGCGGCGAAGACCGCGGGCAGGCCGTCGTCCTCGGTCTCCCAGATCTCGACGGTCGGGAAGCCGGTGTCGGTGAGCTTGGCGGCGAGCCATTCGGCGCTGCGGCGGACGTCGCCGGCGCGCTCCGGGTCGGCGGACACGGAGGGGATGCGCAGCCAGTCGGCGAGGTCGTCGAGGAAGGCCTCGCGGTGGCCGGTGAGGTACGCGCGGACGGCGCTGTCCGGGGTGGTGCTCATACGACCGAGCCTATCGGCCTTCCGGGGGAGGGCGGTCGTCGGTCTCGCCGAGCAGGATGCGCTCCAGTCCGGCCCGGCCGGGCAGTCGTGCGGGCCTGATCACCTCGCCGGTGCGGACGTGGACGAAGGCGGCGCCGACGGCGGAGGGCGGCAGGCCGTAGCGCTCGGCCCAGGCGAGGCGGTAGACGGCCAGCTGGAGGGGGTCGGCGGTGCGGGCGCGGCCGGTCTTCCAGTCGACGATCTCGAAGCGGTCGCCGTCGGGGTCGCGTTCCTTGTAGACGGCGTCGATGCGGCCGCGGATGACCCGGCCGGCGAGCGTCAGCTGGAAGGGGGCTTCGACGCGGAAGGGGGTGCGGTGGGCGTAGGGGGTGCGGGCGAAGGCTTCTTTGAGGGCTTCGAGGTCGTGTTCGTCGGTGATGTCGGCTTCGTCGCCTGCTTCGGCGCCGGGGAGTTCGTCGGGGCCGAGCAGCGGCAGGGTGAGCTCTTCGAAGCGGGATTCGACCCAGGCGTGGAAGCGGGTGCCCCGTCGGGCGCCGGGCCGGGGCGGGCGGGGCATGGGGCGCGCCAGCTCGCGGGCGAAGCCGTCGGGGTCGGCGGCGAGGTGGAGCAGCTGGGTGGCGCTGAGTGCGGCGGGCAGCGGGACGTCGCGGACGGTGGCGCGGGCGCGGCGCAGTTCGGCGGCGAGGGTGTCGAGGTCGCGGTCCCAGGAGCCGACGATGCGGCGTTCCTCGGGGAGGAGGGCGTGGGGTGAGGTGTCGGTGAGGTCGGGTTCGGTGGAGCGCTGGGCGACGATGCGGGGGCGGGGCGGGGCGGTCTCGCCGTCGGGGTCGTCGTACGGGGCGGTGTCGTAGGGGGCGGCGTCGGGGCCGTCATACGGTTCGGCGGCCGGACCGTCGTACGGGCCGGCTTCGGCGGTGGCGGACGGATCGACGGCCGTAGGTCCGGCGGAGGCGGGCTCGTCGTACGGGGCGTACGGGTCGTCCGTGTACGCCGCCTCGTCCCACGCCGCCTCGTCCCACGCCTCGTCCTCCGGGGGCGGCGGCCACTCCGGGTCGTACGCGGGGAGCGGCGCCGGTGCGGTGCCGGGACGGTCCGGTGCCGTGCCCGTGGAGCGGGCCAGGTGGGCGCGGACCGTGGCGGCGGCGGTGCGGCGGCGGGCGGTGGCGGTGGGGTCGAGGGGCAGCGGCCAGTCCTGTTCCGCGGCGGCCTCGGCGAGGGCGGGGTTCTCGGCGCCGTCCTCGGGGGGCTCGGCCCAGTGCTCGATCTCGCCGTGTCCCGCTTCGCAGTGGGCGCGCAGCGCCTCCAGGAAGGCGGAGGGGCCGCGGGGGCGTTTCTGGTTGGGGCCCCACCAGTGCCCCGAGCCGAGGAGCAGGCTGCGGGGGCGGGTGAAGGTGACGTAGCCGAGGCGGAGTTCTTCGGTCTCCTGGTGGTGCTTCATCGCCTCCTTGAAGGATTTCAGGCCGCGGGCGGCCCATTCCTCGACGTCGGGGAGGGTGGCGGCGTCGCCGCGCAGGGCGTGCGGCAGGACCTTGGGGCGGCTGATCCAGGACTCGCGGGCCTGTTCGCTGGGGAACTGCTTGGTGACCAGGCCGGGGACGGCGACGACGTCCCATTCCAGGCCCTTGGATTTGTGCGCGGTGAGCACCTTGACGGTGTTGTCGCCGCCGGGGAGCGAGCTGTCCAGGCCCTTCTCGTACTGGACGGCGGTGCGCAGGAAGCCGAGGAAGGCGAGGAGGGTGGCTTCGCCGTCGAGGGCTTCGCCGCCCTGTTTGGCGGCAAAGCCGGCGGCGATGTCGAGGAAGGTGCCGAGGGTTTCGCGGCGGCGGGCGGCGAGGGCGCGCGGTGACGCGGACAGCTCCACCTCCAGGCCGGTGGTGGCGAGGATCCGGTGGAGGACGTCCATGAGCGGGTCGCCGAGGGAGCGGCGCAGATCGCGCAGTTCGGTGGCGAGGTAGGCGAAGCGCACCCGGGCCTCGGGGGAGAACGGCAGTCCGTCGTCGGGGCCTTCGGCCTCCAGGAAGGTGTCGAGGGCGTCGGCGAGGGAGATGGTCTCGGCCGGGTCGGTGCCTTCGACGGCCTCGGCGAGGCGCTGTGCGGGGTCGTCGGAGGGGTTGCCGTGGTGGACGAGGGTGCGGGCGCGGCGGCCGAGGAGGGCCAGGTCGCGGGGGCCGATCCGCCAGCGCGGGCCGATCAGCAGGCGGACCAGGGAGGCGTTGGCGGTGGGGTCCTGGAGGACTTCGCAGACCGCGACAAGGTCGGCGATTTCCGGCAGGTGCAGCAGTCCGGAGAGGCCGACGACCTCCACGGGGAGGTCCCGGGCGACCAGTTCGCCCTGGATACGGGCGAAATCGCCGGCGGTGCGGCAGAGGACCGCGATCTCGCCGGGCGGGGTGCCGGTACGGACGAGGTGGGCGAGGGAGTCGGCGAGCCAGCTGATCTCGTCGGCGTGGGTGGGCAGCAGGGCGCAGCGCACGATGCCGTCGCGCTCGGCGCCGGGGGCGGGGCGCAGTGCTTCGACGCCCTGGTGCATCCGGCGGAGGGGGGCGGCGAGGCCGTTGGCGAGGTCGAGGAGGCGGCCGCCGCTGCGGCGGTTCTCACTGAGGGCGTACCGGCGGGCGGGGGTGCCGTCCTCGAAGGGGAAGTGGGCGGGGAAGTCGTCGAGGTTGGCGACGGAGGCGCCGCGCCAGCCGTAGATGGCCTGGCAGGGGTCGCCGACGGCGGTGACGGCGTGCCCGGTGGGGGTGCCGGTGCCGGAGCCGAAGAGGCCGGACAGCAACAGCCGTTGGGCGACGGAGGTGTCCTGGTACTCGTCGAGCAGGACGACGCGGAATTCGTCGCGCAGGAGGCGGCCGACCTCGGGGCGGGTGGTGGCGAGGGCCGCGGAGTGGGCGATCTGGTCGCCGAAGTCGAGCAGGTCGCGGCGGCGCTTTTCGCTGCGGTAGGCGGTGACGAGGTCGAGGAGTTCCAGACGGGCGCGGACGGTTTCGGGGACCTTGCGCAGGTCGGCGTTGGTGAGCTTGACGCCGTCGAGGGCGGCGAGGAGGGCGGTGTCGTGGGCGCGGAGCTCGGCGGGGTCGACGAGGTGTTCGGCGAGTTCGGCGTCGAGCGCGAGCAGGTCCTCCACGAGGGTGGGCAGCGAGGTGGTGAGCGCCGGGTAGGGGCCGGGGGCGCTGCGCAGGGTGCGGGCGGCGAGCTGGAAGCGGGTGGCGTCGGCGAGCAGCCGGGCGCTGGGTTCGAGGCCGATGCGCAGGCCGTGGTCCTTGAGGAGCTGGCCGGCGAAGGCGTGGTAGGTGGAGATCCGCGGTTCGCCCGGGGGCTGGTCGGCCGCAGCGCCCCCGGCGTCGACCGGCAGGGCGTCGGGATCGGTGACACCGGCGGCCAGCAGGGCGGCCCTGACCCGCTCGGCGAGCTCACCGGCCGCCTTGTTCGTGAACGTCAGCCCGAGGACCTGCTCGGGGGCAACCTGTCCGGTGCCCACCAGCCACACCACTCGCGCGGCCATCACCGTGGTCTTGCCGGATCCGGCTCCGGCCACGATGACCTGCGGGGCGGGCGGCGCGGTGATGCACGCCGTCTGCTCCGGTGTGAACGGGATCCCGAGGAGCTCTTTGAGCTGCTCGGGGTCGGTGATACGGGCTGACACAGCGAAAACGGTAGCGGTCGCCACTGACAGTCCGCGGCGCCCTTCCGCTGCGCTTGGCGGCCGTCCCACGTTGTTGGCTGTCCCGCCGTGGTGGTTTGTCGCCGTTGCGCCTGGCGGCGGGCCCGTCCGCTGCGCTTTGCCTCGGCCGATGTTCTGGCTTTCCCGCCGTTGCGCCTGCGGCGGGCTGTTGCCGCTGCGCGGGGGTGTTCGCTGCGGGTGCGCCCCTCCGGACTTCGTCCTGCGGTCCGCCCCCTCCCGTGGGTGGGTGGAAGACGACCGGTGGGGGTGCACGCAGACCGTCATCAGCGCGCAGTGAGAAAGACCACGCCCGCCCCCACGAGAAATCCCCCCACCCACGGGAGGGGCCGCGCCGCAGGACGAAGTCCGGAGGAGCGGCACCGCACCCGACAAACCCACGCCCGCCGCAGGCGCAACGGCGAGAAAGCCGACAACGTGGGGCTCACTCAACAACGTGCCGCCCCTCCGGCCGTGCGCTGCACGAGGACCGGAAGGTGCAGTGGGTGCAGTGGGTGCCGGTGGTCGGTGTGAAGCGCTCCTCCAGGACTCGGCCGGCGGCGGTGGCGAGCAGTTCGCCGACCCACTCCCCGTCCGGCGGCTGCTGTGCCTGTACGGCGGGCAGGGTCTCGCCGCCTTCCTTCTGGGGGGCTCCGAGGCGCAGATGCACCAGTTCGGCGCCGCCGGCCTCGGGGGTGCGGCCGTCGAAGGCGTCGTCGACGGCGCCCTCGCGCACCGCGAGCTGGTAGACGGCGAGCTGGGGGTGGCGGGCGACCTCGGGTCCGGTGGGTTTCTGTTTGCCGGTCTTGAAGTCGACGACGTAGGCGCGGCCCTGGGCGTCCCGTGAGACGTGGTCCATGCTGCCGCGGATCCGGACCTGGTAGGCGCCGGCCTGGAGGGTGACGTCGAAGCCGTGCTCGGTGGCGACGGTTTCGCGGCCGCGGGTCTTGCGCTCCATGACGTGCCAGCGCAGAAAGCGCTCCAGGGCGGCGCGGGCGTTGTCCTTCTCCTGGCGGGACTTCCAGGGGGCGTCGAAGGCGAGTGCGTCCCATACGGAGTCCAGGCGCTCCATCAGGACGCTCAGATCGGCGGGGGTGCGTCCGGAGGCGACCTCGTCGGCGAGCACATGGACGACGTTGCCGAAGCCCTGGGCGGCGGTGGCGGGGGCGTCCGCCTTGACCTCGCGGCCCAGGAACCATTGCAGGGAGCAGGTGTTGGCGAGCTGGTCGAGGGCGCTGCCGGAGAGGACCACGGGCCGGTCGCGGTCGCGCAGCGGGACGCTGCTGTGGGTGGGTTCGGCGAGGCCCCACCAGTTGTCGGGGTGGGCGGCGGGCACGAGCGGTCTGTGGTCGTCGTCGTGCAGTGCGGCGAGCCGGGCGAGCCGCTGGGCGGCGGCCTCGCGCAGTGCGGGGGCGGCGTCCGGGTCGACGGTGGTGGCGCGCAGTTCGGCGACGAGCGCGGCGACGGAGAGGGGGCGGCGGGGGCGGCCGGTGACGTCCTGGGGGGTGACGCCGAGTTCGGTGAGGAACCGGGAGGGCTGGTCGCCGTCGTCGGCGGCGGCCTTGACGGCGGTGACGACGAGGCGGTCGCGGGCGCGGGTGGTGGCCACGTAGAACAGCCGGCGTTCCTCGGCGAGCAGTGCGCCGGGGGTGAGCGGTGCGGCGAGGCCGTCGCGGCCGATCCGGTCGGCCTCCAGGAGCGAGCCGCGTCGGCGCAGGTCGGGCCAGAGCCCTTCCTGTACGCCGGCGACGACGACGAGCCGCCATTCCAGGCCCTTGGCGCGGTGTGCGGTCATCAGCCGTACGGCGTCGGGGCGGACGGTGCGGCGGGTGAGGGTGTCGGCGGCGATGTCCTGGGCGTCCAGCTCCTCGAGGAAGTTCAGGGCGCCGCGGCCGCCGGTGCGTTCCTCGGCGCGGGCGGCGGTCTCGAAGAGGGCGACCACCGCGTCGAGGTCCCGGTCGGCGTTGCGGCCGGCGGCGCCGCCGCGCCGGGCGGCCCGCTCCAGGCGCTGCGGCCAGGGGGTGCCGTCCCACAGCTCCCACAGCGCCTGCTCGGCGGTGCCGCCGCCGGCGAGGAGTTCGCGGGCCTTGCGCAGCAGCAGGCCGAGCCGCTGGGCGCCGCGGGCGTAGCCGGGGTCGTGGGCGACCAGGCGCTGGGGTTCGGCGAGGGCGCGGGCGATCAGCTGGTCGGAGGGTCGGGGCAGCGGCTGTCCGGCGGCGCGTTCCTCCTCGCGCAGGGCGCGGCCCAGGCGCCGCAGGTCGGCGGAGTCCATGCCGCCCAGGGGGGAGGTGAGCAGGTCGAGGGCGGTTTCGGCGTCGAGCCAGTGGGGTGGGGGGTCGTCGTGGGGGGTGTCGTCCTCGGCAGCCTGCTCCGCTGAGGACGACACGGGCGGCACGGACGACGGGGACGACGGGGGCGTCTCGGGCGCTGAGGAGGGCGTGGACATCGCCGCCCGGGCCGCCGCCCGGAGCGCCGTCAGCAGGGGTGCGACGGCCGGTTCGTGGCGCAGCGGCAGATCGTCGCCGTCGATGTCGAGGGGCACCCCGGCGGAGGTGAGCGCGCGGCGCACGGCGGGGATCGTGCGTCCTCCGGCGCGGACCAGGACAGCCATCTCCCCCCAGGGGACGCCGTCCTCCAGGTGGGCGCGGCGCAGGATGTCGGCGATGTTGTCGAGTTCGGCGCCGGCGGTCGGGTACGTGTACACCTCGGCCCGGCCGCCGTCCCGTACGGGCACCGGCTCGCGGTGGGCGCGTACCTTCTGGGCGGGCAGGCGGGTGAGCGGCATCCGGCGGGTCAGCAGCCGGGTGGCCGCGAGCAGGCCGGCGCCGGCGCGCCGGGAGGTGCCGAGCACGGCCACCGGGGCGGGGGTGCCGTCGCCGCGCCGGAAGGTCTCGGGGAAGTCGAGGATGCCGTTGACGTCGGCGCCCCGGAAGGCGTAGATCGACTGGTCGGGGTCGCCGAAGGCGATCAGGGTGCGGGCCGGGGAGCCCGGCCCGCCGGCCGTTCCGTGGTGGCCGGCGAGGGCGCGCAGCAGCCGTACCTGGGCGACGTCGGTGTCCTGGTACTCGTCGACGTAGACGGCGTCGTAGGACGCGGCGAGTCCGGCCGCGACGTCGGTGCGCCCGGCGAGCAGCACCGCGCGGTGCACCAGTTCGGCGTAGTCCAGGACGCCCTGGGCGTCGAGGACGTCGAGGTATTCGGCGAGGAAGCCGGCCGCGGCGCTCCAGTCGGGGCGTCCGGTGCGCCGGGCGAAGTCGCCCAGGGCGTCGGGGCCGAGGCCCAGTTCGCGGCTGCGGGCGAGCACCGCGCGGACCTCGTCGGCGAAGCCGCGGGTGGTCAGGCAGGCGCGCAGCTCGTCGGGCCAGCTGATCCCGGCGCGGCCGGTGCCGGCCAGGTCGGCCTGTCCTTCCAGGAGTTCGCGTACGACGAGGTCCTGCTCGGGTCCGGACAGCAGCCGTACGGGGTCGGCGAAGAGGTCGGCGTCCTGGTGGGCCCGGACCAGGGCGTAGCAGTAGGAGTGAAAGGTGGTGGCCTGCGGGACGAAGCTGGTGCGCAGGCGGGCGGCGAGCCGGTCGCGGAGTTCGACGGCAGCCTTGCGGCTGAAGGTGAGGACGAGGATCCGTTCGGGGTCGCCGCCGTCCCGTACCCGGCGGGCGACCGACTCGACCAGGGTCGTGGTCTTGCCGGTGCCGGGGCCGGCCAGCACCAGCAGCGGGCCGTGCCGGTGGTCAACCACAGCGCGCTGGGTTGCGTCCAAGGCAGGAGGGTCCACCCGTTCCGGCGGGGTGCGCACGAGCCGGTACGCGCCGGCGGCATCGCGCCGCGCGGCCCGGTGGGGCTGCGTCGGCGGGACGGCCGAGAAGGAGGAACTCACGTGGATCGCCGGTCCTGAGGAGGGTGCTGGGTGGTGGTGCGGATGCGGTGCGGAGTGCGTCGTGGGGTGCGCCGCGGTGCGGGGGCGGCCGGCGGGCTGCCGGTCCTCCGTGCGCCGTACACGCTACGGTGCGCCGGCGCCGTCCTGACGCCCGTCCCAGCGGGCCCGCCGCAGGTCGATCCGGGGTATCCGCTCATCCGCCGCCCGGCCGCCGGCCCTCGTCGCAGCGTGTGGCGCGCTTCCCTCTGCCGCGGCCCGCGGGGCCTCCCGCAGCGGGGTGCCTTCCTGCCGGTAGTGGGCCAGGGCGCGCTGTTCGCTGCCGGGCAGCAGCCGGCCGTCCGCGCGCACCACGCGCCACCAGGGCACCGCGCCACCGTAGAGGGCCATCGCACGGCCGACCTGGCGCGGCCCCACCCGCCCCGGGCTGCCGCCCGTTGCCGCAAGCCCTTCGGGCTGCTCCTCGCCTTCGAGCCATTCGGCGATATCGCCGTACGTCATCACCCGGCCCGCCGGGATCAGCTCGGCGACGGCCAGGACCCGCTCCGCGTAGGCGGGGAGCTCACCCGCGGCGTCACCCGCCGCCGTATCTCCGGTCCCACTCATTCGGTCCATCCTGCCGTACGGCACCGACAATGGGATCGGACACACGGTCCCGCACCACCCGGGAGGCCGGCGGCGAGGCGCCGTCAGCCGCAGTGCGCCGGGGGCATCACCCGCGCCCGCACGGCAGCGGGGGCGGACGTTCCGCTTCCCGTACCCCCGAAATGCACCCTGATGCCCCCCTCCACTGGTCGGCCGTGCCACCATCTTCCGGACGGTGACTGGTGATACGAGATCAAGAAGAGACGGCCGAGCAGCAGGGTGCGGCGCCTCCACGGGAGGCGGGCGCCCCCGACGCGCTGCCCGTTGAGGGGAAGCACCAACGGGGGCCGGCCACGGCTTCCGCTACCGAAAAGGCGAGCACGATCGAGAAGGCCGAACGACCAGGGGCGTCCGAGAGGCCGCAGGGGCCCAAGGAGCCCGAGCCAGCCGAGCTCGGCGAGGAGGAGCGGAACGACACACGGGGGACGGACGACCACGTCGAGCACCACAAGGGCGAGGAGCCGGTGTCCGGCGGCGCCCGGGGGCGGGCCCGTACCGGCTCGCACCGCGCCGACCTGAGCGCCGACGAGTGCGGCGAGTTCCACGTCGACCGGGTCTCGGGCGACGAGCCGCTGCTGCCCGCCCGGGTGCACCGGCCCGCCGACCTGCTGCGGCTGCTGCTCGGCATGGCCGGGATCGCGCTGGTGCTGGGGCTTGCGACATTCGCGCACGGCACCACGCAGGGGCTGGCGCGGGACATCGGCTCCGGCGCGAAGGCGGCGCCGCCGCTGCTGATCAACCTGGCGGGGCTGACGTCCAGCGTGGCGGTGCTGATCGTGCCGGTGGCGTTCGCCGTCGAGCGGCTGATCAAGCGGGACGGGCTGCGGATCGCGGACGGGGTGCTCGCCGCCGTCCTCGCCCACGGGGTGTCGCTCGCCACCGACCTGTGGGTGGCCGAGGCCGCACCGGCCTCCATCCGGGCCGCGCTGACCCAGCCGCTGGGCAACGGTGCGCTCTCCGCGCCGGTGCACAGCTATCTGGCGCCGGTGATCGCCTATATGACGGCGGTGGGGATGTCCCGGCGGCCGCGCTGGCGGGTCGCGATGTGGTGCGTGGTGCTGCTGGACGTCGTCGCGGTGCTGGTCGGGCGGTACTCCACCCCGTTCGCGATCATGACCACGGTGCTGATCGGCTGGACCGTCGCCTACGGCACCCTCTACGCCGTCGGCTCCCCCAACGTCCGCCCCACCGGCCAGAACCTGCTGGCAGGTCTGCGGCGGGTCGGCTTCCACCCGGTGAGCGCGATGCGCGCGGAGGACACCACCGGCCAGGAGAACAACGAGCACGCCGACCGCGGCCGCCGCTACCTCGTCACCCTGGAGGACGGCCCGCCGATCGACGTCACCGTCGTCGACCGCGAGCAGCAGGCCCAGGGCTTCTTCTACCGGGTGTGGCGGCGGCTGTCGCTGCGCGGCATCAACCAGCGCCGCAGTCTTCAGTCGCTGCGTCAGGCGCTGGAGCAGGAGGCGCTGCTGGCGTACGCGGCCATCGCGGCCGGTGCCCATGCGCCCAAGCTGATCGCCACCTCGGAGCTCGGCCCGGATGCGGTGATGCTGGTCTACGAGCACATCGAGGGCCGCACCTTCGACTCGCTGGCCGACGAGGAGATCACCGACGCGCTGATGCACAGCGCCTGGCGGCAGGTCGAGGCGTTGCAGTCGCGGCGGATCGCGCACCGGCGGCTGGTCGGTGACGCCCTGCTGGTGGATCGTTCCGGCAATATCGTGCTGACCGATCTGCGCGGCGGGGAGATCGCGGCCGGTGATCTGGTGCTGCGGATGGACATCGCCCAGCTGCTGGCCACCTGTGGTCTGCGGGTCGGTGCCGAGCGGGCGGTCGCCGCGGCCGTCGAGGTGCTCGGCCCGGACGCGGTCGCCGACAGCCTGCCGATGCTCCAGCCGATCGCGCTCAGCCGTACCACCCGCGCCACCCTGCGGCAGCGGGCCCGCGAGCGCTCCAAGCGGGAGCGGGAGGCGGTGCTGGCCGCGTCGCAGGCCGCCAAGGAGGCGCGGGAGGCCCGCGAGGCGGCGGGCCCGAAGGACCGCAAGACGATACGGGCCGAGCGGCACGCCGAGAAGAACGCCGAGAAGCGGGCGCTGGACGAGGCGTCGGAGGAGGCCCGCGAGGAGGATCTGCTGGCCCAGATCCGCCGCCAGGTGCTGCTGATCCGGCCGACCGCGGTGATCGAGCCGGCGAAGCTGGAGCGGCTCAGTCCGCGGATCCTGATCAGCTGGATCGCTGGTGCGTTCGCGGTGTATCTGCTGCTGTCCCAGCTGACCAACTTCAACCTGGGCGATGTGATCAGCGAGGCCCAGTGGGTGTGGGTCCTGGTGGCGATGTTCTTCTCGGCGCTGACGTACATCGCGGCGGCGATGAGCCTGCTGGGGTTCGTCACCGAGAAGGTGTCGTTCGTCAGGACGGTCATCGCGCAGATCGCGGGCAACTTCGTGAAGCTGGTGGCGCCCGCCGCGATCGGCGGGGTGGCGCTCAACACCCGCTTCCTCCAGCGCGCCGGGGTCCGTCCGGGCCTGGCGGTGGCGAGCGTCGGCGCCTCCCAGCTGTTCGGTCTGGGCAGCCACGTCCTGCTGCTGCTGGCCTTCGGCTATCTGACCGGTACCGAGCACGCACCGCAGATCTCACCGTCCCGTACGGTCATCGCCGGCCTGCTGACCGTGGCCGTACTGGTCCTGGTCGTCACGGCCGTCCCGGTGCTGCGCAAGTTCGTCTCGACGCGGGTGCGGTCGCTGTTCGCGGGTGTGGTGCCGCGGATGCTGGACATCCTTCAGCGGCCCCGGAAGCTGGTCACCGGTATCGGCGGGATGCTGCTGCTGACGGCGGCGAACGTGATGTGTCTGGACGCCTCGATCCGGGCGTTCGGCGGCGGTGACAAGCTCAGTTACGCGAGTATCGCGGTCGCCTTCCTCGCCGGTAACGCGCTGGGCTCGGCCGCGCCGACGCCGGGCGGTGTGGGCGCCGTCGAGGGTGCGCTGATCGGTGCGCTGACCTTCGCGGGGCTCGCCGGCGACACCGCGTTCCCCGCGGTGCTGCTGTTCCGGCTGATGGTCTTCTGGCTGCCGGTGCTGCCGGGCTGGCTGGCCTTCTCGTATCTGACGCGCAAGGGCGAGATCTGACCGCCGGCAGCATGCGCAAAGGCGCCGGTCCGTGCGGTACGGACCGGCGCCTTTCAGGTGGCGCGGCAGTGGCCTGGGCCCCTAGTAGACCGGCTTCTCCGGCTCGACGGTGTTGACCCAGCCGATGACGCCGCCGCCGACGTGCACCGCGTCGGCGAAGCCAGCGGACTTCAGTACGGCCAGGACCTCGGCGGAGCGGACGCCCGTCTTGCAGTGCAGGACGATCTTCTTGTCCTGCGGCAGGTCCTGGAGGGCGCTGCCCATCAGGAACTCGTTCTTCGGGATGAGCCGGGCGCCGGGGATGGAGACGATCTCGAACTCGTTGGGCTCGCGGACATCGATGATGTCGATCTTCTCGTCGGCGTCGATCCACTCCTTGAGCTGCTTCGGAGTGATCGTGGAGCCGGCCGCCGCCTCCTGGGCCTCCTCGGACACCACACCGCAGAAGGCCTCGTAGTCGATGAGCTCGGTGACGGTCGGGTTCTCCCCGCAGACCACGCAGTCGGGGTCCTTGCGGACCTTGACCTGGCGGTAGGTCATCTCCAGGGCGTCGTAGATCATCAGCCGGCCGACCAGCGGGTCGCCGATGCCGGCGAGCAGCTTGATGGCCTCGTTGACCTGGATGGAGCCGATGGAGGCGCACAGCACACCGAGGACGCCGCCCTCGGCGCAGGAGGGCACCATGCCCGGCGGCGGGGGCTCCGGGTACAGGCAGCGGTAGCAGGGGCCGTGCTCGGACCAGAAGACCGAGGCCTGGCCGTCGAAGCGGTAGATCGAGCCCCAGACGTACGGCTTGTTCAGCAGCACACAGGCGTCGTTGACCAGGTAGCGGGTGGCGAAGTTGTCCGTACCGTCCACGATCAGGTCGTACTGGGCGAAGAGCTCCATGACGTTCGTGGAGTCCAGGCGCTCTTCGTGCAGGTTGACCGTGACGTACGGGTTGATGCCCAGGACCGTGTCCTTGGCGGACGCGGCCTTGGAGCGGCCGATGTCCGCCTGGCTGTGGATGATCTGGCGCTGGAGGTTCGACTCGTCGACCTCGTCGAACTCCACGATGCCGAGCGTGCCCACACCGGCAGCGGCCAGATACATCAGCGCGGGCGAGCCCAGGCCGCCGGCGCCCACACAGAGCACCTTGGCGTTCTTCAGCCGCTTCTGCCCGTCCATCCCGACGTCGGGGATGATCAGGTGGCGGGAGTACCTGCGTACCTCGTCGACGGTGAGCTCCGAAGCGGGCTCGACCAGGGGTGGCAGCGACACGGATGACCTCAACAAGGGGGTTGGTCGGTATCTCAGGACTGATGGTGTTCCCGTAACACTGCCACGCCCTTCTTCATTCCGAGACACCCGGTCCGATGCGCGAGACGAAGGTGTCCCAGTAGCCGGGCAGCGACGCCCAGGCGTCCCCGCGCTGGTCACGGCGGTCGGTGAGGTACACGGTGCCCGCCCCCTGCCAGCGGGCGATCCGCAGCGCCTCGTCCAGGTGCGTGGACGGCACGCTGTGCACGAGGTGGCAGAACCGCTGCGGAGGGTGGTCGGCGGTCCACTCGGCGGCCTGGGACCAGCGGTAGTCGGCCCAGCGCCCGGCGAAGGTGACGAGCTGGTCGGCGGACTCGGCGTAGCCGGGGTGCGGGTGGGCGCCGTGCCCGAAGACCAGGTGGCCGTCGTCGCACAGGGCCCGCAGCGCGGTGGCGAGCCGCCGGGTGGCGGGCAGCAGGCTGCGGTCGGTGGGCGTGCGGTCCAGCCAGAAACCGTCGGCCTTGTACCACTCCAGGTAGTGGTGCGCGTCGGAGAGCAGCTCACGGAGGGGGCGCGCGCCGAGACCCAGGTCCAGGTGTCCCAGTACGCGGACACCCGTCTCACGGAGCCGGGCGGCGGCCGGCAGACAGTGCGGGTCGGGGCGGGCCCCGGGCCCGTTGGACACATTGAGCACCGCCCAGTGGACGGTCCCCGGGGCGCAGCGCAGCACACCGGCCCATTCGGCGGGTGCCAGCAGCGGATGGGCGAAGCCGGGTACGCCGATGCCCAGCGGTGCCGCCCCGGTCGGGGCGTGTCTGGAGCCGGCCGGCGTGATCAGATACGACATGCCGCCTCCATCCAGATGTCGGCCAGCGACTCCTCCAGCGCGATCCGGGGGCGCCAGCCGAGCCGGTCGCGGGCGGTGCGCACATCGGCCTGCTGCCAGGTGCCGCAGCCGTCCGGGTACGGGTAGGTGGCGGGCGGCGACCCTACGGCGTGCTCGCTGGAGGGGCCGGGGATGACGAGCCGGGCCGGCGGGGAGTCGAGTTCGTGCAGGGCACCGCCGAAGCCGGCGACCCTGGCGAGCACGGAAGCGGCCTCGCGCAGCCGTACGGCGCGGCCGGTACCGATGTTGACCACGCCCTGCGCGGCGGACAGCGACGCGGCGTGCACGGCCCGCGCGACATCCCGTACGTCGACGAAGTCCCGCTGCACGCCGAGCCCGCCGAGTTTGAGTTCGCTGTCGCCGGACTGCATGGCGCGGCGCATCGCCTCTGCCAGCCGCCCGAGCGGCGAGCCCGCCGGCGTCCCGGGGCCGACCGGGGAGAAGACCCGCAGCACGACCGCGTCGAGCCCGGAGCCCAGTACGAGTTCGGTGGCGGCGAGCTTGCTGACGCCGTACGGGCCTCCGGGGCGCGGCACCGCGTCCTCGGCGGTCGAGGAGCCGGGCTGGGAGGGCCCGTACTCGGAGGCGCACCCCAGGTGGACGAGGCGGGCGCCGCAGCCGCTGCGGCGCAGCGATTCGCAGATGGTGGCGACCGCGACGGTGTTGTGCCGGGTCAGCTCACGGGCACCGCCGCGGGTGGCGCCGGCGCAGTTGACGACCACGCCGGGGTGCACCGCGTCGAGGAAGCGGGTGAGCGCGCCGGGGCTGCCGGTGGCCAGGTCGAAGCGGACGTCGGCGTCATCGCCCCGCCCGAGGGCGGTGAGCTGGACGGCGGGGTCGGCGAGCAGGCGGTCGGCGACATAGCGGCCGAGGTAGCCGTTGGCGCCGATGAGCAGCACCCTCATCGTGCGACCCCCCGGTTCGCGTGGCGTGTGGTCGGCTGGACGTTCATATCTGTCGTGCTCCTCATGCGGATGGTGGGAAGTACGTCGGCTCCGGCCGCGGGGCCGGCTGCCGCCGAGGGGGCGGGGCCGGGAGGGGGGTGGGGTCGCGGTGGAGGTCCGAAGGATCCGAAGGGGCCGTTCCGGGACGCCCCTTGCGTGGTGGGTGGTGCGCGGTGCGGGTGCCCGGACGGGGGTGCGGGGCGGGTCACGGCCGGTGCGCCCCTGCCGGGCCGGTGGCGGCGGGCGAGTGCGCACAGGCGCCGGTGAGCGCCCGCAGGCCGTGGACGAGGAGGCCGAGGGCGGCGGCGGTGCAGGCCACGGCGGGTACCGCGGCCGGTCCTGCGAGGCCGGTCAGCGTCTCGACCGGAACGCCGAGCGGGCCCAGGCCGGGGAGCCGGGCGATCAGGACCAGGGCCGGGGCGAGCGCTTCCAGGGCGGCGGCGCACGCCAGGCCCGCGGCGGCCGCCTCGGGGAAGCCGTGGACGGCGAGCAGCCGGGCGAGGAAGAGCAGCGCCCCCAGCGCGCCCGCCGCGGCCGCGGTGAGGACGCCGTCGCCGCCGAGGACCGCCCTGGCGCCGGCGAGCAGCGCCGCCAGCGCGCCCAGGAAGAGCAGGGTGGCGGCGAGCAGCAGCGGCCGGACGCGGGCGGCGAACTCCTCCAGGCCGCGGCTGGCGGCCAGGGCGCGCCGGCCGCGCAGGGCGAACCAGCGGGCGCAGCCGGCCGCGGGGAGGGCGGCGCAGGAGAGCGCCACGGCGGTGGCGACGGCGGCCCGGGGGTGTACGGACGGCAGATCGGGGCCGCCGGTCAGCAGCTGTCCGAGCAGCCAGTCGCCGTACACCGCGTAGCCGGCCGCCCAGCAGGCCCACAGGCCCGCGCTCCGCGCCGCGGCGCCGTGGTGGCGTACGCGCAGCGGGCCGGACCGTACGGCGAGCCGGACGGCGAGGGCCAGCAGTACGGCCCCGCTGACACCGACGCCCGTACGGACGGCGGGGTTCACCGCGTCACCGAGCGAGGCGAGGGCGGCGACGACGGCGACGCCGACGGCGCCGGGGAGCAGTTGCAGCGCTGCGCCGCAGCGTCCCCCCCACCCCCGGACCCACCCCCCGCCCCCTCCCCCAAAGGGGGAGGAGGGGGAGGGGGCGGGGGAGGCGCCTGGCGGGCCCGGCGCGGCGTCGGGGGAGACGCCGGACGGCCCGCCTGCCGCGTCGGGCGAGAAGCCGGACGGCGCCGGCCCGGCGTCGGGGAAGAAGCCCGGCGGTCCGGCCGCCGCGGGGCCCGCGAACCCGGGTGCGGGCGCTTCCGCGGGCCCCGGCGCGGCCGCCTGCACCGGTCCGGAGGCGTCCGCGGGGCCGGTCCCGGGGCCGGCGGGCCCGCCCGGCGCCGGGGCGTCGTCGTCGGCGCGGGGCACCCGGGCATAGAGCTCTTCGGCCAGCGAGAAGACATCGCGGTGCCGGAAGCGGGCGGCCGTGCGGTCGGTGACCCCGTGGGCCTCCAGTCCGGCGGCGATCTCCAGCGCGTCGACGGCGTGCGCGCACAGCTGCTGATGACGGTGCATCAGCGCGCGTACGGGGTCGGCGGGTCCGCGGCGGGCGGCCCGTGCGGTGGCGCGGTCCTCGCCCGGGCCGCAGCGGTCCTCACCCGCGGCCCGGCGGCTCTCGCCGGTTGCTCTGTCATCCTCCCCCGCCGTCCTCGGAGCGCGGGCGGTGCCGGTGCCGGCCTCGGGCGTGGTCATGCCCGGTCCCCCTTTGACGGGGCCTGTGTACCGGCGTCGGGTGCGGGGCGGTGGTGCCCGGCGGGCTTCCGGGGTGTGGCGCGGAGGCGGGCCGGGGCGGTGCGCTCACCGGCGTACGCGGGGCCACCGGGGCGGCCGCGGCGGCGGAGCCCGTCCCGGTTGCCGGCGTGTGCCACATCGGCCATGCCCGTCACCAGTGCCACGCCGACCACGCCCATCGCACACATCACGTCCAGCACACCCGTCACCACTGCCGTCTCCCTCGCGCTGACCACATCTGCCTCATCGGCTCTCCCTGCGCCTCACCAGCCGCCTCCTTGACCGCATCGCAGCCCTCCGGGCCGTCCCCCGGCTGTTGGTCGTCCGCCGTCCGTCTCACGGCCCGTCTCATGTCTCGGACAGCGCCGGCACCCCGGTGGCCGCCCGCTCCCCCTCCCGCACCGCCCAGCTCGGTGTACGGCCGGCCGGCGCGGCGGCCCTGGCAGCGGCGCCGGTCGCGGCCCACCGGCCGGGGACATGGGACTCGGCGGGGCGGGCGAAGGGCTGCGGCGCGCCCCGGGCGTCGCGCGCACCGCGGTCGGCAGGGCGGGCCGGGGCGTGGGAGATCAGCTCCAGATAGATGCCACGAAATGCCGCGATGTTCTGCTCAACGGTGAACAGTTCGAGCGCCCGCGCCCGGGCCGCGGCGCCCAGCCGGGCCCTGCGGTCCGGATCGCCGAGCAGCGCCCGGCAGGCCTCGGCGAGTGCGCGGGGGTTGCGCGGCGGGACGACCAGACCGGTGCCGCCGATGACTTCGCAGACCGCCCCGGCATCGGTCGACACCGTGGCGCGGCCGCAGAACATCGCCTCCACCAGGGAGCGCGGGAAGCCCTCGACGACGCTGGAGAGCACCACCACCGCGGCGGAGGCGTAGGCGTCCGCCACGGTGGGGACGTCGGGGCTGCCGATCTCCTCGAAGCTGACCGGGTTCTCGCCGACGGTGCGGGCGTCGGCCGCCTCGTCGGGGAAGAGCTGGGCGGCCAGCGCCCGGCAGTGCGCGAGATAGCTCGGCGCCTGCGGGTCGGTGCCGACCCCGCCGATGATCCGCAGTGTGGCCGCCGGTTCGGCCCGGTGGATCTCCGCGAACGCATGCAGCAGGGCGATGAGGTCCTTCGCGGGCTCGACGGCGCCGACCCACACCAGCGTCTTGGAGTCGTCGGCCGGGGCGTCCGCGACCGCGGCGAACGGGCCCGCGTCCATGCCCGGGTAGACCGTGCGCAGCCGGGCCCGGTCGGCGCCGCAGCGCTCCTGCCAGCGGCGGGCATGGGTGTTGCCGGGGGTGATCAGGGCGGCCTGGGCGTAGGTCTCGGCGGCCAGCGCGCCCTGGAAGGCGGCGAGCAGCGCGCGCACCGGCGCGCTCAGTGGCGCCGCGGCGCGCGCCAGGTAGTGCTCGCGCAGCCGGACGCCGTACTCGGTGACCAGGAGCGGCGTCCCGAAGAAGCGTTTGGCCAGCAGCCCCGGCAGCGCGGCCGCACCGCCCGAGGTGGCATGGCAGAGGTCGACGCCGTCGAGACCGGGGGTGTGCCGGTCGCCGTACCAGTCCAGCGACAGCGGGCGCAGCGCTAGTTCGAGCTGGGCGACCACCGCCAGCAGGTCGCCCACGTGGACACCGTGGGCGGCGGGCAGCGCGCGGGGGCCGTGGCAGGCGGCCTCCAGGAGGCGCAGGGCGTCCTCGGAGCGGAGCAGGGCGGGCAGTGCGCCGTGTTCGCGGGCGAGTTCGGCAAGTCCGTAGAGCCCGTCGGCGAAACGGTCCGCCGTGCCGGCCGGTGCCGTGCCGGGCCCACCGTCCGGGCCGTCCTGCCCCTCCCCTGCCGGCGGCGCGGCGAAGGCCGTCACCAGATCGCCGAAGTGCGCGGCGAAACGGCGCCGTGCACGCCGTCCGGGGGTGCGGCCCCGGCGCTCCTCGGCGTTCCGCAGGTGCCCGTCGGGGAAGTCGCCCCACAGGGGTGCGCTGCGCACCAGCCGTACGTGGGCCGGGAGTCCGGCCCTGCCGTCCGTTTCCTGCCGGGCCTGTGTGCTCAGCGCGTAGATCTCGAAGTCATGGCCGGTGAGCCCGCGTACGAGCCGGTCGCACCACGCAGGCGACTCACCGGTCGCGTACGGATAACCACCCTCGGTGAGTAGTCCGATGCGCACGACGGCACCCCCGTCCTCCCATATCGGCATCCCTGGCGCGACGACCGGTCCGCCGTCACTCGCAGGAAGAAGCTATGCAAAGGGGCCGGTGGCGCGATGGACGGTTGTCCGTCGCGCCACCGGAAGGGGTGAAAGCACGTAACTTTCCGCCCGAAGGGGCGTTTCGAAGCGGTATGCGAGAGCCAGGGCGTGTCCGTACAGCCCCGAACTCCCGCCGCGGTCCGGTCAGTTCGAGCAGCGGCTCACCGCTGGGTGGGGAACGGCCAGGAGTTGGGCCGGCAGGTCGCGCCGTCCGTGGTCAGGAACTTGGTCTGCTGCATCATCACCGGCGCCAGTGCGCCCTGCCTGGCGCAGAACTCGTGGTTGTGGCCGAGCCGGTGGCCGACCTCGTGGTTGATCAGCATCTGCCGGTAGGCGAGCATCTTGTCGGGACCGTAGGTCTTGGCGCCCTGCGCCCAGCGGTACGCGTTGATCATGACCCGGTCGGTGGCCGCCGAATCGCAGGAGACATTGTCCTCCGCGGTGTCCAGACCGGACTTGGCGCACCACGTGGCGGTGGTTCCCGGGCTGGCCAGCGTGATCACGAAGTCGGCGTGGCCGGACGCCACCCGCTGGAAGGCCATCTTGCCGCCGTGCGCCCAGCTCCGTTCGTCGTTGAGGGTCTTGTGCACCGCCTCGGCGAACAGCTCGCCGTCCAGCGGCAGCCCCTCCTCGACCTCGACGCGGTAGCGCAGCACCTTGCCGGGGCCGGGCGCCTTGGCGTCGCTGCCGACGGGCTTGAACCGGCCGGCGGCCGTCAGCTTCGCGGCCAGCGGGAAGACCTGGGCCATCCGCTCCTCGTAACCGGCGGGCTTGGCGTCCTGTGTGGGCCTGGTGTGCGACCGGGAGGCCTCGTCGCCGGTGCCGTCGGTACGGTCGTTGCCGCTGCGCGGCTGCGGGTCGCCGCCGTCCTTCTGCTGTTCGGCGACCTGGCCGGCGATGACCACGGCGAGCACGGTGGTCACCGCCGCGGCGGCCGCGCCGGTGAACGTCCGGCCCTTGCCGCCCTTCTTCACGCCCTGGCCGTCGTCGTCCGTGCCGGCGCCGTCGGCCTCCTGGCCGTCCGGATCGCCGGGATACGCGCCTCCGGGGTCCGCCGCGCCGAATCCGCCGGGCCCGTCCTCCTCGTCGACCGCGTTCCGGTCGAAGACCACCGAGCGTCCGGTGTACCGGCCGCCGGGCGGCACCGCGGGGCCACCGTGCGCGGCGAAGCCACCGCGCGCACCGGGCGCACCGGCCCGGAAGACATCGTCGTCGGTGTCGTCCATGCCGCCCGCCGCACCGGTGCGGCCCGGGCCGTCGGGGAACAGCCCGGCGTCGAAGGCCTCCACGTACTCACGCCGCGGGCCGGTGCTGCTGCCCGGCATGGCGAGCGGCTGGGTGCCGGACATCTCCGCGCGCGGCCGGGGGATCCGCGGCGCGGTCCGGCCCGGCGTCATCGGGGCGGCCGGCGCCCCCGGGAACGCGCCCCAGCCGCCGCCCGGTTCCCGCTGTTCGGGGTGCCCGCCGCGCACCGTGTCGCCCTCGACCGGCTCGCGTCTGCGGCGCCCCGGTCCCGGGGCCCGGCCGCCCGACGGGCCGCCGCCCGGTGGCGTGGGCGTCTGCGAAGGGTCCTCGGTCTCCGGCCGGCTTCGGCGGCTATGACGTCCCACGGGGCGTGTCAGCTCCTGCCCGCATCAGCGGTCACATCGGTCACTTCACTGTCCAGCAGTTCGCGGACGGCCCGCGCCACCGCCTCCGGGTACTCCATCATCGCCACATGCCCTGCCTCCGGCAGCGTCAGCAGTCGCGCACCGCGGAACGCCGCGGCCGCCCGCCGTGCCATCCGGAAGGAGACCAGGCGGTCGCGCCCACCGTAGACGAGAAGGGTGGGGGCGAGCACGCGCTCTGCCTGACGCCACAAATTGTGCTGTCCACCGAGCGTGTAGGCGTTCACCAGACCGCGCGCCGAGCGCTCCATCACCTCCCAGAAATACGGGAGTTCGAGCCGTCTGGCGTATTCGTCGGCCGCGGAGTTGAACCCCTCCGGGGTGACCCGGCCAGGGTCGCCGTAACAGAGCGCCAGCACCTCGCGGGTGCGGCGCTCGGGCGTCCAGTCCTTGGTGAGCCGGCTGAACAGCGTGGTGATGCCGGGGACGGCGAGCAACGCGGTGGGCACCGCGGTCAGCTGCGGCCGCAGCTCGGGCAGCGCCGGGGAGATCAGCGTCAGGGTGCGTACGAGGTCCGGGCGCACCGCCGCCACCCGGGTCGCCGCGGCGCCGCCCATCGAGTTGCCGATGAGGTGGACGGGGCCGCGGCCCGCCGCGTCGAGGTAGCGGATGACCGCGCGGGCCTGCGCGGAGACCGAGTAGTTGCCGTCGTCCGGCGGCGCTGACTGGCCGAAGCCGGGCAGGTCGAGCGCCTCGCCGTCGAGCCGGTCGGCGAGCAGCGGCATGAGGGCGGACCAGTTCAGCGCGGAGCCGCCGAGGCCGTGGACGTAGAGGGCGGGCTCGCGCTCCGCCGCCGCGCCTTCGTCGCCGGTGCCGTCCGGCCCCTCGGGCCGCCCGGCCGGTGCCCGTACGCTCAGTGTCAGTCCGGGGAGGGTGACGGTGCGCACCGTCTCCGCCGCGGCGCCGGGCCGGCCGGGTCCGGCCGGAGGTACCGGGAGGGCGGCGGTCGTGGTGTCCGGCGACTCGGTCGAAGACATGGGGACGATGTTACGAGACGATCACGCCGCCGATCGTGTGTTCGCGGTCACACACCGCATCGCGACACCGCGGCGGCTCTCCTAGGCTCGTAGGCAGGGACAGCCGCCCCGGCCCCTGCTTTCATGCCAGGCACCAGCCGACAGAGCAAGCCCGCGAGAAAGGGAGCCACCATGCGCGTCGACCCGACCGACCCGGACACCTTCGAGGACGAGGAAGAGACCGCCGAATTCGACGTCGAGGCGCCGGAGGCGGACGCCGCGGAGCAGTACGCGGACCTCGCCCCGCACCGCGACGAGCCGCTGACCGACATCGACGCGGACTCCGCCAGCGAGGGCGATCGCGCCGAACAGGCGCGTGTCGTGGAGCTCAACGAAGACGAATACCGATGACCTGGGGGGTTATGTCGGATTGCGCGTACGGTACCGGGCAGAAATTCTCGCCCCGGGCCGCGCACACCCGGGTTACCCAAAAGTACGATGGCGGGCGCGGTGCACCACCTTGTACGGGCCGCGCACGGAACGATTTCTGGGAGGCAGCGTGAGCGCCATCGAGCAGACCGAGGCGGCGCGCCCGCGGGGCACACGCCTGCCACGCCGAGCACGGCGCAATCAGCTTCTGGGCGCGGCCCAGGAGGTGTTCGTCGCCCAGGGTTACCACGCGGCCGCGATGGACGACATCGCCGAGCGCGCGGGCGTCAGCAAGCCGGTGCTCTACCAGCACTTCCCTGGCAAGCTGGACCTCTACCTCGCGCTGCTCGACCAGCACTGCGAGTCGCTGCTGCACTCGGTGCGCGCGGCGCTGGAGTCGACGACCGACAACAAGCAGCGGGTCGCGGCGACGATGGACGCCTACTTCGCGTACGTGGAGGACCCGGGCGGCGCCTTCCGTCTGGTGTTCGAGTCAGATCTGACCAATGAGCCGGCGGTCCGCGAGCGGGTGGACAAGGTGTCGCTGGAGTGCGCCGAGGCCATAAGCGCGGTGATCGCCGAGGACACCGGTCTGTCGCGGGACGAGTCGATGCTGCTCGCCGTGGGTCTGGGCGGTGTCTCCCAGGTGGTGGCGCGCTACTGGCTGTCCTCCGAGAGCCAGGTTCCGCGTGACACCGCCGTGGCGCTGCTGACCTCGCTCGCCTGGAAGGGCATCGCGGGCTTCCCGCTGCACGGCAGCGACACGCACTGAGCGTGTTCGCTGCTGGCGTGGTCCGCGGCGTCCTGCGCGTCCCCGTACCGGGCTAATGTGTGCTGCGTACGGCGCGGATGGCCGCGCATCCTCCCCCAGCTGACGCCGGGGGACCCCCAGACCGTCGGAGGGACAAAAGCCGTGGAGGTCAAGATCGGCGTGCAGCACGCACCCCGCGAGATCGTTCTGGAGAGCGGGCAGTCTGCCGAAGAGGTCGAGCGCGCGGTGTCCGAGGCGCTGGCCGGCAAGTCGGAGCTGCTGAAGCTGGAGGACGAACACGGCCGCAAGGTCCTGGTCCCGGCGGACCGGCTGGCCTATGTGGAGCTCGGCGAGCCGGCCGGCCGCAGGGTCGGGTTCGGCGCGCTCTGATCTGTGTGGCGCCCGCTGCGGCGCCAGGAGCGAACACGGCGGCGGCCCGGGGGAATTTCCTCCGGGCCGCCGCCCTTTTCGCAGATCAGGCCGTTCGGGTCGGCTCGGCTGGGCTGATCAGGCAGCCGACCCGCGGTGGAAGGGTTGCTGCCGTGAGCCCCTGGGTACGACCGCCTACGACCCATTTGTTCGTCCGGCCGGCACCGCACCGTCAGCAGTGCACTGTGAGCACCGCACAACCGGCGCCGGTAGCCGGGCACGCAGGCACACGGGAGGGAACAGCATGATCTGGGAAGCGCTCGGAGCCCTGTTCATCGGCTTCGCCATCGCCCTGTTCGCCCTGCGCAGGCTGCCCGACCGCTTCACCTCACGCGCCCTCACGCTGGCGACCGGCCCGGTGGCCGCGCTGCTCGGCGCCCTGCTGACCCGCTCGATCCTCGGCCCCGGGCACCCCGTCCAGGTGATGGTGGCCGCGGTCGCGGTGGGTGCGGCGCTGCTCTCGGTCCTGCTGCGGCCGCCGCACCGGCGTCTTCGGCGGCCGGCCGCACCGTTGAAGGGGCACCGGACGGCCTGAACCGCCCGGCACCCCTGCCGGCTCCGTCGTCCTGCCGGTCCCGTCAGAACATCGCCGTCAGGCGGCCAGCCCCAGCGCCGCCATCCGCTTGGTGTGCGCCTCGGTGATCCGGGAGAACATCCGGCCCACCTCGGCCAGGTCGAAGCCGTCGGCCACCCCGCCCACCAGCATCGTGGAGAGGGCATCGCGGTCCGCGACCACCCGCTGGGCCTGCGACAGCGCCTCGCCCATCAGCCGCCGCGCCCACAGCGCGAGCCGTCCGCCGACCCGCGGCTCGGCCTCGATCGCCGCGCGCACCTTCTCGACGGCGAACGACGCGTGTCCGGTGTCGTCGAGGACGGCCAGCACCAGACCGCGGGTGTCGGAGTCCAGCCGGGCCGCGACCTCGCGGTAGAAGTCACTGGCGATCGAGTCGCCGACGTACGCCTTGACCAGGCCCTCCAGCCAGTCCGACGGCGCGGTCTGGCGGTGGAACTCGTCGAGGGCGGCGGCGAACGGCTCCATCGCCTCGTTCGGCTCCGCCTCGATGTGCGCGAGCCGCTCCCGCAGCCGCTCGAAGTGGTGGAACTCGGCCGAGGCCATCTTGGCCAGCTCGGCCTTGTCGTCCATCGTCGGCGCGAGCTTGGCGTCCTCCGCCAGCCGCTCGAAGGCGGACAGCTCGCCGTACGCGAGCGCGCCGAGCAGGTCGATCACGGCGGCCCGGTACTGCGGGTCGGCGGATGCCTGCACCCAGTTCTGGGCGGCGATCCCGGTGAGTTCTTGCGCGTCAGCCGCGGCGTTGTCAGGCGTTCCCATGACCGGCACAATAGCCCGCCGGGCGGCCCGGGGAAGGCCCTGGTCAGCCACTTCCGGTCACCCGTACGAACGACTCGTCGCACCGCGTCCCGGCCGGGCCCCGGGGACGTGACGAATTCCTCACTCATACAAGCCTTCGGATGGGGGCGCCGTATCCGGGGTACAGTGGTATTGGACCTGCCGAGAAGTCGGTGGGTCATTCCACGAAGCGGATGCCCGGTCGGTGGCCCGATCGGCTCCAAACCGACCGCCCTCCCCTGCGGCGCGTGCCGAGACGTACGCACCACACGAGGGACACACCCGCTCGCGGCAGGAGTGCCTGAGCGTTGGCAGTGGTCCCGCCCCACCGGCCGCCATCAGGCCGGCCCCGTACGAACCCGTACGACGGAGCGGTACGACCCCCTTCGCCGCCTCATGCCGCGTCTCACAGAAGAGGCAAGATTCTGTCTACGTTCCGAGACCTTGGGATTTTCCCCGAGACGGCCGAAGCCCTTGAGGCCGTCGGCATCATTTCCCCCTTTCCCATCCAGGAGCTGACGCTCCCCGTCGCCCTCTCCGGCAACGACGTCATCGGCCAGGCCAAGACCGGCACCGGCAAGACCCTGGGTTTCGGCCTGCCGCTCATCGAGCGCGTCACGGTCCCCGCCGACGTCGAGGCGGGCCGCTCACAGCCCGAGCAGCTGACCGAGGCGCCGCAGGCCCTCGTCGTCGTGCCGACCCGTGAGCTGTGCCAGCAGGTCACCAACGATCTGCTCACCGCCGGCAAGGTCCGTAACGTCCGGGTCCTGGCGATCTACGGCGGCCGGGCCTACGAGCCGCAGGTCGAGGCGCTGAAGAAGGGCGTCGACGTGGTCGTCGGCACGCCCGGCCGGCTGCTGGACCTCGCGGGCCAGCGGAAGCTGGACCTCTCGCAGGTGCGCACCCTCGTCCTGGACGAGGCCGACGAGATGCTCGACCTGGGCTTCCTGCCCGACGTCGAGAAGATCATCCAGCTGCTGCCGGCCAAGCGGCAGACCATGCTGTTCTCCGCGACCATGCCGGGCCAGGTCATCTCGCTGGCCCGCCGCTACATGTCGCAGCCCACCCACATCCGCGCCACCGCGCCGGACGACGAGGGCGCGACGGTCGCCAACATCACCCAGCACGTCTTCCGCGCGCACTCCATGGACAAGCCGGAGATGGTCTCGCGCATCCTCCAGGCCGAGGGCCGGGGCCTGGCGATGGTGTTCTGCCGTACGAAGCGGACCGCCGCCGACATCGCCGACCAGCTCTCCCGGCGCGGCTTCGCGTCCGGCGCGGTGCACGGCGACCTCGGCCAGGGCGCCCGTGAGCAGGCGCTGCGCGCCTTCCGCAACGGCAAGGTCGACGTCCTGGTCTGCACCGACGTCGCCGCCCGCGGCATCGACGTCGAGGGTGTGACCCATGTCATCAACTACCAGTCCCCCGAGGACGAGAAGACCTATCTGCACCGCATCGGCCGCACCGGCCGGGCGGGCGCCAAGGGCACCGCGGTCACCCTCGTCGACTGGGACGACATCCCGCGCTGGAAGCTGATCAACAAGGCGCTGGACCTGGCGTTCGACGAGCCGGAGGAGACCTACTCCACCTCGCCGCACCTGTACGAGCAGCTGAACATCCCCCAGGGCACCAAGGGCGTGCTGCCGCGCGCCGAGCGCACCCGGGCCGGGCTCGCCGCGGAAGAGGTCGAGGATCTGGGCGAGACCGGCGGCCGCGGCCGTGGCCCCCGCCGGGGCGCTGCCGCCGTGGAGGAGGAGCGTCCCGCGCGCACCCGTACGCCTCGCCAGCGCCGCCGCACCCGTGGCGGCGCGCCGCTGGACGGCCCGGCCACCTCCGAGGCGACGGCGACCGGGTCGCTGGATGCCGCCGAGGGCACGGCGGGTGCCGAGGGCGCGGAGGCGCCGCGCCAGCCGCGCCGGCGCCGTCGGACCCGCGCCGGCCAGTCGGCCGCGGCGCAGGCTCCGGCAGCCGGGGCGGCCGGGACCGCCAAGGTCACCGAGGCCGCGCAGCCCGCCGCCGAGGTGAGCGAGGCCGCCGCCGAGGCCGTGGCCGCGCCCGCCAAGCCGCGCCGCCGCCGGACCCGCAGCGCCGCGAAGGCCGCCGTGGAGACCGCGCCGGCCGTCGTGACGGAGACCGTGGCCGAGGCCGCGGACACCGCCGTGGAGGCGGCTCCGGCAAAGCCGAAGCGGACCCGCAAGAGCGCCGCCGCCAAGGCCGCGGAGGCCGCCGTGGACACCGCCGAAGGCACCGTGGAGGCACCCGCCAAGCCCAAGCGGACCCGGAAGACCGCCGCCGCCAAGGCCGCGGAGGCCGCCGTGGACACCGCCGAAGGCACCGAGGCCGCACCGGCCAAGCCCAAGCGGACCCGCAAGACCGCGGCCAAGACGGTGGCGGCCGAGGCCACCGCCGAGGAGGCCCCGGCCAAGCCGAAGCGGACCCGTAAGAGCGCTGCCGCCAAGGCCGCTGCCGAGGGCACCGAGGCCACCGGGGCGGACGTCGCGGAGGCCAAGCCGGTGCGCCGTCGCACCCGTGCCAAGGCCGCCACGGCCGAGGCGACGCCCGCGAGCTGACGCACGCACGCCCGGACGACCCGGCCCCGCCCCGTGCGGGTGCCGGGTCGTCGGCGTCCCGGCCCGGTTTTGCCGCCCGGCCCGGATAACCTCGGTCCATGAGCAGGCCGCCCATCCTCACGCTGCCCCCGTGCGCCCGTGCGTACCTCCTCGACACCGAGCGCGGCGCCTTCGCCGTGCACGACGCCCGCCCCGACGGCGCGCCGATCGGCACCGCACTGCTGGTGCCCGGATTCACCGGCAGCAAGGAGGACTTCGTCGCCTTGCTGGCACCGCTCGCCGCGGCCGGTTTCCGGGCGGTCGCGGTGGACGGCCGCGGCCAGTACGAATCGGCCGGACCACGCGAGGAACAGGCTTATGCACAACGGGAGTTGGCCCTCGACGTACTGGCGCAGGCGCGGGCCGTACGGGAGCGGGACAGCGGTCCGCTGCATCTGCTGGGGCACTCGCTGGGCGGTCTGATCACCCGGGCCGCGGTGCTGCTCGACGCGGCCCCGTTCCGTTCGCTCACCGTGCTCAGCTCCGGGCCCGCGGCCATCGAGGCGGCCCAGCAGGCCCGGGTGCGGATGCTGATCGAGGCGCTGCGCACCCTCGACATGGAGAGCGTCTGGCGGGCGATGCGCGAGCTGGATCCCCCGGAGGCGGCGGACGCCGCGACGCCGCCCGAGATCGGCGCGTTCCTGCACCGCCGTTGGCTGAACACCGTCCCCGAGCAGCTGATCGCGACCGGCCGTCAGATGCTGGAGGAGCCCGACCGGGTGGCGGAGCTGGCCCGTACGGGACTGCCCACCCATGTCGTCTCCGGCGCCGTCGACTACGCCTGGCCGGTGCCGTGGATGGACGCCATGGCCGAGCGGCTGTCCGCCCGCCGTACGGTCATCGAGGGAGCCGAGCACTCCCCCAACGCCGAGCGCCCGGAGAAGACGGCCGAGGCGCTGACCGGGTTCTGGAGCGGGGTGGACTAGTCGGGCCCGTCCGCGGAGGTGCCGCTTCCCTTACGGGTTCGGCCGGGCGGGCGGTGTCATCGCGACAGCAGGGGGCGGTTCGGCGAGCATCGAAGGTGGCGGGCGGCCACCGGCGGCCGGCCGGCACCGGCTTCGTACGAAGGGCTCGCTCATGACCGGCAATCCCCAGGACGCTCCCCAGGACGACCCGCACGGCATCGCGCTCACCCGGACCTTCGACGCCCGTCGTGAACTGGTCTTCGAGGCCTGGACCCGGCCCGAGCACTTCGCGTACTGGTTCGGCGGGGAGCTGGCGGTGCCGGCCGACCGGATGACGATGGACGTGCGGCCCGGCGGGGTCTGGGGCCTGGTGATGCAGACCCCGGACGGCGGCGAGCTGCCGTTCTCCGGTGTCTACCGCGAGGTCGTGCCGCCCGAGCGGCTGGAGTTCACGCTCAAGGACGACGCGGCGCCGCGCGGGGCGGAGGGCGAGCTGGTCCGGGTCACCCTGACCGATCTCGGGGACCGGACGCAGATGGCGTTCCGTCAGCTCGGCGGCAATCTCAGCTCCGAGCAGTACGAGCAGGCGCAGGCGGGCTGGTCGGGCTTCTTCGACCGGCTCGCGGAGCTCCTGGCCCGGGCCTGACCGGGAAGACACCCCCCCTAGGGGCCGCCCCTCAGTACTGCCCCTGTACGTGGTCCCAGAAGCCGTCCCTCAGCACCCGGCGCAGATCGGCGTGGCTGCGCAGGGAGTGCCGCAGCAGCGCCTCCGCGGCGGTCAGCAGTTCCTGGTCGACGGTGCCGGGCAGATACGGGTGGCCGGGGAGGAGGTCAGCGACCCACTCGCGGCCGCGCTCCGACAGCCACTGCGCGGCGACCCGGGCGCCGACGAAGCGGACCTCCTCGCGGCTGGGCGCCGGGCCCTCGCCCGCCGCCTGGTCGAAGAGTTCGACGCCGGTTTTGCGGGTGACGTACGGCTTGCAGAAGTCCAGGTCGAAGATGCGGGCGCTGTCGACCTCCCACAGCAGCGGCTCGGCCTGGTTGCGGCCGCCCGGGGCCTCGATGCCCCACAGATGCACCCGCGCGCCGTAGCCCTGCGCCGCCTCGACGGCGGAGACCAGGTCCTCGTCGCCGCCGATCAGCACCGCATCGGTGATCGCGCGGTGGCGGGCCAGCGATTCCAGGTCCGAGCGGATCAGGGAGTCGACGCCCTTCTGCTGGTTGTTGGCGTTGAGGTTGCCGAGCCTGACCTTCACGTCGGGCAGCTCGGCGATCCGCTGCTGTTCCTGGGTGTGGATGCGGCGGCGGGCGCCGTCGTACCAGTAGACGCGCAGCAGCCGGCTGTCCGGGAAGATCATCCGGGCCTTGTCGATGAAGGCCTCGATGATCCCTTCGGCGTCCAGGTCGAAGCCCTTGCGGTCCTCGGTGCCGGCGACGAGCTTCCCCGCCGCGGCATAGACATAGCCCGCGTCCACGAAGGCCGCATGGGTGGACGGGGTGGTGGCGACCTCGGCGAGCACCCGGGTGAGCAGCTCGTTGGTGCGCTCGATCCCGGCGGCGAGCGCGGCGAGGTCGGTGGGGCCGGTGGGCCGGACGTCGTTCATACGGGTCCCATTGTCCGGGCGCCCGCTCCGCGGGCACAAGCGCGCTCCCCCGGTAGTACTTAGGCGGTCAAAAATTTTCTTTAGCGTAGGGAATGATCGAGAGTAGGGGGTTGTTGTACCCATACGGAACGCCTGGCAGCGAAGCCACGCATTTCCACACCACTCAGTTCTCCGCAGGAGGATCAGACGAAGGGAGAAGCCCTTGCGCTTCCAGATCATGCGCCTCGACGATGTCGACGGCACCGCCGTGGACAGCACCGTCGTGGACGCCGCCTCCGTCAACCGGATCGTGCAGCAGGCCGCCGCCATAGGCCAGCGCATCTACATCCGCCCGGCCGACACCGTCGCCCGTTAAGCCCGACGCCTGGTGATACCGACACCGCGGCGCCCCCGTACGAACACGTCGTACGGGGGCGCTGCCGTTGTGCCGGGCGGACGGAGCGGACTCAGGCCCCCTGGATCACCTGGAGCACACCGTTGATGATCTGCTGCACGGCCAGCGCGGAGAGCATCATGCCCGCCAGCCGCGTCACCAGGACCACCCCGCCGTCCTTGATCACCCGGATGATCACCAGCGAGAACCGCATCACCAGGTACAGCACCACATGGATCGCCGCGATCGCCGCCCAGACCGAGAGCTGCGCCGCGAAGCCGTGCGCATGCTGCACCGCGAGGATCACGGAGACGATCGCGCCGGGCCCGGCCAGCAGCGGCATACCCAGCGGCACCAGCGCCACATTGACGTCCTTGGTCTGGGTCGGCTCCTCCGACTTCCCGGTGAGCAGGTCCAGCGCGACGAGCAGGAGCAGCAGCCCGCCCGCGATCATCAGCGCGGGCGTGGAGATGTGCAGCCGGCCCAGGATCTGCCGGCCGAAGAGGCCGAAGAGGGCGATGACGCAGAAGGCGACGGCGGCCGCCTGCCACGCCATCCGGCGCTGCACCTTGGCCGGGCGGCCGGAGGTCAGGGCGAGGAAGATCGGGGTGATGCCCGGGGGGTCCATGATCACAAAAAGGGTGACAAAGAGGGTACTGAAGACGGCGATGTCGAACACGGTGAAGGCCTTGCGAGAGGTGGTACGGACGAGCTGAGGACAGGCCGGCGCGGCGGGCGCGGGCCCGTAGGGGGAGGGGAGAGCGGCCCTCAGCCGCCCGCGCCGGGAACGGGGAAGGCGCCGGTCGCGCGGCGCACGATCTCGCCGTAGATCTCGGGGTCGGTGGTGTACTCGCCGAGGCGGCAGGTCTTGCGGCTGCCGTGGTAGTCGCTGGAGCCGGTGGTCAGCAGCCCGAGGTCGGCCGCCATGGCGCGCAGCCGCGCACGGGTCGGTGCGTCGTGGTCCATGTGGTCGACCTCGATGCCGTCGAGGCCGGCGGCGGCGAGCTCGGCTATCGCGCTCTCCGGTACGCACCGGCCGCGCTTGACGGCCAGCGGGTGCGCGAAGACGGTGACCCCGCCCGCGGCCTTGACCAGCCGGACCGCCTCGAACGGGTCGAGCTCGTGCTTCTCCACATAGGCCGGGCCGTGGCTGGAGAGCAGCGACTCGAAGGCCTCGTTGACCGAGCCGACCACGCCCAGCTCCATGAGGGCGGTGGCGATGTGGGGCCGTCCGACGGCGCCGTCCCCGGCGATCCGCGCGACCTGCTCCCAGGTGACGGGCATCCCGAGGTCGCGCAGCTTGCCGACCATGGCGCGGGCGCGCGGCTCCCGGTCGTCGCGCACCAGCTCCCGCTCGCGGGCGAGTTCCGGCTCCTCGGGGTCGAAGAGGTAGGCGAGCATATGGAGGCTCACCCCGTCGATGCGGCAGGAGAGTTCGGCGCCGGTGACCAGCGTCAGCCCCTCGGGCAGCGCGGCGCGCGCCTCGGCGTGCCCGCCGACGGTGTCGTGGTCGGTCAGCGCGACCACGTCCAGCCCGGCGGCCGCCGCATGGCGCACCAGCTCGGCGGGGGTGTCCGTACCGTCGGACGCCGTGGAGTGGGTGTGCAGATCGATGCGCACGACACGGACTCCAGACTGCTGCGGACGGACGGACGGGACACGGGCACGGGACCGGGCCGGGACGAACTCCGGCGCGGGTACGCGTGCGGCCGCACCCCAAGGGGACCTCAGAAGGATAACGGGCGGCCGGACGGTGGCCGCCCCGCCGCCCGGCATACGGACAGCCCGCCCGGTATACGAAACGGCGCCGCCCCCGGAGCGGTCAGCCCAGGATCCGCGGCGAGAGCGCCCCGCACGGCAGCAGATCCACCTCGGCGCCCGCCTCGCGCAGATCCGTCAGCACCAGCTCGTCGTACATCAGCAGCCCGGACTGCTCGGGCCAGGCGATCGCCCACAGCCACAGTCCGCGCGCCTCACCCGCGAAGACCGCGCGGTCGGCGGGCGCGCCCTCGACGTTCCACAGCGCGGTCGGCCGTCCCGCGGCGAGCACCTTGCCGTGCGCCGGTTTGTCCACGCACATGGAAGGGCCGGGGTCGGGGCCGTCGATACCGGCGTAGCGCGCCCCCAGCCCGACGCCCAGTTCCTCGGCGATCAGCAGGAGTTCACCGGGTCCGCCGAGCGGTCCGGGGCCCGAGCAGGCCACCGCGGTCGCCCGGCCGCCGCTGCGCTCGTCGCCCGCGCACGCCACCCCGGTGAACAGCCACCCCACCGGCAGCGGCCAGGGCATCCATACGGGCACCTGTGCACGGTGCACGACAACGCCGAGCGCCTCGACGCTCGGCGGGACGACCGGCTGGAGTGGATGCACGGTGCCGTGCACGGCGCACTGCCAGGTGTCGGAGAAGAGACCGGGCGCCCGCACCCGGCCTCCGCACTTCGGACAACTGGGTTCGCCCCTCATAAGGACCAACGGTCCTCCAGCGCCGCCGCCGCGTCAAGGACGATCACTCGACCGGTGTGCCCGGAATCACGTACCGGGGGCCGCAATTGGCCACGCACACCACCCCGGACCACCCCGCCCCACAAATAGTTGTCCCTCGCATCAATTAGGGCGGCTAATTTAATATGTGCAGACGTCAACGCTCTCGACGGGTGTCGTCCGGCGACCCCGGCCCGGCGCCTCGGTCATGGCCTTCACGGGCATGGGACAGGGGCTCCGTCCTCGCCAACTGCGGCCGTTCCGGGCCCGGTTGCGGACCCGGCGGCCCTCCCCGTCAGTCGCTCAGTCCAGCGGTACGCCGCTACGCAGCGGGTCGCGCAGGTCCGTGCCGTGCCGCAGCCAGCGCTCCTGAAGGGCCTCGGCGCCGTGCACCCGCTTCCAGGCGGCCTCGTTGGGCGTCATCGGCAACAGGGGCAGGAAGCGCACCGGCTCCATGGGCTCGGCCAGCTCCAGGTCCTCGACCAGCCCGCCCGGCTCGGCGACCAGGACGGAGGTGAAGGCCGCCCCTGGCCACAGCGGTTCGCCCACGTCCAGCGAGGCGCCCGGTGCCACGATCACCCCTTCGACCTGCGGGGATGCGGCGAGCACCGCGAGCGGCCTGAGCACCTTGTCGGTCTCCGCGCGACCCCCGCGCACGGACAGCACCAGTTCGGCGCGCGGTCCGCGCAGCGGGTCGGCCACCACCTGTGTGGGGTCGGCCATCGGCTGGGCGGACATCCCGAGCGTGGCGTAGCGGAGCACCCCGTTGTCCACGAAGCGGAGCACCTCGATACGGTCGGTACCGAGGAACGTGACGGCGGCGCGTGCGTCCGGCTCGCCCAGACTCGTACGCAACCGGGCTTCGACCAGCTCAAGAACGTCAGACATGCGGCGAGCATACGGTCGGCCGGCCACGGCCCTCGGCGTGGCGTCGCGGTGCCCCATCCTTCGTATGGAACAGGCAAAGCGGCGCCGTAACGCGACGGGCGGCTGATAGCCTTGCCGTCTGGTCAGGGAATGACGTCGTCCCCCAGCGGGGACCGGCCGGAGGAGGTGGGGCTGCGGTGGATCCGAGTCGACCGTGCAGTACCGATAGTTCTCCCGTCATCCCCCTCGCGCAGTGCATCTCCTGATCGAGAGCTTCCGTACCCCGCCGCAGAGCGGCGAAACCAGGGAAGTGCCTTCGCGCCGGATGTAGATGACGGAAGAGCGCCTTCGACTCTTTGTTCCGTGTCTCTGCGAACTGCCGTCACTGCTGCTGCGCATCGAGCGCCGCCCGCTTTGCGGACGTACCGCCGACGAAGCTGGTACGTCCACGTTCCGGGCCGCGTTGCCCCGCGCCCGCAGCTGACGGCCGGCCCGTGAAGGAGCCTGCCATGTCGATGATCCGCGACCTGCGCGCCGCCGTCCGCCCGTCCCGGCGCCGCGACGACTCCCCGTACCCCTACGACGGCACCGCCCCGGCCTGCGCGAACAGCGCCATCGTCGACTGCGGTGTCTACCGCGAGGGCCGCCGGGTGAGCGACCATGTCACGCCCGCCGAGGCGATGGCCGGGGTCCGGGCCGACGGCGGCTTCGCCTGGATCGGTCTGCACGAGCCGACCGAGGCCGAATTCGCCGGTATCGCCAAGGAGTTCGGGCTGCACCCGCTCGCCGTCGAGGACGCGGTGCACGCCCATCAGCGGCCCAAGCTGGAGCGCTACGACGAGACCCTGTTCACCGTCTTCAAGACGGTGCACTACGTCGAGCACACCGAGCTGACCGCGACCAGTGAGGTGGTGGAGACCGGCGAGGTGATGTGCTTCACCGGCCGGGACTTCATCGTGACCGTGCGGCACGGCGGTCAGGGTTCGCTGCGCGCACTGCGGCACCGGCTCCAGGACGACCCGGAGCTGCTGGCCAAGGGGCCGTCCGCGGTACTGCACGCCATCGCCGACCAGGTCGTCGACGGCTACATGGCGGTGGCCGGTGCGGTCCAGGACGACATCGACGAGGTCGAGACCGAGGTCTTCAGCTCGGGCAGCAACGGCCGGGGCAACCCCGCCAAGGGCGTCACGAAGGGCGGCGACGCCGGGCGGATCTACCAACTCAAGCGCGAGGTACTGGAGTTCAAGCGCGCGGTCTCTCCGCTGCTGCGGCCGATGCAGCTGCTGAGCGAGCGGCCGATGCGGCTGGTCGACTCCGACATCCAGAAGTACTTCCGGGACGTCGCCGACCACCTGGCACGCGTCAACGAGCAGGTGCTGTCCTTCGACGACCTGCTCAACTCCATCCTTCAGGCAAACCTCTCGCAGGCGGCGGTCGCGCAGAACGAGGACATGCGCAAGATCACCGCCTGGGCGGCGATCTTCGCCGTCCCCACGATGATCGCCGGAATCTACGGCATGAACTTCACCTACATGCCCGAGCTGAAGTGGAAGTACGGCTATCCGGCGGTACTGATCGTCACGGTCGCGATCTGCTTCGGCATCCACCGCGGCTTCAAGCGCAACGGGTGGCTCTGAGCGGGAAGCGCAGCAGGCCGCGGCCGAGGCGTAGGGGCCGGGTGTCTCAGCGCCTGGGCGGACCCGGGAGCGGTCGGGTGGCCCCATTAGGCTGAGACACATGACGGAGACCGTGTCGCAGGCCCTACAGGATCGGGCGCTCATCGAAGAGGCCACCAAGAAGTCCGGCCTCATCTGGGTGCGGGGGACGACGGGCCCGGCCCGTGCGCTGTGGCATGTGTGGCACGACGGCGCCGCGTGCCTCGTGGGGGGCGGCGCCGGTGAGCAGCCGCTGGCGGACCTCGGGCTGGCCGACGGCGGCACCGCGACGGTCACCGTACGCAGCAAGGACAAGGGCGGCCGGCTGGTCGCCTGGCGGGCCAGGGTCGTCGAGCCGGCGCCGGAGAGCGAGGCCTGGCGGGCCACGGTCGAGGAGCTGAAGGGCAAGCGGCTCAACGCACCGGACGCGGACACGATCACCGAGCGCTGGGCGCGCGAGTGCCGGGTGCTGCGGCTGGAGCCGGCGGGTGACGAAGCCGTCCAGCGGCCCGGCCGGATGCCGGAGGACTCGCACGCCGAGCCGCCGCTGGCCTCCCCCGCGATCACCCGGCGGCCGGCGCCGGCCGCACTGCCGAAGCTGCTGCGCCGGGGCCGTAAGGGCTGACCGGCCGGCGGCCGGCCGGTCGACGGCGGTGCGCTCAGCGGGCGCCGGAGATCTTGCTGCCGTAATCGACGACCTGTTCCTTGGACGGCGCCTCGAGGTTCACGCGCTTGCCCCATTCGGCGAGCCGGAGCACGCCCGCACCGCCGGCGCGCTGAAGCCGCAGCGGGTAGGGCGTGCCCTCCAGTGAGACGTCCAGGGTGCCGCCGGCGCCGGCGGCGGCGGTGAGCCGGATGGTGCGGGTGCCGTCGAGGTCGCTGCGGTCACCGGTCGTCAGCTTGCCGTGCAGCCCGAGCAGGCCGGCGAGCAGGGTGTCCTTGTCGGTGAAGCCGCTGAAGCGCTTGTAGACCGGGTCGGCGGCGGGCACCTTCACATACTTGCCGCCGAGCTTCTGCGCCGCGGCCCGGCCGTGCGCCCCGCTCTTCTCCCCGGCCCAGAACGCCGTGTCCGCCTTCAGATAGAGCGCATCGCCGACCCGCAGCAGCTGGAAGGCGGCCGCCTTGGTGGTCAGCTCGCCCTTGGCGCCGTCCTTCGCCAGGCTCATGTCGAGCTTGTACGTACGGCCCTGGCTGACGACATTGCCGGACAGGTGCACCGTGTCGGCCTGCTGGGCGGCGGCCCGCGCCTTGGCCTGGATCTTCGCGGCGGGCAGCTTCCCCACACCGTTGGTGCCGGCGTCCGGGTCCGGTTCGCCGCCGCAGCCCGCGAGCGCCGCGGCCAGGCTCACCCAGGCCGCCCCCAGCAGCGCGGCCCGGGCCGTACGGCGGGCTCCGGCCAGGGGTCGGGGGCCGGCCCCCGGGGGGATTGCGCTCACGTCGGCTCTGCCTCCTGATGCGGGTGACCTCGACAGCAGTACGGCAGCGTACCTGGGTCGTTCGGGGTCCTCGGCGGGGTGCGTGGCGGTCACCCTACGGCCTCCGCCACCGGGGCGGCGGGGACCCGGGCGCGTTAGCCTGAACCCGAATTAATGCCTTATTTCTGGTCGAACGGGCGAAAGGGTGGCGCTCTGCATGGCAGTGGTGACTCCCCGGGTCTTTGTCTCCCATCTCTCCGGCAGCGCCGTCTTCGACCCCAACGGCGACCCGGTCGGCCGGCTGCGGGACCTCGTCGCGCTGCTCCGGGTCGGGGCGCGCCCGCCGCGGTTGCTCGGGTTGGTCGTCGAAGTGATCAGCCGGCGCCGGATCTTCGTGCCCATGACCCGGGTCACCGGTGTGGAGTCCGGCCAGATCGTCATCACCGGCGTGATCAACATGCGCCGCTTCGAGCAGCGGACGTCCGAGACCCTGGTGCTCGGCGAACTGCTCGACCGCCGGGTCAAGCTGGTGGAGACCGGCGAGGAGGTCACCGTCCTCGACATCGGCATCACCCAGCTGCCGGCCCGCCGCGACTGGGAGATCGAGAAGGTCTTCGTCCGTAAGGGCAAGGGCGGGGCGCTGCGCCGCAAGGGTGAGGCGCTGACCGTGGAGTGGTCGGCGGTGACCGGCTTCTCGCTGGAGGAGCACGGCCAGGGCGCGGAGAGCCTGCTGGCCACCTTCGAGCAGCTGCGCCCGGCCGACCTCGCCGGCGTCCTGCACCACCTCTCCGCCAAACGCCGCGCCGAGGTCGCCGCGGCGCTCGACGACGACCGGCTCGCCGACGTCCTGGAGGAGCTGCCGGAGGACGACCAGATCGAGATCCTCGGCAAGCTGAAGGAGGAGCGGGCCGCCGACGTCCTGGAGGCGATGGACCCGGACGACGCCGCCGACCTGCTCTCCGAGCTGCCGGAGGAGGAGAAGGAGCGGCTGCTGGCGCTGATGCGGCCGGAGGAGGCCGCGGATGTGCGGCGGCTGATGGCGTACGAGGAGCGCACCGCGGGCGGACTGATGACCACCGATCCGATCGTGCTGCGCCCGGGCGCGACCGTCGCGGAGGCGCTCGCCCGGGTCCGCGACCCGGACCTCTCCCCCGCGCTCGCCGCCCAGGTGTACGTCTGCCGGCCGCCGGACGAGACGCCCACCGGCAAGTACCTGGGCCTGGTGCACTTCCAGCGGCTGCTGCGGGACCCGCCGTTCACCCTCGTCAGCTCGATCGCCGACACCGACCTGCCGCCGCTGCCGCCGGACACCCCGCTGACCGAGGTCGCCAGCTATCTGGCCGCGTACAACATGGTGGCCGCACCGGTCGTCGACGAGAGCGGTGCCCTGCTGGGCGCGGTCACCGTCGACGACGTACTGGACCATCTGCTGCCGGAGGACTGGCGGGAGGCCGAGCTGCACGGCGACGGCGCCGGGCTGGCCGGTGCCGGGCGCCTGGGGAAGGCCCCCGATGGGCGCTGACGAGCGGGAGAGCAGGGAACGCACCCGGGCGAACGGCTCCTCGGCGCTGCGGCGGGGCGCCACCGACCGGCGCCGGGTGCGCCTGGACGTACCGCGCGCACCGCGCCGTACGTTCCTTCCGGAGTACGACCCCGAGGCGTTCGGGCGGCTCTCGGAGAAGATCGCCCGTTTCCTGGGGACCGGCCGCTTCATCGTCTGGATGACCGTCGCCGTCATCGTGTGGATCACCTGGAACGTCGCCGCGCCCGGCACCTGGCGGTTCGACCGGTACCCGTTCATCTTCCTGACCCTGGCGCTGTCCCTTCAGGCCTCGTACGCGGCGCCGCTGATCCTGCTGGCGCAGAACCGCCAGGCCGACCGGGACCGGATCACCCAGGAGCAGGACCGCAAGCAGAACGAACGCTCCATCGCCGACACCGAGTACCTGACCCGGGAGATCGCGGCGCTGCGGCTGGGCCTGGGCGAGGTCGCCACCCGCGACTGGATCCGCTCCGAGCTGGAGGACCTGCTGCGGGATCTGGAGCTGCGGCAGCTGGTCGAGTCGGAGAGTGATGAACGCGACCGCTGACGGCCTTTCCGGAGGCCGCCTCATGAGCCGTACCATCGGGTCATGGCTACCGACATGCCCCAAGGCTCCGCGCCCAGCGAGGACGCGGTCCGCGCCGCGCTCGCGACGGTGAACGACCCCGAGATCCACCGCCCCATCACCGACCTGGGGATGGTCAAATCGGTGGACATCGCGGCGGACGGCGCGGTGGCGGTCGTGGTCTACCTCACCGTCTCCGGCTGCCCGATGCGCGAGACGATCACCAACAGCGTGCGGGACGCGGTCGCCCGGGTCGAGGGCGTCACCGGCGTCCAGGTCGACCTGGAAGTGATGAGCGACGCCCAGCGCAAGGAGCTGGCGGCCTCGCTGCGCGGCGGCACCGCCGAGCGCGAGGTGCCGTTCGCCCAGCCCGGCTCGCTGACCCGGGTCTACGCCGTCGCCTCCGGCAAGGGCGGCGTCGGCAAGTCGTCGGTGACGGTCAACCTCGCCGCGGCGATGGCGGCCGACGGCCTGAAGGTCGGTGTCGTGGACGCCGACATCTACGGCCACTCGGTGCCCCGGATGCTCGGCGCGGACGGCCGCCCCACCCAGGTCGAGAACATGATCATGCCGCCGTCGGCGAACGGCGTGAAGGTCATCTCGATCGGCATGTTCACCCCGGGCAACGCCCCGGTCGTCTGGCGCGGCCCGATGCTGCACCGCGCGCTCCAGCAGTTCCTCGCCGACGTCTACTGGGGCGACCTCGACGTCCTGCTGCTGGACCTGCCGCCGGGCACGGGCGACATCGCGATCTCCGTGGCGCAGCTGGTGCCGAACGCCGAGATCCTGGTGGTCACCACCCCGCAGCAGGCCGCCGCCGAGGTCGCCGAGCGGGCCGGTTCGATCGCCGTGCAGACCCACCAGAAGATCGTCGGCGTGGTCGAGAACATGTCCGGGCTGCCCTGCCCGCACTGCGACGAGATGGTCGACGTCTTCGGCACCGGCGGCGGTGAGCGGGTCGCCGAGGGCCTGACGAAGACCACCGGCACCCAGGTGCCGGTGCTCGGCGCCATCCCGATCGACGTCCGCCTCCGCGAGGGCGGCGACGAGGGCAAGCCGGTCGTGCTGACCGACCCGGACTCCCCCGCCGGCTCGGCGATCCGCACGATCGCCGGCAAGCTGGGCGGCCGGCAGCGCGGCCTGTCGGGGATGTCGCTGGGGATCACCCCGCGCAACAAGTTCTGAGCCCACACGCGGTGACAGAAGGGGGCGAGCCGTGCGGCCCGCCCCCTTCCGCATGCGCCGGCGTACTCAGCCGGCGTACGCGGTGATGTCCTTGACGACCGCAAAACCGAGGCTGGTACGTGCTGCCGGCGCGCTGACCACTCGCACCGGCCGTCAGCGCCGGTCAGCCGGCGTACGCCGTGATGTCCTTGACGACCGCAAAGCCAAGGCCATAGGCGCTCATCCCACGCCCGTACGCGCCGATGTGGACCCCCTCGGGGCCCTCGGGGGACGAGCCCGCCAGGACCCAGCCGTACTCGGACTCGCGGTAGGCGAACGAGGTCGGCACCCCGTCGACCGGCAGCATCAGCTCGCTCCAGCTCCCGCCGCCGAGGTCGTCGGCCAGCTCCCAGGCGAGCATCGTCTGCTGGTCCAGCCAGTCCTGGCGCAGCGTGCGGTCCATCTGGGTGGGCCAGGTCCGGGCGAGCAGCCCCGAGCCGGCCAGCCAGGCGGCCGTCGAGACCGAGGTGGCCTCCAGTACGCCGGTGCCGTCGGCGCTGCGCCGTACGGGGCGGCTGGCGACGGTCACCACGACCGCGAACCGCTCGTCCTGCGGCGATTCCACCTTGATGGTGGGCACTTCGCCGTGCCCGGTGGCGCCGTGCTCGACGGTGCCGTCCGCACCGGCGCCGACCTGCATCAACCAGCGCGGGCCGGTGAACGCCTCGTCGAGGCCGTACCACGGGAACGCAGCCAGCAGATAGCCGTCGACCTTCCCGCCGACCGCGGCGGGCGCCTGTTGTTCCGCTGTCCGACTCGTCGTCTCCATCTGCGCGGAGCCTCCTTGTTGCCCTGCGTCGTGGGCGGCCCGCCCCCCTCAGGCGACCAAACCCCGGACACCCGGAGCATAGCTATAAGCGTCAATACAGCCGGTCATACCGGAGTGTGTCAGGTGGCGTCCGCGTCGAACGGCGGACGCTCGCCCGGCTCAGGTATCGCCGGCTTCTTGACCAGGTCCGGGCGGCCGGAGGCGGCCGTGGGCTCCTTGGAGAGGCTGGGCCCGGAGCCGTTCGAGGGCGCGGCGGCCGAGGCGCTCTCGCGGCCGTGTACGGCGTCGGTGACCTCGGCCATCTCCTGCTTGAGGTCGAAGCCGTTGCGGATCTCGGCGAGCTCCTTGAGGCCGTACTCGTCCTTCTCCAGGACGTGTTTGCGCACGAAGTTCTTGGGCTTGAGGTCCTCGAACTCGAAGTCCTTGAACTCCGGCCCCAGCTCGCTGCGGATGTCTTCCTTGGCGCTGTCGGAGAACGCCCGGATCTTCCGGATGACGCCCATCACGTCCTGGATGACCTTGGGGAGCTTGTCCGGACCGAAGATGAGCACGGCAAGGACGACGATCGCTACCAGCTCTAGGGGTCCTATGTCGAAGAACACCTTGCAGCTCCTTGGGTCATCGGCCTTCGCTGGCCTAGGGGCCAGGCCGACTATCACGGTACCTGGCCCCGTGCGTCGGACGGGAGTCACCCGTGCCAACACCGTGCAAACGATCAGCTGGCGGTGGAGGACCCCAGCCTGAGGCGCACCGTCTGCTCCTTGCCGCCCCTCTGGAGGGTCAGCATCAGCGTGTCACCCGGCCGGTGGCTGCGGATCTTCACGATCAGCTCCTCGCCGCTGTGCACCGGAGCGCCGTCCACCTTGGTGATCACGTCGCCGGGCCGGATCCCGGCCCGGGCACCCGGGCCGCCGGGGATGACCGGCTCCTTGCCGCCCTTGCTGTGCTCGCCGACCCGCGCGCCGTCACCGGCGTACTCCATCTCCAGCGTCACGCCGATCACCGGGTGTGTCGCCCGGCCGGTGTTGATCAACTCCTCGGCCACCCGCTTGGCCTGATTGATCGGGATGGCGAAGCCCAGCCCTATGCTGCCGCCCTGGCCGCCGCCGTCCGGTCCGCCGCCGCTGTCGGCCGCGCGGATGGCGCTGTTGATGCCGATCACCCGCGCCCGGGCGTCCACCAGCGGGCCGCCGGAGTTGCCGGGGTTGATCGGCGCATCGGTCTGGAGGGCGTCCACGTACGACACATCGCTGCCGTCGCCCTTCTGGCCGCCCGCGGTGATCGGGCGCTGCTTGGCGCTGATGATGCCGGCGGTCACGGTGTTGGCCAGGTCGAACGGCGCGCCGATCGCCACGACCGGGTCGCCGACCCGCACCGAGTCGGAGTTGCCCAGCGGCAGCGGCCGCAGCCCCGTGACGCCCTCGACCTGGACGACGGCGAGGTCGTAGCCGCCGTCCTGCCCGACGACCTTCGCCTTGGCGGTCTGCCCGCCGCTGAAGGTCACCGATATCTCGCCGCCGGTCCCGGCCGGCTCCACGACGTGGTTGTTGGTGAGGATGTGGCCCTGCCGGTCGAGGACGAAGCCGGTGCCGGTGCCCTGTTCTGCGCTGCCCCGGACGTGGAGCGTCACCACACCGGGCAGCGCGGCCTGCGCGATCCCGGCGACGCTGTCGGGGCGGCGTCCCCCGGCGTCGTCGTCGCTGGCCTGCGGCAGCTTGATGTCGTTGATCCCGCCGTACCGCTCGACATACGCGCCGATGGCGCCGCCCGTCCCGCCCGCGAGCAGCGCGAGCGCCACCGCGCCGGCGACCAGCGGACCGCGGCGGCTGCGCCGCGCGGACGGCGGCGCGGCCGGGCCGCCTTGGAGGGGTGCGCTCCAGGGGTCGTACTGGTGCCAGGCACCGTGCGCGGCGGTACCGGAAGAGGGGACGCCGGGCCGCGGGGCGGCGGACTCGTGGTGCACCGGGCCGCCGGGCGCGGCCGGCCCGTCGGCCGGGGCGGGCGGCGCGGCCTCGGCCGGTCCGGCCGGGTGCTGCGGCTCGCCGCCGGTGTGCGGCGGCGCGGGCGGCGGGCTCGGGTAGCCGGCGGCCGGTGCCGGTGCGCCGTACGGGGGCAGCGGCCCGGCGGACGGCGGGAGCACGGTGCCCTGGGCGGGGGTGGCGCCGCCGGTGAGCCCGCCGGACCAGCCCTGGGCGCCGGTACGGGGCTCCGGCCGCTGTACGGGCGGCGCGGGGGCCCAGGGGCCGGGGCCGCCGTACGGCGGGGTGCCGTACGGGTCCTCCGGGTGCAGCGGCCGGCCGGGGGCCGCGGTGTCCGGGGCGCCCGAGGGGCGGGCTTCGGCGGCGTCCGGCCGCTGCGGCGGTACACCAGTGGTCTCGGCGGACGCCGGGGCCACGGCAGTCTCCTGCCCCGCATCGGCGGTCACCTGACCGAGCATCACGGTGGCCGCACCGGTCCGCGCCCCCTGCGCCGGCGTCTCGGCGGCCAACTCGCCCTCGGTACGGGCCGCTTGGGCCGTCTCGGCCGGCCCGGCGGCGTCGTCCGCCTCGGCATGCTCCGGCCTCTCGGCGGCGCTGCGCGGCTCCGGCGGGCGCACGATCCAGTCGCCCGCATCCTGCGCACCGGACCCGTCGGCCGTGCCGGAGGCCCCGGCCCGCACCCGCTCCGCCGGGCCGTCGGCGGGCGGCATCGCCTGCGGACCGGCCTCGGCGGACGGTTGCGTGCTCGGGGTGCGCCCCGGACGGCTCCACCACTTCAGCTTCGGCCCGGCAGCCTTACCGTCGTCCATGCTCTCCCCAGAATTCGCCCGCGGTCCTGCGGGCCACCACCACCTCGCGGCACACGCCCGGTCAGGGTGCGGCGCACAAGAGCCGATTCAACCAGTTCCGCGGGGGGCTGCGCAGGGGACGGTCAGTGCCGGCCGGCCGGACCCTGGGCCCCGGGGCCGGCGGCGGAGCCGGTCAGCGGGCGCATCGGCTCCAAGGGCGGGAGCGGGGGCGGGTTCTTGGCGAGGGGGATGCCGGTCGCCACGGCCAGCGGAGCGTGGTGGTACGACGCGGACGGACCGGTCGCGGCGATCAACGGCGACAGCCCGAAGCGGCCGACCGGGGCCGCCGCGGCCGTCGCGGGCTGGGCGGGCGCGACGCCGGGAGCGTAGAGGGCCATGGCGCTGGGCGCCGGGGCCTGCGTCGGACCGCCGGACGGGGGCCAGGTCCGCCGGGCGCTGTCGGTCGTCAGGAACTTCCCGCCGGGGGGCAGGGAGCCGCTGTCGGCCGCCGAGTCCACGCTGAGCGGGGTGACGGACGTACCGCTGCCCTCGGGGCGCCCGCCGGTGGCGTCGACGACCGCCTCCAGCGGGAGGGCACCGCCGAGCGCAATCGCCGCGAGCGAGACCGCTCCGGCCGCCGCGAAGGCGAACCGGCGCCGCTGCGCGGGCCGTTCGGCCTCCGGCACCCGGAAACCACGCGAGCGGTCCTGGGCGGGGATGGCCGCCATCGCCCCGCCGGAATGGCCACCGGAGGGGACATAACGAAACGAGCCGCCGCCCTGGGCGAATTCACCGGTGCCGAAGCTGCCGCCGCCGAGCCGGCTGACCGGGCTGCCGGGGTCACCGCCGGGCAGCTGCTGCAAGCGCGCCAGCAGCCCCGCGGAGGGACCGGGGGGCGCCGCCTCGGCGAACACACTCTTGAGCCGACGCTGGGCATCGGCCTCTGCCTTGCACTTTGCGCATGTCGCAAGATGCGCGAGCACCCGCTCGCGCGCGTCATGCCCCAACTCGCCGTCGACCAGGGCCGCGAGGCGGTCGCCGAGATGCTGCTCGGCGGGGGACGGACCGCCACTGAGGCTCACGCGATCCCTACCTCCCCCGTGGGCACCACGGCGGCCAGCGCCCGGCGCTGCTCGCGCTCCTCGCGCTCCTCACTGCGGGTGGCCGGAGCACGGTGCTTGAGGGCCTTGCGCAGATGGGAGCGGCCACGGTGGATCCGGCTGCGGACCGTGCCCAGCTTGACGCCGAGGGTGGCCGCGATCTCCTCGTACGACAGGCCCTCGATGTCGCACAGGACGACGGCCGCGCGGAACTCCGGCGCGAGGGTGTCCAGCGCCTGCTGGACATCGGCGTCGAAGTGCGTGTCGTCGAAGTGCTGCTGCGGGGCGGGCTCACGGCTGGGAAGCTTCTCGGCCGCGTCGTCACCGAGCGCATCGAACCGAATACGCTGCCGGCGCCGGACCATGTCCAGGAAGAGGTTGGTGGTGATGCGGTGCAGCCAGCCCTCGAAGGTGCCGGGGGTGTACGTCGACAGTGAGCGGAAGACGCGGACGAACACCTCCTGGGTGAGGTCCTCGGCGTCGTGCTGATTGCCGGTGAGGCGGTAGGCGAGACGGTAGACCCGTGCACTGTGCGTGCTGACGATCTCCTCCCAGCTGGGCGGAGTCCACGCCTGCGCATCCGCGTCTGCGGCGAAGGTCGCGGTAGGTGCGGAGTCGGTGGTGCGGAAACGGTCAGCGGTGTGTGTCACGGATTTCGGCTCGGCGAACGACCTCTTCAAGCGCCTCAGCACCCCTCGGTCACCCGCCGCAGCCGCACCTCCCCTGGTGGCTCTGGTGGTGTCCAGTAGAGCCCCTACCATATCCACCTCGCCCGTTAGCTCCGGATAAGCAGTTTTGACCTGCATTTGGTCCTGCTTCCCGCCTTGATTCCCGTCTCGCGCGGTCTTCGCCACTGCGTCCCCCTCTTCCTCCTCCCCCTCTTTAACGCCCGGTCCCATCTGCGGGTTCCCGCACGCAGCGGATACAGTCACGGTTGCGTCAACTACGGGGACAGGAGAGGGCCATTACCGGCAACCGGCAGACGAGCTTGGCATTCGCCGAGGCGTACGGCGCCGGGACCATCGACGGCACCACCGAGGCCGCCCTGCGCTGGTCCCGTGACCAGGCACGCGAGGCCGGCATCCGTACGGTCACGAGCGGCACCGGCGCGGCCCTGCGCCTGCTCGCCGCCACCGCGGACGCCAAGGCGGTCGCCGAGATCGGCACCGGCACGGGCGTGTCGGGCATCTACCTCCTGCACGGCATGCGCCCCGACGGGGTCCTGACCACCGTGGACTGCGAGCCCGAGCGGCAATCCTTCGCCAGACAGGCCTTCCGCGCGGCCGGCTTCGCCGGGAACCGCGCCCGTTTCATCCCCGGCCGGGCCCTGGACGTCCTGCCGCGCCTCGCGGACGGCGGCTACGACCTGGTCTTCTGCGACGGCGACCTGATGGAGTGCCTGGAGTACCTCGCTGAATCGTTGCGTCTGCTGCGCCCCGGGGGCCTGGTGTGCTTCGAGGGTGTCTTCGCGGACGGCCGTACGGTCGATTCGGCGGTGCAGCCCGCGGAGGTACTGCGGCTGCGTGAGCTGCTGCGCACCGTACGGGAGAGCACGACCCTGGTGCCTTCGCTGCTACCGGTCGGCGACGGACTGCTCTGCGCGGTCAAGCGCGGCTGACCGCCGCACCGCCCTGACCCACCGCACCGCGCTGACCTGCCCCTCCACCCCCGCACACCGGCCCTCGCCCGGAAACCGGCGCCCCGCCGCGCACGCGAAACGGCCCCGGCACGCGGCGCGCCATTGCTGCGCGCCGCGTGCCGGGGCCGGGGTAAGTCGGCTGGGGTACCGGGGTGAGCCCGGGATTCCGCCGGTTTCGCCGCCCTTGTCAGACGGTGACCTTCTCCAGGGCCTCACCCAGGGCCTTGGCTTCGTCGGGGGTCAGCTCGACGACGAGCCGCCCGCCGCCTTCGAGCGGAACGCGCATGACGATGCCCCGCCCCTCCTTGGTCACCTCGAGCGGGCCGTCGCCCGTCCGCGGCTTCATGGCCGCCATGCTCGTTCCCCTTCCTGAAACCAGCTCATCTCAGCCGACGGCCCGGATAGGCGCGTGTCACCGGCATCGAACACATTGCTTCCAGGCCATTATCCCGCATCGAACGACCCGATGACCAACATCGGGGAGCATCCCTTCGACACGCGCTCTCTCAAACCCACTCAATTCGGGGAGCGGGCTGCGATACTCCGCCACTCACCGATGTCCGACGCGGCCACAATCTTTGATGTACGTCACATGCGAACGGCCGATGATCTCCGGCATCCTGAGCGCTGACTGCCGCTTCCGGGCAGTCCGAGCCGCGACGGAGGGGACTCCCACTATGGCCGACACCGTGCTCTACGACGTGACCGACGGACTCGCGACGATCACGCTCAACCGCCCCGACGCGATGAACGCGCTGAACATCGAGGCGAAGGTCCTGCTGCGGGACACCCTTCAGGAGGCCGCGGCCGACCCCGCCGTACGCGCGGTTCTGCTGACCGCCACCGGGCGCGCCTTCTGCGTCGGCCAGGACCTCAAGGAGCACATCGGCCTGCTGGCCGAGGACCGGGCCAGCGGCTCCGGCGCCACCATGACCACCGTGCGTGAGCACTACAACCCGATCGTGACGGCGCTGACCGAGATGCCCAAGCCCGTCGTCGCGGGCGTCAACGGGGTCGCCGCGGGCGCCGGCGCGGGCTTCGCGCTCGCCGCCGACTACCGGGTCGTCGCCGACTCCGCCTCCTTCAACACCTCCTTCGCGGGCGTCGCGCTGACCGCCGACTCCGGGATGTCCTGGACGCTGCCCCGGCTGATCGGTCACGGCCGGGCCGCCGATCTGCTGCTCTTCCCCCGCAACATCGGCGCCCAGGAGGCGTACGAGCTGGGCATCGCCAACAAGGTCGTACCGGCCGGCGAACTGGCGGCGGAGGCCGCGGCCGTCGCCCGCCGGCTGGCCCAGGGGCCGACCGCCGCCTACGCCGCGATCAAGGAGTCGCTGGCCCACGGGGCCGGGCACTCGCTCGTCGAGACCCTGGGCAAGGAGGACGAGCTGCAAACCCGGGCCGGGGCGTCGGAGGACCACCGGATCGCGGTCGAGGCCTTCGTCAAGAAGGAGAAGCCGGTCTTCCTGGGCCGCTGACCGCACCGGGCCGGCCGGGTCAGCCGGCCGCCGCCTCCACGGCCTGCCGGACATGACAGTCCGCCAGATGGTCGTTGACCAGGCCGCAGGCCTGCATCATCGCGTAGGCGGTGGTCGGCCCGACGAAGCGGAAGCCGCGCTTCTTGAGGTCCTTGGCGAGTGCCGTCGACTCCGGTGTCACCGGCTGCACCTCGCCGAGGGCGCGCGGCACCGGCCGGCCGGCCCGGTCGGGGGCGTAGGACCAGATCAGCTCGTCCAGCTCGCCGGGGGCCAGGGCGGCGGCGACCTTGGCGTTGTTGATCGTCGCGGCGATCTTGGCGCGGTTGCGGATGATGCCGGGGTCGGCGAGCAGCCGCTCGGCGTCGGCCTCGGTGAACCGCGCCACCCGCGCGATCCGGAAACCGGCGAACGCGGCGCGGAACCCGGGACGGCGCCGCAGGATCGTGATCCAGGAGAGACCGGACTGGAACGCCTCCAGGCTCATCCGCTCGAAGAGCGCGTCATCGCCGTGGACCGGAAGGCCCCACTCCGTGTCGTGGTAGGCGCGGTAGTCGGCCATCTGCTCCGACTCCATCCCCCACGGGCAGCGCGGAACACCGTCCGGCGCCGTCACCACGCCGCTCATGCCTGGTCCTCGCCTTCCGCACGCCGGGGGAACTCGGGCGGACGAGGGCCCTGGGGGCCGTCCGCCCCGGGCCGGGTGTCCTGCCCCGCCCCGCGCTCCGGGCCGCCCTGTATCAGCCCCGGTCCGCCCATCGCCGTGGCGTGCGCACCGGCCAGCGCCGCCTCCAGCTCGGCGATCCGGGCGTCCCGCTCGGCCAGCTCCGCGCCCAGACGGTCCAGTACGTCGTCGACGTCGTTCATCCGGTAGCCGCGGACCGCCACCGGCAGCCGGACGGCATCCACATCGGCGCGGGCCACCGGGCGGTCCCCGGGCAGCGGGTCGTACAGCCGGTCCGGCTCGGAGTCCCGCAGGCCCCCGCCGTCACCTCCGCCGACGACCACGAGCGTGACCGCGGCCACCACCACGACCATCGCGATCAGCAAGAACCAGAACACGACCAACTCCCCGGACTTTGTGCCTGCTCCGATCGTGCCATGCGGGTGTGACAGTTAGGGTCGCTCCCGGACCACGGAGAGGGAGTACGGGAATGCTGCGGCTGGGGAATCGCGAGTTCGGGGCGCACGAACCGGTGATCATGGCGATCGTCAACAGGACCCCGGACTCGTTCTACGACCAGGGCGCCACCTTCCACGACGAGCCCGCGCTCGCCCGCGTGGAGCAGGCGGTGGCCGAGGGCGCCGCGATCATCGACATCGGCGGCGTCAAGGCCGGGCCCGGCGAGGAGGTCACCGCCGAGGAGGAGGCCCGCCGTACGGTCGGCTTCGTCGCCGAGGTGCGCAAGCGCTTCCCCGATGTGGTGATCAGCGTCGACACCTGGCGGCACGAGGTCGGCGAGGCGGTCTGCGAGGCCGGCGCGGATCTGCTCAACGACGCCTGGGGCGGCGTCGATCCGCGGCTCGCCGAGGTCGCGGCGCGTTATGGCGTCGGCCTGGTGTGCACCCACGCGGGTGGCGTCGAGCCGCGTACCCGCCCCCACCGGGTGACGTACGACGACGTGATGGCCGACATCCTGCGGGTGACGCTCGGACTGGCCGAACGGGCCGTGGAGTTGGGCGTCCGGCGGGACGGGATCCTGATCGACCCGGGGCACGACTTCGGCAAGAACACCCGGCACAGCCTGGAGGCGACCCGCCGGCTCGGCGAGATGACCACGGCCGTTCCCCGGGCTCTCGGCTTCGCTCAAGCAGGGGATACCCCATTGCCGGTGCTGGTCTCGCTGTCCAACAAGGACTTCGTCGGCGAAACCCTCGACAAGCCGGTCAAGGAACGGGTCCTGGGCACGCTCGCGACCACCGCCGTCTCGGCCTGGCTGGGCGCCCAGGTCTACCGCGTCCACGAGGTCGCCGAAACCCGTCAGGTGCTCGACATGGTCTCCACGATCGCCGGCCACCGGCCCCCGGCGGTCACCCGCCGGGGACTCGCCTGAGCCCCCTAGGGGGTGTCCGCAAAGTCCCGTCGTCCGCCCGTAGGGCGGGGCCCGTAGGGCGGGGCCCGCGGCGTCTGGTGCGGTGCATCGCAAGGCGGAGGGTCGTCCTCGTAGTGGGTCTACGTGGACGATCCCGACAACGCAGCGAGGCGCCGTGCCAGGCGTCGCGGGCCAGACGGGACTTTGCGGACACCCCCTAGGGCCCGTAACGCCCCCAGGCCCTGTGCCCGCCTAGACCCTGTCGATCCCGACCTCCTTGGTCACCAGCGCGATCGCCTCGTCCACGTCGTCGCTGAGGTGGAAGAGTTCGAGGTCGTGCATCGAGGCCTTGCCCTCGGCGATGAGGGTGTCGCGCAGCCAGTCGACCAGCCCGCTCCAGTACGCCGTGCCGAACAGCACGATCGGGAAGCGGGTGACCTTGCGGGTCTGGACGAGGGTCAGCGCCTCGAAGAGCTCGTCGAGGGTGCCGAGGCCACCGGGGAGCACCACGAACCCGCGCGCATACTTCACAAAACACGTCTTCCGCACGAAGAAGTACCGGAAGTCGACACCGAGGTTCACATAGGGGTTCATGCCCTGCTCGAAGGGCAGCTCGATGCCCAGTCCCACGGAGGTGCCGCCGGCCTCGTTGGCGCCCTTGTTGGCGGCCTCCATGGCCCCGGGGCCGCCACCGGTGATCACCGCGAAGCCGGCCTCGACCAGCGCCCGCCCGATCCGCACGGCCGCGTCGTACTCCTTGGAGTCGCGCGGCGTACGGGCCGACCCGAAGACGCTGACGGCCGGGCCCAGCTCGGCCAGCGCACCGAAGCCCTCGACGAACTCCGACTGGATGCGCATCACCCGCCACGGGTCGGTGTGCACCCACTCGGAGGGGCCTTCGGAGTCCAGCAGCCGCTGGTCGGTGGTGCCGGCCTGCACCTGGTCGTTGCGGCGCAGAACGGGCCCCAGCCGCTGCTCCTCGGGGACCGGTGCTCCCTCGGGACTGGCCATGACGTGCTCCCTCCGCTGACAGATCATTGCCGTTTCAGCGTAGATCCGACGGCATGAAGCGCAGGGGAATTCGACCCGTAGGCCGGTGGTCGGCGGCCCGTCCCGGCGGCGGACGGGCCGGGCTCAGGCGGTCAGCCAGGCGCGCAGCCGCTCCTCGCAGTGCAGGATGCGCCCGACCTCGACCCGTTCGTCCTTCTTGTGCGCAAGCAGCGAGTAGCCGGGGCCGTAGTTGACCGCCGGGACGCCCAGGGCGCTGAAACGGGAGACGTCGGTCCAGCCGAACTTGGGCATCGCGCTGCCGCCGACGGCCGCCATGAAGGCCTTGGCCGCCGGGTGGGAGAGCCCGGGCAGCGCGCCCGGGGAGTGGTCGTCGATGACGAACTCGTCGACCGGGCAGTCCGCGAAGACCTCGCGTACGTGGGCGATCGCCTCGTCGGGGGTGCGGTCGGGCGCATAGCGGAAGTTGACGGTGACCGTGCAGGCGTCCGGGATGACGTTGTTCGCCACCCCGCCCTCGATACGGACGGCGTTCAGCCCCTCGCGGTATTCGAGGCCGTCGATGACCGGGCGGCGCGGCTGGTACGCGGCGAGCTTCGCCAGGATCGGCGCGGCGGCGTGCAGCGCATTGCTGCCCATCCAGCTGCGGGCGGAGTGCGCCCGCTCCCCGGTGGTGCGCAGCAGAACCCGCAGGGTGCCCTGGCAGCCGCCCTCCACCTGGCCGTCGGAGGGCTCCAGGAGGACGGCGAAGTCCCCGGCGAGCCAGTCGGGGTGGGCCTCGGCGACCCGGCCGAGCCCGTTGAGGTGCGCGGCGACCTCTTCCTGGTCGTAGAAGACGAAGGTCAGGTCCCGGTTGGGCGCGGGGACCGTGGCGGCCATCCGCAGCTGCACCGCGACCCCGGACTTCATGTCGCAGGTGCCGCAGCCCCACAGCACGCCGTCCTCGTCGAGCCGGGAGGGCACATTGTCCGCGATCGGGACGGTGTCGAGGTGTCCGGCGAGCACCACCCGCTCGGCGCGGCCCAGGTCCGTGCGGGCCACGACGTTGTTGCCGTAGCGGTCGACGGTCAGATGCGGCAGGGCGCGCAAGGCATGCTCGACGGCGTCGGCGAGGTCCTTCTCGTTGCCGCTCTCGGAGGGGAAGTCGACCAGCTGCGCGGTGAGCGCGGCGGCGTCGAGCGACAGGTCGAGGGCGGGGTGGGGTGTGGAGCGCTCCATGGGTCCGACCCTATCGGGAGCACTCCAGTACGGTGGCCTCGTGTCCGCGCAGTCCACAGCCTCCGTCCGCCGTAAGCGCCTCTGGCGTGCCACCGCAGCCTTTGCCGCACTTGTCGGGTTGGCCTGCTATCTGGTGGTGCAGTACGTCACCGGTGGCCCCGGTGCGCCACGCTGCACGGTGCAGGCCGAGGGCGACGCGAAGCCGTACGAGCTCTCCCCGGAGCAGGCCGCGAACGCCGCGACGATCTCGGCGGTGGCGTCCTCGCGCGGGCTGCCCGAGCGGGCGGTGACCATCGCGCTGGCGACCGCCATGCAGGAGTCGGGGCTGCGCAACATCGACTTCGGCGACCGGGACTCGGTCGGGCTCTTCCAGCAACGGCCGTCCCAGGACTGGGGCACGGTCAAGCAGATCATGGATCCGGTCTATTCGGCCGGGGAGTTCTACCGGCATCTGGCGAAGGTGCCCGGCTACTCCCGGCTGCCGCTGACCGTCGCCGCGCAGAAGGTGCAGCGCAGCGGCTATCCGCAGGCGTACGCGAAGCACGAGGTGAATGCGGCGCGGCTGACCGGAGCGCTGACCGGCCGCGACGGTGCCGCGATGACCTGTACGGAGAGCCGCCCGGAGGACAGCCGGGCGGGCGGCGCGGCGCAGGTGCGCGAGCGGCTGGTGCGGGAGTTCGGGCCCCAGGTGCTGCCGCGGACGGGCGGCGCGGGCGGCCGCAGCGCGGTCAACGGGCGGCGGCTGACGGTGCCCGTGCGGGAGGGCGGGGCGGTGGCCGCCGGCGACAGCCCACGGCGCGGCTGGCAGCTGGCGACTTGGGCGATGGCGCACTCCGCCGAGCTGCGCATCGAACAGATCTCTTACGCCGGCCGGACGTGGTCCGCGGCCGATTCAGGGAAGGGCTGGCAGCACCGGCCGGCCGGTTCGGGGGCCGCCGGGCGCGAGGTTCTTATCATCTCCGCGCAGTAGTTTGTGCGGTCCCCCGCAAGGGGCATTGCGGCACCGCCGGCATCAATTCCCTTTACTCGTACGGGAATTGCCGCAACCACTTCACGATGCCGCGCCAATTCCCTTGCCCGTCAAGGGCTGTGACGTTTCCGCACCACGCCGGCGCGTGCGCATATTGCCCGCCTTTCGCCCCGGCCGATTATGTGATGCGTTACCAAGTCTTTACCTGAGTTCACCGCAACCTTCGGGGGTCTGGAGCGGTAGTCAGTGCGTCCGCCCGGCGGACATGGCACATCTGTCAGAAGTACGAGTCCTTCTCCGTAAAAGGAGCACCATGTCCCTCCCCGTTACGCGTCGGATCGCCCGAGCCGCCCTGCTCGTCGCAGCGGGCGCCGCTCCCGTGGTCGCTGCGGCCGGTTCCGCGAGCGCCGCGGAACTGCCCGTCAAGGCGCCCGACCTGGGCGGGCTGACCGCGCCCCTGGACTCCCAGAACACCAGCAAGACCCTCGACAACACCGCCCGCGCCGGCGTCGGGCTGCTCAACCAGGCCGGCAGCAAGGCGGCGACCAAGCTCGCCCCGGCGCTCGTCGAGACCGCCGGCCCGCTCGTCAAGAAGGCCATGCCGCTCACCCAGGGCGTCGTCGACAAGGCCGAGGACGTGGCCCGTCCCGTCGCCAAGCACGGCATCTCGACCAACACGCCGCTCCGCACGGCCAAGGGCCTGGTCGGCTCGCCCAAGAGCGCGCTCGGCCAGGCCGGCGGCCTGCTCGGCGGCCTGCCGCTCGGCGGACGCTGACCGTCGTCCGCCCGTACGACGCGCGGGGGCCCGGGGAGGAAGAACTCCCCGGGCCCCCGCGCGGTGCGCTCCGGCCGCGCCTACTGCGCCAGGCGGCGCACCGCGGCATCCACCCGCTCGTCGGTGGCGGTGAAGGCGATCCGCACGAACCGCTCCCCCGCAGGCCCGTAGAACTCGCCGGGGGCCACCAGGATGCCGCGCTTGGCGAGATCGCCGACGGTGTCCCAGCACGGCTCGTCGCGGGTCGCCCACAGGTAGAGCGACGCCTCGCTGTGCTCGATACGGAAGCCCGCGGCCTCGAAGGCACCGCGCAGCGCGGCACGCCGCCGGGCGTAGCGCTCGCGCTGCTCGGCGACATGTCCGGTGTCGCCCAGCGCGGCGACGGTGGCGGCCTGGACGGGCGCCGCGATCATCATGCCGCCGTGCTTACGGATCTGGAGCAGATCGCCCAGCACCGCGGGGTCGCCGACGAGGAACGCGGAGCGGTAGCCGGCCAGGTTCGAGCGCTTGGAGAGCGAGTGGACGGCGACGATGCCGTCCAGGGAACCGCCGCAGACGTCCGGGTGCAGCACCGAGACCGGATCGGCCTCCCAGCCCAGCTCCAGGTAGCACTCGTCGCTGAAGAGCAGCACACCGTGCTCACGCGCCCAGGCCACCGTCCGCCGCAGCGCGTCGGCGCCCAGCACCCGGCCGGTCGGATTGGACGGCGAGTTCAGCCAGAGCAGCTTCAGACCGCTGGGGTCCAGCTCCCACGGCTCGTCGTAGACGACCGGGGTGGCACCGGCCAGGCGGGCGCCGACCTCGTACGTCGGGTAGGCCAGCCGCGGGTAGCCGACCTTGTCGCCGGGGCCGAGGCCCAGCTGGGTCGGCAGCCAGGCCACCAGCTCCTTGGAGCCGACCACCGGCAGCACATGGGAGTGCGTCAGCCCCTGCGCCCCCAGACGGGTGGCGGCCCAGCCGGTGAGCGCGTCACGCAGCGCCGCCGTTCCCCACACCGTCGGATAGCCGGGACTGTCGGCCGCCGCGGTCAGCGCCTGCTGGACCACCGCGGGAACCGGGTCGACCGGCGTGCCGACGGACAGATCGACGATGCCGTCGGCGTGCGCCGCGGCGGTGGCCTTGTACGGCTCCAGCCGGTCCCACGGGAACTCGGGAAGACGGGCGCGGAGTGACTCCCTGGAAGGGCCCACGGTGCTCTCTTTCTCGGTGGTGCAGGAACGCCGGCGGAAAACGCCACGGTCCCGTACGGCTTGGCGGCCGTACGGGACCGGGCGATGTCGGAGCCGGACGGCTGACGTGCCGTACGGGACCGGGGCGGCGCCGTGCAACCGCTGACGACGACGGGGACACCGGAAGGAGCGGACGGGCTCCCGCGGTCCCCGGGCCGTTTACTGGTTCTGCGGCGGCAGCGCTGCGATGAAGGGGTGGTCGCGCTCGATCAGACCGAGCTTGCTGGCGCCACCGGGCGAACCGAGCTCGTCGAAGAACTCCACATTCGCCTTGTAGTAGTCCTTCCACTCCTCCGGGGTGTCGTCCTCGTAGAAGATCGCCTCGACCGGGCAGACCGGCTCACAGGCGCCACAGTCGACGCATTCGTCCGGGTGGATGTACAAGGACCGGGAGCCCTCGTAGATGCAGTCGACCGGGCACTCCTCGATGCACGCCTTGTCCTTGACGTCGACACAAGGCTGCGCGATGACGTAGGTCACGCTGTCGTTCCTCCTCGGTAGGGCCGGCGGACCGATTGGCAGTACCGCCGCAGGGCGCGCGGGAGCGCGGCGTCGTCGATGCCCGCCACCTAGTATCTCCGTTCCCGGGCACGAGACGAACAAGAGGGGCGGTTTGAGCGATGGAATTCCTGGCCGGCGGTCGCGCGGAAGTCCGTATCACCCGTGCTGACGTGGGCAAAAGGGTATCCGTCCGGCGCCGGACCGGCGACGGGGAGGGGGCCTACGCGTTCACCGACGCGATCGGCGTTCTCACATCCTGGGACGAGGGTGTGCTCAGCATCACACGCCGCGACGGCACCTGCACCCGCATCGAGGAATCCTCGCTGGTGGCGGCCAAGGTCGTACCCGCCGCACCCGCCCGCAGAAAGGTGCCCGCGGCCGGCGCCCGGGAGCTGGCGCAGGTCGCCGCGCGCGGCTGGCCCGCCATCGAGACCGAGCGTCTCGGCGAGTGGACACTGCGGGCCTCCGGAGGCTTCACCCGCCGCGCCAACTCCGTCCTCCCCCTCGGCGACCCCGGCCTCCCCCTGGACGCGGCGCTCGAACGGACCCAGGACTGGTACGCCGCACGCGGACTGCCCGCCGTGATCACCGTCGCCACCGGACGCGCGGACACCGACGACACGCTCGCCGCGGAGCTGGACGCCCGCGGCTGGGCCGCCGAACGGCACACCCGGGTGCTGATCTCGGCCCTCGCGCCCCTCGCCGACACCACCGAGGACACCACCCGCGTCACCCTGTCGAGAGAGCCCGGCGCACCCTGGCTGGCCCTGTACAACCGCACCGGCGGCGGCGCCCCCACCGCCGACGCACTGAAGGTCCTCACCGGCGGCCCCTCCGTATGGTTCGCGACGGTACCCGGCACGGACGGCGGTACGGCGGCCATCGGCCGGCTGGTCGTCGACGGACGCTGGGCCGGCTTCGCCGCGGTCGAGGTCGCCGAGGACGCCCGCCGCCAGGGCCTGGCCACACTGGTCATGGCGGCGCTTGCCGAGCGCGCCCTGGACGAGGGCGCCTCGGCGGCATACCTCCAGGTCGAGGCGGACAACGAAGCCGCGCTGGCGCTCTACCACCGGCTCGGCTTCACCGACCACCACGGCTACCACTACCGGCGCGCCCAGCCGGGCACCCACCACTGAACGGGTAACCCTCTGCCATGCCCCCCGAACCCGAGCCGGAGCCGGCCGCCCGTGCCGCGCGCCGCGCGCTGTTCGCCGAGGCGGCCCGCGCCGAGCGGCCCGACCTGGCGCTGCTCTGCCTGCTGATCGGCGCGGAGGCCGACCCCACGCTGGACCAGACGGGCATCGACGAGACCCAGATCGAACTGGACCGGCTGGCCGGGCTCCTCCCCTACGCCCCGGCCGGCGGGCCCGGCGCCTGGGCCCGCAACCTCGCCGAGCTCCTCGGCACCCGCTGCGGCTTCGGCGGCTCACCCGCCGACTACCGGCGGCTGGAATCCTCCCTGCTGCACGAGGTCGTACGGCGACGCCGGGGCCTGCCGATCATGCTGTCGGTCGTCTGGATGGAGGTCGCCCGACGGGCCGGCGCGCCCGTCTACGGCGTCGCACTGCCGGGCCACTTCGTCGTCGGCTTCGGCGACCCCTACGGCACCCACGTACTGGCCGACCCCTTCGCCGGCGGGCGGCCGCTCACCGACGAGGACACCGCACTGCTGGTGGCGGGGACGACCGGCGGACGGCTGGCCGCGCACATGAAGGCGCCGGCCGGTCCGCTGGAGATCGTGCTGCGGATCCTCAACAACATCCGGGCCTGGGCACAGGCCCGCCCGGAACACAGCGCCGTACAGCTGTGGGCGCTGGACCTGTCCCTGCTGCTGCCCAGCCACCCCGCACGCCTCCGCCTCGAACGCGCCCAACTCCTCGTCGAACGCGGGGAGTTCCTCACCGGCGCGGCCGAGCTGGAGGAGTACGCCCAGGTCCTGGCGGCCGTCGACCCGGCCGGCGCGACCGCGGTCCGCCGTCAGGCCGCCGTCGCACGCGCCATGCTCAACTGAGCGGCCGGGGTCCGGCGGACCACGAGCGCCGTCGCATCGTCCAGCAGCCTCCCGCCCGTGAAGGACTCCAGATCGGCCCGGAGCGTACGGGCCAGCTCGGCGGGCGCAAGATCCGTCCAGCCGGAAAGACGCTCGGCCAGCGGATAGAACTCACCGTCCTTGCCGCGCGCCTCGGTCACCCCGTCCGTACACAGCACCACCCAGTCGTCCGGCTCCGGATGGACCCGTACGCTGCGGCGCGGCTCGGAACTCAGCGCCCCCAGGCCCAGCGGGAGCCCGCCCTCCCCGTCCCGGCGCTCGTATACCTTGCCCCCGCGCACCAGGTAGTACGGGATGTGGCCACAGGACAGCACCCGGCCCAGCGCCAGGCCGGCCGCGGTACGGAACTCCAGCAGCAGCGCGGTGACGAAGCGCTCGTCGTGGCCCTGCTCGACGGAACGCGCGTTGTAGCGGGTCATCGCCTGCTCCATCCGCTCGGCCACCGACTCCAGCGACTCCTGGTGCTGCGCGGCCTCCCGGAACGACGCCAGGACCTCCAGTCCCGCCCCGATCGCCGGCATCCCCTTGCCCTGAACGTCACCGATCATCAGCCGCAGCCCGTGCGGTGTCTCGATGACCTCGTAGATGTCACCGCCCACCCTGGCCCCCTCCTGGGCGGAGACATAGAAGCCGTACGCCTCGACCGGCCCGGCGGTCAGCGGCAGCTCCCGCAGCATCGCCCGCTGCACCGTGTCGGCCACCAGACTCGTCCGGGCGTACAGCGCCTCACGTTGCAGCCGGATACGGCACAGCACCAGGGAGAAGACCGCCACCAGGAACGCCCCGAAGATCCCGATGATCCGGCTGGCGGTCTCCCAGTCCCCCACCATGAACACGTCGATATAGCTCAGACACGCCAGATAGACGGCCGCCACCAGGAGCGTCCCCCGGTACGAACAGCGCAGCGCGGCAAACAGCGGAGCGATACCCAGGAAGGCCGACTGGTGCAGCTCCGGGCCCATTTCCGTCGCGTCCATGGCGGTCACGGCAAAGATCAGGACGATCAGCACCGCGGTGGTGCGACGGCCACCCTCCGCGGGTCGGTTGGCAGGCATAACACTTCCAGCCTGCGCGAGACCGCCGCGCACCGCACCGGGGCAAAGGTCCTGGGGGACGGGGGCGCCCGCCGGGCGGGTGACAGGGGGCGTGGTCGGGGCACCGCCCCGGTACCGCAGTCGCCGCTCTACAGCCAGCCCTTGTCCCGGGCCGTACGGACCGCCTCGGCGCGGTTGCGGGCGCCGGTCTTCTGGATGGCGAGGGAGAGGTAGTTACGGACCGTGCCCTGGGACAGATGCAGGGCGGCGGCGATCTCGGCATTGGTCGAGCCGTCCGCGGCCGTCCGCAGCACCTCCCGCTCGCGCTCGGTCAGCGGGCTGGCACCGTCGGCGAGCGCGGCCGCCGCCAGCACCGGGTCGATCACCCGCTCGCCGCCCAGCACCCTCCGCACCGCATCCGCGAGCCGGGCCGCCGGAGCGTCCTTGACCAGAAAGGCATCGGCGCCGGACTCCATGGCCCGGCGCAGATAGCCGGGGCGGCCGAAGGTGGTGAGGATGACGACCCGCACCCCGGGCAGCTCGTCGCGCAGCAGGGCCGCCACGTCCAGACCGGTGATCCCGGGCATCTCGATGTCCAGCAGCGCGACATCGACCTCCTGCGCCCGCGCCGCCGCCAGCACCTCGTCCCCGCGCGCCACCTGCGCGACGACCTCCAGGTCCGCCTCCAGCGACAGCAGCGCAGCCAGTGCCTCGCGGACCATCGACTGGTCCTCGGCCAGCAGCACTTTGATCATCGCGCCAGCTTAGGCGGTCCGGCCATACCCCTGGCCCGGAAGGGACGGATCGGCTCTCGACCGCCCCGGACGATGCTGAGGTGCCGGGTCGGTGACGGAGGCCGGGGGGCCGGTGGGGGCGGTGGCGGGGGCGCCGAGGGGGACGTAGGCGCGGAGGGCGAAGCCGCGGCCGCGGGGGGCGGGGCCGGTCTCCAGCCGGCCGTCGGCCAGGGCGAGGCGTTCGCGCAGGCCGCTGAGGCCGTTGCCGTCGTGCTGGGTGCGGGGCGGGCCGGCGCCGTCGTCGAGCACCGCGAGGCACAGACAGCGGCGCTCGTCGGCCTCCCACTCCTCGGTGAGCAGCAGTTCGCAGCGGCGGGCGCCGCTGTGCCGTACGACATTGGTGACGGCCTCGCGCAACGCCCAGGCCAGGGCGCCCTCTTCATCGGCTGCCAGGCCCCGGTGCTCGCTCTCCAGGGCCGGGTCGACGGTGACCGTGACGCCGGCGGTGCGCAGTGCGGCCCGGGCGCCGGCCAGTTCGACGGCGAGGCGGGGGCGGCGGTAGCCGGTGACGGCCTCGCGGACGTCGACCAGGGCCTGGCGGCTGACCTGCTCGATGTCGGCGACCTGCTGGGCGGCGGCGTCGGGGTGGTCGGGCAGCATCCGGCCGGCCAGTTCGCTCTTGAGCGTGATCAGCGAGAGGGAGTGGCCGAGGAGGTCGTGCAGGTCGCGGGCGAGGCGGAGCCGTTCGTCGTTGGCGGCGAGGCGGGCGACCTCCTGGCGGGCGTCGCGCAGTTCGGCGGTCGTGCGGATCAGGTGCTGGACCCCGACCATCATGAAGCCGCTGCCGAGTGCGGGCAGGCCGTAGGCGAAGAAGTAGTAGTGGCGGATCTCCGGGTAGCGGGCCCCGACGGCCAGCAGGAGCGCGGTGACCAGGGGGATGCCCCAGCGGGACTGCCGCCAGGGCAGGACCATGCCGCAGGCGATGCTGGTGAAGATGAACAGCACGAGCCAGGCGAAGTCCAGGGTCCAGGCCAGCGCGGTGGAAACGGCCAGCATCAGGGCGAGCGCGCCGTACCTCAGGCGGTGGGTCAGGGCCCGCCACATGTGCCGGAGGACCAGCAGGAGGTAGGCGAGGACGAAGAGCGTGAGGGCGGAGAAGCCCCAGATCCGTGCGGCGGTGGAGACGCCGGGTTGCAGCAGCTGGCCGACGGGCCCGGCCAGGTAGAGCAGCCAGACGGCGATCCACATCGTCTTGCCGATGGCCTGGCGGCGGTTGCGGGGCTCCTGACCGATCATCACGGGGTTGGGGGCATCGTATTTCTCGTGTTCGCTCGTCGTCTCCACCGGGCTCACGCCTCCGGTTCCTTCTTGGACTCCACCCTGCTCATGCCTCCGGTTCGCTCTTCGTCTCCAGCGGGCTCACGCCTCCGGGTTCGTCTCCGGTGGGCTCACACTTTCCGGGTGTCCTTGCGGTACAGCCAGGCCGCGCTGCCGGCAAAGACCAGGAAATAGACGGTCAGGAGGGCGATGTCCTTCATGTGCGGTGCGTGGCCGGCCTCGACGGCCGTGCCGAGGGCAGCGTACGCGTGGGTGGGGAGCCATTCGGCGATGTTCTGGACCCACTGCGGCAGGACCGTCAGTGGCATCCACAGGCCGCCGAGGAACGCCAGGCCGAAGTAGAGGAGCATCGAGATCGGGCGGACCGCGTCACCGGTGGCCAGGTAGCCGATGGCGACGCCGAGGGCGGCGAAGACGAAGCTGCCGAGCCAGGTGCCGGCGGCGATGGCGGTCCACTGCCAGGCTTCGAGACGGACGCCCTTGACGGCGGCGGCGACGATCATGACCAGCAGGATCGACGGCAGGCTGACGGTGGCGGCGGCGGCCATCTTGGCGGCGACGTAGCCGCGCCCGGGCAGGGCGGTGAGCCGCAGCTGGCGGACCCAGCCCTTCTCACGCTCCTTGGCGATGCGTTCGCTGTTGCCGAGCAGTACGGCGGTCATGGCGCCGAACGCTGCCATGGAGACCATGAAGTAGAGCCTCATGTCCAGCGTCATACCGCGGATGGGGTGGTTGTCCGCGCCGCCGGCGATGATCAGGTACAGCGCCGGCGGGTAGATCACCGAGAAGAACATGAACTTCCTGTTGCGCAGTGCGCGGATGATCTCGAGTTTGATCAGGGTGGTCATCGGGCCGCCTCCTCGGCGGTGGCCGTGGCGCGGCCTGGGGTGGTCCGGTCGGAGGCGGTGGTGAGGGCGATGAAGGCCTGTTCCAGGCCGAGGCCGGAGACTTCGAGGTTGTGCGGGTAGAGGCCGAGTCCGTAAAGGGCGTGGACGGTGGCGTCGGCGTCCTGGGACCGGAGGCGGACCGTGCGGCGGGCCGGGCCCGTGGCGGAGCCGCCGTCGGACACGGACAGGGAGGTCAGGTGCGGCAGGCCGTGCAGCGCGTCGCGGTCGATGGGCTCGTCGAGGTCGAAGCTGACCCGGCGGGCGCCGGCCCTGGCCTTGATCTCGGCGGAGGTGCCGTCGGCCAGTACCCGGCCGCGGTGCAGCACGATCACCCGGTCGGCGATCTCGTCGGCCTCTTCGAGGTAGTGCGTGGCGAAGAGGACGGAACGGCCCTGTGCGGCCTGGCGGCGCATGGCGCCCCAGAAGGTCTGCCGGGCGGAGACGTCCATGCCGGTGGTGGGCTCGTCGAGCACGATCAGGTCATTGGCGCCGGCGGTGGCGAGGGCGAAGCGCACGCGTTGTTCCTGGCCGCCGGAGAGTTTGTCGACCATGCGGTCGGCGATGTCGGTGATGCCGGCGGTGGCCATGATCTGGTCGAGCGGATGGCCGCGCGGGTGCAGATCGCGGGCGAGCTTGACGAGCTCCTTGACCTTGACGCCTTCCATCAGGCCGCCGCTTTGCAGCATCGCGCCGACCTTGCCCTGGTGGATGGCGTGCTGCGGGGTCGTGCCGAAGACGGTCACGGTGCCGGAGTCGGCGTTGCGCAGGCCGAGGAGCAGGTCGAGGGTGGAGGATTTGCCGGCGCCGTTGGGGCCGAGGAGGGCGACGGTCTCTCCTGGGTGCAGTTCCAGGTTCAGGTCGGCCACCGCGCGCACCGCGCCGTAACTCTTGTTGACCTGGCGGAAGCTGACCACGGGTGCCGGGGCCGCCGTCTGCGCGGTAGCGGCGGTGGTGCTGGTCGCTGTGGTTGTCATGCCGTTCAGCTTCCGGGGTCCGGGTGGGAGCGCGGCAGTGTCGGGTGTATGCGCTGTGTCATGACATCTGTCATGGGTGAGGCCCCCTAGGGGTCTTCCCGGGTGCGCCGGGAAGACCCCTAGGGGGCCTGGGGCGTTGAGCCTCGGGCCGGAGCCCGGGCCGGGGCCTGTGGTCCGTCAGCCGCCGTCCGCGCCGATGGTCTGGACCCGTTCGGCGGGGGTGGTGCCGAGCAGTGCCTTGCCGACGGCGCTGGCGACTTCTTCGACGGTGACGGGCTTCTTGGAGCCGTCGCCCTTGGTGAGCAGTACGCCGTTGAAGGTGTCGCCGTAGAGCTCCTTGAGGGCGGGGCGGTCGTAGTACGGGACCAGTTCGCCGTTGCTGCCGATCTTGAAGGAGAGGAACTTCGGGATGGACTTCTGCGGGCTGAAGGAGACCGTGTGGGTGGCGTCCGTGCGGACCGTCACCAGGCCGGACATCGCGGGTTCGGCGTACTGCTTCATCGCCTTGGCCACCGCGGCCTTACTGACCCGCGGCTGCTGGGTGCTGGCGGCGAGTGCGATGGGTGTGTCGGTGCCGGTGGTGGCGCGGTCGCGGTAGGCGTCGGCGATCTTGTCCATGGACGCGTTGGCGTCGATGGCCTTGTGGGGCACGCCGTAGTGGGGCACCGCCTTGCCGTTCTCGAAGGTGATGCCGCCGTCCTTGGCGGCGCCCCCGGGTCCGGCGATGTTCTGGAGGGCGACCTGGAGTTTCTCGTCGTCGACGATCATCGCCGGTTTGGCCGTGCGGGTGCCGCCGAAGAGCGAGCCGATGACGGAGACCGGGTTGTAGTCGCGGCCGGAGGCGTCCCGGACGGTGGCCTGGAGGTCGATGTCGAGGCCGGCCTTTGCGGGCTGGAGCGTTGCGGGTTTGCCGTCGACGGTGAGCTTCAGCGGCGCGGTGCGGCGGTCCTTGAGCTGCGCTTCGAGCTTCTTGACGGCCGCTTCCTTGGTGGTGCCGCCGATGTCGACGCCGAGCGCGGTGGTGCCGTTGGGCACATCGGCGTGGTCGAGCAGCAGTCCTGCGCCGTAGGCGATGCCGGCCAGGACCACGACGGCGACACCTGCGAGGACGAGCTTGTTGCGGCCCTTCTTGGGCGGGTTGATCGGCTCGGGGATCTTGGGCCGGGGCTTGGGTGCGGCGTCCTCGCCGGACGGGCGGGTCGCGAACGGCGACGGGGACGTGGGGCCGTCGGCTCCGGGGACCGCCGGGATGCCGCTGACGAGGGTGTCGCCGGACACCCGGTCGCGGCTGCCCGCGGCGGATCCCTGCGGGTCGCTCTTGGCGCCGCGCTTGCCCTTGGGGCCGCCGGGTGCGGGTCCGCTCTGACCGCCGGGCAGTCCGCCGCTGATGCCTGCGCCGGCGCCGATGCCGCTGCCCGGGCCGGCCAGTGGTGCGGGCGGCTGCGGGGTGAGTTCGGCGGTGTCGTCGATCCGGGGGCTGCCGCCGGTGGCGGTCAGCGGGTCGCTGAAGCCGGGCGGGAGGTTGAGTGCGGCGTTGCCGCGGGCCGGGCCGGTGGTGGGGCCGTTGGGGCCGGCCGCCGGGGCGTCGAAGGGGCTGTGGTCGCGGGCGATGCCGGGGGTGTCGAACGGGGAGCCGTCACCGCGGGCGTCGCCGTCGAAGGGCGTGCCGCCGCCGTCGGGTGCTCCGTCGAACGGGGTGGCGCCGCCGCGCGGGCCGCCGTCGAAGGGCGAGGCGCTGCCGGTGTGGGCGCCGCCGTCGAACGGGGAAGCGCCGTTCTGCGGGGCCGGGTTGTCGGAGAAGTACGGCAGGTCGGGGCGCTGCGGGGCGGTGGGGCCGCCGGGGACGGGCGGCGCCGCGTGGGTGCCGGTGGTCGACGACGGGCCGGAGGGCCTCGCGTGCGAGCCGGTGGTCGACGACGGGCTGGACGGCCTGGCGTGCGAACCGGTGGTGGACGACGGGCTGGACGGCCTCGCGTGCGAGCCGGTCGTGGACGACGGGCCGGACGGCATGGCGTGCGAACCGGTGCTCGACGACGGGCCGGAGGTGCCGGCCTGTGGTTTGCGCGGTGCGAACCAGTCGCTGGTCTTCTCGGACCGGGTGCTCGTGGTGGTGTCGTCCGCCGGGGCGTCGGGCCGGCGGTTGTTCGCCGTGCGCTCCGCGTTGCGTTCGCTGCCGCGGGCGGGGCGGGGCGTGCCGCGGGAGGCGGCGGAACCGCCGGATGCAGCCGATCCGCTCATGCCGGACTCCTCACCCACGGGCTTGCGCACGACGACCGGCGGGATGGGGCGCGACCCCGGAATGTTGATCTTGATCCGCGTCGTCAGTGTGGTCTCGGTCTTGGGCTCCTCCGGCTGCACCGCAGCTCCGGGCGCCGGCGCCTCGTCGGCATCTCCCCTGGGCGAGCCGTACGGCGGCGTCCCTGATGGGTACGCGGCTCCGCCACGGCCCTGGGGGCCGGAGGACGAACTGTCAGATTCACGACTCAAAGCAGGTTCTCCCGGTTGGCTCCGCCGCTCGTCAGAGATGATCCCCGGCCCGAAGCCGGGGGGTGCCCCCAGGGCGGCGCGACGGCGCGCACCACCATACTGTCCGCCGCGGGCGGACACCCGGGGAGCGTACGAACACCGCCGCCACGGGCGAAACCCCGGTGGCCGGGCCGTTCACCCGGACTCGCGCGGTATCCGTCCCGGTATGGCCCACGTCATCCGCCAACTCGGCCGGGCCGTGCGCCGGTAGCGCGCATCTGGGTCGCGGTGGCACAGATCACAGCGACGAGGATCCCGCCGAGCAGGAAGATGTACGAGCCGACGCCGGGGCCGAAGAGGAAGTCGCCCTCCGGCCGGACCTCGCTGAGCAGCAGGAACACCGTCACGAGCCAGGCCGCGGCGGGCACCAGCACGCCGGCGGAGGTGCCGGTCGCCCGGGAGCCCCCGTAGAAGAGTCCGCCGACTCCGCCCAGGGCCAGCAGCAATCCGCCGGGGAACCAGGCGGCTTGTACGAGCGTGCCGGCGAGGGCTACCAGGACGCCTGCCACCAGAAGCAGCACGTATATGCCGATCCGGCCGGGGGGCAGCGGTGCGCTGAGCGCGGAGGCGCCGCCCGGGGTCGTGGGTGCGCCGGTGCGGTTCTGCGGGCGGCTGCCGGGGGTGCCGGCGGAGGCCGCGCGGGAGCGGGGGCGCTTGCCGGCGGGGCCCGCGCCGTTGTTCCCGCCGGGGGCCGTGCCGCCGTTGCCGCCGTTGGCCTTGCTCATTCCGCTGCCTCCTCGATCCGGGCACTCTCCTGCATACCCGTCCTTTCACCGATACCCGCGAAAAGGTCGTCCTCCCGCCCGTTCGGGACGCCGGGGTCGCCGTGCACCAGCTGATAGTGCTCCGTGCCGAAGAGCGGCTGGCCCAGGTCGTTGGAGAGCGCGAAGAACGGCCCGTCGACCGCGATCTGGGTGTAATGGGCGCGCATCGCCGCGGTCTTCGCCGCCTGGTGGGCGGGTTCGCCGGCGATGGAGGCGGTGACCTCGGAGTCCGGCAGCACTCCGGGTACGTCGTCGACGGTGGCGATGCCGGGGAAGGTGTGTCCGGCCGCGCGCAGCCGTGCGAAGCCCTCCTCGACCACGGAGCGGGGGTTGCAGTTCCAGTAGATCTTGTCGATCTCGTGCGCGTCGCCGAGCTCGGGGCGGAAGGCCGGCTGGGCGGCGAGCTCGGCGCCGCGCATGGCGACCCGGTGCGCCTTGATGTGGTCGGGGTGGCCGTATCCGCCGTTCGGGTCGTAGGTGACCAGGACCTGGGGCCTGACCTCGCGGATGACGGCCACCAGGTCGGCGGCCGCGTCGTCGAGCGGGGCCTGCCAGAAGGAGTCGGGCCGCTGGTTCTGCGGCGCGCCCATCATCCCGGAGTCGCGGTAGCGGCCCGGCGCGCCGAGGAAGCGGTGGTCGGTGACGCCGAGGGCGGTCATCGCGGCGGTGAGCTCGTCGGAGCGGTACGGGCCGAGGGTGTCGTCGCGGTCCGGCGCGAGGTGGGCGAGCTCGGGCGGGATGACCTCGCCCTCTTCGCCGCGCGTGCAGGTCACCAGGGTGACCAGCGCGCCCTCGGCCGCGTACTTGGCCATGGTCACGCCGTTGTTGATCGACTCGTCGTCGGGGTGCGCGTGGACGAGCAGGAGACGGCGGAGAGGGTGGGCGGTCATGCCGACAGCCTACGAGCCGCCCGGCCCGCCCTCACCATGTGAGCGCGGCGCCCGGCCGTACGGCGGGGCGGGCCACCGCGGGTGCGGCGGAGGCGAGCCGGTCCGGTGGCGCCTCAGAACTTGATGCCACCGATCATGCTGGCGACGTTCGTCGTCAGCGTCTTGACCGAGGGCGCGATGGACGAGCTGGCCAGATAGAAGCCCAGCAGCATGCACACAAAGGCATGCGCCGCCTTCAGTCCGGACTTCTTGACGAGCAAGAAGACAATGATCGCCAGCAGCACCACCGCCGAAATCGAGAGTGCCACGGCGGCCCACCTCCAAGTACACACGGTCCGGACAGAGTTGTGGTGCCCGGACCGCTTCCACGGAACCGCGCACCGGGGTATGCCAAGGGCTCTTTACCCCGTACCCACTACGCGCAAGGGATCATAACTTTCCGACGTAGCGCATAAGTCGGAGCACGGAAGCAGAGCGGGGGCGCACACGATCTTCACGAACGCGACCGCGGTGAGCCCCGGCTCGCGGGGAGTGATCGGGGCGATCAGGAACGGTCCGGATCCACGGGGCAGGGCCTAGGCTCGGCCCCATGACCGGACAGCCTTCGTTCCCGCGGCAATCTGCCCGTACGCAGCGCTTCACTCTGGGCGCACCGCGTGGTTACAGCATTTCCCCCGACGGTGCGCGCGTCGCCTTCCTGCGTTCCTCCTCGGGCACCGATCGCAGCCAGCAGTTGTGGGTGCTCGACCTGGAGGAGGGACGGGAGTTCACGGCCGCCGATCCGCGGGCCCTGTTGGCGGGCGCGGAGGAGGACCTTCCTCCGGAGGAGCGGGCCCGCCGCGAGCGCAGCCGGGAGGGTTCGGCGGGCATCGTCGGCTATGCGACGGACTCCGCGGTGGAGTTGGCGGCGTTCTCGCTGTCGGGCCGGCTGTTCGTGTCGGAGCTGCGGGCGGGTACGACGCGTGAACTCCCGGTGCACGGGCCGGTGGTGGACCCGCGTCCGTCACCGGACGGCCGGCAGGTGGCATTCGTCGCGGAGGGCCGGCTGCGGGTGGTGGCGGTGGACGGCGCCACGACGTCGGACGGCGGCGAGGGCGGGGCCGGGGGCTGTGGCGTACGGGCGGACCGGGTGCTGGCGGAGCCCGAAGGGCCCGAGGTGACCTGGGGTCTTGCGGAGTTCATCGCGGCCGAGGAGATGGGCCGTTACCGGGGCTTCTGGTGGTCTCCGGAGAGCGATGCGGTGCTGGCCGCGCGGGTCGACGAGTCGCCGGTGCGGCGCTGGTGGATCTCCGACCCGGCCCACCCGGACCGCGAGCCGGCGCAGGTCGCCTATCCGGCGGCGGGTACCGCCAACGCCGAGGTCGGTCTCACGCTGTTCGGGCTGGACGGTTCGCGTACGGACGTCAGCTGGGACACCGGGCGCTACCCGTATCTGGCGCGGGTGCACTGGTCTGCGTCGGGTCCGCCGCTGCTGCTGGTGCAGGCCCGTGACCAGCGCGATCAGCGCTATCTGGCGGTGGACACCGCGACGGGTGCGACCAGGACGGTGCATGAGGACGAGGACGAGGTCTGGGTCGAGCCGTTCCCCGGGGTGCCGGCCTGGACGCCGGACGGGCGGCTGGTGCGGATCGCGGACGAGGGCGGTGCGCGCAAGCTGTTCGTGGGTGCCCGGCCGCTGACCGGGTCGCCGCTGCATGTGCGGGCCGTCCTGGACATCGGCGAGGACGATGTCCTGTTCTCCGCGAGCGGCACCGATATGCACGACATCGGTGTCTACCGTGCCTGGTTCCGCGGCAGCGGCGACCAGGGCGGCTGGGAGCGGGTGGGCGCGCGGCCGTATCCGACGGTGTCCTCGGCGGTGCGCGGCGGACCGCTGACGGTGCTGTCCCAGACGTCGCTGGAGCGGCCCGGTACGCAGGTGGAGGTGGTCCGGCTGGATCCGGACGGCGGGGAGAAGTCCCTTGCCACGATCGGTTCGTACGCCGAGGAGCCGGTGCTGACCGCCCGGCCCCGGCTGGTGGTGGCCGGGGAGCGGGAGATTCCGTGTGCGGTGCTGCTGCCCTCCGGCTATGCGGAGGGGGACGGTCCGCTGCCGGTGCTGCTGGACCCGTACGGCGGTCCGCACGGCCAGCGGGTGGTCGCCTCGCACAACGCGCATCTGACCTCGCAGTGGTTCGCCGACCAGGGGTTCGCGGTGATCGTCGCGGACGGCCGGGGCACGCCGGGGCGCTCCCCGGGCTGGGAGAAGGCGGTCTCCCGGCGGATCGCCGAGGTGGCGCTGGACGACCAGGTGCACGCCCTCCAGGCGCTGGCCGGATCTTTTCCCCTGGACATGACGCGGGTGGCCATCCGTGGCTGGTCGTTCGGCGGCTATCTCGCCGGGCTGGCGGCGCTGCGCCGTCCCGATGTCTTTCATGCGGCGGTGGTGGGGGCGCCGGTGACCGATCTGCGGCTGTACGACACCCACTATCAGGAGCGCTACCTCGGGCATCCGGACGAGGAGCCGGCGGTGTACGCGGAGAATTCGCTGCTCACCGACGAGGGGCTGTCCGGGGCGGTGGAGCCGCACCGGCCGATGCTGATCGTGCACGGCCTGGCGGACGACAATGTGGTGGTGGCGCATTCACTGCGACTGTCGTCGGCACTGCTGGCCGCGGGCCGTCCGCACGAGGTGCTGCCGCTGTCCGGGGTGACCCATATGACGCCGCAGGAGCAGGTGGCCGAAAACCTGCTGCTGCTTCAGGTCGATTTCCTCAAGCGGTCACTGGGAATCTCCGCCCGGTAGGACGGGCTTGGTGAGCCGCGCCCTGCCTGGGGCGTGGCTCACCAGCCCGGCGGGAGCGTGGACGGCGGGGGCGGGGCGTGCGGTGGCCGCGCCTCGCCCGGGGCGGAGCCGTACGCCAGGACGGTGTCCGTGCCGTCGGCGGCGTCCGGTACACCGCGCCGGGCGGCGACGATGAGGGTGACCAGGCCGGCGGCGGCCACAAAGGCCGCGGTGGCCAGTTCCAGCCGGGCCGCGGCGGGCAGCGCGGCGAAACGGTCCACCTCGCCGGTGTGCACGGCGAAGGCGAGGAACACGGCGCCGTGCACCAGCAGCAGCGCCGCGGCGGCGACGGACGCGGGCCGGGCCCAGGCCGCCCGGCGCAGTGCGGCGGCCGCGGCCGCCAGGGCCAGCAGGGCGAGCGCCGCCGCGTGCCAGTGCACGGGCGGCTGGAGCAGGGCGCGGAAGACCGAGGCGTCGCCGAGCAGGCCCTTGCGGTAGACATCGGTGCCGAGCCGCAGCAGCCAGTGGATCTCCCAGCCGGCGACGGCCAGTGCGGCGGCGCCGAGGAGGGCCGCGGTGGTGCGGGCCGGGCCCTTGTGCGGCCGGCCGGGCCGGCCCAGGTCCGCGTCGTACAGGGGCGCGTGGACCACTCCGTACGCCGACGAGGCGACCTCCGGCAGCCCGCGTACCGGGCGCCCGGTGCGCCCCTCGAACCGTCGGCCCGCCGCGACCACCACGATCAGTACGGCGGCCAGTGCGAGCTGGGCGAAGGCGGTCAGCCGTGCCCGCGAGATGAGACCGCTGTCCAGCCCTTGGAGCCAGCCCGCGCTGAGCGTCCACACCAGAGGGGTGCGCAGCAGGGCGGTGGCGGCCGCGAGGGAGAGCAGGGCGCCGGCGGCCACGGAGGAGGGGACGGCGGAGCGCAGTGCGGCGAGGGCGGCGGTGAGCGCGCCGAGCACCAGCAGCGGGTCGAGCAGACAGGTGGCCCAGGCGGTGAACTCCCCTGGCCGGCGGGCCTCTCCGAGCCAGGTCCACCACAGGTCGGCGGGGTGCTGGGCGAGGGTGAGGTCCCGGATGATCCAGGCCGTGCTGAGCAGGGCGAGCAGCAGGCAGACCAGCGCGCCGGCGCTGCGCGCACCGCGGGTGAGAACGCGATCCCGCACTGTGGACACGGTCCGCCCCCCGTCCGTGTCGGTGTACCAGGGTCGTCCACGGCGCCCCGGTATACGAGGCGTCCACCGCAGGTCTACTGCACTCCTGGCGTGGGGACAACAGAGCCGGAGGGGGCACCGGGTGCAAAGTGTGCAAAACGACAACCGGCCGGGGCGCCGCCTGGCGTCCCGGCCGGTCTACGGCACCCGCACGGCCGTACGTTGTTCATCATGGCGCGTCCGTATATCGGTGTTGCGACAGTGAAGTTGCCTTCATGTTAAAGCAGTTGGTGGCTATATGTCCCCCATGCCGTATATCGCGCCCCCCTGTCAAGCACGCCCTGGCGTCGATCTGCGCAATCTTCGCTCAAGAAGTAGACGACCTGTTCACTAGCGCACCCGATCCCCTTGACTCCGCCATAAATCACTTGCGAAAGTCCGCTCATCCAGCGGTGCGATCGGCGCCGCTTCACGTTCCAAGAGAACTCGGCGCGGGGGCACTTCGCGATGACTAGTCCATCCCAGACCGCGGCTACCAAGTCCGACACCCCAGGGCTTGGACCCAAGGGTCTGAAGAAGGAAAAGAAGAGCAAGGGCGGTGAGCTCGTCGGCCGATCCCCCGGCCAATTGATGTGGATGCGGTTCAAACGTGACCGCACGGGTGTGGTCTGCGCGATCGTCGTGCTGGCCTTCTTCGTCATCGCGGCGCTGGCGCCGGTGATCGGGGCGCTGTACGGCAAGGACCCGTACACGCTCTACGCCAACGAAGACCCCAACCTCCTCGACGAGTTCGGCTATCCCGCCGGCGCCAACGGGGGCATCTCTCCCGCGCACTGGTTCGGTATCGAGCCGCAGCTGGGCCGCGATGTGTTCATGCAGCTGATCTACGGCATGCGGATGTCGCTGGGCATCTCCGTCGCGGTGACCATCCTGACCGTGGTCACCGGCATCATCATCGGTGTGACGGCGGGCTACGTCGGCGGCAAGGCCGACTACTTCCTCAGCCGGGTGATCGACTTCCTGCTGGCCTTCCCGAGCCAGCTGACCTTCGTGGCCTTCATGCCGGTCGTGGTGGCGCTGTTCGTGCCGCCGGGCGATGAGACCCCCACGTACGTCCGGGTCTGCGCGCTGATCATCGTGCAGTGGTTCCTGGGCTGGATGGGTCTGGCCCGGCTGCTGCGAGGGCAGGTGCTCTCGCTGCGCGAGCGGGAGTTCGTCGAGGCCGCGAAGATCACCGGCGCCTCGCCCTGGCGGATCATCCGCAAGGAACTGCTGCCGAACGTCGTCACCCCCGTACTGGTGCAGAGCACATACATGCTCCCCCTCTTCGTGACCGCGGAGGCAGGCCTGTCCTTCCTGGGCGTCGGCATCATCGAGCCCACGCCCGACTGGGGCCGGCTGTTCCAGGCAGGCGCCCGCTTCTACGAGAACGACCCCACCTTCTTGCTCTTCCCCGCCGCGGCCATGCTGATCTTCGTGCTCTGCTTCAACCTGCTCGGAGACTCGGTCCGCGACGCCTTCGACCCCAAGTCAGGGCGCTGATCGTCCACTTGAGGAGGGGTTGCTGTCACCCCACCGGCCGGGCCTGCCCGGATGCTTCGGACAGCACAACTGGACCCCAACTGACAGGCAGGTGCTCGGAACTCATGAACGCACTTTCTACGCGCAGAGCTCGCGCGGTGATCGTGGCCCTGGCGGCCGGTTCACTCGCGCTGACCGGTTGCAGCGGTGGCAGCGGCTCCGACAAGAACAAGTCGCAGACGGACGCGGACGCCGCCGCGCAGGCCAAGGCGATCCCGATGGGCACCGCCGCCGACTCCACCGGCCCGGCGGTCGCCGTCAAGGGCGCGCACCGCGGCGGCACCATCCGCGTGTACCAGCGTGACAGCTACAACCACCTCGACCCCGGTCAGATGTACGTCAGCGACATGAAGGCGCTGTCGCAGCTGATCTTCCGCGGTCTGACCGCCTTCAAGCAGGACGACAAGGGCAACGCCAAGGTCGTCGGTGACCTCGCCACCGACGCCGGGCAGATGTCCGACGGCGGCAAGACCTGGAAGTACACGCTCAAGGACGGCATCAAGTTCGAGGACGGCAAGCCGATCACCTCGAAGGACATCCGCCACTCCATAGAGCGGCTGTACGCCAAGTTCATCACCGACGGCCCGACGTACATCCAGACCTGGCTGTCGGGCGCCGGCACGACCTACCGCAAGGCGCTGCCGGACGGTCCGTACAAGGGCGACCACCTGCCCAAGAGCGTGCTGGACACGCCGGACGACAAGACCGTCATCTTCCACTTCAAGAAGCCGCAGTCGCAGCTGCCGTACGCGCTGACGATGCCCGGCTACAGCGTGGTCCCGGACAGCGCCAAGGACACCAAGGACGCCTACGACGTGGCGCCGGTGTGCGCGGGCCCGTACAAGATCGCGTCGTTCAAGTCCGGCAAGGCGATGCAGCTGGTGCGCAACAAGAACTGGGACCCGAAGACGGACCCGATGCGTACCGCGTACCCGGACGGCTACAGCATCACCTTCAACCACCAGGCCTCGGACTCCACCAAGCGCCTGATGGCCGACCAGGGTGAGGCCAAGAACGCGGTGAGCTTCACCAACGCGGTGGACCCCACGCTGACCAAGGACGTGCTGACCAACGCCAGCGCCAGCAAGCGCCTGGTCCAGGGCTACCAGCCCTACGTCTGGCAGATGAACTTCAACATGGACCGCATCAAGGACAAGAAGATCCGCGATGCGATCACCTACGCGATGCCGAGCCAGCAGATCGTCCGGGTCAACGGCGGCAGCTACGGCGGTGAGATCGCCGGCGGTCTGCTCGCCCCGACCGTCGCGGGCTACAAGAAGGGCTACGACCCCTACGGCAAGCTGACGAAGCCCAACGGCGACGTGGAGAAGGCCAAGAAGCTCCTCAAGGAGGCCGGCAAGACGGGCATGAAGCTCGTCTACGCCTACTCCAACACCGAGGCGCGCCAGAAGGAAGCCGTCGTCATCGAGGACGCGCTGACCAAGGCCGGCTTCAACGTGCAGAAGAAGGAGGTCGACGCGGCCTCCTGGTACGAGCAGATGGGCAAGGTCGACAACGGCTTCGACATCTACATGACCGGCTGGGGCCAGGACTGGCCGGACGCCTCCACCGTCATCCCGCCGTCGTACGACGGCACCACCATCCAGGACGGTGCCTCGAACTACTCCCACGTCAACGACAAGCACGTGAACTCCGAGATCGCCCGCATCTCCGAGATCACGGACGTCAAGAAGGCGACCGAGGAGTGGCAGAAGCTGCACCAGTACATCGTGGAGAAGGTCAACCCGGCCGCGCCGGTCTTCTACACCAAGATGCTCCAGCTGCACGGCTCGAACATCGGTGGCACCCGCTACAACATGGACGTCAGCTACCTCGACCCGAACACGCTGTACCTGAAGAAGTAGCCACAGCAGCCCCTTCAGGGACACACACCGCATGACGAAGGCACTCCGGACGGCGCGCACACGGCGGAACGCGCGCCCTCCGGGGCCTTTGGTCCGCCACCCCTCACGCCCATGCCGCCGCCGTCCTGAGAGCAGCGAACTGCCATGCTTCAATTCCTACTTCGCCGGACGTTCGGCGCTGTTGTCATTCTTCTCCTGCTCAGTGCCTTCACCTTCTTCGTCTTCTTCGGTGCCGGTGACCCGGCGACGATGTCCTGCGGAAAGAACTGCACCGCGGACAACATCGCGCTGATCCACCAGAACCTCGGCCTCGACAAGCCGCTGCCGACCCAGTACTGGGACTGGCTCGTCGGCATCTTCGCCGGCCGGGACTACTCCATCGGCCACTGCAACGCCCCCTGCTTCGGCTACTCCTTCGCCACCAAGCAGGACGTCTGGTCCACGCTGATCGACCGGCTCCCCACCACCGCCTCGCTGGCCATCGGCGGCGCCGCGGTGTTCCTCACCGTCGGTCTGGGCACCGGCCTGCTCGCCGCCTACAAGCGCGGCTCCATGATCGACAAGGTGCTCACCTCGATCTCGATGGTGCTGAGCTCGGCACAGATCTACATCCTCGGTCCGATCGCGCTCGGCCTGTTCGTGTACAGCGGCCTCATGGACTCCCCCAAGTACGTGGAGTTCAGTTCCAACCCCGCCGGCTGGTTCATGGGCCTGCTGATCCCCTGGGTCGTGATGGCGACGATCTTCACCGCGCAGTACACCCGTATGTCCCGCTCGACGATGATCGAGCAGCTTCAGGAGGAACACGTCCGGACGGCCAAGGCCAAGGGCATGTCCGGCGCGTATGTCTTCCTGCGCTACGCCTGGCGCGGTTCGCTGATCCCGATCGTGACCATCCTCGGCATGGACCTCAGCTCGCTGTTCGGTGGCGCGATGATCACCGAGTTCACCTTCCAGCTGGCGGGCGTCGGACGGCTCGCGATCGACTCCGTCATCACCCTGGATCTGCCCATGGTCCTGGGCGTGCTGGTCTTCAGCGCGGCCCTGATCCTGGTGTTCAACATCATCGTGGATGCGACGTACGCCTTCATCGACCCGCGCGTGCGCCTGTCCTAGGAGAGCCTGAAGTGACCACACTCACCAAGACCGAAGGCACCACCGTGCCGGCCGGGTCCGACCCCTTCCTGTCCGTTCGTGACCTGCATGTCCGGTTCTCCACCGAGGACGGCATCGTCAAGGCGGTCGACGGGCTCTCCTTCGATCTGGAACGCGGCCAGACCCTCGGCATCGTGGGCGAGTCGGGCTCCGGCAAGTCGGTGACCAACCTGGCGATCCTGGGCCTGCACAACCCGAAGGCCACCACGATCGGCGGCGAAATCCACCTGGACGGCCAGGAGTTGACCGGGGCCCGGGAGAAGACCCTGGAGAAGCTCCGCGGCAACAAGATGGCGATGATCTTCCAGGACGCGCTGACCGCGCTGTCGCCGTACTACACGGTCGGCCGGCAGATCGCCGAGCCGTTCATGAAGCACACCGGCGCCAGCAAGCGCGAGGGCCGGCAGCGCGCCATCGAGATGCTGACCAAGGTCGGTATCCCGCAGCCGAATCTGCGGGTGGACGACTATCCGCACCAGTTCTCCGGCGGTATGCGCCAGCGCGCGATGATCGCCATGGCGCTGGTCTGCAACCCCCAACTGCTGATCGCCGACGAGCCGACCACCGCCCTGGACGTCACCGTCCAGGCGCAGATCCTCGACCTGCTCAAGGACCTCCAGCAGGAGTTCGGCTCCGCGATCATCCTGATCACCCACGACCTCGGCGTGGTCGCCAACACGGCGGACGACCTGCTGGTGATGTACGCGGGCCGGGCGGTGGAGCGGGGCTCCGTCAAGGAGATCCTCACCGAGCCCCGGCACCCGTACACCTGGGGCCTGCTGAGCTCCATGCCGCGGCTCTCCTCGGACGTCAGCGAGGCGCTGCACCCGATCCCCGGCTCCCCGCCGAGCCTGCTCAACCCGCCCTCCGGCTGCGCCTTCAACCCGCGCTGCGACTTCACCGCCGAGGTCGGCGGCAGCCGCTGCACCGACGAGCGGCCGTTGCTGGAGCTCGGGCGCGCCGCCGCGTGCCATCTGACCGCCGAGCAGAAGCAGACCCTCTTCACCGAGCAGATCAAGCCCCGGCTGGGCTAGGAGCGACCACCATGGCAGAGAACGTCACCCTTCCGGCGCCGCGCGACGCCGCGCCCGCCCAGGGCGAGCCGCTGCTCACCGCCGAAGGCCTGACCAAGCACTTCCCGATCTACGGCGGCTTTCCGTTCAAGCGGAAGGTCGGCGCGGTGCAGGCGGTCGACGGTGTCGACCTGACCGTGCACGCGGGCGAGAGCTTCGGCCTGGTCGGCGAGTCGGGCTGCGGCAAGTCCACCACCGGACGGCTGCTCACCCGGCTGATGGAGCCGACCTCCGGCAAGATCACGTACGCGGGGCAGGACATCACCCACGCGGGGCGCAAGGAGCTGGCACCGGTCCGCTCCGAGATCCAGATGATCTTCCAGGACCCGTACGCCTCGCTGAACCCGCGGCAGACGGTGGGCACCATCATCGGCGGCCCGATGGAGATCAACGGGATCAACCCGACCGGTGGCCGGGAGAAGCGGATCCGCGAACTCCTGGAGACCGTGGGCCTCAATCCGGAGCACTACAACCGCTTCCCGCACGAGTTCTCCGGCGGTCAGCGGCAGCGCATCGGTGTGGCCCGGGCGCTGGCCCTGGAGCCGAAGCTGATCGTCGCCGACGAGCCGGTGTCGGCCCTGGACGTCTCCATCCAGGCGCAGGTCGTCAACCTGCTCCAGGACCTCCAGCGCGAGCTGGGCATCGCGTTCCTGTTCATCGCCCACGACCTGGCGATCGTGCGGCACTTCAGCGAGCGGGTCGCGGTGATGTACCTCGGCAAGATCGTCGAGGTGGGCCCCCGCGACGAGATCTACAACCGGCCGCGGCACCCGTACACCCACGCGCTGCTGTCGGCGGTGCCCGAGGCCAAGCTGGTGGAGAACGACGAGGAGGAGCGGGAGCGCATCCGGCTCGCCGGCGACGTGCCCTCCCCCGTCAACCCGCCGTCCGGCTGCCGCTTCCGTACCCGCTGCTGGAAGGCGCAGGACAAGTGCGCCACCGAGGAGCCGCCGCTGCTCCAGCTCTCCGGCAACAACACCGGCCATCTGACGGCCTGCCACTTCCCGGAGGAGCCGACGACCGCGGCGCGCGACGAGGACATCATCCTCGACCCGGCGCTGGCGGCGATGGAGGAGGCCGCGCCGGAGTCCGACGACTGAGGCGTAACTGCGCGGTACCGGCTGCCGCCGTGGCGGGAATCTCTCCCGCCGCGGCGGCGCTGGCGTTTCCGGACGCCACACCGGAGACGCCGGCCACGCCGGAGCGTGCGCGCGACCTGGCCTAGGAGGGGGCCCGGCCGCTCGGTACCACGTGTCGTTCCTCCGCGAAGTGGCAGGCCGAGGGGTGTCGCTCCGGGCCCGTCGACTCCCGGAATTCCGGGGGGACTTCCAGTGGCGGGACGACCTCGGCGCACAGGTCCTGAGCCTTCCAGCAGCGGGTGCGGAAGGGGCAGCCGGAGGGCGGGTTGGCCGGTGAGGGGACATCGCCGGTCAGCAGGATCCGTTCGCGGTGGGCGCGGGCGCCCGGGTCCGGTACGGGCACGGCGGAGAGCAGGGCCTGGGTGTAGGGGTGGGTGGGGTGGTCGTAGATCTGCTCCTCGGTGCCGGTCTCGGCGAGCCGGCCCAGGTACATCACCGCGACACGGTCGGAGATGTGCCGTACGACGGACAGGTCGTGCGCGATGAAGACGTAGGAGAGGTCGAACTCGTCCTGCAACTGCTCCAGGAGGTTGACGACTTGGGCCTGGACGGAGACGTCGAGGGCGGAGACCGGCTCGTCGGCGACGATGATCTCCGGGCGCAGGGCGAGACCGCGGGCGATGCCGATGCGCTGCCGCTGGCCGCCGGAGAACTGGTGCGGATAGCGGTTGATGTACTCGGGGTTGAGCCCCACCACGTCCAGGAGTTCCTGCACCCTGCGGCGGCGGTCCCCCTTGGGGGCCACCTCGGGGTGGATCTCGTACGGTTCGCCGATGATGTCGCCGACCGTCATCCGGGGGTTCAGGGAGGTGTAGGGGTCCTGGAAGACCATCTGGATGTTGCGGCGTACGGACTTCATCGCGCGGCCGGAGAGGTGGGTGATGTCCTCGCCGTGGTACAGGATCTGACCGGCCGTCGGGCGTTCCAGGGCGACCAGCATCCTGGCGACGGTGGACTTTCCACAGCCCGATTCGCCGACGATGCCGAGGGTTTCGCCCTTGCGGAGGGCGAACGAGACCCCGTCGACGGCCTTGACCGCGCCCACCTGCTTCTTGAACACCACACCCCGGGTGAGCGGGAAGTGTTTGACCAGGTCGCGGACCTCCAGGATCGGCTCGCCGCGCACCGTCGGATGGCCGGCATAGGAGGAATCTCCTTCCGGCGTGGGGGGATTTACTCGCTTCAACGCCTTTGACCTCGGCCTTCTGCACAGATCTGCGCTGTTGTCAGTGGGACCACGTACGGTGGGCCGCGTTGGCTGGGAGGAGGTGAACGACCATGCGACGGAGCTTCAAGTTCCTGTTGAGGCCGACAGTGCGGCAGCAGGCAGCGCTGTCGGCGATGCTTGCCGCCCACTGCACTCTGTACAACGGAGCGCTCCAGGAGCGGCGGGACGCCTGGCTGCACCCGTCCAGGACGCGTATTCGGTACGCGGACCAGTCCGCGCAGCTCAAGGAGATCCGTGCCGCCGATCCAGACCAGACACGCTGGTCGTTCTCGTCCCAGCAGGCCACGTTGCGGCGGTTGAACCGGGCGTTCGAGGCGTTTTTCCGCCGCGTCAAGGCAGGGCAGGCGCCGGGCCACCCCCGGTTCCGTTCGCTCTCGCGGTTCGACACGGTGGAATGGCCCAAGGACGGGGACGGCTGCAGGTGGGACTCCACCCCGCACGATGCGCAAACCCGCGTACGTCTCCAAGGCATCGGACACGTACGCGTTCACCAGCACCGTCCAGTGCGCGGGCGAGTCAAAACGATCAGTGTCAAGCGTGAGGGGGCGCGCTGGTTCGTGGTGCTGTCCTGCGACGACATACCCACCGAGCCCCTGCCCGCGACAGGCCGTGAGATCGGCATCGACATGGGCATCACGCACTTCCTCACCACCAGCGACGGGCAGCACTTCGCCAACCCGAGGCACCTGGCGAGCGTTACCGAAGCGCTGGCCGCCGCGCAGCGGGCGCTTGGCGCTTTCCCGAAACGCAAGCGGGCTCGGGACCGGTCCAAGGCGCACCGTCTGGCCATACGCCGGGTGGCCAAGCTTCACGCAAAGGTGCGCCGTCAGCGGCTCGACCACGCGCACAAGACTGCGCTCACCCTTGTGCGGCAGGCGGACATGATCGCGCACGAGAAGCTGAGCATCAAGGCAATGATCCGCCGCCCAGCCCCGAGACAGGCCGGAGACGGTACCTACGAGCCCAACGGTGCCTCGGCCAAGACGGGGCTCAACCGAGCAATTCTGGACGCGGGTTGGGGCGTGTTCCTCGGCATCCTCGCAGACAAGGCAGAATGCGCCGGTCGCGAGCTGATCTCGGTGGATCCCCGCAACAGCTCCCGCCAGTGCCCACATTGCGGGTACACGGCAGCGGAGAACCGCGACCGGGAACGCTTCGAGTGCCTCCGGTGTGGGCACGGCGACCACGCCGACCGCATCGGTGCCCTCAACACGGCAAACAGGGCCGGGCTGGCCCTCTGCGTCGCGGCCTGGCCACCGACGCAGGAAGCCCGCGCATTCACGCGTGGGCGGAGTCACCGAGGGTCTCCTTCCAGAAGTGGCAGGCACTGGCCCGGCCGGGGCCGGCCTCGTACAGCGGTGGCAGCTCACTGCGGCAGATGTCCTGGGCCAGCGGGCAGCGCGGGTTGAAGGGGCAGCCCGGCGGGATGGCGGTCAGGTTGGGCGGCAGGCCCTTGATCGCGTACAGCCGCTGTCCCTTCTGGTCCAGCCGCGGGATGGAGTCCAGCAGCCCGCGGGTGTACGGGTGGGCGGGCGCCCGGTAGAGCTGGTGGACGGGCGCGGTCTCGACGATCCGGCCCGCGTACATCACCGCGATGGTGTCGGCGACGTCCGCGACCACGCCCAGATCGTGGGTGATCAGGATCAGCCCCATGGTGAGCTCGCGCTGGAGCTCCGCCAGCAGGTCCATCACCTGCGCCTGGACGGTGACGTCCAGCGCGGTGGTCGGCTCGTCCGCGATGATCAGGTCGGGGCCGAGGGCCAGCGCCATCGCGATCATGATGCGCTGGCGCATCCCGCCGGAGAACTGGTGCGGATAGTCCCCCACCCGCGCCCGGGCGGCGGGGATGCCGACCCGCTCCATCAGCTCCACGGCCCTGCCACGGGCCTCCTTACGGGAGGACCCCTCATGGACCTGGAACATCTCCCCGAGCTGGGCCCCGACGCTGAGCACCGGGTTCAGTGCGGACAGCGCGTCCTGGAAGATCATGGCCATCTTGGCGCCGCGGACCTTGCGCCGCTCGTCCTTGCGCAGCTTCAGCAGATCGCGGCCCTGGAAGACGATCTCGCCGCCGGTCACATAGCCGGGCGGTGAGTCGAGGATGCCCATCACGGCCTGCGCGGTGACGGACTTGCCGGAGCCGGACTCGCCGAGCACCGCCAGCGTCTGGCCGGGCGCCACCCGGCAGCTGACGCCGTTGACGGCCTTGGCGATCCCGTCCCTCGTACGGAACTCCACCTTCAGGTCCCGTACGTCGAGCAGGGCCGTCGCCGCACCGCCGTCCCCCTGCTGCCCGGCACCGTTGGTCATCTGCCTTCTCCTCAGCGCAACTTGGGGTCGAGGGCGTCGCGCACCGCGTCGCCGAGCATGATGAACGCCAGCACCGTGATGCTCAGCGCGCCGGCCGGCCACAGCAGCATGTGCGGCGCGGTGCGGATGTAGGTGGAGGCGGTGGAGATGTCGATGCCCCAGGAGACGGTGGGCGGCTTCAGGCCCGCGCCCAGGTAGGACAGCGTCGCCTCCAGGGCGATGTAGGTGCCGAGCGCGATGGTGGCGACGACGATGACCGGGGCGACGGCGTTCGGGGCGATGTGCCGCAGCAGCATCCGTCCGTTGCCGGCGCCCAGCGCCCGTGCGGCCTGGACGTAGTCGTTCTGTTTGGCGGTGACGACCGAGCCGCGGGCGATCCGGGAGACCTGCGGCCAGCCGAGCAGCACGATGAAGCCGACGACCGGCCAGACCGTGGTGCTGGTGACGACGGAGAGGAAGACCAGGCCGCCGAGGATCACCGGGATGCCGAAGAAGATGTCGGCGGTCCGGGAGAGCAGGGTGTCCGACCAGCGGCCGAAGAAGCCGGCCAGTCCGCCCAGCAGGCTGCCGAGCAGTGCGGCGCCGGTCGTGGCGCAGACGCCGACGGTGATCGAGGCGCGGGCGCCGTAGACCACCCGGGTGTAGACGTCCCGGCCCTGGGTGTCGAAGCCGAAGGGGTGGCCGGGCTGGGAGCCCTGCTGGGCCTTGGCCAGGTCGGCGCGGTAGGGGTTGCCGGTGGCGATCAGCTGCGGCCAGATCGCGATGATCACCAGGAAGACGATGACCAGCGCGGAGAGCACGAAGACCGGGTTGCGGCACAGATCGTGCCAGGCGTCGCTCCACAGGCTGCGCGGTTTGCCGAGCGGCACTCCGGCGGGTGGCCCGGCGCCGGGCGGTGCGGCACCGGGCCTGCGCTCCAGCGACTCCGCCTCGCCGATGGCCAGCGCGGCGGAACCGCCGTCGCCGTGGCCGATGGCTTCCTTGGGGACATAGGGCTCAGGCATAGCGGATCCTCGGGTCGAGGACGGCGTAGAGCAGATCGACGAGGAGGTTCGCGAGGAGGAAAACCAGCACCAGGATCGTCACAAAGCCCACGACGGTCGGCGAATTCTGCCGGAGGATTCCCTGATAGAGCTGGAATCCGACGCCATGGATGTTGAAGATGCGCTCGGTGACGATCGCCCCGCCCATCAGGGCGCCGATATCTGTGCCGATGAAGGTGACGACCGGGATCAGCGAATTCCGCAGCAGATGGCGGCTGATGACGCGGTGTGGGGGCAGGCCTTTGGCGACGGCGGTACGGACGTAGTCGGCGCGGGCGTTCTCCGCGATCGAGGTACGGGTCAGCCGGGTCACATAGGCGAGCGAGACCAGCGCCAGCACCAGCCCCGGCAGCAGCAGTTCGTTCAGCGGCGCTTCGGGGGCGACGGACGGCGCGGCCCAGGCCCACCGCACCCCGAACACGAATTGCAGCAGATAGCCGCTGACGAATGTCGGGATGGACACCACGACGAGGGAGGCGATCAGCACCGTGGTGTCGATGCTCCGGCCGCGCCGCAGTCCGCTGAACACGCCCAGCACCAGGCCCACGATCATCTCGATGACGACGGCGACCAGTGTCAGCCGGAGCGTGACGGGAAATGCCGAGGCCATCAGCTCGGTGACCGACTGGCCGTTGAACGCGGTGCCGAAATTGCCCTGGAAGATCTGCCCCATGTAATGCAGGTACTGCTTCCACAGCGGCTGGTCGAGGTAGAGGTCGCGGCGGATCTGTGCGGCGGTGGCGGGGTCCGGTGCGCGGTCGCCGAACATCGCGGCGACCGGGTCGCCCAGCGCGTACACCATGAAGAAGATCAGGAAGGTGCTGCCGATGAACACCGGGACCATCTGGAGCAGCCGCCGGACCACATAGCGTCCCATGAATCCCCGACCTCCTTCACTGTCCGCTCAGTTGACCGTGATCTGGTTGTAGACCGGCACGCCGAACGCATTCAGCGAGACGTGGCTGATCCGGTCCGAATAGCCGCCGCTGCCGTTCTGGTACCACAGCGGGATGGCCGGCATCTGCTGGGCGAGGATCTTCTCCGCGTCCTGGAACTTCGCGACGGCCGCGCCGGTATCCGTCGCCGCATTCGCCTCGTTCACCAGCTTGTCGAAGCCGGGGTTGCTGAACTTGCCGTCATTCGAGGAGCCGTTGGTGTAGTACAGCGGCTGAAGAAAGTTCTGGATCAGCGGATAGTCCATCTGCCAGCCGGCCCGGAAAGGTCCGGTCAGCGACCTGGCCGCGATCTTGTTGCGGAAATCGGCGAACGTCCCGACCGGGTTTCCCACGCACGCCTTGTCATCGCCCAGCGATTTATTGATGCTGTTGCAGATCGCGTCGATCCAGTCCTTGTGCGACCCGGTGTCCGCGTTGTACATGAGCGTCATCCGGCCGCCGGGAATTCCACCGCCCTCCTTGATCAGCTGCCGCGCCTTGGCCGGATCGAACACACAGGCCGCACCGCACAGCCCCGCCTTGTACCCGCCGTCCTTGCCCAGCACCGGCGAGGTCCAGTCGGTGGCCGCCGTCCGCGTCCGCTGGAAGATCTCCTCGGTGATCTGCGCCCGGTCGATCGCCATCGACAGCCCCCGCCGGACCTTGTCCGCCCCCGCCCGCGACCACCGCTTGTCGTACATGGGAAAGGTGAGGGTCTGAATGATCCCGGCCGGCTGATTGAGGTACCGCCCGCCGAGATCCTTCCGCGCGTTCTTCAGCTGCGCGGCCGGCACATCGTCGACCAGGTCCAGGTTCCCCGCCTGAAGATCGGTATAGGCCGTGTTGTTGTCCGTATAGACCCGCAGATCGATCCCGCCGTTACGGGCCGGATCGTCCCCCGGATACTTCTCCCACTTCCGCATCCGCAGCACGGACCCCTTGTCGTACGAGTCCACGAGATACGGCCCGTTCCCGACGGGTTTCGCCAGCCACCCGGCATGGTCCGTGAAGAACGTCCGCGGCAGCGGCATGAAGGCCGTATAGCCCAGCGTGTCCGGCCAGGTCGAAAACTTCTGATGGAGCGTGACGGTGAAGGTCCGGTCGTCCTTCACCGACAGCCCGGACAGCGTCCTGGCGGTGGGCCGGCCATTCGCCGGATGCACCCGGTCGAATCCCTCGATGTACTGGAAGAAAGGCGCGTTCTTCTGCTTGTTGCTGATCAGCGCCCCGTAATTCCAGGCGTCGACGAACGACCTGGCGGTGACCTTCTCTCCGTTGCTGAAAGTCCAGCCGGGTTTCAGCACCACCGTGAAGTGCTGCGAATCCTTGGTCTCGATCCGGTCCGCGATGACATTCTCCGCGGCCCCGGTCCTCGGGTTGTACCGCTTGAGCCCCCGGAACAGCATCTCCAGGACCTTGCCGCCCTGCACCTCGTTCGTATTCGCCGGCTCCAGCGGATTCTGCGGATCCCCCCACGACGCACTCACCACCCCGGACCGGCCGGCACTCCCCCCACCACACGCCGTGGCCACGAGCGCGACCGCGACGGCCAGAGCTCCCGCCCCCCACCACTTCACGCCCCCGCGTCCGCGCATGACGCCTCCTCAGCTCCGGATCGTGCCTACGGCACATAAGATCCCAAGACCTGGCATCACGCACTTCAGGGGCGCCCGCGGCTACTCCATTCGCCCACGTTGTCGGCTGGCCCGCCGTGGTGGTTGTTCGCCGTTGCGCCTGCGGCGGGCCAGGTGGTTGTCGGGTGCGGTGACGGACCTCCGGGGCCTGGTGTGTGGACTGCTT